>CANKBS010000013.1 GCA_947480015.1 Sphingobacteriaceae bacterium
CATATAAACCGCTTCGTGCGCCCCGTTGCTAGAAACTCCTTAATAATGTGATGTTTTTCTGTTTCGGTAAACAAGTAACCCGATTTTTGAATGATTTTTACTTCCATTTTTTTACACTTTTTAGTGTAAACCTATTTCAGGACAAGACAAAATGTCTTCGCGCGGGCTTTCTATCAGTCCCTGGCGCTCTAGTACTTTTAAAGTCTAACTACTTTCAGACAATTTTAGAAATTGTGAAATTAAATTTTACCTAAAATATTATCTCAATTATTTTTAGTAAAGCGAATTGCAATATAAAAAGCAAAAGTCTTAATCCTATTTAAATAAAAAATAATCAAAATGCTATTCAATTTTTACAGGAGAGAATCTAAAATAGAGAATGATAAAAGCATTTAAAGTTTGAGATTTTGCGCCAGGGATTGAGCGTCTGTCTGAGCTCCTTTTTGCTTCCGGATATCCGCAGGCAAAAAGAGCGAGTCGCGAAAGCCCGCCCGGGCGCCCAAATAATCAATCACTCGTTAAGTGTACACTAATTACTTCTCTTCATCATCCTCAATATCGATCAAGGGCGGCTCAATAAGCGCGTGTTTAATGGCGCGTTTATTAATAGACAATAAGATGGCAGGCAATAAAATAAGATTGGTAAACATAGACAGAATAAGCGTGAGCGATACCAAAACACCCAAAGCCACCGTGCCACCAAAACTCGAGGCAGAGAAGATGGCGAATCCACTAAACAAAATAACTGAAGTATAAATCATACTTAAACCGGTATCGTGTATAGCGGCAGAGATAGCCTCGGATGCGGTCTTCTTATATTTTTTTAATTCCTGACGGTATTTGGTGAGGAAGTAAATGGTACCATCGGAAGAAATACCAAAGGCAATACTAAAAATTAAAATGGTAGAAGGTTTAAACCTTATATCGAGAAAGCCCATGACACCTGCCGTAATAGCCAAAGGAATGAGACAAGGTAATTTAGAAAGGATGATGATGCGCACCGAACGGAACAAAGCAATACCCACAATGGCGATAAGAATAATTTCGATGAGTAAACTTTCTAATAAATTTGATAAAAGGTAATCGTTGCTTTTTAAGAACACTAAACTGTGTCCAGTTAATACCACCTTATATTCGGCAGGATCAAAGATGGAATCAATTTTTGGTTTCAGATCCAACATCAATTCATCCATTTTTTTGGAACCGATATCGGCCGCACGGTAAGAAATGCGGGCTACTTGTTTGGCTGAATCCATAACGGTTTGCACCAAACTGCCTTTACCTTTTAAAGATCCCTGATACTCCGATAATTTTTTAAGATCATCTACACCCGGCAATTTGTAGAACTTGGGGTCGCCACCTTTGTAAGCCTGATATGAAAACTTAATGGCTTCGATAACCGAAACCGGCTTTGAAAATACCGGGTACTCGGCCATTACTTTTTCGAGACGTTTAATTTTGTACAAAGCCTTGGCATTATTGACAAACAGACCATTAGCCACTTTGGTATCTACTGAAATTTCAAAAGGTAAAACTCCGTGAAAATTCTTTTCAAAAAAAGCAAGGTCGTTATACACCGGGTCTTTAGACGGAAGATCATCTACCACATAACCATTCATATCAATAAAAGTCATGCCCCAGAATGAAATTAAAGTAATAACCGTAGTGATAGTATAAATTGCAGCCCTCCGTCTTTGCACCAGCTGATCGATCATATCGAGGATCTTATTGATGCGTTTACCTTCCTGATGTTTGGTATGCTTGGCTTTTGGCGTTGGTAAATAATTTAAAATAACCGGAATTAAAATGAGTGTAATGAGATAGGTCGCCAACACACTAACAGCCGCTACCACACCAAATTCAACCAACATGGAACTTTTTGTAAAATACAACACACCAAAACCAATGGCGGTTGTAATATTTGCCAGAAATAAAGTGATGCCAATGGTTTCGATGCTACGCTGTAATGCCTTCATTTTATTGCCATGCAGTAAAAATTCGCTATGGTATTTATTAATGAGGAAGATACAATTGGGTAGACCGATCACCATGATCAATGGGGCTATTAAACCTGAAAGAACGGTGATCTTATAGCCGAACAATTCCATAATGCCTATTGACCAAACCACGCCAATAACCACTACCACCAGCGAAAAGAGCACGGTTGATAAGGAACGGAAAAATAACCAGAGGATGAGCGAGGTGACACAAATGGCGAGAATTAAAAACAAGGTCATTTCATTGCGCACCTTGGTCATGAGTTGCGAACGTATATAGGGCATGCCCGAATAATGCATTTCGGTACCGTATTTTTTACTGAATTCGGTCCCTAACACGCGGATCTCTTCTACAATATCTAAACGACGTTTTGAATCGAGATCTTTCTTATTAAAAGTGATTACAATGGAATAAGCTCCGGTTTCTTTGTTGTAGATTAGACCATCGTAACCCGGTAGATTAAAAATTTCTTTTTTTAAACTGTCGGTTTCCGCTTGCGAGGTGATGGTGTTTTTAATAACCGGAACAACTTCCAGTTTTTCGAGACTATCGTTTTTAACCACTTTAAAAATGGAGGTCACCGACATTATATCTTTTATGCCCTGAATGTTTTTAAGGTCTTTGCTTAACTTCTGAAGGTCTCTGAATTTTTCGTATTTGTAAAGGTCTTTGTCTTCAAAGCCCATTACCATAATGTTGCCATCTTCGCCAAATACCTTTTTAAAATTACGGTATTCGATAAAGGTACTGTCGGTATCGGGTAAAATTTTTGCAAACTCGTATGATAACTCCATTTTTGAAGCCTCATAAGCCATGAAGATGGTAAGAATCAATACAGAGAGGGTAAACCACAACTTATTTCTTAATAATACCCCCGAAAAATATTTCCACATAATACCTTGTTTAATTTAGTGCAACACTCTTTTTTTGATCATTCCCCCTTTGGTATCCTTTACTCTGTTCATGATCACAAAAGCGGCCGGATCAATTTTCTCTATTTCGGTATTTAATCTTGCTACTTCCAGACGTGTAATCACCGAATACAAAATATCAATTTCTCCTTTTTTCTCTCCGGTTTTTCCATAACCCCGTGTGCCTTTGTAAACAGTTACGCCACGGCCAAGTTTTTCGGTGATCATTATTCTTAATTCTTCATTCTTTGCCGAGATAATAGTCACACCGGTATATTCCTCAATCCCTTCAATAATAAAATCGACGGTTTTGGAGGCGCTAAGATACGTTAAAATTGAATATAATGCGGTTTCAAAGGAGAGCAACCAGGCTGCAAAAGAAAAGATGATAATATTCACAATGAGAATAATATCACCAATGGTGAGTCCGGTTTTTTTACTAAAATAAATCGCCATTACTTCGGTGCCATCAATAACGCCGCCGCCCCGCATGGCAAGGCCAATGCCGGCACCCAGAAAAAATCCGCCGAATACCGATATGAGTAAGCGATCGGTGGTGAGTATGGGGAAATTAACGATGGCAATACAAAGGGCAAGGCCAATGATGCCCATACTGGTTTTAACGACGAAGTTTTTGCCAATTTGAGCGTAGCCCATAATAACAAAGGGAATGTTAAGCAGCACAATAAGAATAGGCAAATCGATGCCGGTGACTTCGGAAGTTAACAGGGAGATGCCGGTAATACCGCCATCAATAAAATTGTTGGGGAGTAAAAAGCTTTTTAAACCAAAAGCTGCTGAAAACACCCCCAAAATAATCATAAAGGCGTGAATGGCTTCTCGTCTTACCAAAACTTTAAGAATTAAAAATGCCTTGGCCTTTTGATGACGACTATGCCCATGAGGTGACTGATGACCTGATTTTTGGTTTATGTCATTTTTCGTTGCACTCATAGCCTTTCCTTGCCTAATAATAGGCACAAATATCCGAAAAAACAAAACTAATTAAGCCATACTCCTGCTAACAAATTCACATAACAGTCCTTGCTTTTTACCGCTTCCTCAGGTAAAGCCTGTTCTCACTCATTTTAATTTTTTTTGGGATTCAGTCGCAGGTTTATTCACTAATTTCATGTAAACGATTTTCACATTTTTTTTAAACTAAATTTTCAAATAAATGAACCTGAGCTTTATAAGCCCGATATGTTGATCTTTTAAATACAAAAGATTTTGCGCCATCTAAAACAGCAGATAGTTCATTTAACGATTATAATGGCACGTTAAAAATTATTCAGGAAGATGTAAAAATCGGTAAATATGCCAACCGCCGCGAATCGGCTATCCATCATGGCATTGAAGTACTCAGGCATTTCATCGAATTACATCCCCGTTATGTGAATGGTTATTTAAATTTAGGACTTTTGTATTTTCAGTTACACAAATATTTTGAAGCACTGTATTACTGGAAAAATGCTGAACGCTTGTATCCCAACAATCCTTATTTAAGAAATTACTACCTGGCTTATGCAGCAGATTTAAAAAACAGAGCAGCCCTGGCATTTAACCGCGGAAGAATGGATTCGGCAGCCATCAACTTTAACACCCTTACTTTATTAGAACCTGCCAATGCCGAAGCTTATTTTAATTTAGGAGGGGCCTATTTTAATGAACAAAGGTATACGCTGGCCAAACGCAGTTGGGATAAGGCTTTGCAATTAAAACCCGATTATGTTGAAGTAAAAAGAGCACTGGCCATGATAAAACCAGAAATGTTGGGAATGAACTTAGGTGCCCTTAAAGAATAAAAGAAGTAATTAGTCGACCCTCAAAAAGTCGGATTGAAATTCTTTATATGTGTAGAGTTTTTTTAGGCTTTCAGTTTGACGGGCGCTGCCTTTTTGACCTTTTGCAGAGATAGCTGCTGGACAGGCCCACATCAATGGGTTTGAGCGTTTAGAAAAAAGGCCTGGCCAGGCAGTGGTTTTCTTTCGCTGCCTCTAGCCCGCGAAAGAAAAATCTCCTACAAAAGGTCAAAAGCGTTTTGGATACTTTTGCGCGTCAAAAGTATCAGAAATAAATGCCGGATTTTTAAATGGCATTGTGTTTTCCTAGGATTAAAAAACTCGAATTCATAGCCGGAAGGTAAGTGGAATGAGCCCTTGAGAATATTCAACGCTCGACAAATTACATTTTGTAATAAACCACTTTTTTAGTCTCGAAAAATTCTTCTGTAAAATAATTTTTGAGTTCATGAAATTTAGCGCGCTCGTAAAAGGGACCAAACTCTTCTTTTAAGTCGCCACCCTTTAAATAGAGTATACCATTGGGCAGGTCGTTAAAATTATCTTTCAGGAATTTATTTTTAACCCACCGGTAAAAAGCCGGAAATTCGGTAACAGCGCGGCTAACCACAAAATGAAATTTTTCATCCAGTTCTTCGGCACGTTTATGGTAGGCCAAAACATTTTTTAAACCTAAGGCAGTTGAAACTTCATTCACCACTTTAATTTTTTTTCCGATGCTATCAACCAATGTAAAATCACTTTCAGGAAACAGAATGGCCAGGGGAATGCCCGGGAAACCGCCGCCGGTGCCTACATCCAACACTTTAGTGCCGGGCTTAAAAGTCATTACTTTGGCTATTCCCAAGGAGTGTAAAATATGCCGTTCGTAAAGCAGTTCACTATCTTTGCGGGAAATAACATTGATCTGCTCGTTCCAAAAACGGTAGAGTTCGAACAAAGCATCGAATTTTTTTCGTTGTTCATCACTTAGATCGGGAAAATATTTATATAGAATATCTGTCAATTACATGCGGGCATCGCCGTGGCTTAATACATTATACAGCAAGTCGCGGGCCCTGAATAATTGGGCCTTTATGGTGCCTATAGGCAGATTTAATTTTTTAGAAATTTCTTCGTGACTCAGTTCCTGAAAATAAAAGAGTTCGATCATTTCTTTGTATTTAGGTTTTAAATTATCCACTAAATACCTCAGGTTCTCAATTTTTTGTTTGCGAATAAAATGTTCTTCCGGATCGAGTGTGCCCGATTTAATATTGGCCGAATGGTCGGTGCCCACTGAGTTCTCGCCTTTGTTATCAAGCGAAATGGCATACTTTTGTTTTTTCTTTCTTAAAAAATCAATGGCATTATTACTGGCAATTTTAAATAACCAAGTGCTAAACGCAAAATCGGGACTGTATTGTTCCAACCGTTTAAAGGCACGTCCAAAGGCTTCAATAGTAAGATCTTCGGCATCATCTTTATTATTGCACATTTTCATCATCATGAAGAAAACACTCTCGCGATAGCGTTGCAATAATTCGGCATAGGCTTTTTGATTGCCTTCATTAACGGCCAATTTAACCAACTTATAATCATAAACGGCTTTGGTGGTTAATCGCTGATCGTTATCTTCTAGTTCGTCCACTTATTCGGTTTATATATTACTTTGCTTACATGAAAGATAGGATAAATAAACAAGAGTATCAATTCATAAAACACAGAACCTGTTAACAGATCCTTTTCATTTAACTTTTTAGAAGCCTTGTTTAAAACAATCCATTGCAACATCATCTTTAAAAATAACAGCATAGGGATTAATAAAACTGTCTTCACTGAAAGGCAGAGGGCCAGCAAAGAGAAGTAAAAAAAGTATTGTGAAAAATAGTTAAAAGCAATTTTCGATTTGGTTGAATGGTTGTAAAGCGGCGCCGTGGTTAAATGGCGAGCCTTTTGAATGCACCAGTCTCTAAATGTGGTTTCCGCTTTAGAATGTGTAATGGCATCTTTAGTAATACACACATTTACATTACTTTTGGTAGAAGCCTGATTCACAAACAAATCATCGTCGCCCGAATTTATATGATAATGTTTTGAAAATCCTTTTTCCTTAAAAAAAAGATCTTTGGTGTAAGCTAGGTTGCGGCCAACTCCCATATAAGGTTTGTTCTTAATGGTGGAAGAAAGATATTGCACAGCAATCATAAAGGCATCAAAACGAATGAGTTTATTGAGAAACCCTTTTTGTTTTTCGTAAGCCCCGTAACCCACTACAATTTCACGTTGATCGGAAAAACCTGCTGCCATTTCCTTTAACCATTGGTTGGAGGAAGGATAACAATCGGCATCGGTAAACAACAATTGATTATTTTTTGCCGCTTTGATCCCTACCAGCATGGCGAATTTTTTACCATGTTTGTAATAAGCATCCTCCTTTATATTGGCTTTACGCAAATTCGGAAAAATCTGAGCAAATTCATCGATCACATTTTCGGTATTATCGTAACTGCAATCGTTTACTACAATCACTTCAAAATCTGGATATTCCTGAGTTAATATTTTCGGTAAAAATTCGGTCAGGTTTTCATCCTCGTTTTTGGCACAAATAATAACCGAAACAGGCGGGTAATTTTCTTTGGTTGAAAAACGCACATCTTTAAATAAAGAAAGGGGTAGGTAATTGATTAGGTAATTAATCAGAATAAGGGTGAAACCAATAAGGGCCATTACCGAGAGAAACTCCGGTAAACCAATTTCACGAAAGTCAGGAAATAGCATATACGCAAAGTTATCATGTGCTACCCTTGCAAAATAAGATATCTTTGCAACTATTAAACAAAATAATTAACAATGAATTTGCGCATAAAGGCAGTGATCTTTGACATGGACGGGGTTTTAATAGAAAGCGAATACCTGTGGAGAAGGGCCATGATAGCCGGTTTTAATGAATGGGGCATGGCTTTAACCGAAGATGATTGCCGCAAAACCATGGGCATGCGTTTTAATGAAGTGATCAGACTTTGGCTAAAACACTTTCAATTAGAGTCTAGTTTGGCGCCACAGATTGAAATACGCGTGATCGCATTACTTTTAGAATATATTGATGAAGAAGGCACGTTTATTGAAGGCATACCCGAACTCATTCACTGGTGTAAAGCTAATCACATGAAGCTTGGCTTGGCTACTTCCTCGTCACATCAGCTTATGGAAGCCGTGCTCAAAAAGCTTCAATTAAGCGTCACTTTCGACGCCCTTTGCTCTGCAGAGTTTTTAAAGTATGCTAAACCTCATCCCGAGGTTTTTCTTAATTGCGCCGAAAAACTGGGACTCGAAGCCAGCTCCTGCATGGTGATTGAAGATTCATTAAACGGGGTGATCTCGGCTAAAGCGGCTCAAATGCAGGTAGTGGCGGTTCCCGACGATGCCCATGCCGATTTGCGGGGTTTTGCGCTAGCCGATTATCAGTTTAAAAAAATGGACGAGGTTTTAGCATTATTTAAAACTTTAATCAAGGAATAAATCGCCCAAAAATTCAGGAAAATTAAATAATACTAACTTTGCAGGAATTGAAATTTAGCCACTTATATACCGATACACAATCGAAAGCCAGAGCGGGATTAATTGAAACCGACCATGGTCCGATTGAAACTCCCATTTTTATGCCCGTTGGAACCGCCGGTACGGTTAAGGCCGTGCATCAGCGCGAATTAAAAAATGATATTGAAGCCCAGATCATTTTAGGAAACACCTACCACCTATATCTGCGTCCGGGTTTAAACGTGATTGAACAAGCCGGTGGCTTACATAAGTTTAATGGCTGGGATCATCCTATATTAACCGATAGTGGCGGTTATCAGATTTTTTCACTGTCGGCTCAACGCAAATTAAAAGAAGAAGGTGCCACTTTTAAAAGTCATATCGACGGAAGTAAACATTTTTTTTCGCCCGAAAGTGTGATGGATATACAGCGCACTATTGGGGCCGATATCATGATGGCTTTTGACGAGTGCACCCCCTACCCTTGCGATTATGCCTATGCTAAAAATTCACTGGCCCTTACGCATCGTTGGTTAGATCGCTGCATCACCCAGTTTAATGAAACAGAGCCAAAATATGGTTATCATCAGGAATTGTTTCCCATTGTTCAGGGTAGTGTTTATAAGGATTTGCGTGTAGAATCGGCTGAGTACATTGCTTCCAAAAATTGTTTCGGCAATGCCATAGGTGGTTTAAGTGTGGGTGAGCCGGCCGAAGACATGTATGAAATGACCGAACTGGTGACCAACATTTTACCGGCCGATAAACCCCGTTATTTAATGGGTGTTGGTACTCCGGTTAATATTTTAGAATGTATTGCTTTGGGTATTGATATGTTTGATTGTGTGATGCCAACCCGTAATGCCCGTCATGGCTTGTTATTCACCTCCAATGGTATCATCAATATCCGTAACGAAAAATGGAAGAACGATTTCTCACCCCTTGATGAAAACGGAACCACCTTTGTTGATAGTGGTTATTCGAAGGCCTATTTGCGCCATTTATTAACTTGCAACGAATTACTGGCTGCACAAATTGCCAGTGTACATAATTTAGGTTTTTATTTATGGCTGGTGAAAGAAGCCCGCCGACGCATTATTGATGGTAGTTTTTACGAGTGGAAAAATAAAATGGTGAAACAAGTGGCCCAACGTTTATAAAAGGATGTTATTAAAAAAGTTAGATAGATATATTCTGAAGAAGTTCTTAACGACCTTCTTCTTTTCTATTACGCTTATCCTAATGATCTTTATTGTGTTCGACATTAAAGATAAACTGGCCACTTTTAGTGGTAACGACATCCCTTTAAAAGAGATCATTTTTGATTATTACTTGATGTTTATTCCGTATTACGGCAATCAGTTTTCACCCTTATTTATTTTTATCTCCGTTATTTTCTTCACTTCCAAAATGGCCCAACAGACTGAGTTCATAGCCATTTTGTGTTCCGGAACCAGTTTTGCGCGGATCCTCCGCCCTTATATTATCGGAGCCTTTATTCTTTCTTTTTCTTCCTTAATGCTGAATCATTTTATTTTACCGCGTGCCTTCAAAATTAAAATTGGTTTTGAAGATAAATGGATTAATAAAAATTACAATAACGACGAACAAAACATCCACCGCAAAATAGGCAGCAATCGTTTATTGTACATAGAGAGTTACGACAATCATACCAATACCGCCTATAAGGTGAGCCTGGAAGATGTTGTCGATAACAAACAAGTTTATTTTTTAAGCGCCGACAACATGCACTGGGACAGTCTTTCATCGGAATGGATCTTAAGTAATGTCAGAGAAAGAAAAATTTTAGTTCAGGACCGGCTCGATACACTGCAGAACACCAAACCCATTTATAAACAAACGAATACTTATACGGCCAGTAAAAAACTAAAACTCGAATTTGCACCCATTGATATGTGGCGCGACGAAAGTAAAATTGAAACCAAACCCTTTTTCGAACTGCGCGATTACATAGCTCGCGAAAAAGCAAAAGGCTCTAACCGCATTGAATTGTATGAAGTTGAACAGTACCAACGTTCCTCCTTTCCATTTGCCACTTTTATTTTAACCATCATTGGGGTTTGTGTGTCCTCACGTAAAGTACGCGGTGGTGTTGGTTTACAAATTGCATTGGGTTTATTTATCAGTTGTATTTACATCATGCTCATGTATGTGTTTAAAACCATTGCTACCACGGGCTTTGCATCGCCTCTGCTCGGGGTATGGACCCCCAACATCATCTTTTCCTTTGTGGCCCTTTATTTTTACAAAAAAGCGCAAAAATGACAAACTTTCGTCTCTGGTTTACAACTAAGTATTCACCCTTATCGCAACTCGTAATTATTGGCTTCCTTATTCGAATGGTTTCTGTGATTTTCAGCAAGGGCTTTGGCTGGCACGACGATCATTTTTTAATTATCGAATCGTCACAAAGCTGGGCCGATGGCTTTGATTACAATAACTGGTTGCCATCTGATTCCGATCTATCAAGGCAACCACAAGGACATTCACTTTTCTACATTGGCCTTCATTATTATATTTTTAAATTTTTAAACGTCATAGGTCTAGTAAATCCACAGGCAAAAATGGTCGTCATTCGATTTTTGCATGCGGTATGGTCACTACTCATCATCACCTATGCATATAAAATAACCGAGCAATACGCCACTAAAAAAGAAGCCTGGTATGTTGGTGTGTTTGTGACTTTGTTTTGGTTTATGCCATTTATGAGTGTTAGAAATTTGGTGGAATTTGTTTGCGTGCCTCCGGTGCTCATTGCCATTTATCAACTTAACAAAAAAGAAATCAACTGGAAAAATTTTATGTTCGCGGGTTTATGGCTGGGTATTGCCTTTTCCATACGCTTTCAAACAGTATTTATAACGGCGGGTATTGGTTTAGCCTTGCTCCTTCTAAGAAGTTCCTTTAAACATCTAGTCATACTTACCCTCTCATTCTTTGCCGTTGTTATTGCCACGCAAGGAGGCGTGGATTATATGATCTGGAAAAAACCCTTCGCTGAGTTTTTATCTTATGTACAATACAACATCGACAATGCCGGTGTGTATGGCTCCGATAACTGGCACATGTATTTTGATCTTATTTTCGGATTACTTATTCCACCGTTAAGCCTTATTTTGTTTGCCGGTTATTTTTATTCTTGGAAAAAAATGGCTTTGATCTTTTGGCCGGTATTTTTTTATCTGGCCTTTCACACCTACTTCCCCAATAAACAAGAGCGTTTTATCATGACCGTCTTACCTTTGATGATCATTTCGGGAACCATTGGCATGTTTCTTTTATATGAACAATACAAGGAAAAAATAAACAGAAAACTTTTTCGTTTTTCAAAAATTTTTGTGATTAGTTTGAATTTCTTATTACTTCCTATCCTCAGCACCTCCTACAGCAAACGCCATCGGGTGGAAGCTATGACCTATTTGTATACGAAGCATGACTCCACTAATTTTTTTGTGGAAGACAGCAATAAAGAAAATGATTTTTTAATGCCTCCGCTTTTTTACTATGGCAAATGGATTTCTGTATGCGGCATTACAAAACAGTTTACAGCCGACTCAGCATTGGTTTACTATAATAAGCTGGAACCTAAAATGAAACCTACCTACTTAATTTTTTGGCAAGCCGAAAACTTAAAAGCCAGAGTTGATTCAGTTAAAAAACGTTTTCCCAATTTACGCTACGAAACCACCATTGAACCCAGTTTGATCGACAAGACTTTGTTTTTCCTGAATCCTTTGAACGATAATCAAACGGCATTTATATACCGATTTTAATTTTCGAAATTTTTCGGTTCTAATAAATAAGCAACTTAGAAACTTGCATGCCCGCTTCAGTTTGAATTTTCAATAAATACATACCAGCTTTGACGCCTTCCAGATCGATTGAGGTGTTTTGTGATTGAAGGATGGGAGTTCCTTTACTATCTACTAATTCAATGTTTGTGATGGTTGATTCCGACTCAACATGAAGTAAACTTCCTGATGTTGCGGGATTTGGATAAATCACCAACTTGTTATTATTTTCATTAGAAGTCAAACCAGTTATAGTACTTTGATGCATAACCCCTATCGCATCCAGATCAAATCCACCCGATGGATAAGGTGTTGGCCATGGCTCGTTGATTTTATGTTTAAAGGCGTCGTAAGTAGCATAGGGCCTCGAA
This sequence comes from Sphingobacteriaceae bacterium, assembly GCA_947480015.1. Lineage (GTDB taxonomy): Bacteria > Bacteroidota > Bacteroidia > B-17B0 > Aurantibacillaceae > Aurantibacillus. Next base: position 12,414 of record CANKBS010000013.1, read on the forward strand.
ATAGAACCAACCACGTCAATTATTTTCACATGGGTAATGTTATTTATGTTTAGTCCAGAAATACCTTTTAATTCCTCCAAATCAAAAGGTGTACCGTATCCACCACGGTATTTACCGGCCAGATTATTAAGTTTAGTGGCATCGGTATAACCAAAGCCGGGTGTTTGAACCATGGTATCACTTAAACTGGTGGCACAAAACCGGAAAAAATGACTACCATCACTACTTACCTCGACAAATGCTAATTCTAAAAACTGATCATCAAAACTATTTTCAAAAACCGCAAAGTCAAATCCGGGTCCGTTAGTGATCGGATGCGCAAAACTACAAATGGCAATCCCTCCGTCACCCAAACTAATTACCCCGTTCTCCATGGCTTTTCCGATGGCCATGCTACTATCGCCCACAGAAGTAAAGCCTAAAGATGGATCAGAAATATCCTGATAACCCCTCGTGATGGTGCAGGATGAAGCCCAGTTGAGAAACACCGAACTATCTTTATCAACTGCTGTGCTGCCCGGTATTCCTACTGAAGGCGCAAAAGTTTGAGCCAGGACTGAATAAAAAGAAATAAGTGAAAAAATCAAAAACAAACTATATTGCCGGTCTTTAAAATTATTTGGTTTATTATAATGGAAGTTCGAATTGTATTCGTCTTTAATGTCCTTTAAACATGTATTGCAAACACAAATGGTGAATTTTGAAGAAATAAAACGAAATTCTTCGGCGCTTAATTCAATCTTCGAACAATCGCAGGCCGAGATATTACTTGGATTACAAACAAATTCGGAGTCGCAACGTGGACAGGCAGATTTAGATATAGTATCTTTTTCTTGGCTCATTCAATTTTTGTAAAAAACAGTTGGCTTTGAACAAATATAGCTAATTCCGTTAAAAAAACTTGTGAAGCTTATACAGTCGTTTTATAATTATTACATTAGCCTTATATTATTAGCACCATGAAAATTTTCAAATTTGCCGGTATAAGTCTTATAGTTTTTCTTCTGAGCATTTCCAAAATTTCAGCACAAACGGTTTTTATCACCGAAACCGGTAAAAAATACCACAGTAAAAATTGTAGTCTGGCTAAAAAAGAAGGCAAGGCTATTTCATTGGTAGAAGCAAAAAAACAAGGTTATACACCTTGCACAGCCTGTGGTGCTGATAAAATCGTAGAGAAGAAAGAGAAAAAACAAAAAACAGAAAAGCCTGAAAAATCTTCGGGTACCTAAAGTCACTTACTCTTTTATCCAGCCCACCAAAGTCAGCACTTCGTCCGCATCAACCGACTGCCAGCCTTGTTTTCCGTAGTTCCATACCGATAGACCTTGCTGGTAACTCTCCGAACCTAAAACCATTTCTTTAACAAAAGCGGCAATATTTTCACCCGGCATAAAATTCCGCGATTCAAAATGGAACTTGCCTAAATCTTTTCCGTTTAATTTAATACTACGTCCTTTGCTATCGGCCTTGGTTTCATAACTAAAGCCATAAACTGGTTTAGTGAAATCAAGTAAATTCACCAGGTTGTTTTTCAGATCAATAAACACTTGTTTATTACCTAAACGCATAATTAACTGATCGCTGCTTACTACCGAAAGGGTTGCGGCATCCGATTCAGAACTCATGGCAATTTTTCCAACCAGTATGCTTGCTTTTGTATCCACATTTATTTTATAAAAAGATAATTCGGTATTATCTTTATTAAAATAGCTGAACAAAAAATTACTGTTATCGATCCAGTACATCGGTGGGTCGGGCACATAGCTAATATTTTTAATGCCTTGTTGGCCATAACCCGCATCGGCACATAATACAACTTTTGGTTTGCCCTGCGGGTAATAATTGATCTTAAAAGGACTCACGATTTTATCATACTCAACATCACGGCCAAATTTAGGTTTAAACAACTGATCTTTTACTTCCCGGTATTGCTTGGCGTTAAAATCATAGATGCTGTAAAATTTTCCTTTAAAAAGATCGTTGGTATAAAAGATGGCGCTGTCGTTGCTGCACCTTATTAAACCGGCTTTGCCGTCGAACAAGACTGTTTTATCAACCAGATCAATAATGTTACCGATGCCGGTAATTAAATAACGGTCTTTATAAATGGTATTCTGGCCATTGTCGGTTCGGATATAATCTTTTCCGTCTTTTTTTCCATCAACACTTAGCAATTCATCTCTTCCAACAAAACTTCCATTTAAAAAATGGTAGGAAAATATTTTCTGTTTGAACTGGCTCTTCCCTTTACCCCCGACACTTTGGACGTGTACCACAATTAAACTTTGCTTTAAATTACTTTTAGCAAAACTTTTATGACTAATCAAAAATACAAGCGCTACGAAGATGGCATTTTTAAGATTCATGTATTCTGTTTTCACCTTAAGATTTCTTACCAACATTACTGATAGTGTTATGTGTGGGCCGTGATTTCTAAATGATATTTAAAACAAAAAATATCGCTAAGGGAATTTCGCATATAATATATTGGGCCACTGGTAACAATTGTTATTTGTACCAATGGATGCTGATACATCCTGAATGCCATACCAATCTCCAGGAGCAGCACTAGAGGAAGTGCCGTCGCCATTCGTGTCACCGCCATGGGCATCATCCAGATAACTGGTAAAAAACACACCCGGTAAATTATAACCTTGAATAATGCTTTTGCCATCTCTAAAGGAAATTTTATTATAACCAATAGAAGGAAGTGTGGCCACTTTAATAATCACATCCTGAGCAATAATTAAGTTTAAGCCGGGTGAAAATGAAGTAGAGCCGGTTAATACAAAGGGCACTTCTGTTTCAAGCCAACTCACATTAGTGGTTGCTTGATTAGAGGTAGAAGTGAGAAAAATACCGTTCAATTGATTTTTTTCGGCAGGATTTGCAGGATTGTGAAAAGTATTTGAATTATCGATGCTGTTATGTGGACTCATAAAGATGGGTTTTATGCATCCATAAAAAGTGGAGTTGGTCACCACAAAATTCGGATTTTCGCTCGATCGGGCATCCACCACGCCATAGCCGGCATATCCGGTTTCACCGCCGCAATAGGCAAAGGTGCAATGATCAACTGTACCGTAATGGTACGAATACTCTAAAGTAGGTTGACCCACATTGCTGCTCGGACCTTCACCACCATACATAAACAAACAATATTTAAAACTACAGGTATTGCTGTTCATGATAATTCCACCCCAATCCAAGCGAGCGGGTGCTGTTAGACTGGCGTCGCCATTATTATCACCACCGTGAGCATCATCTTTGTAAGAAGTAAATACGATGGGCTTGTCTGCTGTTCCTTCTGCCATAATTTTTCCTGCAGCCGATACGATAATAGCATTATCACCCACGATGTCTTTAAATTTCACAACGGCACCCGGCTCAATAGTTAAAGTACTAGTAATTGAAATTTGTCCGACACTAATCACATAAATATTACAAGCCAACCACACCGTAGGTGTAGAAACGTCGCTAGTAACGGTAATGACTTGAGGTGTGCAACCCGTTGGCGTAGGGTCAACGACTGGGGTTTCGGTTTTACTTTTTTTACAGGAGAGCAGTGTTACCAAAACAACTGCAACGAGTGCTAGATTCATTGTTTTCATGATGGCTCGAATTTTAGGGTTTGTTAGTATAAATATAACTACAAATTTTTAAATAAATCAAAAAACAATCTAACACCTACCCCCGTACCACCTTTTCCTCGGTAACTGTCTTTTGCCGTTAAAAAGGCAGGGCCTGCGATATCCAAATGGTAATATGGGTAATTGGTGAATTTATTTAAAAATTTTCCGGCTGTTATAGCGCCAGCAAAGGGTCCACCTAAATTTTTCTGATCAGCAATATCACTTTTCATTAATTCATCGTACTCGTCCCAAAACGGAAATTCCGCGATGCGCTCATATACGCTTAAACCACTTTCATGTATTTTGACCTTTTGTTTATCGGACGCAGTACCCATACCGACAATGCCCATTGGACCAATGGCCGCAGCAGCAGAGCCGGTTAAGGTAGCCACATCAATGGTTAAGCTTGGCTCGTATCGTTTCGCAAAATGTAAGGCATCTGCCAATATCATTCTGCCTTCTGCATCCGAATTAAGCATTTCAACGGTGCTTCCATCCATCATCGTAATAATATCACCCGGAGCAAAGGCGTTAAAACCCGGACGGTTATCTGTAGCCGGAACTAAGGCAATAACATGAACCTTTAATTTTGATTTGGCAATGGCATACATGGCAGCGCCAACCGCTGCAGCCCCCGCCATATCACACTTCATCATATCCATACTGTTTGGCGTGGGCTTTAAACTTAATCCACCGGTATCGTATACCACACCTTTACCAACCAATACAAAAGGTTTTTTATTTTTAGCATTGGCTGGTTTATATTCCATTATACTAAAGGTTGGCTCATCCACACTGCCTGCATTCACTGCTAATAGTCCGCCCATTTTTAATTGGGTAATTTTAGCCTTGTTATACACGTCCACTTTAAAACCCGCGTCTTTCCCCATTTTTTTAAAGGCATTGGAAAGGTCTGTTGCGTTTAAATGGTTTACGGGTTCGTTCACTAAATCACGCGCCAAACAAGTGGCCTCACATACAACATTTAACTCCTTCACCAAACCTGGGTTAATTGTGGTGTTGGCAATAATTACCGAAGCTATGGTGTTTGCCGATTTATCGGGATGACTGCGGTGACGGTTAAATTGGTAATTGCCCAAAACAATGCCTTCGGCAGCAGCCAATGATAAATGCGACTGTTTGGTTTGATTGTAAATGTATATCTCTTTGCCTTTATGCGCATTCAAAGCATCGGCTACCGCAGCACCGTGCCGGCGGAGTTCTTCATTGCGTTTATTTTTCTCTTTACTTTTATCAAGGATATAAATGGAAATATATTTCCCGATATAATTATAGCTCAGTGGCTTTTTATCATCCGCCTTCAAACGAGCTTGAATATAATCGTTTACCTTATCCGGTAAACCAAATTCATTTTGAAATTTTTCGGCAATCACCAAAATGTGGGATGGCTCTTTAACTTTGTTGTTGAGTAATATTGGGGTCATAGTGTTTTTATTGCGTGAAGCGAATATACATAAATAGGGTTTCAAATAAAAGATTAGAGGTTCACCTTTATTCTATTACATTTGAACTTAAATCAGATTCATGAATTTTGTTTTCGTTTTTATTGGCGGAGGTTTGGGCTCACTGCTCCGTTACCTCATCGGTCTGGGTTTTCAAAAAACGAATGCGAGTTTGCCTTGGTCTACGTTTATTGCTAACTTGATTGCCTGTTTAATCTTTAGCCTAGTACTGTGGCTCATGCAATCAAAGGACGTAGTTAATTCCAATCTTAAATTACTTTTGCTTACCGGCTTCTGCGGAGGCCTTAGCACCTTTTCGAGTTTTGGGTATGAAACTTTTTTGTTATTTAAACAGGATATGGCCTTTATAGCCATCATGAATATTCTTTTTAATACCTCTCTTTGCCTTCTTATTTTTTATATTTTTAAATAAACAATTCAGCGCCTCATAGGTTGTTTAATTATGGATTTCAACAAAAGAAAAGATCTTGTTTTTATTGTCTTAGCCGGCTTTTTTGTGACCAACGCCATTGTTGCCGAATTAATTGGTGGCAAAGTGGTTGAGTTTTTCGGACTCTTTAAACAAAGTGTTGGTATCATATTATGGCCCGTTGTTTTTTTACTGACCGATTTGATTAATGAACACTATGGCAAACAAGGCGTACGAAAACTCACCTACATAACCGTTGGCTTAATTGCCTACATGTTTCTTATCATTTCTATCAGTCTGCATATTAAATCCATACCGGGCGGCCCCGTAAACGATGAAAGTTTCACCATGGTGTTTGGTCAAAGTCAGTGGATCATCTTAGGCAGCATCATTGCTTTTTTAATTTCACAGTTGGTGGATGTTTACATTTTTTGGGTGTTCAGAAATCGCACCGGTTCAAAACTTATTTGGCTGCGTGCTACAGGAAGTACCGTCATCAGTCAGCTTTTTGATACCTTTTTAGTACAATACATTGCCTTTGTATTGCCCGGTAAATGGACCATGGATCAATTTACCACCAATGCCGCATGGGGCTATTCGTTTAAACTGCTGATAGCCTTTTGTTTGATTCCCTTTATCTATTTCGGTCATTTTGCCATCAACAAATACATGGGGCATGGTAAAACACAGGAGGAATAAGCATTTAATTATGTTCATTCCGTGTCTTTTATTTAAACCTATGAATTTAAATTTATCTTTGGCTTAAAATTAAAATGATTACCTACGCTTTTATTGCCATTATCATCGTTTTTTCGGTTTACTGTTTTAACGATAGAAATGCAATGGCCAAATATTTGTTTCATCCCTACTCTATTTATCACAACAAGGAACACTACCGCTTTTTAACGCATGCCTTTATTCATGGTGATTTCATGCACCTTGCCTTTAATCTCATTGCTTTTTATAGTTTTGGGTCTGCCCTCGAAAATCATTTCTTTCCCCAATTATTTGGCGAAAAACTCGGAAAACTCTATTACATCCTATTATTCACCGGTGGCATTTATGCCGCTTCATTAACTGAATATTTCCGAAACAAAAACAATCCCAGTTATTCTTCCTTAGGGGCCTCAGGTGCTGTTTCGTCTATTATGTTTTGTTGTATCATGGTAAGTCCACTCAGTCAAATTTCCCTATTTTTCTTTCCCATGCAAGGTTGGATTGCCGGTGCCTTATTGCTTGGGGTAAGCTATTACCTTATCCGACGAAAAAAAACAAGTTCTTATTCGGATAATATTAGTCACGAATCGCATTTCTGGGGTGCTTTGTTTGGCGTGGGGTTTATTTTAGTCTTAAAACCAGCCCTCTTGAAACACTTTATTAGTCAGGTTTTCAGCGCCTTTGCTTAGGTCATAAAAAAACCGAATCTTCTACCTTCGGCTCTATAAGCTATTAAATTTTGTAATTTATTTATCTAAAATCATTTTAATATTCGGCTTAAAATACAAGGTTGATTTAAGGATTTTCCCGTCTTCCCGATAAATAGGCTGACCTTTTTCATCGAGTTTACTCATGTTACTGCGGTGAATTTCATCGTATACTTCTTCTATTTTATGCTGCAATCCGTGTTTTAAAATGGTGCCGAATAAAATGTATAACTGATCTCCCAATGCATCGGCAATTTCAACAATATCGCTGTTTTTGCAGGCATCCAAATACTCGTCATTCTCTTCTTTAATTAAATTGTAACGTAAGGTATAGTCTTTTTCTTCAATCAATCTAATGTCATCGCCATTTCCAATCTTAAACACATTGTGAAACTCTTCAACCGATTTTATTTTTTCATGAAGTTTGCCCATGCCTTATTTTTTTATTTTCTTTTGTTTGTATTGTTTGTTTAACTCGCCAATCACTTCATTGGTGACTTCAAGTGTGGTATTACCTAATAACATACTTGGGATGGCCTCACTATAGGAAAGAATGTAATCGTATTTGCCGTTATTCCATTTGATAAGGAAATCACGTACACTTTTTTGAAAGTTGCTGTTTTTAGTACTGATATCCATCGACAAATTATCCATTTGTAATTGTTTGTTGGAGGCTTCTGTTTCGAGAGCCTGAATTTCTCTGGCCTTTGCTTCTAATTCAGCTTGTGAAGCGATGCCCGCTTTTTGTGAATTTTGAAATTCTTCAACTTTACGTTGATATTGCATGTTTAAACTTTCCATGCTGGCTTCGATATTTACTTTTCGGCGCTTGGTTTCAGAAACCAAATCACCAATTTCAAGACTCTCTTCGTTTAATTGATCGATGTCTACAAAAGCAATTTTTCCAGTTGGCACATTTCCAACCTGCTCCACATGCGTGGATTCCGTTTTAACCTTCCCTTCTTTTTCCGATTCCTTTATGCTTTCGATTGACTCAACTTTTATTGGGGATTCGGCTGAATAAACTTTGTAAAACAAAATAGCTACCGCAGCAACCAATAATACATTTACTCCTAGTAAAATTCTATTCATTATAAATTTAAAATATGTACAAATATAAAACTAGCTGTTGGCATAAGCAATACCTATTTATGCAACGGCCTTTGCAATTCTATTTCTTTAACACCCAAGGCGTTTTCTTCAAGCACACACTTGTAAATACTGTTAAATGTTCTTTGGTCGGGAAAATAGGGCGCATTTAAGGAGGCTAAACTCCAGGCAGTGATATCAAGATAATACGCCGAATTGCGTTTCACGACAAAATAAAACTGCTCAGTTTTGATTTTTTTTAGCGCATCAGGGCCTAATTTTAATTCAACTTGTTTATTGCCGCCACTTCTGAAATTAGAGGATAAAAAATCTGGCCAATACCCTCTTTTATTAAAAAAAGGCAAAATAATACAGACCAGTAAAACAAGATAAAAAAGTGGTAATTGAACTAAAAAAGTTGGACTAAAGTATTGTTGCTTTGTTTTGCCGGAAAACAACAAAAACAAAATAATTATATATGAAAAATTGGCAAACCATTCGGCATAGTTTAACTGGAGTTTTGATGGGAATAAAAAAACAAGTAAACTTATGTGCAGCAGCACTCCTAAGGTAATTGCTAAGTAACGAATCGGAGCAATCATCAAACCAATTCCTATAAACATAAGTAAATACGGCACTACCACCCCAAGTCGTATAAAAAAGGAAAATTGCCGATCGCTCACAAATACGTGTAATGGGGCAATAATTTGTCTGAACTCATTCTCCACAAAAAATGCATTTAACTGACTTAATCCGCAAAAAAAATAAACGGAAGAGAAAATAAGTTGGAGTAAAATAAAATACGAAGTGAATTTATTCGAATCATCCACGCGTCCATCATAAAAAACAAACACCAGCAGCAAAAAACAATAGGTGTAAAACCAAGGTTGACATCGGTTAATATCGAATAAAATCCACAAGGTAGACAGAAATAAAAATAGCACCAGCAGTAGCCGATGCCTTTTAAAGAGAATGGAGCCTAGTAACAATACTACGGCTAGAACCACAAATAAATAATCAAATGGTGCGCTTAATAGCTGCTCATTAAAAATTCCAGCATAGGGAAAACTGCGTTCGCCGGCCCATAAACTCAAACTTAGAAAAAAGGAAATAAGTAACGACACGACAATGGTAATTCGAATGTGCAACATACGCTGCGGAATAGAAAATTGTAATCCGTTTATCATGATTCTTTGATCTTTCCAGCACAGAAAAAATATTTTTTATAGTAAGCCTCTTCAATACTATTTACAATCACCCCCTTGCTGGTGCTTGAATGAACAAAATAGTTCTTTTTTAAAAACACCCCTACATGCGAAATGCTGGTACCATTTATTTTAAAAAAGAATAAATCCCCCTCCTTTGCATCTTCGGGAGCTATTTTATAACACTTTGCATAAAGGTCGCCGCTTGAACGAGGGATTTTTTTGTGATAAACCTCATCATAAAGAATATTCGTAAAACAACTGCAATCAACTCCCGACTTTTGGCAACCTCCATACTGGTAAGGTACACCGTACCAATCAAGAATAAAAGAATATAAAGTACTTTTTTTTATTTGCTCTTTTGTTAAACCCAATTTTGATTGTAATTCGTCCTGAGCATTCGTTTTACCGGTGGCCCCTTGGCTGCTTTGTTTTTCTTTAACCGGCTTATTAGAGGTGATTTTGGGCTTCTCCTTTTGCACGGCAACACGTTCGTTTTTTGTATGCTTACATGATACAAACCAGAAAATAGCAAGTAAAACAACTCTATTTTTTAAATAAGTCCGGCTCAAAGTTCTTAAATATACAGTTAACATAGCCTGTAAATGTGGCCACTGAAAGCAATTGTATACAATCACCTGTTAATTTAATTTTAAATAATAATTATGTCTTTTTGAGCCGAAAAACCCTAATTTTAAACAATTATAGACCAACAATGGAAGACCTTTCCTTAAAAACAACGAATTTGAAGACCAAGATACCTCTCGATATTTTAAAAAAAGCATTCGAAGTGATGTGCACAGCAAAAAGCATGACCGAGTTGTTTGAATTAAACAAAGAGGTAACTGCCAAATACGTGCATGCCACCAGCCGCGGTCACGAAGCCGTGCAGATTGCCTTAGGTTTGCAATTACTCCCTCAGGATTTTTTAAGTGCCTACTACCGTGACGACAGTGTTTTATTGAGCATTGGCATGACGCCATTTGAATTAATGTTGCAATTGTTGGCTAAACGCAATGATCCCTTTTCAGGCGGAAGAACTTATTATTCGCACCCAAGTTTGCGTCGAGATAACATGCCAAAAATCCCTCACCAATCGAGCGCTACCGGCATGCAGGCTATTCCAACAACCGGCATTGCCATGGGCTTGCAATACCTCGAAAAAACAGGCTTGTCGGCCGATTTTAAGGGGTTTAATCCCATTGCCGTTTGTTCCTTGGGCGACGCCAGTTGCACCGAAGGTGAAGTGTCGGAGGCCTTTCAAATGGCTGCTCTAAAACAATTACCCATTTTATTTTTTGTTCAAGATAACGAATGGGACATTAGTGCCCATGCACGTGAAATTCGCGCACAAGACATAGCCGAATTTGCCCGCGGTTTTAAAGGCATTGAAACAAAAACCATTGATGGATCCGATTTTATTTTAAGTTACAATACGCTCAAAGATTTTATTGAAATTATCCGCAAAGAGCGCCGGCCCATGTTAATTCACGCCAAAGTTCCTCTGCTTAATCACCATACCAGTGGTGTGCGAAAAGAATGGTACCGCGACGACTTGGCGGAAGCAGAAAAAAAAGACCCCTTGCCACGTTTACGCAATCAGTTAATTATTGCAGGCATGGATGCTTCTGAGATAAAAGCCATTGAAGAAAATGCTAAGATTCTAGTCGAGGCTGATTACCAAAAAGCCTTGCTGGAAGAGGATCCAAGACCTGAAGATCTTTTTGATTACGAATTTGCTCCCACCCCTATTACCGAAGAAAAAGGTGAACGTAGTCCGGCCGGCAAACAGCCAACCGTTATGGTCGACAGCGCCTTATTTGCCATCAGAGAATTAATGGTTAATCATCCCGAATGCCTGGTTTACGGCCAGGATGTGGGTGCGCGACTTGGCGGTGTGTTTAGAGAAGCGGCCACATTAGCCCAACAATTTGGCGATCACCGCGTGTTTAACACGCCTATTCAAGAAGCGTTTATTGTGGGATCAACCGTAGGAATGAGTGCGGTTGGGCTTAAACCCATTGTAGAGGTTCAGTTTGCCGATTATATTTGGCCGGGCCTCAACCAATTATTTACCGAAGTAAGTCGCTCGTGTTATTTATCTAATGGCAAATGGCCGGTGAGTATGATTTTACGTGTGCCAATTGGCGCCTATGGCAGCGGCGGCCCCTATCACTCGAGCAGTGTAGAAAGTGTGTTAGCTAATATCCGAGGAATTAAAATTGCTTATCCGAGTACCGGTGCCGATTTAAAGGGATTATTAAAGTCGGCTTATTATGATCCTAATCCGGTAGTCATACTCGAACACAAAGGTTTATACTGGAGTAAAATAAAAGGAACCGAGGATGCTAAAACCATTGAGCCCGATGAAAATTATGTGATTCCATTTGGGAAGGCACGCTTGGTGATAGAAGCCGAACAGACACAAATTAATTCAGGAAATTCGATGTGTGTGATCACTTACGGCATGGGCGTATATTGGGCCAAAGCTGCAGCTAAAAATTTTGAAGGAAGTATTGAAATTCTTGATTTACGCACCATTTCACCCATTGATGAAACCGCTATTTTTGAAAGTGCCCGTAAACATGGAAAAATAATGGTTTTAACGGAAGAGCCCGTGTTTAATGGCTTTTCTCAGAGTATTGCAGCCCGAATTTCAGAAAATTGTTTCGAATACCTGGACGCTCCTGTGAAAGTTGTTGGCGCCGAAAATTTACCGGCCATTCCTTTAAACTCTACGCTGGAAAAAACCATGCTGCCTAATGCCGAAAAAGTAGAAGTAGCGATGCGCGCGTTATTAGATTACTAACTGGGTGATTGTATGTTTTAGAATGGGCTTGCAGCTTTGGTTCAACAAGCCCTTTTAATTTTATCCTTATTCTCCAATATGCAGGGCTTCTTTTTTAGCCAGCAACTGATCATTCGATTCAATAACGTCTTCATCCTTAATACAGCAATCAACCGGACAAACGGCAGCACACTGCGGTTCATCATGAAAACCCACACACTCGGTGCATTTATCACTCACAATAAAATAAACATCCATATTTTTAGGCGTTTGCGGTTCATCGGCACCAACCTCAACACCACTGTTCTGTCCTTTATATTTGCCTGCCAAGGACGTTCCGTCGGCGTAGCGCCATTCGGCACCACCTTCATAAATGGCATTATTCGGACATTCAGGCTCACAAGCCCCGCAATTTATGCACTCATCTGTAATTATTATTGCCATTTTTTTTGTAGTTTTGTTCTCTAATTTTAAGGCTTCCAATAGATCGTACCCTTATTAAATTAGTTTGCAAATATACGACCTAATCTATGACTTTAAAACAAAGAATTGATGCTTTTGTTCAGGTGGGCAAGTTCATTAACCGACATTATTCAGGAACACCCCTCGACTCCGAAAGCAAGATGCACGAAGGATTAGAGCAACTAATTGAAGCTGCTCACATTTACAATAATTGGTTTATTCCAAAATATGTTAATACCGCCATTTTTAACATCGGTAGTTTTTTAGGAGAGGAGGCCCTCGCAACATTTACCATCGGTTTGCCTGAAAAAAAAGCTAAAACCGTTGCCATTATTTGTGCCGGTAATATTCCCCTGGTTTGTTTTCACGATGTGATGTGTGTGCTTTTGAGTGGCAACAAGGCTCTAATTAAAATGTCGAGCGATGATAATGTGCTACTCCCCTTCTTCTTAAAACTTCTAACACACTACGAAGCGCTATTTGAAGATTTTATATTATTTGCCGATGGCAAACTGAGTAACTTTGATGCCATCGTTGCTACTGGTAGCGACAATACAGCGAGTCACCTTCATTATTATTTCGGGAAGTACCCCAACATTATTCGTAAAAGCCGCACATCGGTGGCTGTTCTAAATGGCGCTGAAAGCGATGAAGACCTGAAAAAATTAGGAGCGGATATCTTTCAATACTTTGGCTTGGGTTGTCGCAATGTGAGTAAACTTCTGGTTCCCGAAAATTATAAATTTGACAAACTTTTCGAGGCCATCGTTGATTTTGGAGAAGTGGTGAATAATAAAAAATATGGCAATAATTACGATTATCATCGCGCCATTTATTTACTTGAGTCGTTGCCTTTTTTAGATAATAATTTTATCATGATCCGCGAAAATACCGACCTACATTCACCGGTTGGCGTACTTTATTTTCAGCGCTATAAAAACGAATCAGAAGTTAAGAATTATTTAGATGCGCAAAAAGATCATATACAGTGCATTGTAGGACATAAACAGGTGCCTTTTGGTTATTCACAGCGCCCTGTTATAAGTGATTTTGCTGACAATGTTAATACTCTGGAATTTTTAGTAAATTTATAACGTTTTGTATGAATAAGTTATTAAAAATAGCTGCTAGTGTTTTGTTTACAATCTCCCTTAAGGCTCAAATAGCCCCAACAGCGAGCATTGTTTCAGGTAATACGCTTTTTTGTACCGATATTTCACAGTCATTTAGCGCTACTAGCAATGGCAATCCGAGTTCGTATTCCTGGTCAATAAGTCCCCAATCGGGTTTAACCGTGTTATCTGAGTTAACCGGAACCACCATCAGCTTGAGTTTCACAAAAAGCCAAACCTACCGTGTTCAGTTAACCGTTGCAAATGCAAGTGGCACCTTTACCACTTCAAAAGTTGTGACTACTGCAAAAACTGCACTTGCAGCCTTTAATGCAAGCCTCGCTTCTACAGGTTATCCAAACGAAATGACCCTAACCAATTATTCTTCTTACTGCACGAAAATTTACTGGCTTTACAGCGATAGAGATACACGCGATTCAACCACAAGCGTTACTAAACCCTATTATAAAGCAGGGAGTTATACCGTTTCGCTTGTGGCCATTGGCACTAAAGGCTGCAGCGATACCGCCGATTATGTTTTTCACATTTCCGATTCCTCCAGCATTTCTCTCCCTAATATTTTTACACCAAACGACGACGGGGTTAACGACTATTTTAAACCACTAATAACCGGTATTTCTAGTCTCACTGCCTTTGTCTATAACCGCGATGGTGTTTTAATTGCCAATTGGGATAAGGTAAACGGTACCTGGGATGGGCATACCACCAGTGGAATGGCCTGTAGCGATGGTGTCTATCTTGTTGTCGTAAAAGCTACTGGTTTCGATGGCAACGTTTACAATAAAAAAACCAGTCTTACTTTAATTCGCTAGCCATCTTAAAAGTTCGCAACATATCCTTTAACTATAACAATCAAAATTATTTTAAAGGAATAAGGCATGTTTCCCTTCAATTAGATAAAGGTGAAATCCTCGCCATTGTTGGCAAAAGTGGTAGCGGAAAAACAACCCTCTTAAAGTGTATATACGGTCTGGAAGACCTTCCGGAAGGTGACGTGCATCTAAATAACGAAAAAGTATTAGGCCCTTCTTATAACCTCATACCCGGACATGACGGCATGAAGTTGGTAAGTCAGGAATTTTATGTACTCGAAAACCACACTGTTGAAGAAAATATTTTCGACAAACTCATTGGATACACCAATGAAAGCAAAGTAAAAAGAGCTGCTAAAATTTTAAAATTACTCGAACTCAGTAATTTAAAAGATACCCGTGCAAAATATTTATCAAGCGGCCAAAAACAGCGGGTAGCCATTGCCAGGGCACTGGCGGTAATTCCAAAAGTTTTACTGCTCGATGAACCCTTTAGTAATTTAGATAAACTACTTACCGAAAAACTTTTTTCATTCATCGTTCAGGAGGTTAAAAAAAACAAAACGGCGGTTATTCTCATCACGCATTTAGCCGAGGAAGCCTTAAAATATGCGACCAGCTTATTGGTTATGGACCAAGGCAAAATAGTTCAGGCCGGCGAAAAATGGGCGGTTTATTATAAACCAAAAAACTCTAAACTGGCCGGTTTACTAGGCGACTTCAATATCATTAAACAAGAAGATCTCGAAAAAAAATCAACACTAAAAACAGCTTCAAAAATTTTTTTGCGTCCCGATAAACTTAAACTTTGCAGCTCAAAATCAACCTATGACCTTGAACTAACCATTCTACACTGCAGCTATAATGGCCGCTGCTACGAATTGCTGGGTGAAAGCAAGCATGGAAATTCTATTATTGTTTATGCTGCCAAAGAATTTAAAACAGGACAAACCTTATATTTTAACTTAGATCAAAACTAAAATCAATCGCATGCAAAAGGAATTCACCATTAAAAACATGAGCATCTCGCTCATTGTTTTATTACTTATTTTTCAATTTTTTAGAATTGATAAAACAAACAAAGTTTCAGCTGCCGAACGCGATGTGTTGTTTATTTCACAAGCTAATCCTGAACTGGCTTCTATGTTAAAAAACTCATGCTACGATTGCCATAGCAATCAAGTCACCTACCCTTGGTATACCAATATAGCGCCGCTTTCGTGGTGGATTAAACATCATGTTAATGAAGGCACAAGGCATTTAAATTTCTCCGAATGGGGCACTTATTCTGCTCGTAAAGCCGATCACAAATTAAAAGAATGTGTTGAAATGATCAAAGAAGGTGAAATGCCAATGAGTTCGTATACCTTAATTCATGGTAATGCTAAACTCAGCAAAGAACAACAAACACTTTTAATGAATTGGTTTAATTCTATGCGCACGCACGAAAGCGATAAACCCAAAGAAAATAATTAATTAATTTTCGATTACAATCTTTTTATGAATACTGCTAGCAACCGTAACAGCTCTAAGATAGTATACACCGCCCGGTAAACCTGTTAAATCAATGCTTGACACCGTTCCTGTATTAAAATAAACTTGTTGCCCGGTTGCATTAAAGATTTCGATGGCACTTAATTCTGCATTTAATTTACTAAGCGTAATAACACCAGCCTTAGTTGGATTTGGAAATATAGTTAAGTCGCTCGATAGATTATTAAACGCTAGGGCTATAATTTTGTAATACGTAACCGTTCCGTCAAAATCACTTTGTTTTAAGCGGTAGTAATTAATGTTTTTGTTTGCACCGTGATCTAAAGTGGAATAACTGCGTTTAAAACTGCTATTGCCAGCCGCAGGAGTCGTTGTCACCGCTTCAAAGGTCAAACCATCAAACGATTTTTCAACGGTAAAATAATCGGAGTTTTTTTCAGATAAGGTGCTCCAGTTTAATAACACGAGGTCATCTTGTGGTTCTGCAGTAAAGTCAAGTAAAGTGATAGGTAGTGGGTTAATTCCGGCGGCATTTCCTGCCAAAGTAAATCTTGAAAATGAGTTAAATCCAATGGAAGTGATATTTCCATTCGTAGTGGTGCCTCCGGTTGCACCGCCAAACAAATCAATCCAGGTAGTTGTTGCAGAATAGGTGTTTTTTACAAGCCTTAAGGTTGTTAAATCTTTAACTGCGTCGTTGGCCCCAAACGTTAATTTAAGAGTGGCCGTGCCTGAAAGATCTAAACTCGGTTGATTAACGCTCGAATTATCCATTCGTGTCAAATCCCAATAATGCGTATTTGAAACAGTATCAATAGTACCAGGCATGGTATAGGCCAGTGCCTTGGCTGAGGCATTAAATAATTCACCTTTATAGTTATATAAATTGGTGTTGCCATGGTTCACAACCAATTGCATGGGCCTACAATCTGGTGAGGTTCCAATAGGAAAATTTAATGTAGAGCTTCCGGAGGTATTCTTTATGTAGGTCATAGGCCCATTAACATAACTTGTCGCAGCGGCAGTTAAGGCTGGGGCAACAGCTGTGCCAAGTAAAGTGAGCGAATTAGTGCTGGTTACATTGAATAAACCTGAAGTTAAGGCCAAAGTGCCACTTACCTTAGCGGGTGTAGAAAGTATAACACCACTGGCATTATTTATGGTTAAACAATTAAAGGTGGTGGTACTAGCTCCACTGATGGTTTGTGCGGCATTGCCGTTAAAAACAACGGTTCCTGTACCCGCACTAAATGTGCCATTATTTACAAAATTTCCGGCACCGGTAGTTGCACCAATTGAGAACGAAAATGCGGAAGCACTTAATGTTGATACAGCATTTATGGTTAAGGTGCCCGATATTTTTGTAGCAGCGCTTAAGGTAACTTTTTGACCACTGGCGTTATTATTGACCACATTTGATGGGGTAGTTTGACTCAGACCCAAGCCGGTTATTTGATCGGATGTGCCATTGTATTCATAATTAACCCCTGGCGCATAGCTATATGTGCCGCCAACCGACAAAGCAGCATTCCAGTTAATTGCGGCAAAATTAGCTGCCGAAGTGGTAGTGAAACCCTGTGTTTTTTGAGTTTTTAAATTAGCGCCACTAAAAAAATAATAATCACTTCCGCCACTAGGGTTTGGGTCATAAACATTTCCGCTTGCATTCACTACTAATGTCCCATACACCTCAAACGCCCTGTTTGTGTTTCCTGCATCAAATGCTAGGCCGCCATTAATACTGGCTGTGCAAACACTTAAGATTCTAAAACAATGGCGTGCGCCCGTAGTTCCAATAGTTAAAGAATACGAAGCAGGAATAGTTAAAGAAGAAGTGACACTTATCGTATTCCCTGATGCTGAAGCTTGCAGCCAGCTAAAGCCTACTCCCGAGCAGATAATACTATTTAAAGTTATTTGTGGAACAGCCGAGATAAATTTAGTATTATCGAGTAATGGCAGTAAAATAACGTCATCCCCCAAAGTAGGGACACCATTTGGCGACCAGTTTCCGGCTGTTGTCCAAGCACCACCTGCGGTATTGGTCCATGTTTTTACAGCAGAAAAAACACCGTGGTTCATAAGCATAAAGAGAAGCATGCAAACATGAGCATAATGACATTTAAACTTAAAAAATGTGTTTTTCATTTAAAATTATTTTGTAGGACTTTAACGAACTCCCAATTTTCCAAATTTAGGAAAATAAAATGTAAAAATCAAGGTGCATCCTCAGCCTATTTATACATGGACGCTGCAATTAAACAAGTCTTCCAATAATTGGCAGCTTGGGAATTTAATACATGTTAAAGCAGGTAACTTAGGGTCGCGATTTTTTCTTGCCTTTGTAATTCGAATTTCCTTTTCCATTTGCCGGACCGCGTTTAAAGCCTTCTTTTTTATTGGCTTCCGGGTCGTATGCCGGTCCCGGACCAAGTTCGGGCGGTAAAGGCATTTTGGTTACTTCATAACCCATTAAATCTTCAATGCGAGAAAACTTACCCTGATCGCGTTGGTTTACAAAGGTAATGGCAACGCCGGCTTTAGAGGCTCTGGCCGTTCGACCAATACGGTGAATATAATCTTCCGGATCAGGAGGTGCATCATAGTTGATTACCAAACTAATGCCATCCACATCTATCCCTCGTGATAAAATATCGGTGCCAATAAGAATGCGTAATCGTCGGCTTTTAAATTCACGCATAATTTCTTCACGCTCAGCTTGTTCTAAATCTGAATGGAAGGCCTTTAAAGAACTTTCTTCACGCTTTAAATTTTTCTCTAGCAGTTTCACGTTTTCTTTGGTAGAAGAAAAAATAATGACCGATTGGTAATCGGGATTTTTTAAAATACTCTTAACCAAGGCTTCTTTTTGATTATCATACACCACATAGGCCTGCTGAACAATGCCGGCTGCCGGTTTGCTGATAGCGATATTTATTTGTTCAGGATCTTTTGCAATTTGATTCGCCAGCATTCGTATTTTAGAAGGCATGGTGGCCGAGAACATAATGGTTTGACGTTGTTTTGGCAGATAATTGATGATGGAACGGATATCATCGAAGAAACCCATATCGAGCATGCGATCGGCTTCGTCTAAAACCAAATGTTGCAAATGTTCGAAATTGATATCACCGTTTTGTAAAAGAGCCATTAATCGTCCGGGTGTTGCGCAAATGATATCTACGCCTTCACGCAGGGCGTGTTTTTGTTTTTCCCAAGTAAAACCATCGTTACCGCCGTAAATGGCAATGGAGCCAACCGAACAGAAATAACCCATACCGTCAATTTGTTGATCAATTTGAAGCACGAGTTCACGGGTTGGGGCTATAATGAGTGTGTTTAAATGTCGGGTTGGTGCTTCTAAAATATGTTCAATAATAGGAAGCAAATAGGCAGCTGTTTTACCGGTACCGGTTTGTGCGCAGGCAATTAAATCTTTATTGTTTAGTATAACGGGGATAGCTTGTTCCTGAATTGGGGTGGGTTGTTTGTAACCCATACTGTATAAACCTTCTAATAAATCGGGTTTAAAATTAAAATCGTCGAATGTCAATGTTTTATGATATTTATGTTTAAAACGGCTAAGTTAATCTTATTAACTGCTATTAGAAACTATTTGGGTTTTTTAAACAAAAAAGCCGCGAATTTCTCCGCGGCTTTTTATGTATGATGAGTGATTACTCACCTGTAACTCTAACAAAATAGGTTTTATTGAATAAACCGCCTTTAACACCGTAATCTACAGTAGCGACTTTATTAATACCACCATTTTTGGCTGCAGTTGCTACGCTTAAATCAACATTCATAGCAAGACCAAACCAAACTGTTTTTTCAACTTTACCTTCTTTTAATCCGGCATTGCTAGTAACCATTAACGGATAAACTCTGGTACATGAGGTAGTTACCACTGAGGTAACTATTGCAATAAGTAAAAATATTTTTTTCATGATTTCTTAGTTTTAATTTCCGTGAACAATAATTTCTTTTGTAGAGAATAAAATGAATTGAGAATACTTAATATCAGCAACTCCCACACCACCTTTTATACCGCCATTATGGGCAGCCTGAGCAATACCAAAATTTCTATTTAATTCGAGTCCGCCAAAAAGCACTACAGTTTTTGAGGTACCTACTTTATTACCAATTGGAGCTTCAGAAATTGCCATTGGCATAGTTATTGAGCATGATGTAAGCACTGCTGCTACAGCAATGACACTTACAAATGTTGTAATTTTTTTCATAATCTTATTCCCCCGTTACTTTAACTGAAAATTTACCATTCGAATAAAGTTTGTAATCGACTGATCCTATTTTTGTGATTTTGGCTTCTTTAGCCACTGCAGAGAATCCAGCATCAAAACTGTGTCTGGTTGATTTTACAAATCCCTCTTTGGTGCCAATCGGGGCCCCAGTCGTTAAATGATAGCTCTGTATCACACACGACCCCATTAATAGTGGCAGAGCTGCCATTATTAAGAAATGTTTAGTTTTTTTCATAGTGTTTCTAATTTGCGTTATTTAGACAAAGGTAGTGATTTATTACTACTAATAAAAAAAATAGTCGTTTTGTAAATAACTTTTAAGCACATAAAAAAGGCGAAGTAATTACTGCTTCGCCTTTTAATTAAGTTCTGATTAACTAGTTATTTAGCATAGCCGGTAGCTCTCACTTCCCTAATTACAGTCACTTTTACCTGACCAGGATAAGTCATTTCCGTTTGAATACGTTGTGAAATTTCAAAGGCTAATTCCTCAGCACGGGTATCGGTAACTTTATCACTCGATACAATCACACGCACTTCACGTCCGGCCTGAATCGCATAGGTCTTCTCTACCCCATCGTAACTTAATGCTAAGGCTTCCAGATCTTTTAAACGTTTCATGTATTGTTCGGCAATTTCTCGGCGAGCGCCTGGGCGTGCGCCACTTATGGCATCACACACCTGAATAATTGGCGCGTATAATGTTGTCATTTCAACCTCATCATGGTGAGCTCCAATGGCATTTACAACTTCCGGCTTTTCTTTGTATTGCTCAGCCAATTTCATACCCAATAAAGCATGTGGTAATTCCGGTTCATTATCAGGTACTTTACCAATATCATGTAATAAGCCCGCACGTTTGGCCACCTTAGGATTTAAGCCCATTTCACTGGCCATAATGCCACAAAGGTTAGCAACCTCGCGACTGTGTTGTAATAAATTTTGTCCGTAAGATGAACGGTATTTCATTCGTCCTACCATACGAATTAATTCGGGGTGCAAACCATGAATACCCAAATCGATACAGGTTCTTTTACCCGTTTCGATAATCTCTTCTTCCAACATTTTTTTGGTTTTTTCAACCACCTCTTCAATACGAGCAGGGTGAATGCGACCATCGGTAACCAACTGGTGTAAAGCCAAACGACAAATTTCACGACGGATCGAGTCAAAACAACTCAAGGTGATGGCATCCGGGGTGTCATCCACAATAATCTCAACGCCGGTAGCTGCTTCAATGGCTCTGATGTTTCTTCCCTCACGACCAATAATACGGCCTTTGGTTTCATCCCCTTCAATGTGAAAAACTGAAATAGAGTTTTCAATAGCTGTTTCAGTCGCCACACGTTGTATGGTTTGCAGTACGATTTTTTTAGCTTCTTTGTTAGCCGTTAATTTGGCTTCTTCCATGATGTCTTTTACATACACCATTGATTGGGTTTTGGCTTCGGCCTTAATCGATTCCATTAATTGGGCCTTGGCATCTTCAGCTTTTAAACCGCTAATCTTTTCAAGCATTTCAACCTGTTTGCGGTGACCTTTTTCAACTTCCTCCAAACGGTGTTTGTATAATTCTGTTTGTTGATTGGCTTGTAATTTTGCATTCTCAAGTTCTTTATCCTTTCTGCTAATTTCTTCAACTTTTTTATTTATTTCGCTTTCCTTTTGTTTGGTGCGATTTTCAGATTGCGCAATGTGTGCATTCTTTTCTTGAACACTTTTATCGTGTTCAGATTTTAACTGCAAGAACTTTTCTTTTGCTTGTAGAATTTTTTCCTGTTTAATGGCCTCCGATTTTACTTCAGCTTCCTTAATCAGATTTTCCTTCTCTTTTGCAGCGCCTGCATTTAATTTACTTCCCGCAATGATAAACCCGGCAACAATTCCTATTATCAGCGCCCCTGCTATTCCAATTAGTGTGATGATGTCCATTTTTTTTCTTTCTATATATATTAATAAAAAACGCACAAATCTTAAGACCATTCTTAAAATTTGTGCGTGTAAATTGGGTAAATTAAATTTACTCCTCGTTAATAGTGTTAATGTTTTGTTGATGCTCTATTAGCATCGCCTCCACATCTTTAAATAGCTCTTTTAAATGGCTTAATTCCTTCTCCGCCATATTGGCCTGTTTGTAAAGTTGGGCTACCAGCTGCAACATTACCATTCCCAATACATCCTTCTTATCTTTAATTGCGTAGTTCTTTTCGAACTCAGCAATTTTGTTATTTATTAAATTAACAGCCTCTTTAATGTTTTGCTCGTCGTCGGCGTTTACCTTTAAAGGAAAAACGCTTCCGGCAATTTCAACTTTTATACTTATTTCGCTCATTTAAAGAGGGCGTTAACATTAAGCACTTAATAACGCTATGCACTTATCAATTTCACGCACCAAATCGTTTATCTGTTTTTTCATCTGCGGCTTTTCAGTAACTGCATCCGAATTATTCGCTAATATAATATTCTTTCGGTGACTATTCAAATCCGTAACGTCAATTCGCTCACTATCAACTTGTTGCGAAATATTACCAA
This sequence comes from Sphingobacteriaceae bacterium, assembly GCA_947480015.1. Lineage (GTDB taxonomy): Bacteria > Bacteroidota > Bacteroidia > B-17B0 > Aurantibacillaceae > Aurantibacillus. Next base: position 35,143 of record CANKBS010000013.1, read on the forward strand.
TTACTTCGTTCATTTTTAACAATTGGTTGGCCATTTGCTCTTTTTCATCCAATAAAGCCAAACGCTGATCATTCAATCCGTCAATTTGCATGAACAGTCGGTCAATAAAGGCTTCCTGTTCGGCCACTTTAGCATTGTTACGCAGCGACTCAATCTCAGTTTCATAGTTGGCGATCTTCTCATTCATGGCAACCACACTCTCATTTAAACCGCTGATAACGGTTTGCATCACATCCATTTCAACCAATAAACTTTGTTTTTCGTTGTTTAAGAGGTTATAATTATTTTGTGCTTCTGCTAATGCCTCTGAAGATTGTAACGAATTACTTAATTGACCTTTTAATTCGCTCACTTCATTTTTTAATTGTGTGATTTCTTCAACCATGGCAGCATGATTCGCTTCCAGGTTGGTGATTTCGAAGTTTTTGTTTGCAAGGGTTTCTTTAAAATAATCGCTTTTACCTAAACTCTGAATTCTTACCTCTTCTAGCTCGCCTTTTAATAACGTAATTTCCGCTTCTTGAGCTTCCACTTTATCTTGAGCCAAATCAATCTCTTCAATGAGGTTAGAGTTTTCTGCCAATAATTTCTGATACTCTATTTCTTTTGCTAGGATTTCTTCTTTGGATGATAATTCGATTGTTGACTTAAAATTTTCCAATTCCGATTCCTTTTCAGAAATAGAATTTGTGAATACACTCAATTCGTTATTTAGTAATTCAATTTTCGTGTAAGCTTCGGTTAACTCGTTTGTCTTTTGCGCGATTACCGATTCAGCTTCGCTTAAGTGATTGGTAGTGGCTTCAAATAATAAACCTAAATTCGTTAACTCGGTATTTAGATTTTCAATTTGATTGCTAAGTTCGTTCACATAATCGCTGTGTGATAAATTTAAACCGGCAATTTGATTATTCAATTCATTTACCTGTTCGCTAGCTGAAAGTGAAGCGTTTTGTTTAAATAATTCAAATTCTGAATTTAAATTCGTGTTGCGATCGGCTTCATTTAATAACCGTAACTCCAGATCATTTAATTGAGCGCTTAAATTTTCAACTTCTGCCGTCTTTACTTCTAAACTCTGTGCAAGTTCTCCCAACACATTTACCGATCGGTCACTTTCAAGCTGAGCCTTGGCTAACTCCTCATTTAATTTTGAATTCTGAGAATTGGAATGGATTAAGGTGTTTGATAATTTTTCCTCATACTCATTAATGATGCTGGCTGTTTTAACTTCATGCGAAGAAACTGTTTCTGTAAGGATTAATTCATGCGCCTTATTTAATTCGAGAATCTGATTTTCATAACCTGCACTCAAACGATTTTCTTTTTCAGTAAATTCTTGAGTTAAACTTTCAACTTGTGTGTTAAAATTGTTGGTTAGTGTACTTCTTTGTTCTTCTAAAGCAATGCGAAGATTAGTAATCTCAGATTGAAAATTCTGTTCCAATCCCTGAGAAGATGCGGTTAGGCTTTCTTCCAGTTGGGTTAATTTAATTTGGTGATTTTGTTTTAAGGTCAATACTTCTTCCTCACTGGCATTTTTATATTCACTTAGCTGATTCTCGAAATGAGAGCTAAGGTTATTTACTTCCAAAACATGAGCGCTGTTAAGTGCTATAATTTCTTCTTCATGCATTAAAACCAAACTTTGTTCACGGTCGGCCCAGTTAATGGCTAATTCAGAAGCGCGGTTCTCAAACTCTTCTTTAATACCGGCTTCTTTGTAATGGGTATTGGTTTTAAGGTCTATGATTTGTGCATTAAAATCATCTTTCACTCTGGTTAACTCGCTAGTGTTTTCGTTTTGAATCTCTTCAATTTTAGATTCATAGCTCGCTACAATCGAATTCAAATCGTCCTTCAGACTTTGAATTTCAGCCAATCTCGCCTCAATCTCCTCCTGTTTTGCCTGTAACTGATCTTTAATGGTACCTCTAAGTTCTTTAAATGCAGTTAATTCGGCTTTGTAATTGTTATTGTCGCGCTCCATAACTACCAGCTTTGTGTTTAACACATCAATGGTAACTTGTAAGCGTTTACAGTCTTCATCACGCATTATCAATTGGTTACGGTAGTCACTTAAGGAGCGTTTAAGTTCATTAAACTCTTTGCGTAGAACAACATCGTTGTCAAGGACTTCCTGTAATTCAGATTTTATGCTTTGTACATTCATTAGGCGCCGTTTTGATTTTCATAAAAATACCTAAGGAATAGCAGCGCCGCGCTAATAGTAAACACTATGATTAAACAGGCTTGTGTTAATTAAGCTTGGGGTTATGAGCAGGCTGTTGTTAATTACTTAAGGCTACCAAACCCTCATGGATAGGGAGTTTTATGCCATAAATAGAAAAAGGCTCCTAATAAACCAGAGATTTTCATTTAGTTTTATGCCATTAAGCTCGTAATCTAAAAATTTTAGGGAAATGCGGGGCTTTGCAAAATTGCGACTCTAGGGGCAAAACTTTAAACAAAATTAATGTAGAATTAACTTGTTAAAGATTTATTGTAATTTAACATGGTAAAACAAAACTTTTTCAATTTTTCTCCGTTTAAATGTTAAGAAAACCGCCTGAGATTGCGGTTTTTTTTATACTTTTGTAGTCTTAAACCAAATTTAATAGCATGAGGCAGCTAAAAATAACCAAATCCATCACAAACCGCGAGAGCGCGTCGCTTGATAAATATCTTCAAGAAATTGGTCGTGAGGAATTAATCACAGCCGAGGAAGAAGTTATTTTAGCGAAAAAAATAAAGGATGGTGATCAACGTGCCCTTGAAAAATTAACTCGTGCAAATTTACGTTTTGTGGTTTCCGTTGCTAAACAATATCAAAATCAAGGTCTGAGTTTACCCGATTTAATTAATGAAGGTAATCTTGGTTTAATTAAGGCGGCACGTCGTTTTGATGAGACTCGAGGTTTTAAATTTATTTCTTATGCCGTTTGGTGGATTCGTCAAAGTATTCTTCAGGCATTAGCTGAACAAAGTCGTATTGTGCGTTTACCATTGAATCAAGTTGGCTCATTAAATAAAATAAACAAAGCTTATAGCAAACTCGAACAACTATTTGAACGCGAACCAAGTGCTGAAGAATTAGCAGATATGCTTGATTTGCCCATTGATAAAGTTAGTGACACCATGAAGGTTAGTGGTCGCCATGTAAGCATGGATGCTCCTTTTGCCAATGGCGAAGAAAGTAGTTTGTTGGATGTATTAGTGAATTTAGATTCACCAAAAGCCGATACCGGTTTGATGAATGAATCACTTAGTAAAGAAATTGATCGTGCCTTAAGCACGTTGACTGAAAGAGAACGTGATGTAGTGAAATTGTTTTTCGGCATTGGTTTAAATCATGGCTTAACGCTTGAAGAGATTGGTGATAAATTTGATTTAACCCGCGAACGCGTGCGTCAAATTAAGGAAAAAGCTATTAGACGTTTACGTCACAGTAGTCGCAGTAAATTGCTACAGCAATATTTAGGGTAATCATCTTTTTTGTTTTAAAATAATTAAAAGGTCAAATAAAGTCTGACCTTTTTGCATTATCATTGTGCTATGATGAAATTACTCAAACGCAGTCTTTCACTTTTACTTTCCATTTGCCTCGGTCTCGTTTTTATATTTTCGGCCTATACAAAGTTGATACCCGTTATAGAAACGTTTGAGTTTAGTTTTGTAGACACCGGTTTGGCTAATTGGTATGTGGCTCCTGTACTTGCCAGATTAATGATTGGACTAGAATTATTTTTAGGTATTTTGCTTGTTGCGAATTACAAACTCAAAAGATTTACTTTGCCCCTATCGGTTTTCCTATTGTTGTTTTTTATCGTTTACCTTATTATTCAAATTATTATCAATGGCAACAGTGGCAATTGCGGCTGCTTTGGCGAACAGCTTATTATGACGCCCTTGCAGGGCATACTAAAAAACATCATCATGATAGTCCTGGCGCTTATGGTTTACTTTACCTGCATCAATTGGGAATTAAAATACAATGGCTTACTAGTGAGTTTAGTTGCTCTTAATGCTATTATAGCGCCATTTATTGTTAATCCTGTTGATTATACATACACCTCCAACAATCTTGATGAGAAAGTGAATTACCCCCTTGAATTAAATTTATTGTATGAACCTGAAGATAGTATCAAAGTTGAAATTCCTAAAGTGGGCTTACGAAAAGGGAAACAGGTACTGGCCTTTTTAAGTTTAACCTGCTCGCATTGCCGCATTGCGGCTAAGAAATTCAGACTCCTTAAAAAGGAAAACCCAAAACTACCCATTTACTTTATTCTTAACGGCGATCGTTCCGATTTTAAAGCCTTTATTGAAGATACGCGTGCCGATAATATTCCTTACAGTTTTTGTTTAGGTAAAACTTTTATAGCGCTTGCCTCTTCTCATTTACCTCGCATATATTATCTTGACAACAGCATTGTTGTTAAAAAAGTAGATTACTTTGAACTTAATCAATACGCTATTGAAAAATGGATTGCCGGTAGTAAAATTGAACCTTAGGGTTGTTAAATAGGCCGGTTTTAACTTTTTTTACCGATTCGTATTATTTAAGCGCAATATTTTATATTTTGTATTCTTAAAATCTTAAAATGAATCGTTATATTTTTACATTCATTCTAATTCGTGCAACTGCCCACCTTTTTTCACAAGAAGACAGACAAGTTAGCAGTGGCATCTTTAGGTTAGAAGATCTATCTAAAATTTTAATAAAGGAAATAAATCGTTTTCGCTTGGAAAAAGGTTTAGACAGCCTTGAAACCAGTGAAATGCTGTTAACCGCTGCAGAAATGAGTTCTCAGGATCTCATGGATAATGAATCAGAAAAGACCAACCGCAAAAACACTTTAAGCTATTTAAAACTCATTGGTGCAACACAACGTGGCGAAGAACTCACCATGAAGGGTGATATTCTGAAAGGCCGAAGTGAATACACAGCAGCAGAAGTTGCCAAAGTAATTTATACGAGATGGGGAAACAATGCTAAAGATCTGCCTGTATTAACCAACCCGAAATATACGTTGGTAGGCATAGTAGGCAGTATTGATGAGAATGGGGAAAGGGTATATGTAAGTGCTTTTTTTGGAGGCTATGATATTATGAACGGCGGCGTTATTTACAAAAAACAACTAACCGTGCCTTTTAATACCAAATCAAAAAGATTAAAAGGTCCCGATCTTAAAACCTGTAAAACGTGTGAACGTTGGCATAATTTTGACCTATTGCAAAAAGGCTTGTATGTATCTCAAGGAAAAATCTTACTTCGTTATCCAAATGCCAAAGAACTTCGTAGCTTTCTTAAAAAAACAAAAGACGGCTTGGCTTTTGATATTGTGCAACGCAGCCAGTACATCAGTGCCGATTATAATATTTTAGATAACAACCTTTACAATAAAGGTTTAATGGGCAAAGTTATTTATACAGATAAATTCTTTAAAAAGAATTTACTCATAACCAAGGATAAAAAAGCGAACCGAAAAGTAAAAGGTATTGAAGTAGAAATGGGCGAAATGGATCCTAAAATAACAGGTCCATATGAACTTAATTTAATTGTGGTGCAAAACGGTGCTGTTTGTAAAACGATTACCCGTGGTTATACCGAAACCAATACCGCTGAAAGTGACACCCCTATCGGGCTATTGGCCATGCCTAACAGTCGCGGTTTAAAGCCGGCGTTCGAACCATATTCCGAAAGTTCTATTCTCAATTTTATTATTCCTTTTGAGAAAAATAAATCTGAATTTAAGGAAGCCGACATTCAGCCTTTAATAAAAGCCCTTAACGAGCCTGATTTTATTATTGACGGATTATATATTGAGGCCTACTCTTCTATTGAAGGTGACTCTGCTACTAATTATAAACTCCAGCAAAAACGGGCCGAAAGTGTGGTAAATGTTTTACAAGGTTTTCAAAATTCTAAAATAAAACCAAATATTCTTACGCGTGATAGTTGGGGGTTATTTTTATTGGAGAATGAAGATGGTAAATATGCCGATATAGTTAAATTAGGGAAATACAAGGCTATTGAGCGCATTAACAGCGATAAAAAATTACTGGAAGAATTAGAACCCATTTTGGCTAAAGAACGATTTGCCCACATCATTATGGATGTGACCTATGATGTAAGTGGTAATAAAGAACAGATAGTATCGCAGGTAAGTTTTAACAGAGCTGTGAAGTCTAGTAACATAAAATTATCTTATAAAATACTTGACCTCATTCATAAACGTGTACAGGAAGGCAAATACAGCGCCTCCATATACGACAGTTTAAAAATTGATGAAACACTTGCAAATGTGGGTATTCTAAACAATCACATCTTCTATCAATATCAGGTTACAAATAATGTGAGTGATGAGGATGCGGCAGCCTTTAATCGGTTGGTTAAAATTGAACCATTAAATCCTATTCTTCAATACAATTCGGTTTTCTGCCAACTTAAACTCGACCGCAATGCCGGTATTCCAGAACATCAGGCTCAAGTGCAACAAACCATTAATAACTTATATGGTAAGTTAGACAGTAATATGGTTAATGGTTTAAATATCGAATGGCAATTCAAAATCATGGAAAGTCTCGATACGCTAACAAATGCCGAAGCTCAGATTGACGCTTGTATCGCAAGAATCAAACAATTTTACACTATTAAAGAAGCTACCTGGCAAAGCGCATTGAAATTAGCAGTGGTGTTTAATCGCATCAAAGATTATTCATATGCTGCCGCCTTACTTGAGCCTTATGTGTATAAGGCTCAAGTAAATGAAAATTTAGTCTTTATGTATATTAGTTCAGCTAGTCGTGTTCAGGAAAAATATTATTCACGCACGTTTGCTAAAGCTTTGGAAATTGCTAAAACTAAAAATCAGGATCGTTACTGCAAGTTATTTGGTGAACCCTTTATGACTTTTCAGGTCTTAGAAAACCCTCAAGTAAAACGCACCTATCAGGCCGCCTGCAGCAGGTAAGTATGAATCTTAGCTTTTAGAAATTGGGATGCTGAGTTTAACACTGATGTTCCGCCCCATGCTGTATATACCCGAGCGACCAGTGCCGTTGATCGGATAATTATCAAAATATTTTAAGCGACTCATATTCGATTGATAGGCAGCATCGGTTAAATTGTTCGCGAAAACCAAAAACGTAACTAAAGGTTTTGATTTTTTATTTACGATCGTTGTCCCAAATCCTGCATCCACTAAGCCATAAGATGGCGTTTTCGTTTCAGTTCCATCCACCGCATAAATTCTATTTTGTGCAGCGTAATACTGATAAGCTACTTTAATAAAAACAGCGGTGAAGCAAGCTTTCTTTTTTCTGAATTCGGCACGGAGTTCTGAATTGCTGTGCACTGGCGGAATAAATGGGAGATATTTGTTCGTTGCATTTATCGCAACAGACTGACCACCCAAATTTTGAGCATATACAAGAGAAATGGAATTTTCAAAATGCAACCAATCTAAAGGGTGTGGATGTATGTCGATAGAGCCTTCTGCCCCATACAACAGCGCCTTGGTTTGTTCGTATTTAAATACAGGGTAATTATTGCCCGATTCCACATAAACAGAATCGCCTCCCCCTAAACTGCCCAACTTTTGATTAAAAATATAATTGCTTATAAGGTTTTCGAATATTTCGGCACTGGCCGAGATGTGATCATTATCAAAAAAAATCCCCAAATCCTCTTGCAAACTAAACTCAGGTTTAAAATTAACATTTCCTAATTGTTCATATCCGGTTCCAGGGTGTACCCCTTGTGCTGCTAATTCAGAAACATTGGGAGCTCTGAAACCCCTTGCAATATTGGCTTTTAGAAGCCATTGTTTGGTTAAACGGTAACTAGCCCCAACACTGCCTGAAAACCCATTAAAACACTGCTTGTATGCCGAAAATCTTTCTGTTACTCCCGTTACTGAACTGCTTTGAACTTCATCAAATCCTGTTACCTTGTTTTTTCCAACAAACAACACCTCATTCTGAAACCAACGTGTATCGTAGCGCGCACCAAATGCGAGGTCTAAAGCCTTCCAATTTTTTTTCACAAAAACAAATGGAGCCAAATCGAATAACTGATAATTTGGAATGACAAACGCTGTTGCTTTATTGGTTGCGTTTTGCTGATACATACCATTTAAACCGGTGGTTCCCTCCCATCCATTTTTTTCAGGAAAATAATATTTGGCGTCATAACTCAAGGTGTTTAATGTTAAATACAAACCTGCCATGTCTGTTTTTTCAGGATGAGAATATTCTCTTCGTACACTATTTTGATAGCCTAAGCGCAAGGCCAGTTTGCTTTTACCCAAAATAAAATTGCTCGTTGAAAAACAACGGTAATGTTGCACTCTTTGGTGAATAGCGCCGATACTATAGGCGTTTAATTCAGATGGAGAAACTATCGACCGTATGCTATCTGCTTCTGTGAGTTGTTTGGTAAATTTTCTGCTGATCGAATCGCGACTGCCATCTGGTATTTCTTGCAAATTGTCGTACAAGGAAAAATTTAGATGTGAGTAACCCCACTTGCGGTTTAATCCCAAGTTGGCATTTACATCCCTTTCCTTAAACCCGGTGTTGTATACCCTGCCATCGTATTTGTTTTTAAAATCCATCGCCTCTTTATATGAAGCACGAAGACCCCAAATAAATCCCTTTTTATTTCCGGCTGTAACTCCCGATATAGAACGCAATCCATTATTACTTTGATAATTACTCTGTACCATCGATTTTATGGTGCTTTCCGGTAACGGATCTTGTGGCAATAAATTTACCACACCTGCTAAGGCATCAGAGCCATAAATTAAACTGGCGGGTCCTTTCACCACTTCAATGCGATCTATTAAATACTGGTCCACTTCAATACCATGCTCATCACCCCATTGCTGACCTTCCTGTCTGACCCCATCAAATAATGTAAGAATGCGGTTGGAACCTAATCCACGTATATAAGGTTTCGATACATTTGGCCCTGTTGAAAGTGCATGAATACCCGGAACTTTTGTAAGTGCATCAATAATATTGGTAGCCGAATTATCTTGTAAGTATTTTGAGTCAATTAAGGCCATGGGTACCGGATTTCTTTTTATTTCAGTAGCCTTTGAAATGCCTGTAACAACAATCTCGTTTTCCTCAATAACCGACTCCTCTAATGCTACCTCAAGGTTGGCGATACTAGTTAAATCAAGTAATTCAACATGCGATTTATAACCGATTAATTTTACTTGAACGAGGGTTTTAAGTTTTGGCAGATTGTTTATTTCAAAACTGCCGTCACCTTTGGTTAAGGCGCCACTTTTAAGATCTGGAAAATAAACCACAGCGCCCGGTAACAGTTCTCCACTCGATTGGCTTTTGACATGACCACTAAGCCTTTGTTGCGCCAAATAAGGAAAGGAAGCGAGCGTAATTATAAATACTATTAAATAGTTCATTAAAATAAAATTAAAGAATAAATGAATGTCCTAAAAGACAAGATTAACAATTAGCTAAAAACCGAAAAAAAACAACCGGAATATAATTACACGGTTACCGGTGGTCCACGAAGCAGTGATACTGCAAAGGAAATAGAACAAAAGTGAACCATCTTATTGGTTAAGATAGTAGTGCTTTTTTCTTTGGAAGGAATAAAACTGCTGATGAATTTAAAAACATTAAAATAGGCCGGCTTGTTATAACTATCAATATCACAATCGTCGGAACTTGCTGACTTTACCGTTGTTTCGGAGTCGATTTTTATTTCTGTATGATTGTGATTAAGAAGTGCGTGAATGTAAACCTTAGGGGTGGCCACCCACAATGCCATGAGTATTAAAAAAACAGAAAGCGAAATCTTTATGTATTTGTTTTTTAGCATTTAATCACAACAAAATACGTCATTAAAACAATCAGTTCCAAAAATTTAACAACTGAACGGCTGCCCAAAAAAAGTTAAACCAAAAACACAGAAACAATTAATTAACAAATACAGGCTTTACTTGTATACTTCAAGCATTACTTTTTCTTAGCGGGCAATTCGCGTTGTTTTGCCATGTCGGCCAAGCGTTTTTGAAAATTAGAAACCTTTACGGGTTTTTTCATGTTCGATTCAAGTCTGGCTCTAATTTTTTCGTCACTCACAATTTTTTTAATAATAAAGTTTTGTAAGAAAGTAAACATGTTAGCAAGGAAATAATACCAGCTTAAACCTGCAGCATAACGGTTCATGACAGCCAAAAAGATGACCGGCATAAAATACATCATAAATTTCATACCCGGCATTTGTGTACTGCCTTGTTGTGGCATCATACTGCTATTCATGTAGGTGTAAATAATGGTACTTACAAACATAAGGGCTGCGAATAAGCTTACGTGATCACCATAAACTGAATTAATAAATGGCACATAACCGAAATTCCAGATGCTGTCGAATGTACTTAAATCGGTAGCCCATAAAAAGCCTTGCTGACGTAATTCGATGGCAGCCGGCACATAGTTAAACAAAGCAATGAGAATTGGAAACTGTAATAACAAAGGGATACAGCCGGAAAGTGGGTTAACGCCTGCCTTTCGATACAGGGCCATTTGCTCCTGTTGTTTTTTCATCGGATCGGCATTCTTTTCAAACTTTGCATTCAATGCATCCGTTTCGGGTTTTAGCACCCGCATTTTAGCGCCGCTCATATATGTTTTATAAGCTATTGGCAATAACACAATTTTTACAATAACTGTAAGGATGAGAATCACGATCCCCATGTTTAAAAAACTTAACCAGTTGAATAATGGAATAACCAACCATTTATTGAGGTAGCTAAAAACACTCCAACCCATTGGGATAATATTTTCAAGTTCCCAATCATGTTTGGATATGGTGTAATAGTGATTTGGTCCGAAATAAAATTTAAATGCAAAGGTTTCGTTTGGGGTGTGTCCATATGGAATACCCAACTCACTCTTAACGGCTTTAACCGTTTTATCTGAATCAGGACGAAGGGAAGCCTTCACAAAACTACCGGCTTTATTAAAAACGTTGTCAGCAATAATGGTAGCGTTAAAAAACTGTTGTTTAAAACAAACCCATTTAACATCTGCCTCGCTAATTTCCTTTTCTTCATCTTTGGATGGGTTAATGTAGTCAGGACTGTTAATGTCTTGTTTAAAATAAATAGTAGCCACTTCTTTTTCTTTGGCAATATGTTCTTCTTGACTTGGATAAAGCATGCTCCAGCTCAATTGCAACTGATCTTCAGTTTGAGAGATGATATTTTCCATCCCAACAAAATTGATAGAAGATTCAACGACATAATCATCGGGCTTAATGTTATAAGTATATTCAATGTATGAGCCCGGCTTGGCTGTTTCTAGCTTTAAAACGATACTGGAAGCTGTTTGTTTAACCGATTTGAAATAAAAACTATCGGTTGAAAAAATTCGTGAACGGTCGTAAGCATTCAATTTTAGAGCGAAACTCGTGGAGTCTTTATCAAACAAAACAAGGCTAGCTGTTTCTCCGGGACGGTGATAATTTTTTAATTCTACTTTCTCAATTTGACCACCTTTATTAGAAATACTTGCTTTAATGTTTTCATTTTCAATAACAAAAACTTCCTTGGTGCCTTTTGCGGCAACCGAAAAATCGCGGTAATTATCACTCATCAAGACTGCTTTGGCCGAATCGGTCATTACAATACCTTGTTTGATTGTATCAACAGGCACTTGCACGGTTGACGCAATTTTTGCAGCCTCCGCCAATTCTTGTTTTTTATTAACCAAATCGATTGAATCTCGTACTTGTTTATTTCGGGCGATTTGTTCTTTTGTTGGTCCACTAAAATATAACCATACCCCTAAAATTGCTGCGATTAAGCCTAATCCAATTAACGATTTTTTGTCCACCTTGTTTTAATTTAAAGAGGGCAAATTTACTATTTATTTAGCTGTAAAAAAATATTAAGAATTAGGGGCTAGATTTGGGTGAAATCAGAACTTCTCACCCTCCAGCTTAGCAACCACGGCACTTGCAACAGCATTACCAATTACATTGGTGGCACTGCGGCCCATGTCTAAAAACTGATCAACGGCCAACAAGAGCAATAATCCTTCTACCGGTATCTTAAACATCGTTAACATGCCAGCAATAACCACTAATGAGGCACGTGGCACACCTGCCATTCCTTTACTGGTAATGAGTAAAATCAGCATCATTTTTATCTGATCAGCCATACTGATATCAATGCCGTAACTCTGAGCAATAAAAAGGGTCGCAAAGGTCATATACATGATGCTCCCATCAAGGTTGAAGGAATAGCCAAGGGGCAGGACAAAACTCACAATGCGGTTACTAATGCCGTGCTTCTCGAGCGCTTCAATGGTTTTAGGCATGGCACTTTCGCTGCTGGCTGTGCTAAATGCAAGTAAAATAGGTTCTTTAATATCGCGTAAAAGTCGAATAAAATTAATTTTGAATACCAAACAAATCCCAAACAAAACCACAAATACAAAGAAAATAAGTCCACCAAAAAAACAAAGAATTAAATTTCGATAACCACCCAATACATCTAGTCCTTGTTGAATAACCACAGCTGTAATGGCACCAAACACCCCTATGGGTGCAAAATTCATGACGTAATTGGTTACTTTAAACATCACGTGACTTAAGCTTTCGAAAGCGCGTATTATGGGCTTACCGGCCTCTCCAACGGCTGCTGTGGCAACCCCAAAAAACAAGGCAAATACTACGATTGGTAAAATATCATTGGAGGCCATTGACCGAATGATGCTCTCGGGGATAACATGATCGATAAAGTTTTTAGAAGTTTGGTTGCTTGTTTTTATTCCTGCATCTATAACAGCATCCGGTTGGTCTAAATGCAAGGCTTTACCTGGTTCAAAAACATTCACAATCACCAATCCTAAGGCTAATGCTATGAGTGTTGCACTTGTAAAATAGACCAAGGTTTTTAAACCAATCCTTCCGACACTCGAAAAGTCACCAACTTTAGCGACTCCAATTACTAATACGGCTAACACCAAGGGTGCAATAATCATTTTAATAAGGTGAAGGAATATATCACTTAGGATGGAAAAATTTGAGGCTACCGATTTCTTTGTTTCTCTCAGTGTGGTTTCTTCATATTTTTTTACAGCCTTTACAACGGCTTGTTTAATGAGCGGGTTGCTTATAGCATCGAGCTTTTGTGAACTATAGTGAAATTTTGTAGTGGTAATATTTCGATTAACTGCATACCCTAAAATCAAACCAATAATCATCGCAATGAGAATAAGCCCAATTAATTTATTCTTTAAAAAATAATTTTTCATTATAAAACCTCCTGTAAAATTTCCATTTTCATTCCTCTCGAACCTTTTATTAAGACCGTCTTTTCGGCATAATGTTGTTTGCCAAGGTAATCACGACATTCTGCTGTGCTTTTAAAAGTAACAAATCCTTTGGTGTTTAATTTATAAAAATGTTCCCCAACCAAAATCACTTCTTCGAAGGCGAGTTCTTTCAATTGTTCGATAATGCGCAGATGTTCTATATCACTGTGGTCGCCGAGTTCAAACATGTCCCCCAAAATCACCACTTTATGTTGGGCTTTATAGCCCGCAAAATTCTCTATGGCAACTTGCATGCTGTTTGGATTGGCATTATAGGCATCTAAAATAAGGGTATTTGACTTTGTTTTGAAAAGCTGAGACCGGTTCATATTTGGTTGATAGCTTTCCAAGGCCTGTTTAATCATAAGCGCATCCACCTTAAAATAATTTCCAACAGCAGCAGCGGCAAGGCAATTAATAAAATTATAAGTACCTATAATTTGTGTTTCAATTAAGTCAATTTTATTCCAATCCTTTTCCCCGTAGCGAGTGGTAAATTTTAATCTCACCAGATCACCGCTATTGGTTAGATCGTTTCCAATGGTGTCGTATAACTTTTTGCAACCATAGGTGATTTTATCGTTATCAAAAGCCAGTTGAAACAACAGCTCATCGTCGCCATTAATAAACACCTTGGCGCCCTTAGCTTTGATGTAACGGTACATCTCACTCTTGCCTTTTTTAACACCCTCTATGCCGCCAAAACCTTCCAGGTGGGCCTTTCCTATGTTAGTAATGAGGCCGTAATCTGGGTCTGCTATCGTACACAGTTCATGTATTTCTCCTTGATGGTTTGCACCCATTTCGATGATGGCAAATTGATGTTCCTTTCTTAAGCGCAGTATGGTGAGTGGCACGCCAATATGATTATTTAAATTTCCAATCGTTGCCAGTGTATGGTACTTTTTTGAAAGTACGGCCATAATTAATTCCTTGTTGGTTGTTTTACCGTTACTGCCGGTAATGGCTAGAAAAGGGATGTTGAATTGTTTACGATGATGATTAGCAAGTGCTTGTAAACTTTTGAGGACATCTTTAACGAAAAAGATATTTGTATGATTAGCATAGTTTTCTTCATCCACTATAGCCACCATACAACCTAATTCAACGGCTTTTTGAGCAAAGTTATTGGCGTTAAAATTACCTCCTTTTAAGGCAAAGAAGATGCTGCCTTTTTCCAAATTACGAGTGTCGGTACACACTTGTTGTCCGGCCCTGAGATAAAGCTGATAAAGCGCTTCGATTGTTATCACATTTAGCATGGCACAAAATAAAAAACCCTTAAGCTTATCACCTAAGGGTTTAAAAATATTTATTAACAGCATTTATTTACCACCCAGTCCAACCGGACTACCCACACGGGTCATCGAGCAGCGGAAACCTAACCAAGCTGTAGATTGGCGTTGATCTAAATAACGACGTACACCAGGATTAAGGAAATAAGCACGGTCTCTCCAGCTACCTCCTTTGTAAACACGTGACTTATCGTTAATTAATGATGTTTTAGCATATTCGTACATTAATTTTGTAGACTTGTCGGTATAAGCATCTTCACCTTCCGAGTAGAAAATTGAAGAATTCACATCACCATCCATATAGCTAATATAATCTGCGGCTTTGTAGTTTCTGCGTTCATCGAGGTTATCCGTAGATACCACACTCGACACTTCTCTCCATTTAACACGTCCCGGAATATCTGACTTACCTTCAGGAGTAGAGTTATTATTTCCATTTGGATCATTGGTTAAAATGGTTAACACGCTATCCGTTACTTCAGTCGGATCTACACTAACACCATGTTGTGTAGGGCTATTAACTTTATGTTTAAATTTCTGATACATTGGTCCGTCAACATTGGTTACAATTTCACCACCAAGGCCGCCTACTAAAGTCGTACTGTCACGAACTTGAGTATTAAATACATTACCACGGAAGGGACGGAATTCATCCGCATCCTGCAAAGTATTAGGGCGATAAACGTCCATTACCCACTCACATACGTTACCTGACATGTTATAAAGACCATAATCGTTTGGCCAGTAGCTATAAACAGGCGCTGTTACGTCGGCATTATCATTTAAGAAACCTGCAGTACCCATGTAATCACCGGCACCACGTACAAAGTTAGCATTAATTTGCCCTAAGTATTTATCAGTAGCATTACGCACACCATGGCCATTCCAAGGGTAAATACGACGGTCGGTAATACGTTCACCAATGGTATTTCCAATTAAGCCGTAAGCAGCGTATTCCCATTCAGCTTCGGTTGGTAGACGATATTTTGGTAAAAAGATACCATCTTCCATTTTAACTTCACGTTCAGGGTTTTGACCATCGAAAGAAGGTAATTTAGTTTTTAATTGCCCTTGCCATTTACCAGATAAATAAGCTTCAGTACTAAAATAATCTTGATCGGAAGGCGATTGTGTGTGTTCTAATAAACCCTCACGAATTAAAATAAACTCATTCACACGGTCGGTACGCCAAGCGCAGAAATCGTTTGCTTGTAACCAGTTTACACCAACTACAGGATAATCGCGGTAAGCCGGGTGACGTAAGTATAATTCTACGTATGGCTCATTGTAAGCTAATTTTTCACGCCAAACTAAAGTATCGGGCAAGGCTTTGTAATAAATATCCGGAAAAGTTGGTCCAAAAACCTTTGCTGTCCAATATAAATATTCAATATAAGACAAGTTACTAACTTCTGTTTCATCCATATAAAAAGAAGAAATGGTAACACGACGTGGAACGTTATTCCATTCGTAAGTGACATCTTGTTCCGTACGGCCCATACCAAAGGTACCGCCTTCGATCAAAACCAAGCCGGGTCCCGTTTCTTGTTCTTCGTAAGGGGGTTTTTCAAAACCACCATTAGCGGGGTCATTATATGCCCAACCGGTAACCGGAGAACGTTCCTGGGAACATGAAACCAAAATTGCTACCAAAATAAAGGCTAGCGACTTGCGGTTTTTTATCCATTTTGTATTCATATTAAGACTTAAGATTAAACGCTATAACGTTATATTTACTAAAAGGTTACAAATATAGTTAAAAAGATGGACAACTGATAGTCCTGTATTTTTTTCGTTTGGCTTTACATTCAAACTGAATTTGCACCGAAATTTCATGAGCGCCTGCAGTGTTACCTGCTAGTTTTGAGACCGTTACGTCATAACTATAGCCTACTTTGAAATTATCGTTTTGAATACCAACCAAAGCAATCACCGCATCCGAATTCCTGTACCATAAACCCGCAACAAAAGATCCTTTAACATAATAGAGCCCTAAATTAAGTTGGGAGAATTTTTGTTGAGACTGAAAGAGAATGTTTGGAGAGATATAACTTTCACCACCTTTTTCGAGAGGAATAACAGCTCCTGCATGTGCCGTAAATTTAACGGGAAGTTTAGAAACCCCAAGAAGCCCTTCATCTGGTTGGGTAATGTGGTTCGCCGCAAAACCAAAAAAGTAATGTTTGCTATAACCCAAAAGACCGGCAGAAAAATCGGCATTACTTTTATTTGGAGAAGGGATGGCTTCACGCGTATTCCAAACAAAACCCCTGCGAGCATCAATCATATCACCAAAGTGAAGATTTTGAACATCCAACGATTTTTGCATATAAGTTGCCTGCAAGCCAAACTTTAAAGAGAACTCGCGATTGATTACCGCTTGATAAGAATATATTAAACTGGCATTGGTAGTTTTTAAAGTGCCGTGCGCCTGATCATCTGTAGTAACAAGAATTCCAATACCACCTGCTAATGCATCTAAGTGCATATCTCCGGAAACTGAGTAAGTAACATAGCGGCCGGATAAGTTTGGCCACTGATTACGGTAATTCATACATATTCTAGGACAACGCGCAGTACCTGCAAACGCCGGATTCAAATAGAGGGGGTTAGCATAAAACTGCGTGAATTGAGGATCTTGAGCTTTCAGATCAAACAAAAACACAGTAAACACTAATATCGGGAACAGTACGCGTTGATTCATATGTGCATAAATAACCTAACCTATTTCACAAATATATAAATACATTTCGAAAAACAAAAAAAAATTAAAAAAACAATAATTATCCAAGGCAAGCGTTATTTTGCTGTACTTTGTAATAAGTCACTTTTTTATATGAAACTTCCTATTGTTTGCACTTTCCTCTTGAGTACCCTGCATGTATTGGTGTTTGGACAAGCGCCTGTAACAAACGCTCAAAGTGACTCAAAGCCTTTAAACACTAGTGTTTCAAATATTGTACATTCCTATGCTTCCGATACTGCCGAACTTTTTGTAGAGATAAGTCATGCCTGTTACGATCCATTTAAAAACAAACTTCCTTTTTACGTTCAATCATTCATAACCGCCTACAACCAGTCAGCAAAGCCTTTATTGGTAGTAAAAAAGTGGTTATTGGTCGAAGATAAGCATGCGCTTGTGATTAAAAAATATTTTTCACCATATCTCAGCCAAAACTTCGAAATGGAAGCCGTTTCGAGTATTCACAAGAATAAGAACTTAAATCAGTACAAATTATTTCCATTTAGAAAAAACGCCAACAATCAAATTGAAGAATTAATTGATTACGATATAAAGTGGGAACCTGTCAATTCTGCCGGTCAGGCAGCGCGTGGTGCTGCTTACAATTTCACCACGTCATCGGTAATGGCAGGTGGTAATTGGTTTAAACTTGGGGTCACGCAATCAGGCATTTACAAATTGAGTAAAAGTTTTATTTCCAGCATGGGACTTAACGTTACTAATCTGGATCCTTCAAAAATAAGGGTTTATGGTAATGGCGGCAAAATGTTACCTGAATTAAACAAGTCGTTTAGGTATGACGATTTACTAGAAAACGCGATTCAATTTGTTGGCGATTCGAATGGTGTATGGGATAACTCGGAATATTTTTTGTTTTATGCAAGCGGACCTACTGATTGGAAAAACAATCGCAAAGCTCCCGGATTAAAATTTACTGCTACAAAAAATTTATACAGCGATACCAGTTTTTACTTTGTGACTGCCGATTTAGGGAATGGCAAGCGTATGCCAAGACAAAACTCGCTAAGCGGGCAGGCCAATTATGCAACATCCACTTATGATTATTACGCCTATCATGAAGAGGATATTATGAATTTTGGCAAAAGTGGCAGGTCCTTTTTTGGTGAGTATTTTGACATTATAACGAGTTATCATTTTAATTGGAATGAGGGCGATTTTGTGGTCGGGGACACTGTTTGGGCGCAAGCGGATATGATAGCGGCTTCTACGCAAATAACACAATTTGTTGTTACTGGGAATGGTTTAAATTTATCGGTTTATACCGGCACCATTAATGCCGGCGAATTACATGCCGATTATGCCGCACCCGGCAGTAAAATGGGATTCGGTCTCAACACCAACAATGCTGAACTTTCCATCAACATAAGTAAAATCACTTCTAAAAGTCAGGGTTGGTTAGACAAACTTACCGTTAATGCCAGGAGAGGCATAAGTTATTCCAATAAACAATTTCAGTTTAGAGATAACCGAACTGCCCGTATCGGAAAAACATGTGCGTATACCATCAGTACGGCACCAAATTTGATTTTAAGTTTATGGAATGTGAGTGATGCTATTAATCCGTTCATACAAGAGTATAGCAGTAATTCGGGGGGCATAAATTTTACCGCACTTAACGACAGTGCGAGTGAGTATGCCATTGCTAGTACGGCCGATTATTTTATACCACAGTTTGTTGGAAAGGTCACCAATCAGAACATACATAGTTTCGAACAGGCCGATTACGTTATTGTCACGCATCCCTTATTTTTAAAGCAAGCCGAACAGTTGGCTTTATTTCATCAAAAAAATGAAGGCCTTACTTATGCGATAGCCACAACCGAACAGATATATAATGAATTTAGCAGTGGCAGGCAGGATATATCGGCCATTCGCGATTTTATACGCATGTTGTATAGCCGAAATATTTCGCTTGGCAAAGAAGTTCGTTATGCTTTACTAATAGGTGATGGCTCATACAATAACATGAGCAGAAGCTTAATGAATAACAGCAACCTCATTCCAACCTATCAATCCATAAATTCGCTCTCGTCAACGCAAAGCATCGCAACGGATGATTTTTTTGGTTTGATGGACCCTGATGAGGGTTATAATGCTGAGAATCACGGATTCATTGATATTGGCATTGGCCGCTTTACTTGTCGTTCGGAGAACGAGGTAAAAGCCGTGCTTGCAAAAATTGAAAATTATTATAAAAAAGACCCGAATTTTACGGTGAATACCTCAACGCCTGAAAACTGCAATACTTTAAGTGAAAGTCCAATGAGTGACTGGCGAAATTGGTTATTATTTTTAGGAGACGATGAAGATGGGGCTTTGCACATGCGCGATGCCAACAAATTAACCACCCTGGTAAAAAACAGCTTTCCTAATTACAATGTGGATAAAATCTTTTTGGATGCATATCAACGTTTCAGTACTCCGGGAGGTGCACGTTATCCGGATGCATCAACCGATTTTATTAAGCGGATTAAAAAAGGCGCGCTTATTTTTAACTACACTGGGCATGGCGGAGAGGTGGGATTAACTGCTGAAAGAATGGTGGATATGGACATGATTAATACTCTTGATAATTTCAATAAACTGCCACTCTTTATCACTGCCACTTGCGAATTTAGCCGCTACGATGATCCCTCGCGTACATCGGCCGGTGAATTGTGTTTATTAAATCCTAAAGGTGGTGCTATAGCTTTATTAACCACATGCCGACTTGCCTTTTCAGGTCCGAATTACGATCTTAATCGCGTTTTGTTGAGTAATTTATTCAACAAGTTGCCAGATGGTTCACGACCGACCTTAGGCGACGCTATAATGGCTACAAAAGCATCGCCACAGTTACCAGGACAACAATTTGTTTATGCTAATTTTCACCTCTTGGGTGATCCGGCTTTAAAACTGGCGTATCCAGAATTAAAAGTAAACACGTCCAAAATCAACAATGTTATTATTAACTCAGGAAGTTCGGATACACTTGGTGCACTTTCTAAAATTACGGTAAGTGGATTTATTTCGGATAGTTCGGGTGTTACGATGAGTGATTTTAATGGCTTGGTTTATCCCACCGTGTTTGACAAGGAACAAACCGTGACCTGTTTAATGAATTTAAATTCATCAGCTGATGATTCACAACAAATGGATCCCTTAACTCCTTTTCAATTTCTATTGCAAAAAAATATTTTATATCGTGGCAAAACACAAGTTGTGAATGGTGGTTTTTCTTTCACTTTTATAGTTCCGAAGGACATTAGTTTTTCTCCTGGTCCGGGTAAAATAAGTTATTATGCCACCAATGGTTTAACCGATGCCAATGGCTATTACAAACAGTTGATTGTTGGAGGAGGCAGTACGAAAAATACGCTTGTTGACAACGATGGTCCGCAAGCAACATTATTTTTTAATGATAAAAGTTTTGTAAATGGAGGGATTACCAATGAACGACCTGTTTTTTATGCTGACTTAAGCGATTCGAGTGGGATTAATACCTTAGGCACGGGAATAGGACATGATATTTCTGCGATTTTAGATGAAACCAGCACCAAACCGGTTATTTTAAATGATTATTACGAGGCTAATTTAAACAGTTACCAAAGTGGTAGAGTTAGGTATCCCTTTGATCAATTGAGTGAAGGGAACCACCGTTTGTCGTTTAAGGTTTGGGACATTCAGAATAATTCGAGCACCATTTATACGGATTTTATTGTTGCGCCTAGTGCCGAACTAGCTTTAAAACACGTGTTAAATTACCCCAATCCTTTTACCACTTCTACCAAATTTATTTTCGATCACAATCAGGCCTGTAACCCTTTAAAAGTATGCATTCAGATATATACCGTTAGCGGCAAAATGGTAAAAACGATACAAAAAACAGTGCTTTGTGAAGGCTTTAAACCTGAAGGAATTGAATGGGACGGAAAAGATGATTACGGTGACCGCTTAGCACGTGGTGTTTATATTTATAAATTAGCTATTTTAGACGTCGAAAATAAAAAAGCTGAAAAAATTGAAAAATTGGTTATACTAAATTAGTAAATTTACCAATTAGACCCAATGTAGGATTATATAGAAAAGACATTTTAATGAGACAAAAAATTTTAATTGTATTAAGTGTAGTTGGATCAAATACCTTGTTCGGACAAACCAGTATCCGTTCTCAACAATTGGGTGGCACTACCATTAACCCTATTACAACTGCTGTGCCATTTTTATTGATTGGTCCTGATAGCAAACAAGGCGCTATGGGTGACGTGGGTGCGGCTACTGAAACGGATATTAATTCGATACATTGGAACGGGAGTAAGCTTGCCTTCGCTGAAAAAAAATTCGGAGTTGGATTTACCGTGACACCTTGGTTAAGAAATTTAGTTCCGGACATTAACATGTATTACCTTTCGGGTTATTCTAAAATTAATGACAAGCAAACGGTAGGTGCTTCTTTACGTTATTTCAGTTTAGGCAATATCGATTTAACCGATGCTACCGGGGTGCATCAAGGAAGTTACAAGCCCAATGAATGGGCCATGGATCTTGCCTTTTCACAAAAACTATCTAAGAATTTTTCATTAGGTGTAGCTACCCGTTTTATTTATTCGGGAATTAGTAAAGTGTATTTTGCAGGAAGTTCGGGAAATGCCGCCAGTACTTTTGCTGTTGACTTAAGTATGTTTTACAAAAGCAACAAATTTAAGTTAGGTGACAAAAAGGCGGTGGCCACAGGTGGTTTGGCCTTTACCAACATTGGGGCTAAAATAAAATATTCGAATGATCAGAATTTTATCCCTATGAACATGCGCTTGGGTGGCGGTTTAAAAACCGACATTGATGATTACAACTCCTTTGCAGTTTATTTAGATTTTAATAAGCTCTTAGTGCCTACTCCACCCATTTATAAATACCAACTTGATTCGGCAGGAAATCAAACTGCACAAATTGCAATTAATCCAAGAACGGGCGAACAAGAAATTTTAAAAGGGAAAAATCCGAATGTTGACGTGGCCACCGGTATATTACAATCGTTTCATGATGCGCCGGGAGGTTTTAGCGAAGAGTTAAAAGAAGTTAGTACAAGTACCGGAATGGAATATTGTTACAACAATTTATTTGCCGTGCGTGCCGGATTTTTTCATGAATCAAAAACAAAAGGAGCCCGTCAGTATTTTACGGTAGGCATGGGCTTTAAATTTAAAGTCATCACCGTTGATGGATCGTATTTAATTCCAACAGCCTTACAAAATCCTCTACAAAAAACTTGGCGTATTACCTTGAGCTTTAATTTCGACGGATATAATGCCGACGCTGAGAAAGAAAAAGTAGAACCTTAACCCCCTCTTCACAGCCGATTGTGTATAATTGACAGCTCAGTAAGTTAAGAGCTGCCAAATGGCTTGGCATATTTGTATATGCCTAAATTACTTTTCATCCTAGTTAGTTTTGTTTGTTTACTTTTTATGAGTTGTACTAACTCCCTAAAAGAAAATGATGAGCGCCATATTTTTAATTACAATGAAATGAACGGATTGAATTCATTGGATCCGGCCGCTGCAGCAAATTTTGAAAACATTTGGCCGGTAAATCAATTGTTTAATGGTTTGCTACAAATGAACGACAGTTTGCAGGTAAAACCCTGTATTGCCAAAAGCTATGAATTAAGTGACGATGGCATGCATTATGTGTTTCACTTACGTGACGATGTTTTTTTTCATGATAATGCTTGTTTTGAAAATTCGAAAGGCAGAAAGGTAATTGCCAAAGATTTTGTTTTTAGTTTTAATCGGTTATTCGACAGCAAGGTTAGTTCGGCAAGTAGTTTACTGGACATTATTGATCAAAGTGAAAAAACAGCTTTTAAAGGCTTTGAAGCCATTAACGACAGTACTTTAAAGATTAATTTAAAAAGGCCATTTACAGCTTTTTTAAGTGTATTAACAATGAAGTTTTTCTCGGTAGTTCCATTTGAAGCCATTGAATTTTATAAAGTTGATTTTAGAAAAAACCCTGTAGGCACCGGACCCTTTGTTTTTAAAGTATGGGAAGAAGGGACGAAATTAATCATGTTAAAAAATCCATCCTATTTTGAAAAAGACGCGCAACAAAAGTCCCTACCCTATCTGGATGCGGTAACGGTTTCGTTTATTAAGGATAGGGAGACAGCCTTTATGGAATTACTAAATGGGAAATTTGATATGTTAAGTGGGGCGGATGCCTTTAACACCAATGAGGTGCTAGATAAGGAAGGGGATTTGAGAGAACTGTACAAAAAAAAATTCTTTCTTCAAAAAGAAACATTTTTAAAAACCGATTACATTGGCATTTTGATTGATGAGAATATTGCCATAGTAAAAAACTCGCCATTAAAGTTAAAGGCCATTCGTCAGGCACTTAATTATGCTTTTGATCGCGACAAACTGATCAAGTATTTGCGTAATAATTTAGGGGAAGCTGCTCATGCGGGCTTTATACCTAAAGGATTAAAAAGTTACGATCCAACAGTTGTAAAGGGTTACGATTATAATCCAGATAAGGTAAAAGAACTCTTGGCACAAGCCGGATTCCCCAATGGTAAAGGCCTTCCCGAGCTTACGATACATACCACCGACAATTACAAAGAACAGGTAGAATTTATACAATCGCAATTTGCCGAAAACAACATCATGGTCCAGATAAGTGTAGAAAAACCTTCGGTGCTTCGTCAGGCTGTTAATGCTTGCCAATATAACCTTTTTAAAAAATCGTGGTTTAGTGATTATGCCGATGAGGAAAATTTTATGAGTTTATTTTACAGCAAAAATTTCTCTCCGCAGGGGGTTAATTTTTTCCATTATAAAAATGCCGAATTTGATGCTGCCTATGAAAACGCATTGGCCGAAAAAGACGAAGCTGTTAAAATAAAACTGTATCAAAAAATGGATCAACTTATCATAGAAGATGCTCCGTTTATTCCGCTCTATTATGATGTGGTAGTGAGACTTGTCAGTCATAAGGTAACCGGACTCAAGAGCAATGCTATGAATTTATTAGATCTAAAAACAGTCCGTAAATCAAACTAATCAGGCTTAGTTAAATTGACTTTTACTTTAGGACTATTTCACGAAGAAGGTGACAATCGGATTTTAGTGAGAAAAAACGAAACACAGATGTTTTGGTATTTATTAAAAATGCCAGGCTTAAACTTAAGGTTATAATGGAATAACTTATCAGAGCCGAATATGCAGCGCCATTTGTTCCGTAACGGCTTATGAGGAGTGGGGCTAAAATCAAACTGGCGATAAATCCAAAACCATAGCTCACTAATACAATTTTTTGTTTACCAATGGCTATGAAGTAATTACTCATGATTAGAAAAAAACTAATCATTAAAATAGCGGGGGAATAAAGCATCATAAGATGTTTTATACCAATAAAACCCTCACCGAGCACAAATACAAAAAATGAAACCGGAATGAGTGCGATGGTTAAAATTAACAGGCCACTAAGGATTGTTGCGAACTTAGCTAAACTTAGGGTAAGTTGTATGCTTGTTTTTGTATTACCTGAGTTGGCTACTCGAGCCAAAAGTAAAGGACTAATTGCATTTGAAATAATTAATACAGCTTCGGTAAGGGAAGATGCCGAGGCGTACAAACCAACCGAGGCACTGTTAGCCAGAAGGTAATAACTATAACGGTTACAAAAAATATAAAGTAGGGTACTCGACTGAAAAATCATACCATTTATGAGTATTGGTTTTAAGTAATAAGTTGAATTAATATCCTTTTGAACAAAGAATTTAAAAACCTGAATCGCTGACATAATGGTTGCAAGTGAAAACGAAATGAATAAGGGGTAAATGTATGCAGCGAAAGTAAATGATTTAAAGATAAAAATACCGATGGTTAATCCAAGCAAAAGCAAAAAAGGTTGGATAAAATTCATCCAATTAAAAACACGAATTTTTTCTTTACCTAAAATAAGCACGCAGTTGAATGTATTGATAAGGACAAGTAGTGATACCAGGTATGCTAGCCATTCGTAACCCAGCACCTGTTTATTCAAAAAAACAATCATGAGATTGCTGAGTGAACAAAAGATAAAGGTGTAAAAAAGTCCGTGAACTACTATTTTTTTTAGGTTGAATTTCGGAATAAAATGAACCAGGTTATATCCCGTGTATACCTCATTAATGATTTGAATGATGCTAATATTTAGAATAAAAATACTGATCTCACCCCTTGAACTAACGCCCAAGTAGCGGGAAGAAATGATAAGAATAAGAAAATTGATCAGTCCAACGCTGCCTTTTGTGATCAAACTGTAAACAATGTTCTTAAACATATTCGGTTTTAATTTAAAGGCAATTTATTGTCAGTCGTTTTACCAAACAAATACAATGTTTTGCTTAATATCGGGATGGAGGCTTTTAGCAACCGGACAAGCAAGGGCTGCATGCTCGTACATTTTTTTCTCTTTATCAGTAAAATTATTTTTAGGAAAATTAAGGGTGACGTGAATTTCACCTATCCGACGGGGTTCGGCATACATCACTTTAGTAACTTCGGCGCTGGTGCCAATAATTGGTGTAATGTTTTCCTTCATAGCTAAAATTCCCATAATGGAAATCATACAACTGGCCAATGAGGTGGCTGCTAAATCGGTAGGTGAAAAGGCTTCTCCTTTTCCAAAATTATCCTTTGGTGCATCGCTGAATATTTTTGTTTCCGATTGCAGGTGAACTGCCTCTGTGCGTAGCTCGCCAAGGTATTTTACTGTGCTGGTGATCATGGTTAATTATTTATGCAAAAATAGGATAATACCTTGTAAATACTTATTTTTGTTAGCATGTTTCGTTCCATTGTTTACATCCTTTGCGGCCTTGTTTTACTGAGTACAGATGTATTTGGTCAGGATCAAACTTTGGGTACAGGTTATGAAAACGGCACCAATTTAAATGTGATTTATCATACCGAACGGAGTGGTCAATTTTATGCCAGTACGAGAGGTTATGGAATTAGTTACCGCCAATCGAAACATCTTAACGCGAAAAGTCGTTCGTTTTTTGAAATTGACGTGCAAAATTTAAAACACATTAAGGAAACCAAAACGCAGGGCGATGCTCCGGAACGGAGACGATTTGTTTATGGAAAAGTGAACTCCGTTTTTTTATTGCGTGGTGCCATTGGTTTTCAAAACGTCATTTTCTCAAAGGCCGATAATAAAGCTGTAGAGATTCGTTATTTTTATTCCATTGGTCCTACTTTAGCTTTTGTAAAACCCTATTACTTGCAGGTATACAAAACCAATGGCAATAAGGAATCGACCTTAATAAAATTCGGTGCTGAAAATTTTACTGCGGATAGTGGTCGTGTTGTAGGTCGTGGGGCTTACACCGATGGGCTGCCTGAAATGAGGATTTATCCCGGATTAAGTGCTAAATTTAATCTAAGTTTTGAATACGCGCCTTATACAAATTTAATCCGGGCCATTGAAACCGGAGTTTCGTTGGATTATTTTCCAAAATCCATTACGCTTATGGCTCGTAATCCTTCAGAAAATTTAATTATTGCATTTCATGTAGGATTTGTATTTGGCAGAAAATGGTTTTAGTATGGAATTAACACAAGAAGTTCAGAAAATAAAAAAACCCGAATGGTTGCGCGTTAAGCTGCCTACGGGTCAAGAATATGTAAAAGTTAGAAGTATTGTTGGTGAGCACAAGCTGCATACCATTTGTGAAAGTGGCAACTGCCCGAATATGGGTGAATGTTGGGGCGCAGGTACAGCTACCTTTATGATACTTGGAAACATTTGCACCCGCAGTTGCGGTTTTTGTGCAGTTGCCACCGGTAAACCAAAAGCGGCCGACTGGGATGAGCCAAAACGCATTGCCAACTCCGTTAAATTAATGGGTGTAAAACATTGTGTGATTACCAGTGTTGACCGTGATGATTTGAAAGATGGTGGTTCAATTATTTGGGCAGAAACCATTAAGGAAATAAGAGCCATTAGTCCTGAAACTAAATTTGAATGTTTGATTCCTGATTTTGCCGGCAAGTGGGAAAATTTGCAACGTATTATTGATGTGATGCCTGATATTGTTTCACATAATATTGAAACTGTGCGGCGTTTAACTGCCCAGGTGAGAATACAAGCAAAATACGACAGAAGTCTGGAAGTTTTAAAAAGACTGGATGAGGCTGGTGTAAAAACCAAATCGGGGGTGATGCTTGGATTAGGTGAAACCGAAGAAGAAATTTATGAAACCATAGATGATCTTGCATCTGTAAAATGTGATGTTTTAACCTTGGGGCAATACTTGCAACCCACTCCAAAACATATACCCGTTGCTCAGTTTGTGCATCCGGATGAATTTAATAAATACAGAGCTTATGCGTTAACCAAAGGTTTTCGATTTGTTGAAAGTGGTCCTTTGGTTCGTTCCTCTTATCATGCAGAAAAACACATTTTTTAAATGAAAAAACCACTAACGCTGCTATTTATTGTAGTACTTATTCTCACCTTTGCGTTTTGTGCGCCATCGCGCTATGTTAAAACTTTGGAAAAAAAACAAAGTGTCCTTGCTTTTTCATTTGGCGGCCCCCTTATTAAATTTGGTGGAGCGCCTATTCCCATTCCGTTTACAACCTTGGGTTATGCTTATGGATGCAGCGATCGCATCACTGCCTATGGTAATTTGCATACCACGAGTTTACTATTCGGTAATTTTCAAACAGACTTAGGCGCTACGGTTAAGTTATACGAAAAAGAAAATCAATTTGGTTTCTCTGCCTCACCTGCTTTGCAAATTGCCTGCAATGTTCGGAATCAGACAGGGTTTAGAACTTGGCCCAGTATCGATTTAAACAGTTATTATCACCCAAACAAAAAACCTTCATATATCTATGCCGGAATCAATTCATGGATTGAACTTTCATCGACCAAAGCGCATGATGAGCCGCAGACCAAACATGCCATCCCTAATTTGCATATCGGATACAGTGTGGTAAAAACAAAATGGCAGCATCAGTTTGAATTAAAATATTTGGGTATGGGTATTGCCAATACACCCGGTGTGGTTGATTATATAGGTGCTTCAGGAAAAGGAACCTTTGGCCTGTATTATTCATTAATTAGAAAATTTTAGGATGAAAAAACCAATTCCTGTTCTTCTTTTTTCTTTGTTGTTGACGAGTTCTTGTTTGAAGCTGGACAGTAACATGTATAATACATCGGACAAGATTAAAGAATATAAACTTGACAATTATACCGGCACTCAAGATTTTATTCTCGATGGAAACTATGCTATTCCGTCATCGCTTGTGTCTATTTTTGACCTGTCTTCTCAGGCTTCTGATGAAAAAAATTCGACAACTATCAAAGCGTTGTATATTGGTGACATCAGTAAAATAGGAAGCGATACAATTATTTTATATTGTCACGGCAACAAATGGCATATGGATTTTTACTGGCAGCGTGCCAAATTATTGGCACATACCCGTGGTAAAAACCACTACGGTGTCATGATGATGGATTATAGAGGTTATGGATTAAGCGAGGGTAAACCAACTGAGTATGGCATGTATGCCGATGTGGATGCCTGTATGAAATGGTTAAAAGAAAAAGGCTTAACAAACAATCGTTTGGTCATTTACGGCTTTAGTCTGGGCACTGCCTCTGCCACCGAATTAACAGCCAATCCAGGAGCCTTAATCCCATCTAAACTCATATTAGAAGCCCCTTTTGCCAGCACTTCGGTGTTGGTGCAGGATGCTTCACAACTAAATATGCCTTCTGATTATTTCACCGATGTTAAAGTGGATAACGCAGAAGAAATAAAAAAAGTAAGTCAACCATTTTTATGGCTGCATGGTACAGCTGATCTGTTTTTAAATTACAAGACTCACGGAGAGGTTGTTTACAATCAATACAAAGGAAGCTACCAGGAAAAGTTTATGGTAGATGGTGCTGACCATGGTGAAGTTCCTCAGAAGATGGGCTTTGAGAAGTATTTGGAAGTTGTGGGTTCTTTTATTATAAAAAAGTAATAAGGAATTATTAGAATGTATTCTTTGGATTAAATAATCCCCACATCATTCACTTTCACCCAACCTTCATTTCCATTATCGAGTTTAATTAAGAGCCAATCGCCATTATTTTCTACCACCCGAATTTTTGTGCCTTCGTGTAAATTAAATTTAATTTTAGCTAAGGGTGTAGGTTCGTTCATGATACGAATTTCTTTAGAAAGCACTATTGCAAATTTATTTTCATAACGCGCTTGCAAAGCAGAATAGCCGAGGAAGTAAGTGACAAAAAAAGACAGTAACAATGCTAAACTCAGTAGAAACGACAAGCGTTTCACAAGCAGCACCGTTGAATTTACAAATACAAAAAACAGAACGCATCCAATGCCCAAACAAAAGACGGTTAACCAAGCCCAAGTTCCAGTGCTAAAAGCGGATAATAAATTTGTTTTAACAGCGGAGATGAAAAAATTTTCTTTCGAATCGATTTTATCGCTTGTTTTAGCTGAAGCAATTCCAAGATTGATGCGAACGTCTTCATCATTTGGTTCTACCTTACGAGCAAGTTCGTAATAATAGATTGCCTTACCTAAATCGTTGTTACGGTAATAGGCATTACCTAAATTAAAATACAATTGATGGGATTTATAACCACCGCTAACCAGTTTCTCATAATAAGAGATAGCCTCCTTGTAATTTTTAGAATCGTAGGCTTTTTCGGCCTTTTCGATGAGTTCGTTGGCAAAGGCTTTGGCGCCAAAGGAAATAATTACTGCTAAAATATAAATTACCTTTTTCATTTACACCTTTTTAGTTAGTTGTTGCTCGAGTTCAGCAATAAGATCAACCGTATTTTGATATACGTGTTGTAGATCGCCACTTACAGCGCCCGGAGCGTATTTGGCGTACTCGCTGGTTTCAATGGTGGCCATTAATTTTACCAAAACACTGTCGGTGATTTGTTTTTGAACAAGCACCTTATGAATATTTTCACGTGAAAGATCAGCCGACGGAATATTTAATTTATCGCTCAAGTAATTATTAAGGGCCATTAAAACTTCTGTATAAAAGTCATCCTTATTGTTTTCATTTTTTAATTTCTCGGCCTTTTGCAATTGCTTTTGAGCAAGCTTGGCGGCTTTACGTTCACGCACTAGAATCATGTTACTGTTATTGTGAATGTGTTTACGACGTATGAACAAACCTAAAAACAGAGCAAAAAGTGGACATACTAAAAGTGTAAGGTGTTTTCCTGAATTAAAAAACTCGTTTTCGGTTTTAATTAAATTAAAGTCCCCTTTTTTAATATAGCGTATATCGTTCTCAGTTTCTTTAACTTGATTAGGGGTAGTATAAACTTGTGCGCCGGCACTATTTGGATCGGGTGCTAAAATTATTATTTTAATATCTTCTGATTTGATGGTTACATATTTTTTTGCATCAAGGTCAAAATAACTAAAGTCGAGATTTGTTAAGGTATAATCGCCTTCGCTACGAGGAATTACCAAATAATCGAATGTTTTGGAGCCGGAAGCTTCCACTACTTTAGGGTCGTATGTTTCAAAGCCATCAGGCAGCGTTAGTTTAGGTGCTGAAATAAGTTTTAAATTACCTTTACCCGAAATGGTCATTTTTAAATTAAAGGCGTCATTGGCTTTTAATTCTGTTTTGGAAAGATCCACTTTTAAATTAAAATTTCCCACTGCGCCGTTAAAGCTTGCGGGCTTTGCTTCTTCCGGCAATGGCATGACCTCAATCAAAAGTGGTTTTGATTTGATAGAAACAGGAATGTCTTCATAAGCCGCTGCACCGAAAAACTGCTCAAATATATTTTTTGGTTTATTTGCACTTTGATGTCGAATAACCACATCACCCTCAATTGGGGTGAGGGTGATTTTTCCGGATTTATTTGCAATGGCAACGGTTCTGAACAACTCATAGGTATAGTAATTTACACCATCTACATTTTCGACCGCTAACTGACCTTTGCTGGTTGATTCTTGTGCTTGAGAATAGAAGCCATCATAAGTAGGTTGCGAGAATTTTTGAAAGCCGATGATTTGCATCCGTCCATATACTTTTTGAGTAATGGTTACTTGTTCACCAATAAAACACTTGTTTTTACTAATTGAACTCTTAATGTACAAATCGGTTCCACCCACTTTAGAACTGTGCTGTGGTTCGTTATTTGAAGTGCCTGCAGTCGGATTCACCGCGCCTTTAACCACTTCAATAGTAATGGCAGCCGTTTCAAGACGTTGCCCACCTAACATCACATTAGCGGCCGGAATAGTAAACTTGCCTTCTTTTCTGGCAACCAATCCGTAGGAAAAAACCACCTGCTGACTCATAACACCATTGGTGTATTGA
The DNA here is from genome assembly GCA_947480015.1 of Sphingobacteriaceae bacterium. Lineage (GTDB taxonomy): Bacteria > Bacteroidota > Bacteroidia > B-17B0 > Aurantibacillaceae > Aurantibacillus. The sequence goes on from CANKBS010000013.1 coordinate 66,930, forward strand.
ACACTGTTACTTTGATTGGGTCCACTTACCAATTCAAATTCTTTAAAATGAGGTTGATTGTAATTGCTAGGGTTACCGGCTATAACCACTGCATATTCAAAGGGCACACCTACTTGGACTTTTTTTGAACTTACTTGAGCATAAAACGATTGCGCCTTAGTAGTGTTAATTACTAAAACAGAAGAAAGCAAAATGAGTATGCAAGATTTAAGTTTCTTCATTTAATGCAAGTTAGTTACTTTAAAAGGCGTTTTTATTTTATTAATTTAATTTAACGTCTAATTCAATTTGTAGTATTTTATTACCAATCCTTTTCCACTGAATTATTTGCAGCATCCTGTTGTTTTTGTTTGCGTTTGTCTTGCAATTTTTTCTCCTGATCCATCAAAGCCTTTAACAATTGCTCGGCTTGATCTTTGCTCATTTGATCTTGTGGTTGCTGTTGTTGTTTCTTGTCCTTCTTATCGTTTTTTTTATTTTCAGGTGGGGGACTTTGACCGCCGCCGCCTTTCTTTTTCTCTTTTGGTAAATTTTTTAAAGCATACGCCAGGTTATAACGGGTTTCTTCATCTTTTGGATTAAACTTTAACGCTTTTTTATAAGCATCAACTGCTTGCTGGTATTCTTTTTTTTGAAGGTAGCAGTTGCCAATATTATGCCAGGCTTGATGCAAGGTATCTTTATCGGAAACCGAATTTGCCACAACAGCAAAATTTTGAGCGGCCTGATCGAGAATCATTTTTGCCATGGAATCGGGCAGAATTTTTGTTTCGGCAGGCATATTAAGTTGACCAGATTTAATAAGGAGGGCATTTTTATATAAAGCATTTCCGAGATTAAAATTGGCTTTGCGGTTGTTTGGGTTTAACTCCAAAGCACGTGCATACTTAGTGGTAGATTCGGGTAATTTGCCTGAAAGATAAAGGTTGTTTCCATCATAAATCATCTGAGCGTCCTTTTGTGCCGAAAGTTGAAACACCGAGAACAACAAAGACGCGGCAGAGAAACAGGATATTTTATTTAACTGCATTTCCAAACAAATTAATTTTTTTAAACCATTCACTCACCCGTTCGCTAATTAAAAATTCGATAAAAAATAAGATTAACGATAAACCAAGGAACCATTGAAACTGATCTTCGTAATCGGTGTACATTTTATTTTCAAGTTGGGCTTTATCGAGTTCTGAAATCTTATCGAGGATAGCGCCAAGTCCGAGATCAGCCTGACTGGCCTGTACGTAAACGCCATTGCCTTTTGAGGCAATCGTTTTTAAAAGATCGGAATTTAATTTAGTCACAATGGTTTGTCCTTCTTTGTCTTTACGATAACCCTTTACCACCCCATTTTCAATTAAAGGAATTGGCACGCCACGTTCTGATCCAATGCCAATGGTATTAATCATGATGCCCTTTTTATTGGCTTCTTCAGCAGCATCAATGGCAGCCGATTCGTGGTTCTCTCCATCGGTAATAAGAATAATGGCGCGATTTTTTCCGTCATCACTACTAAATGATTCAGACGCTTTTTTAATGGCATCGGCAATTTTTGTTCCTTGTACCGGCACCATACCCGGACCAATAGAATTTAAGAACATTTTAGCGGCACCGTAATCGGTTGTTATGGGCAATTGCACGTAAGCTTCGCCGGCAAAAATGACTAAACCCATACGATCACCTTCAAGCATATCGATCATTTTTTCAAGGGCGTATTTAGCTCGGGTTAAACGGTTCGGACTCAGGTCCTGTGCAAGCATACTATTACTCACATCCAGACAAACAATGATATCGGCACCTTCGCGTTTTACTTCGGTTAATTTAGAACCGGTTTGTAAATTACAAATTGCCAAAATTAAACTCGAGAAAGCCGTTAAAAATAAGACCACTTTTGCGATGCGTTTTCTTCGACTGGAATAGGGAATTAATTTTTCTACCATTTGAGGATCTCCCAAACGTTTTAGTTTGTTTCTTCTTGACATAAAATACCAGATCACCAGCAACAGCATGAATGGAATGGCTGCGAAGGCATAGAAGTAAATGGTATGTTCGAACTTAAACATTAAGGAATGGCTTTGAATAAGGTGAAACGCAAAACAAATTCGAGTAATAATAAAATGGCCGCTGCCAGAGCCAGCGGTAAAAAATGTTCGGCTTTGTTGCTGAAACTTTTTTCGCTGATGATGGTCTTTTCCATTTTATCAATTTCTTCATAAATATTTTTTAAACTTTCGGTATTGGTGGCTCTGAAATATTTTCCGCCGGTCATGTCAGAAATATCGGTCATCACTTTTTCATCAATTTCAACATCCACATAATCGTATTCGTATTCGCCCTGAGCATAAATAGCAACGGGTTGTAAGGCTTTTCCTTTTGAACCTACACCAACACAATAAACACGAATGCCAAATGTTTTAGCCAATTCGCCGGCTGTTAATGGGGAAATTTCGCCCACGTTATTTACACCATCACTGATTACTATAATAACACGACTTTTTGCCGTACTTTCTTTAATGCGGGCAACCGAACTTGCCAGACCTAAACCAATGGCGGTACCTTGATCGAGTGAGCCGGCTTTAATTTGCGGGAACATGTTTTTTAAAACTTTATGGTCGGTTGTAAGCGGACACTGGGTAAAAGCTTCACCACCAAAAATAACCAAACCTATGCGATCGTTAGGACGTGCATCGATAAAATTGAGAATCACCTCTTTAGCCACTTCCATACGATTGGGTTTAAAATCTTTTGCGAGCATGGATAAAGAAACGTCCATACTGATTACAATATCGATGCCTTCGGTTTTCGTATCTTTCCAGCTGCTGCGCGATTGTGGGCGAGCCAATGCTGCAATGATAAGAGCAAGGGCGGCTAAGCGCAGAACAAATAAGCTGTGACGGAATTTTGCCTTTGGCGAAGAAGAAATACCTTTAAACAAGGTGAAAGAAGAGAAATTTAATTCCCCTTCGTGTTTTTTTAATTTCCACACATACCAGAAAATCATGAGTGGAAGCACCAACATTAACCAAAACCAGTGTTTTTCGGCAAACTGTATGTCGCTAAAATAACTTATCATACTGCGGGAGGAGTATTAAGAGGTTCGTCAGGGAGGGTGGTTTCTTCTTCGCGTTTGGTTCCTTCTACAAAATCAAAAGCGTTTTGTAATGTAAAAGTGTGTTCAATTTCGATAGGAAACATTTTCGCGAACTTCACCAGATCACTAAGCATCAGTAATTGCTGTAATTTATCTTTACTCTCTTTATCCACCACTTGAGAACGGAAGGCCGTCATAATTTCGTCGGTCGTGCTTTCGAGTGCATTTACCTGATAGCGTTCTTCAATGTATTGACGAACGGTTTCGGAAATGGCCGAGTAATATTCTTTCACCTGACCTTCGGACCAGATGTGCTCATGTTTAATTTTGTTAAGCGATTCGAGCGCTGTTATGTGTGGAGGTATTTTCGGTTTTTCAGGTTCGATGATGACCTGTTTATTTTTATTTTTGTAATAAATGATGAGTAACACAATAATGATGATGGTTACAAGGATGCCGAGACCCCAATACAAATAATTGATATACCATTTCCAGTTAAATTTTTCTTCGAAGGGTGGCTTGATGTCTTTTAATTTTTTTGCCGAGGTATCGGTAGGCACCGTATGCACTTCAAGAAATAAGGGGTTGGTGAAAAGTACATGATTGGTATCGTTATCAATAATAAATTTAAAACCGGGAATGGCATAATAACCGCTGTCATAAACACTCACGGTTATTTGTTGGTGTTGGAAAATTTTAGTTGAATTTGATTTACTGGGTAAGGTCGTATCAATACTGCTCACTGAGACCACTTCCACTTTACCCGTAAGGGTATCGCCAATACTCGGCCATTGAATCTTTAAACCTTTTTGTTTGGCATTATAGGTTACATAAATATCTACTTTAGCCTGCTCACCAATGCGTATCTTTGATGTGTCCAACACCGCATCAACTGTGAGCTCCTGAGCAAAGGTGCTTTGCAGGTTAAGAACCAGTAAAAGGAAACATATGATCTTAAAGAATATAAATCTTGGCATGAGGTTAGATCTGTATACTTAGCGGTTCTTAAATAAATTCATAAGTGGTTTGATATAACTCTCGTGGGTCATAATTTTGGCGGCATCAATGCCACTGCGGTTAAAGGTGTCTTTCAAGTCATCTTCAAATTTGAGGTGATTAACTTCGAATTTTTTGCGGAAAGATTTATCGCTGCTGTCTACCCATATAATTTTGCCGGTCTCGTTATCTTTTAATTTAATTAATCCAACATCCGGTAATTCTGTTTCGTTTTTATCGGCTATACGCAAGGCAACCAGATCGTGCTTTTTGTTCGCGATCTTTAGGGCATCTTTGTAATTGGGTTCGGTTAAAAAATCGCTGATCAAAAACACGATGCTACGTTTCTTAATAATATTAGTAAGGTATTTTAAGGCGACTTCAATGTTTGTTTGTTTGTTTTCGGGTTTAAACTCAATTAGTTCGCGGATGATGCGAAGCACGTGTGTTTTACCTTTTTTAGGTGGAATGAATTTTTCGATCTTATCAGAAAAAAAGATCACGCCAATTTTATCGTTGTTTTGTGCAGCTGAGAAAGCTACAACAGCGCAGAGTTCGGTAATAAGTTCTTGTTTTAACTGATGATTGGTTCCAAACGCTCCCGATGCACTCACGTCAACCACCAGCACCACGCTTAATTCACGTTCTTCTTCAAAAACTTTTACAAAGGGGGTGCTAAAACGAGCGGTCACATTCCAATCAATGGAGCGGATGTCATCGCCGGGGGTATATTCACGAACTTCAGAAAAAGCCATACCGCGCCCTTTAAAGGCAGAGTGGTATTCACCCGAAAAGATATGACTACTCAATCCCCGGGTTTTAATCTCAATTTTACGGACTTTTTTTAGAAGCTCTGAGGTTTCCATTTTTTAGTTACTGGTTTAGTCTTCGGATTTTTTATGACAGCTTGGCTTTAGCCTAAGCTTTCAATAAAACGGAGTCTAGGGTACTTCAACTGTATTAAGAATTTCGGTAACAATATGTTCGGAAGTAATGTTTTCAGCTTCTGCTTCGTAGGTTAAACCAACACGGTGACGCATCACATCCAGACATACCGCACGCACATCTTCCGGAATTACATAACCACGGCGTTTAATAAAGGCATAAGCCTTTGCCGCTAATGCAAGATTAATACTGGCACGCGGCGATCCACCATAAGAAATTAAACCTTCAAATTTTTGGAGTTTGTATTCTTTAGGAAAGCGTGATGCAAAAACAATGTCAACAATGTAACGTTCGATTTTTTCATCCATGTAAACGTCTTTCACAACGCTTCTGGCCTTTACGATGGCATCGGTACTTAAAATGGTATTAGCCTGAGGCATGCCTTGTGGCTGGATATTAGAAATAATGATCTTACGTTCATCTTCTTTGCTTGGATACCCAATTACGATCTTCAGCATAAAACGATCCATTTGCGCTTCCGGCAATGGATAAGTTCCTTCCTGTTCAACCGGATTTTGTGTAGCAAGTACTAAAAAAGGATTTGGTAATTTAAAGGTTTGTTCACCAATGGTCACTTGTTTTTCCTGCATGGCTTCGAGTAATGCCGATTGTACTTTTGCTGGAGCACGATTAATCTCATCTGCTAAAACGAAGTTAGCAAAGATAGGCCCTTTACGAATGGAGAAACTTTCCTGTTTCTGACTATAGATCTGTGTACCGATAACATCGGCAGGTAACAAATCGGGTGTAAACTGAATACGACTGAATTGTCCATCCACACATTTGGCAAGCGTATTAATGGCTAAGGTCTTTGCTAAACCGGGTACTCCTTCAAGCAGAATGTGTCCGTTACTTAGCAAACCGATTAAGAGGCGTTCTACCATAGTTTTCTGACCAATGATCACTTTATCCATCTCAACAGTCAGCATATCCACAAAGGCGCTTTCACGTTGAATACGTTCGTTAATTTCTTTAATGTCTACCATACAATATTTTCCTTGAAATGTGTGCCAAAGATAGTAATGGTGGGAGATTGCGGAAATTTAAGGGTAGTTAAAATTTGTTAAGGCTTGGGGGTTTCAGGTGCCATTAAATCATAAAAAAACGAAAGAATTATTTTGTTTAGCGTTCCTTTTTAAAGGTGCCTAACTTAAGTGTATTTTCATTTACTTCAGCAAATAATTTTCTGTTTTTGTAAATGTCGATTGCGGCATACAAAGCGCTTTTGAACGATTGTTCGTTGGCAATATTTTTGCCTGCGATGTCGTAGGCAGTGCCATGGTCAGGACTTGTGCGTACCGCAGTTAAACCGGCTGTAAAATTTACACCGTCATTAAAGGCTATGGTTTTAAATGGAATTAAGCCCTGATCGTGGTACATGGCCAATACACCATCAAACTGACGATAGGTGCCATTACCAAAAAATCCATCGGCAGAGTAAGGACCATAGATGAGTGCATTTAATTTTGTTTTTTCAATCGCCGGTTTAATGATGTCTTTATCTTCATTACCTATTGCCCCGTTATCACCGGCATGCGGATTGAGACCGAGTACAGCAATTTTAGGTTTACGAATGCCAAAATCTTTTACGAGTGATTCGTACAGCTGTGTAATTTTTTTTGAAACACCATCAATGGTAAGTTTAGAAGCCACTTCGCTTAATGGTATATGTCCGGTTACCAAGGCGACGCGGAGTCCCGATTCGGAGCACAGTAGCATTAGTGGTTCGCCGCCTAATTTTTCGCCCAGGTATTCGGTGTGACCAACAAATTTAAAATGTTCGCTTTGAATATTTGTTTTATTTATGGGAGCAGTAACCAGCGCCTGAATATGTTGATCAACCAATGCTTGCGTTGCTTTTTCTAAGGAGAGGTAAGCGTATTTTCCGCCACTGTCGGTGGCTTTACCCATTTCGATATTGACTTCTTCTTCGTAACAGACAAACACATTTACTTTTTTGGTGTTGATTTGCGTAAAATCACGAATGGGGTTAAAGCTAAATTCTTCCAACCCCAATACTTTTCTGTAATAAGAAACTGTTTTTTGAGAGCTGAATAGTATGGGGGTACAAACCTCTGAAATACCAGGTTCCATAAGGGTTTTCAGTACAACTTCCAATCCTATGCCATTAATATCTCCTTGGGTAATGCCAACAATTATTTTATTATCAGTCATGATTATTTAATTCCGTATTTAGTTTTGTATTTTGTATTGAGTTCGCTTTGCTGGTTTTTTAAATTCACTTTTTTACCGGCCAAGTATGCTAAGGTAATATTATTTGAGCGCATATCCAGTATATCCCCTTCGCTTATGACCAAGGAGGCGATCTTACCTTCTTCTATGCTTCCCACCAATTTATCGATGCCCAAAATTTCTGCTGCGTATAAGGTGATGGTACTTAAGGCCTGTTCTTTGCTTAAACCATAAGCAGCTGCGGCTCCGGCATTAAATGGTAAATTACGACTATTCATGGCTTCCATATCGCCTTCCATTTGTAAACAAAATAAAATCGAATCGGCCTGCAACAATGCCGGCAAACGATACACTCGATCAACATCATCATCGGTATTATCGGGCAAATCGTTCACCCGGTTTAGCATCACGGGGATTTTATATTTTTTTAATTCAGCTGTAATGCGGTAAGCTTCTTTTCCACCTACAATAACGGGTTTTTTAATTTTGTATTTCTGTGAAAAATTAATGGCTGCCAGAATATCTTTTGTTTTATCGGTATGCAGGTACAAATTGGCAGAACCGCTTAACACCGCGCGCATGGCTTCAAAGCGCAGATTTTTTTCTTTGTTATCAGGCGTATTACAATAGGCCTGAGCATCCGAAAAAAACTTGTTCAAATAATTCAATTCTTCTTGATATTTTTTGTTGGCACTCTTGGAGAGACCTTCTTCTTCTGTCCATTTATGGGTGGTCATTACCGGGAAATTAAGATGAACCCCATCGTCGGCCTTTAATACGGCGTCTTCCCAGTTCCAGCCTTCAAGAGCCATTACCGACGATTGACCGCTAATGAGTCCGCCGCGAGGTGTTGCTTGTGTGTATAACACACCGTTGGTTTTAACAGTAGGAATGATAAGGTTGTCGGTATTGTAGGCGATGAGCGCACGAACATGCGGATTGATGAAGCCCACTTCCGAAAAATCGCGGGTGGCTCGCACTGCTTCGGCGTCATGCAATCCAAGAACATTATCGGTATTAATAAGCGCCGGGTACATATGTTTGCCACTTAAATCAATCACTGTATCGAAGGAAGCATAACTTAACCGAATGCCTTTAATGTCGGATACGGTTTCGATCTTATCTTCCTTTATAACAACCAAGCTGCTTTCAATCACTTTTCCATTCCCAATATGCGCGGTGGCATTGATAAGAGCAATGTGCTGATACTTTTTTTGTGAGAAGACAAGCTGCGTCAGTAACACTAAAACGATGGCGATATTTTTTTTATTCATTTTGTTATGAGTCTATCTAAGTCCGGTTTCTAATTCTGACACACCTTCCAGTGTATTACAATGATACAAACGTTGTTGTTTAGCCTGTGGTTTAACCACCTTGCTTCCTTTTTGTTTTTCAGCCAATAATTTCGTGATGATGCGTGCACGCTCGGTCTTTACTGACTCACGCAATTTTGCATCTTCATCGCGGTCAAAATAAATTTGTCCGTCGATGATCGTTTTATCCACTTTAGTATAGATGCTTAAGGGATTATCAGTCCAAAGCACCAGGTCGGCCACTTTACCCACCTTAATACTTCCCACCTTATCATCGATGTGCAGCATTTTAGCAGGATTCAGTGTCACCATTTTTAGTGCTTCTACTTCCGTTAATCCGCCATACTTAATTGATTTAGCAGCCTCTTGATTTAAGCGACGGGCCATTTCGGCATCGTCGCTGTTAATAGCCGTGTTTACACCAACCCTGGTTAATATTGCTGCATTATAAGGAATGGCTTCCATCACTTCATTTTTATAAGCCCACCAATCGGCAAAGGTTGAAGCGTTCACACCATGCGTTTTCATTTTATCGGCCACTTTGTATCCTTCTAAAATATGAGTAAAGGTGTTAACTTTAAATCCGAACGTATCTGCTACATGCATTAACATGTTGATCTCGCTTTGCACATAACTGTGGCAGGTGATAAAACGTTTTTTATTTAAAATCTCGGCAAGTGCTTCCAGTTCAAGATCTCTTCTGAAAGTGGTTTTATTCTTTTCAGAATCTTTTATTTGTTTGTCGTATTCGCGGGCACGTGTAAAAAAATCAACATACACCTGCTCTACACCCATACGTGATTGCGGAAAACGAACCGAATTAAGATCGCCCCAATTACTTTGTTTTACATTTTCACCCAAGGCAAATTTTATAAACGGATCGGCCTTTTCGTATTTCATATCCTCGGCGTTTTGCCCCCATCGTAATTTAATGAGTACACTTTGGCCCCCAATGGGATTGGCCGAACCATGCAGTAATTGCGAAGTGGTAACACCACCTGAAAGCTGACGGTAAATATTAATATCTTCGGGATTGATTACATCACCCATGCGCACCTCGGCACTGCTGGCCTGAGCACCTTCATTCACCCCGGCTGTTAAAGCAATGTGACTATGTTCATCAATAATTCCAGGCGTTAGATGCTTACCTTTGGCATCGATAATTTTTGCAAAGGCTGCTTTTGGAACGTCGATATTTGGCGCTATACGTACAATCTTACCATCTACCACATATACATCCTGATCCACAAGTACAGAATCGCCATTATTTGTCCACACTGTAGCATTCTTAATTAAGATTGCGGAGTAGCGGTTTTTAAATTTGCTCCAGGCATCTTTAAATAGTCCTTCTTCGGGAAGAGGTTCACCATAGGCCGTGAAAGGATAGATCACTTTTCCAAGATTAAGTTCCGCTTTTTTGGGAGCTGTAATTGTTTTACTTGCCGTGTCAGCCGCTGAAACAAAATCGAGTTTAAAAGTAAACCAATCGCCCGATAAACTTTGGCCATTGCCTTGCACCTGTTTGGTTTCGGGGTTATAGCGGCCGCTTGCTCTGAAAACATTTATAGAATCGAGTAAAAAATTAAAATTCATCATGTTATTGACAAAGGTATAACTCACGCTTTTTTTGGTGGTATCGATGAGCAATACTGCTTTGGGTTTTGCTGCGTCACCCGAAAATTTTAAGCGGTAAGTTTTATTAGGTAACTGTAAGGTGTAAGTCCCTCTAATGTCGGGCGATTCGAGATCGACATAGATATTAGCTTCGCCGGCCACCCAGTTTTGAAGGATGGCGGATTCTTCTTCAAATACCGGTTTGTTAGTGATAAAAAAATTGGCTAAATACCCTTTTTTAAGCGCTCCAATTTTATCAGAGGCATTGATAAAAGCAGCGGGGTTTGTGGTAAGAGCCATTAAAGCACCCTTTTCACTTAAACCATATTGTATGGCCTTGCGCACATTTTTAAGGAAGGAATTTTTGTCCTTTAGATCGGCAGCCGTTAAACAAAAAACCACTTTATTTTTTTCGAGGAAAGCGGCATTGGCCGGAGCCAGTTCCCAATGTTTTAATTCGGCTAAACTAATGGCTTGTGCATCGTAGGGATCTTCCACGTCGTAAGCTTCCGGAAAATTAACCGGGATGATGTATTTTAGCCCACTTGCCTGAATGTCGCTAATGCGCTGGTATTCATTGCCACCACCTTTAATAATGTATTTCACATTAAACTCTGCTCCAACTTTAGCTGCGCGCAAATCGTTGAATTTATCGTTCGCTTCAAACACTGAAGGCAGACTTTGTAATTTATTAAATTCATCCAGACTGATATTAAACTCTGTTTTGTTTTTAGTTTGCGCGTACCATTGCGCATCGTAATAAGTCTGGCGCAGGAGGGCAATACCACCGGTTAACGAACTTGGATAATCTTGTGTTGAAGAACCTTTGCTAAAAGAATAAAAAGCTGCGGCTTTATCAATGATTACACTTTCGTTTTCTTTGTTTGTATTTAAATTTACGAATACACCTGATCCTCTCACAATGCCGTCCTTAGTGCAAGAAAGGACGGCACCAAATCCCGATTTTTTTAATTCTTCCGCTTTCTCGCTTGAATGCGTAAACAGTTTATAGGATTCCACATTTGAGCGAATGGCCTGATTCCAGCCATAGGCGCCTTTTTGCGAGGATTCCATTTGCGGACCCGGGTATGGTTTGCGTTCGGATTTATAAGTTGGCAAACCATAATCGCTATAGATGTCGATAAAGGAAGGGTAGATGAATTTTCCTTTGAGATCGCTAATCACCGCATTTTTAGGGGTCTCGATTTTTTCAGCGGCTGCCAGAACTTTACCATCTTGAATGAGCAAGGTGCCATTTTTTATGACAGTTTCATGATCCACAAAAATGGTAGCATTAATAAAGGCATAAATACTATGCGGATTAAATGGGGCCCCATTGGTAGGAAAAGTAGTTTGAGCGAAGAATCCACCCGGAATTACAAAACACAGAAGCGCGATTAGAAGTGATTTTTTCATGAACCACCAAAATTAATCAGATTTGCTAAATTAACTAATTCTAAATAGGTTTTTATTGTGGCTATATATTGTTAATTTTACCCTTAAAAAACAAATCTATGTATAAAGGAATCCTCCACACTCACACCTTATTAGTTATTCTTTTCTTAATGATCTATGTGATCAAAACCATTTTGTTATTAAGCAACAAAAACGAGCTCTTAGCCGCTTTTACAAAAAAAATAAAAGTGTTTGAAATGATTGTAAGTGCTTTGTTTTTAATAACCGGTGTGTATTTGGCAACCCAATTACCTTTTGGCGGAAAATTTGATTATTTATTCTGGGTAAAAGTGGTGATGGTTTTAGCTGCGATTCCGATTGCCATCGTTGGCTTCAAAAAATCGAACAAAATGCTGGCTGCTTTAAGTTTATTATTAATTACCAGCAGTTATGGCCTTGCTGAATCTTATGCGAAGAAAAAAGGTATTCCAAAAGACAGTGGTGTTGAAATTGCTGCAACAGATGGAAAATCCTTATATCAATTAAATTGTGCTGCTTGTCACGGTGCTGATGGAAAATCAGGCATGGCCGGTGCAAAAGATCTTGGTGCAAGTATACTGGATGCTGCCGCGGTAAAAGAAATTATTTTACACGGAAAAGGTTTAATGCCTGCCGTGCAGGTTAACGAAACCCAGGCTGCTGCAATCACTGACTATGTGAAGTCGACTATTAAAGGTCACTAATACATCTTGAAAAAACGACTCAGTATAATCAAGGAAAGTTTTTAACGTCAAATGATGTTCTAGAGTTGGACAAAAGATGGAATCACTATAAAAACGGAAAATTGAAAACGTACACATTGGATGTTGTTAAAAAGGAAGTTGAAATAATATTAAAAAAATTACAAATTGAAGCCTGACTCTTTTTCAACCGCCATTCCCACTCATTGTTGTGTACTTATTGGTGTTATTAATAAAATGCAGGACGATGGTCTTTCGAAAGAATACCTCGAAGAGCTGGCTTTTTTAGCCGAAACATACGGACTGAGCACCATAAAAAGTTTTACTCAAAAATTAGAGAAGCCTGACAAGGCCACCTTTATTGGGAAAGGTAAACTGGCGGAGGTGAAAAGTTTTGTTCAGGAAAATGCCATTGATGTGGTTATTTTTGATGATGAATTATCGCCTTCACAGCAGCGGAATTTAGAAAAAGAACTGGGCAAAAAAATACTCGACCGTACCACTTTAATTCTTGAAATTTTTGAGCAACGTGCGCAAACCGCGCATGCCAAAACACAGGTGCAATTAGCACAACTCCAGTATATGTTGCCGCGTTTAACCGGTATGTGGACTCACTTGGAAAGACAACGTGGAGGTACCGGAACCCGCGGTGGTGCCGGTGAAAAAGAAATTGAGACCGACAGAAGGATTGTGCGCGATAAGATAGCTTTGTTAAAAGAACGTTTGCGTGACATTGACAAACAAATGGCCACCCAGCGTAAAAACCGGGGTGAATTAATTCGTGTAGCGTTGGTAGGCTATACCAACGTGGGTAAAAGCACCATCATGAATTTATTGAGTAAAAGTGCCGTATTTGCCGAAAATAAATTATTTGCGACGCTCGATACAACGGTTCGCAAGGTGACAATAGATAATGTGTTTTTTTTGCTGAGCGACACGGTTGGATTTATTCGTAAACTGCCAACCGAATTGGTTGAGAGTTTTAAATCAACGCTTGACGAGGTAAGAGAAGCCGACATACTTATTCATGTGGTAGACATTGCACACAAAAATTTTGAAGAACATTTAAATGTGGTGAAACAAACCTTGCAGGATATTGGCGCCGGTGATAAACCCTGTATTTTAGTGTTTAATAAAACCGATGCGTTTACCTATACGCATAAAGATGAAGATGACCTTACACCTACTCTGAGAGAAAATTTATCGCTGGATGAAATAAAAAACACCTGGATGAAAAGTCTGAATAAACCTTGTTTATTTATCAGCGCTCAAAACAAAGATAATATTGATGAGTTTAAAAAAACTTTGTACGACATGGTGAAGGAGATGCATGTAAAGCGGTATCCGTATAATAGTTTGCTTTATTGAAGATTGCAGATTGACAGATTGAAGATTAAAAATTAAAGATTAGAGATTAAGGCTAAGGTTGAGTTTGAGGATGCAAGATTCAAGAAACAAGAAGCAAGGTTCAAGAGGCAAGAAACAAGATTCAGGAAGCAAGATACAATTACTGATTGAAGATAGAATTTAAATATGCGGAAGTGAACGATCTGCCGAAGATCGTAGCAACGTATAACGCCACTATTCCTTCGCATTTGGCTACTGCCGATCTGGAACCGGTTAGCGTTGAAAGCCGCATGGTCTGGTTTAAGGCACATTCACCCGAAAAAAGACCCTTATGGTTGGTGTTATGTGACGACACGTATGCCGGATGGTTAAGTTTTAATTCCTTTTATGGGCGACCTGCTTACGACGGAACCGTTGAACTCAGTATTTATCTCGAAGAATCATTCAGAGGCCGGGGGCTCGGGAAAGCCTGTCTGAAAAAGGCCATCAACCAAGCTCCACAATTAAACATTCATACCTTACTTGGTTTTATATTCGCACATAACGCATCAAGCCTACACTTGTTTTATCAGTTTGGATTTGAAAACTGGGCCCTTCTACCGGGTGTTGCCAACATGTCGGGAACCATGCGTGATCTGATAATTGTGGGTCGGAAAATTTAATATTCCCTGTTATAAATCTTTCCTTATAAGCCCCGCTGATTCAATAATCTTTATTAGATTTGTTGACTACAAATTTTTCTATGGGAAAGCTATCAAATAGAGTAAATCTAATATCCGAGTCACAAACAATTGCCATGGCCCGTAAAAGTCGTGAGTTAAAAGCACAGGGAATTGACATCATTAGTTTGAGTTTGGGCGAACCTGATTTTGCTACACCAACTATCATTAAAGAAGCGGCTAAAAAAGCCATCGACGATAACTTCAGTTACTACACCCATGTTTCAGGTTATGTAGAACTGAGAGAAGCCATCTGCAAAAAGTTTAAACGCGATAACGGTTTAGACTATACCGCAGATGAGATCGTGGTGTCGACAGGCGCCAAGCAGAGTATTGCCAATGCAGTATTATGTTTGGTTAACCCGGGCGATGAAGTGATTATTCCTGCCCCGTTTTGGGTAAGTTACCTTGAAATTTTAAAACTCGCAGAGGGTGTGCCTGTTATTATGGATACCACTATTGAAAGCGATTTTAAGATCTCTCCTGAAGGCTTAGAAAAGGCGATTACACCAAAAACTAAGCTTATCATGTTGAGTACGCCTTGTAATCCTACAGGGAGTGTTTATACCAAAGAGGAGCTAAAGGCGCTGGCCGAAGTAGTGATCAAACATCCCGACATATATATTCTCAGCGATGAGATCTATGAACATATTAATTTTATTGGCGGTCACCAGAGTTTTGCGCAATTTGATTTTATCAAAGAACGTGTCATAACGATTAATGGCGTTTCAAAAGGTTTTGCCATGACCGGCTGGCGTGGTGGTATTATGGCCGCACCCAAATGGATAGCACAGGCCTGTGATAAAATGCAGGGGCAATTTACCTCAGCCACTTCAAGTATCACCCAGAAGGCCATGCATAAAGCCATGGATTTGGATTATGACACCTATATCAAACCCATGCGTGATGCTTTTTTAACGCGCAGAGATTTGGTGTTAAAATTAATGAAAGATATTCCGGGATTAAAAACCAATACCCCTCAGGGCGCATTTTATGTATACCCTGAAGTGTCGTTTTATTTCGGAAAAAAATACAAAGACTATACGATCAACAATGCGACCGATCTTTCACTTTATTTATTGGATGAAGGTCATTTGGCACTGGTGCCCGGTGCTGCTTTTGGCGAAGACCGCTACATTCGTTTTTCATATGCCACCAGCGAACAAAACTTAAAAGAAGCTCTCAAAAGAATGAAAGAAGCTTTAGCAAAACTTCACTAATTTTTTTTAATCAATGAAGAAATTTTCAGTAAAAAAAGATCAGATCCGCGATATTTTCAAATCCTTTAACAACCTCAATGTGCTTATCATTGGTGATGTGATGATTGACAGTTATTTGTGGGGAAAAGTAAATCGTATTTCGCCGGAAGCACCAGTACCTATTGTTTCGGTTGCTAAAAAGGAAAGGCGTTTGGGTGGTGCCGCTAACGTGGCTCTGAATATCCAGGCCCTGGGTGCTAATCCGATTTTATGTTCGGTAATTGGTGTCGATTATGAAGGTCTGGCTTTTTTAGATCTTTTACGCGGACAAAAATTAAGTCAGAAAGGTATTTTAAAAAGTCGTGATCGGATTACTACGGTTAAGACCCGCATCATTGGTAATAACGCGCAATTATTACGTGTGGATGATGAAGAGGAATCGGATATCAATCCATCAGAGACCCAACAATTACTCACGTTGATTTCGTATATTATTAATCACGATAAAATTGATGTGATCATTTTTGAAGATTATAATAAGGGTTTAATTACACCAAAATTAATTTCGAAAGTGGTTGAACTTGCCAGAAGCAAGGATATTCCTACTTGTGTAGATCCTAAGAAAAGAAATTTTAATTCGTACAAAGGGGTTAGCTTATTTAAACCGAATTTAAAAGAACTACGTGAAGGCATTAAGCTCGATATCAGTGGTGATAATATTAATGAATTACAAAGAGCGGTAAGTAGTTTCAGGGTAAAACAAAAAGTAGAAACTGTTTTGGTGACGCTTGCCGAAAAAGGCGTGATCACCAATTCGCGTAAAGTAAAAGAACATTTGTCGGCCCATATTCGCAGCATTGCCGATGTAAGCGGTGCGGGCGACACGGTGATCAGTGTGGCTTCCCTTTGCAGAGCCTTGGATTGCCACGAAATTGTAACAGCAGCCATCGCAAATTTATCGGGTGGCTTGGTGTGTGAACAAATTGGCGTGGTACCTGTTAACAAAGAACAACTATTAGAAGAAGCCTTAAAACTCGAATTTGTTCGCTAATTTCAACACAGAGGGACAGAGCAACGGAGGACACGGAGTTTTTTGGAGGTGTGTGGAGTTAGAGCGTTAGTTAAGTCCCTTTCAACACAGAGGGGCAGAGAAAAAAGAGGACACAGCGTTTTTATGGAGGGGTGTTAAGGTAGAGTATAGTATTCGTTCGCTAGTTTTTCAACACAAAGGGACAGAGAAAAAAGAGTTCACGAAATTTTTCAGGGAGAAGAGATTGAAATAAATAAATAAGTATTGGACTTACAAAGTATTTTAGAATTAAATTAATTATAACAAGTCAAAGTTTTCGCCCAAAGAACAATGAACTATTCTGAAATAGAATACAATGCACTAACTGTAATAATAATAAAATCGGCTATTGAATTACATAAGGAACTAGGGCTTGGCTTACTTGAATCGGTTTACGAAATATGTTTAATTAAAGTTTTGAAAGAAAAAGGATTAGTGGTGGAAAACCAAATTAAGGTTCCAATCCATTTTAGAAATGAAGTACTTGACAAAAATTTCATATTAGATATTTTGGTTAATAAGGTGGTAATTTTAGAAATTAAATCAATTGAGAAGATTTCACCAATTCATGAAGCTCAATTAGTTACTTATTTAAAACTGTCTGGCAAAAAACTAGGTTTACTTATCAACTTTAATGAAGAGCTATTAAAAAACGGCATACGGAGAAGGATAAATGGTTATTTGAATGACTAATAAAAACAGCATACAATTGGGATAAAAAGTAACTTTATAGACATAAAACTCTGCGCGCTCCTAAACCCAGTGCCTCTGAGTTAAGGAAATGATAATAATAATATAAACTCTGTGCACTCCTAAACTCAGTGCCTCTGTGTTTAAAAAACGATAATTAAAACAAAACTCTGTGCACTCTTAAACCCGGTGCCTCTGTGTTAAAAACCATGAAACACGATACTGTAACACCTTATAATACGCAAGAAGAAAAAAAAGAACAGGTTGCCAAGATGTTCGATAATATTGCGAACCGCTACGATTTGCTTAATAGTATTCTCTCACTTGGTATTCACAAAGGCTGGCGCAAGACCTGCGTTAACTTGCTTAAAACCAAACAACCCAAACGCATTTTAGATGTAGCCACCGGCACCGCCGATTTTGCAATTGAATGTGCACGTTTAAATCCACAACTAATTTTAGGAATAGACATCAGCGATGGCATGATGCAATTTGGTCGCGAAAAACTGGTAAAACTAAAACTCGATTCGCTCATCACTCTAAAAAACGGAAACGCCGAAACTTTTGACATGCCCGATAACAGCTTCGATGCCATTGTGGTTGGATTTGGCGTGCGTAATTTTCAACACCTCGAAAAGGGTCTGATTAATTTACACCGTTTATTAAAGCCAGGTGGGCAATTGGTGATTCTTGAATTTTCTTATCCTAAAAACTTTATGATTAAAGCCGGCTATAATTTTTACTTTTCATATGTCACTCCTGTTGTAGGGAAAATTTTTTCTAAAGATACCCGGGCTTACACTTATTTGACCGAAAGCGTAAAAGCCTTTCCTAATAATGAAAAATTCACAGGGATCCTTGATGAGATCGGATTTAAAAAAACCTTTTTTAAATCGCTCAGTTTTGGTATTGCAGCCATTTACTACGGCGAAAAATAATATTCTTTTTGTTTTTTTAGACATAAAAAAATCCCTTCAGTTTTCACTGAAGGGATTTTTAATTTATTGAGTTATTGAATTATTTTACTTCTTCAAAATCAACATCGGTTACGTTTTCGGTGTTAGCACCTTGTTTCGCTTGTTCGCCACCGTTAGCTTGACCTGCATTTGCACCAGCATCCTGATTAGGTTGTTGTGCTTTGTACATGTCTTCGCTGGCTGCGCTCCAGGCTGCATTCATAGTTGCCAAAGCGGCATCAATTTTTGCAAGATCCTTAGAAGCGTGTGCTGCTTTTAACTCGGTTAAAGCGTTTTCGATAGTTGTTTTTTTCTCAGCCGGAATTTTATCGCCGTATTCTTTTAATTGTTTTTCGGTTTGAAAAATCAAAGCATCAGCTTCGTTTAATTTCTCAACTTCTTCTTTTGCTTTTTTATCGGATTCCGCATTAATTTCGGCTTCACGTTTCATGCGATCAATTTCTTCCTGCGTTAAACCACTTTTTGCTTCAATACGAATGTTATGCGATTTTCCGGTAGCTTTATCTTTCGCACTCACGTTTAAAATACCATTTGCATCAATATCCAAGGTTACTTCAATTTGAGGGACACCACGTTGCGCAGGCGGAATACCATCCAGGTTAAATTCACCTAATTTACGGTTGTCTTTAGCCATTGGACGTTCGCCTTGATAAACCACAATTTGTACCGAAGGTTGGTTATCGGCAGCAGTACTGAAATCCTGAGATTTTTTTGTTGGTATGGTTGTATTCGACTCAATTAATTTAGTGAATACACCTCCCATAGTTTCGATACCCAATGATAAAGGTGTAACATCTAATAACAAGACATCTTTTACTTCACCGGTTAACACACCACCTTGAATGGCAGCGCCTAAAGCCACAACCTCATCGGGGTTAACACTTCTGTTTGGTGCTTTACCAAAAAACTTTTCTACAGCAGCCTGAATCGCAGGAATACGGGTAGAACCACCTACTAAAATAATTTCGTTGATGTCTTTTGTATCAAGGCCGGCATTTTTTAAGGCCGAGCGACAAGGAGCAATGGTACGTTGTATTAAACTGTCGGCTAATTGTTCGAATTTTGCGCGGGTTAAGGTTTTAACCAAGTGTTTTGGCATGCCGTTAACAGGCATAATATACGGCAAATTAATTTCGGTGCTGGTAGAGTTCGATAATTCAATCTTCGCTTTTTCGGCACCTTCTTTTAAACGTTGTAATGCCATAGCATCCAAACGTAAATCAAGACCTTCTTCCTTTTTAAACTCGTCGGCTAACCAATCAATGATGACTTGATCAAAATCGTCACCACCTAAGTGCGTATCACCATCAGTGCTTTTCACTTCAAATACACCATCACCTAATTCCAAAACTGAAACGTCATGTGTACCACCACCACAGTCAAACACCACAATTTTCATGTCTATGTTTTTCTTGTCCATGCCATAAGCAAGGGCAGCAGCAGTAGGTTCGTTAATGATACGTTTTACTTTTAAGCCGGCAATTTCACCTGCTTCTTTGGTAGCTTGACGTTGTGCGTCGTTAAAATAGGCCGGTACAGTAATAACCGCTTCGGTTACTTCAGTTCCCAAATAATCTTCAGCTGTTTTTTTCATTTTTTGTAAAATGATAGCTGAAACCTCTTGCGGGGTATATTTGCGGTCGTCAATTTGAACGCGTGGAGTATTGTTATCTCCTTTAACTACTGAATAGGGCACGCGGGTTGCTTCCTGACTCACCTCATCAAAAGTATGACCCATAAAACGTTTGATTGAATAAACGGTTTTTTTAGGGTTAGTAATTGCCTGACGTTTAGCCGGATCACCCACTTTTCGCTCGCCACCTTCTACAAAAGCAACTACTGAAGGTGTGGTACGTTTTCCTTCATTATTCGCAATCACTACAGGTTCGTTACCTTCCATAACTGAAACACAGCTATTGGTGGTTCCTAAATCTATTCCTATTATTTTTCCCATTTTTGTTGTTGTTATAAATTGTAAATACTAAAATTCTATTTATGGCTTTCAATTAATATGCCAAAAGGGATTCAAATAAAATTTCTGACAGACTGTCATTTTAGTTGGTAAATTGTGAAAATAATGTCGTAAAAGAGTGGTTTTGCGCTAATTAATGGCAGGTTTACCTGCAGGTACGGGGCTTCAGATCATAAGCCAAAAACTGGTATCGACAGGTATAGGGGTTACTAGCAAATTCGTTAATAAAGGAGCTTGACAGTTCTTTCGTGATTGAAAAACGCGAACGGAACGTAAAAATTCCAATGGCCGCAGCGTTATCAAAATTGGTATAAAGGGGTTTGTTTTGTCCTAAACTTAAGGAAGGTTTTGAGTATTCAATATAATCGATATAATCTTGTGAAGTAGAATAAATAAGATATTGAATTTTATACATCTTTCTTCCAATCACATCAGGCAGGCTCATTTTAGATAAGGCAGAGCCCACTGTGGAAAAAATATCAAAGCCTTTAAAGTCGGTTTTAAGCATGCCATTAAAAGGCCCACTAGTAGCCACATCTTTCAACGCCAAATTATTGAAATTATAATCCACATAGCGATAGGTGTTACCCGTAAATATGGAGTCATAAAAATGCAAGCGTATAGATGGTTGAAATAATTTAGCCTCATTAGGAAATGGCCTGAATTTAATATCGTAAGTTAAATTTTGATTGGAATAATCAATATACTCGTTTGGTGCTGTGCCAGGATTATAGGGATAATAGGGTGAAGTTAAAGGAATAAAGCCAGATGGGCGCACGGAGTCAAGTGACGAAGCCCTAGCGCTAAAAGAATTGCCGGTTTTTTTATTGATGACCGTTAAGGTGTAGGTACCATAGGTTGCCAATTTATCTGAACACACATATATGCGTTGAATCGGATTAAATTTACCTTCCAGCGCAATTACTACTGAATCGTGAAACACATTTGTCTCAATGATATTATTATTGAAATGTTTTAATGTAACAATTAATTCACCAGCAGGGTAGTTAATAGAATCGGCCACTTTGGCCATTTGATTCGCGTCACCTTCACCCAAAAACACCTTGTTGATGCGAATCATTTGTAGTTTGGCCTGTGGATTTAAAACCGCAAAAATACTCGGAAATTCCTTATAAGGCGCATTTAGCTTAAGGTCATTCTTACACATGCTTAGCAGCAACACCAATGGTATAAAAAGGACTAGGGCACGAAACTTCATCTGTCAAAGATACATCAAATTTTGAGTCCTTATAATTCCTTCAGTTTTTGGTGGAGATTTTTATATAAAGTGCCAAAACCAGGGTATAAGTGGTTAGAAAAGCTACGCTCGTGATACACCGATATAAAATAGCCCTCTGTTTTTTTGATTTCTTTGGCCAATTCAAACATAGAATGAAAGGCAGTTTGTGGATCTATTTTTTCATAAACGGTATAAGCCCCGTCCATGGCGCAAAAAGGAACAAAAAGTAAATCCTTGACTTTTTCCTCACTTAAATCGTAATAATAAAAAGGATGCGAGGTACCCGCTCTGAAACCGGGCATGGAAGCGAAACCCATGCTGAAGTCGGCAATGATGCCATTTTGAATTAATAAATTGGGCGTGCTTCGAATATCAAAACGTAAAAAATGTTGGCGCGATAAAATTGTTTTGCATGCACTGACTTTTGAAAAAAGTTGAATTTCATTTTTCAACAGTTCTTTGTTTTGCGAGGAGTTGTAGGAAGGATGAATCCCAAAAAGCGCCCAATTTTGTTTTATGAGTTTAAACACCTTTTCAAAGGCGCCGCTATTAGGCTTTACAGTTCTATCAAATTTAGTTCCACTTTTGAATAGGAAAAAATAAATGAGCGGGATTTTGAGTTCAAAACAAAAATCCGAAATCTCTTCGTAAATATTAAAGGGATCGGCTTTTTTACCACGAAGCACAAGCAGTCTTTCTTTTAAATTCACAAAATCAAATTTTATGATATCCTTGGCCACGGCGCCCACTGTTCTTAGTGCACCCTTCGATTGGTAGGCATATAAATTATCTACATCAATGGTGCTAATTAGTTTAAATTGTTTTGGTGGAAAATTAACTGTTGGATGTTGCGCGAGTAAACGCAGTTTAAATTCGAGAATCCATCTGTCAACAACCGGAACCTGAAGTAACTTATGTTTAAATAAAATACTTTCAGCCGCTTCAAAACGCTGGTGTTTGTCTTTGGAGTACCTCTGCCATTCTTCGTAACGGGAAATAAAATAAAAAACAGCTGAAAAAATATCGAAGTGCAGACTAGTTGTTTCGTTTGTGTTTTGGTTTGGATAAAAATAAAGATGGTCGTTTTTAAAAAAAGCTTCCGGTTTATTTTCCTGAATTCCTTTTTCGCTTAAGAGGCCATGCGGGTGAATTGAAAATACATTGGGAATTAGTTCAGCAGAATAATTTATTTTTAGCTCATGCGATGCCTTGAAATCATTGAGCTGATTGGTGATGCGGTAATTTAGTTTTAAGACTGTATTAAATATAAATCCACACACGTAGTCCAATCGCGGACTTAGTTCAGTTGCGTAAATGAGTACAAACGCATTGTCGGATTTTAGTTCCAGATTAAGTAATGCATGTAAACCTTGCTTATTGAGCATAGACTAAAGGTATCAATATTCGACTAAATTTGTTTCATTTCGGCGTTTTGAAGCAAAAAAAAAGCTGCCCGAAGACAGCCTTTTTAAGTGTTACGTTTTTTATTTCACTTTAAACGCTGCTTTTACTTTAGCTACGTAATCTAATTTCTCCCAAGTAAACAATTCCACTTTCATGGTTTTAACTTTTCCATCAGGCGATTTAAATGTTTTGGTGATGACTTCGTTTTTACGTCCCATGTGTCCATAAGCAGCAGTTTCGCTATACATTGGGGTGCGTAATTTAAAACGTTGTTCGATAAAGTATGGACGCATGTCAAATACTTTTTCTACAATTTTAGCGATCTGACCATCGGTCATTTTTACTTTTGCTGTACCATAGGTATCAATAAAAATACCCATTGGTTGTGCAACGCCGATAGCGTATGACACTTGAACCAGTACTTCAGAACAAATACCGGCCGCTACTAAATTTTTCGCAATGTGACGGGTGGCATAAGCCGCGCTTCTGTCAACTTTACTTGGATCTTTACCCGAGAAAGCTCCACCACCGTGAGCACCTTTTCCACCGTAAGTATCCACAATAATTTTACGACCGGTTAAGCCGGTATCGCCATGTGGACCACCGATTACAAATTTACCGGTTGGGTTAATGTGGTAATTGATTTTGTTATTAAAGAGGTGTGCGTATTTAGGATATTTCTTTTTAACGCGGGGAATTAAAATATCAACGATGTCTTTTTTAATTTTCGCAAGCATTTTCGGCTCAGCAGCAAAATCATCGTGTTGTGTCGAAACCACAATGGCATCAATACGTACCGGTACATTATCATCACTGTACTCTAAAGTAACTTGTGATTTTGCATCGGGACGTAAATATTTAATTTCTTTGTTTTCACGACGAAGCGCCGCTAATTCTAATAAGATACCGTGAGCAAGATCTAGAGCCAAAGGCATGTAGTTATCCGTTTCGTTGGTTGCATAACCAAACATCATACCTTGATCACCTGCACCTTGTTCTTCTTTCTTTTTACGATCAACACCTTGGTTAATATCGGCTGATTGTTCGTGAATGGCAGAAAGAATACCGCAAGAATTTGCTTCAAACATGTATTCCGATTTGGTATAACCTATTTTACGAATCACTTCGCGGGCTATTTCCTGTACATCCAAATATGCTTTGGATTTCACTTCTCCGGCTAAAATAACCTGGCCGGTTGTTACCAGCGTTTCGCAAGCCACTTTACTTTGTGGATCGAAGGCTAAGAAGTTATCAATTAATGCGTCAGAGATCTGATCTGCTACTTTGTCCGGATGTCCTTCTGACACCGATTCTGATGTAAATAAATATCCCATTTTAATTAGGTATTGTTTGTTTTTGTTTGATTAATTTTTGTGAGTTTCAAATGTAAGTGGTTGGGTGGGAATAAACAAATTATTTTGAAGGTCTTCTGTTATTGTAATTGGAAGCTTCGCATTCATAGGTTTATTCACCAAGTCGGATGTTTTTAAATTTTTGATCAACAAAATTAGAATTAAACTTTTGTCTTTAATAACATGTTATTCACAATACTTACTAAAATATAAAGAATAATAATAAGCGGAATGGCAACAAACTGAAGGATAATGAGTAAAAGAACGGAAGTAAGTAGAAACAGATAAATCATTTTATTTTCCTGCCAACCAAAACTCTTGAACTTAAGGGCAAAGAGGGGGATTTCGGCAATGAGCAGGTAACTGAAAATACCGGTTATTGTCAGTAAAAACCAGGCTTCATCCAACATGTCAATAATAAAACTATAAGAAGGCTGGAAGGCCAGAATTAGTGGTAAGGAAACTATGAACATGGCATTGGCCGGGGTTGGCAGACCAATAAAAGAGGTACTTTGTCGGGTATCGTTGTTAAATTTGGCCAATCGAATAGCCGAAAAAAGAGTGAGTACAAAGCCCAAATAAGGTAAAAGGGAATCGGACTTTAAATTCAGATTGGCGTTCATCCATAATTGCTCGCCTATGTTTTGAGAATTGGCTGCCAGCTCATCAATGGCCTCACTCGAGTCTTCTTTGGCCACTGCAAATAAAATGAGTTTAAACATTACCACACCGGGCACTGCACCAAACGTCACCATGTCGGCCAAACTATCCAAATCTTTACCAATGGCCGAACTTACCTTCAGTAAACGCGCCATAAAGCCATCCAGAAAATCAAAAATGAGAGCAAAACCCACAAAATAAGCAGCCCATACCAAATCGCCATCAAAGGCTTTAACCAGAGCTAAACAACCGCAGGCTAAATTAGCGCAGGTGATGGAGTTAGGAATATGCCTCTTAATATTCATTTTATTTACAATTTTTTGATTGACAATTTACAATTGAGAGTTCTAATTTGGAAATAACAATAATAACGAATTTTTATTGAATCATGCATGCCACTCATTTGAACCTAATGAACACTTTGAACCACACTTCGACTACGCTCAGTGCGAGCATGAGTGATATTAGATTACCATTCGACGCCGCTCAGGGCAAGCATAAGAAAACCTATGAGCTTTTTTAATCAAATTAAATCTTTAGAACAATTTTGAACGTCACCCTGAGCCCGCCGAAGGGTTGAACAATTTTGAACGTCACCCTGAGCCTGCCGAAGGGTTGAACAATTTTGAACCCTTTCTATCCAATAACTTTGCCGCTAAGGTCTTCCCATTTCTGCATCTCAAGTTCGAGATCTTTTTTTAATTTTTCGTAATTGGCAAAAAAGGTTTTATCGTTCATCAACTTTGTATATTCATCTGCATTGGCCAATTTATCATCGCATTCTTTTATTTTAGCTTCAAGATTGGTAATGCTTTCTTCTACTTTTTTAATCTGACTTTTTATGGCTTTTTGTTCGGCTTCGTTTGATTTAGGCGCTGCCGGTTGACTGACAACCGCCACCGGTTTGGCCGCCGCTTCTACCTTTTTTTCTTTTTTATCCAAATCCAATTCATTTAAACGCTCCACTTTACGCAAGGCCATAAATTCTTCAATGTCGCACAAATGTTCTTTTACCATGCCATCGCGAAATTCGAATAAACGATCGCAAATGCCTTTCATAAAATCCCTATCGTGACTCACCATAATTACGGTGCCTTCATAATCAATCAATGCACGTTTTAAAATATCTTTCGAGCGTATATCCAAGTGATTGGTGGGCTCATCCATTAATAATAAATTGTAAGGCTCCAGCAAAAGTTTACATAAAGCTAAACGTCCGCGTTCTCCCCCACTTAACACCTGTACTTTTTTATCAATGTCGTCACCCCTAAATAAAAACGAACCCAGTAAACCTCTCACCTGACGGCGCACTTCGCCAACAGCCGCTTCATCAATGGTTTCAAAAACGGTTTTTTTAGGGTCGAGTTTCTCTTCCTGATCTTGTTCAAAATAACCCATTAATACACTGTGACCTAAAACAATCTTACCTTCATAATCAACTTTTTTGGCAATCATTTTCATCATGGTACTTTTTCCTTCACCGTTACGTCCAACCAATCCAATCTTCTCGCCTTTGGTAATGATAAATTCAGCACCCGAAAAAATATGTTTTGGTCCGTAATTTTTTGCAGCGTTCTCAACCGTTACCACAATTTTACCACTGTGTGCAGGTGCCGGAAAGCGGAAGTTCATGCTCATGGTATCATCGTCATCGATCTCCACACGTTCCATACGATCTAACTTTTTAATGAGCGATTGCGCAAATGCGGCCTTACTGGCCTTGGCGCGGTACTTATCAATCAATACTTCTGTTTGATCAATTATTTTTTGTTGATTTTTTGCCGCGTTTTCCTGTTGCTCACGACGTTCTTTACGTAAAATGAGGTAACGCGAATAATTGGTTTTGTAGTCGTAAATTTTTTGATTGGAAATTTCGATGGTACGGTTGGTTACATTATCTAAAAATGTTTTATCGTGGGAAATGAGCAATACTGAGCCGGCAAAGGTCTCCATAAATTCTTCCAGCCACATGATGGCTTCAATATCCAAGTGATTGGTAGGCTCATCGAGTAATAACACATCGGGTTTTTGTAAGAGCAATTTGGCCAGCTCAATGCGCATGCGCCATCCTCCGCTAAACTCAGCGGTTTGACGATCAAAATCCTTACGGTCAAAACCTAAACCTTTTAAAATCTTTTCTATCTCTTCATGCACATTACTGGCACCAAGCATATCCAAACGGGTATACACATCGGTTTGCTCTTCAATTAACTGCGAATATTCTTTGCTTTCATAATCGGTGCGGGTTTCAAACTGATGGTTAATTTCAACGATGCGGTTTTCTAATTGCTGAATTTCTTCAAAAGCCGATTCGGTTTCTTCAAACACTGTGCGTCCGTGCTGGTGAATCATATCCTGTGGCAAATAGCCTATTTTACAGGACTTCGGCATGGAGATCTCGCCTTTAGTTGGGTTTTGGTTGCCCGATAAAATTTTGAGTAAGGTAGATTTACCGGCACCGTTTTTTCCGGCTAAACCAATCCGATCTTTCGCATTTATTAAAAAGGAAATGTTATCAAAAAGGTCGTGCCCTCCAAAACTCACTGTTACACCATTAACTGAAATCATGCTCAAAAAATATTAGGGGGCAAAGATAAAAAATTTTAAGGGATTCTCGGGTAGGAAGGGATTTTATTTGGTGAATGATGGAAGCTCGAATCATTGCTGTATTGTGGCCAAATGCCTCGTTAATAGAAACCGGGAAAATTATCACATCGCGCAGGCAGCTCTTATTTTAAGGAAAACATCTGGCATCCTTTCATCTGACCTAAAACTTATTTTCGCATCCCAAGTTGCAATTATGGCATTAATCCTAGAATCCGATTCCGGATGTTACGCATTTACTTCATCATGTCAGGCTTAAATTTATTGAGCCAAGTCGGACGCACAATAACGTTGATGCGCTGAACCTGCATAACTTACCGTTAACATGTTGCCCTGCCGTTCACAATTTATGACGTCTACTTTCCAGATCACTCAATTTTTGGATGCATCGTTCACGTATACCTACAAAGAATCGTTCATCAGCAAAAGATGACAGCTCTGGTCGTCATCACTACCTAATTACTTATAAAGCCTTTTGCCGACATGAATTAATTCAAATCGTATTGCAGTTCGCTGAATTTATCCAGCTCCATTAAAAACTCGGTATCAATGGCGATTTTATTTTTTTTGGAAAATAATTTCAGGTTTTGATGTTGTTCTTCATCTTCCACATAAAATTCTAAACTGCTTTTACCTTCGTGTTGGTTCATGAGGCTTTCGAGTTTTTGAACCATGTCCTCATCCAGATTTCTGAGTTTTATTTTTAATTTAATGAGATTAAAGGCGTTCTTTTTTACCTCATCGAGCAATTCGATTTTACTTAATTTTATTTCGAGACTACCGGGTTGTTTGTAACGCTCTTGTACACGGGCTTTCACAAAAATAAACAAACCCAGCACCATGTATTTATTGTATTCAATAAAATCTTTTCCAAATAACATCAGTTCTACCGAACCTTGATAATCTTCAATGATTAATTTTCCGAAAGCGTTGCCGGTTTTACTGGTGCGGTTTTCGAAGCCGGTAACAATGCCGCCAAAAATAACTTCACGGTTTTTAAAAGGTTCTAAGCCGGCTTTTAATTGCGCGCAATTGGCATTGCAACGGTGTTCAATAACCAAACGATAAGGGTCGAGGGGATGTCCGCTGATAAAAAACCCTACCACTTCTTTTTCACGGCTTAACTGCTCAAGGGCCGACCAGGGTTCAATTTTAGCCGGTAACTGTGGTTCTGAAATTTGCACCTCATCATCACCTCCAAACAAACTGGCCTGAGAAGTATCGTTACCCAAACTCATCTGATTACTGTATTTTACCATACGATCAACCAATGTTTGGTTATCGAGATCGGCTACAAAAAACATGGCGCGGTGTGTGCCTTCAAAACTATCAAAACCACCGGCCAGCGCTAAACCTTCGAGTGATTTTTTGTTGATGCTTTTTCCATCCAATCGTTTTGCCAAATCGAATACCGACACAAATTTTCCGTTGGCATTTCTTTCATCAATAATATTTTTTACGGTGTTCTCCCCTACTCCTTTAATACTGGCCATTCCAAAGCGTATGTCACCATTGGGTGTCACCATAAATTTCGAATACCCTTCATTAATATCGGGACCCAAAACCCGAATGCCCATGCGTTTACATTCTTCCATAAAAAAGGAAATGGATTCTATACTACTCTGATGATTGAGGATAGAAGCCATGTATTCGCTGGGATGATGGGCTTTTAAATAAGCGGTTTGAAAAGCCACATAAGCATAACAGGTGGAATGTGATTTATTAAAAGCATAAGAAGCAAAGGCCTCCCAGTCTTTCCAAACCTTTTCAAGCACCTTGGCATCATGTCCGTTTTTAGTCGCATTTTCAACGAACAAAGGTTTTAATTTATCGAGTGTTTTTTTATCCTTCTTCCCCATGGCCTTGCGCAACACGTCGGCATCACCTTTAGTAAAGTTAGCAAGCTTCTGACTCAATCGCATAACCTGTTCCTGATAAACGGTAATACCATACGTTTCCTGAAGAAATTCATCCATGCCTTCAAGGTCATAAGTCACCGCCTCGCGACCATGTTTACGATTAATGTAATTGGGGATGTATGCAATAGGACCCGGACGGTACAAGGCATTCATGGCAATAAGATCGGTAAAGGCATCTGGCTTTAATTCCTTTAATGACTTTTGCATGCCGGCACTTTCATACTGAAAAATACCATTGGTTTCGCCGCGTTGAAAAAGCTCGTAGGTTTTTTCATCTTCCAGTGAAATGGCATCAATGTCAATCTCACTATTTTTTGTTTGTTTGATAAAAGAAATGGCATCCTTAATAATGGTGAGGGTGCGCAATCCAAGGAAGTCCATTTTTAATAAACCGGCACTTTCGGCCACCGAGTTATCAAATTGGGTCACGAGCATTTCGCTGTCTTTACCTTTGGTAACCGGCACGTATTTTACCATTTCGCCCGGTGTAATAATTACGCCGCAGGCATGAATGCCGGTGTTGCGCAAACAACCTTCCAATTCATACGCCTGTTTTAACACATCGGCTTCGGGCGTTTTTTCTTCGGCCAGTTTTCTAAAAGCATTCGATTGGTCGATCACTTCTCGTTTCCCTTCAATTTTACTGAGGTACTTGGCATCAATGCCCCCGGGTTTTAAGAGTGCTCGTAATTTGGCATCGAGACTATCGGGAAACATTTTTGTTAAACGATTCGCGTCATCTAAGGGAAGGTCGAGAACCCTTGCTGTATCTTTGATGGCAGACTTACCGCCCATGGTACCATAGGTGATAATTTGTGCTACCTGATCTTGTCCGTATTTATTAATTACATAATCAATTACTTTACCGCGACCTTCATCATCAAAGTCAATATCTATATCGGGCATGCTTATACGATCGGGATTTAAGAAACGCTCAAAGAGGAGATCGAACTTAATCGGATCAACATTGGTTATTCCTAAACAAAAAGCAATGGCTGAACCGGCCGCCGATCCACGTCCCGGACCCACCGACACCCCTAATCGTCGGGCTTCTGAAATAAAATCGGCCACAATTAAAAAGTAGCCCGGGTATCCCATGCGTTCGATGGTAGCGAGTTCAAAATCGATACGGTCTTTAATCACCGGAGTCATTTCGGGATAACGTTTGACTGCACCCTCATACGTTAACTGGGTCATGTATACAAACTGTTCGGCAATGATGCGCATTTCTGATTTCAGATCAGTAATTACCGTTTCGCTGTATTTTTTATCGGCCCAGTCTTTTTCTTTAGAGGCTACAATACGTTTAAAGGAGGCTTCAATTTCATCAAACTTGCCATCAATAAAATCCTGAGCTATTTCAAATTTCGGTAAGAGTACTTCGCGCCCTAATTTAAATTGTTCGATCTTATCTACAATCAAATTCGTATTTTCAAGCGCTTCGGGCAAATCGCGGAAAAGCCCCGCCATTTCGGCCGGTGACTTAAAATAAAATTCCTGATTCGGCATGCCGTAGCGTAAGCCTTTTCCTTTTCCAATCTGTGTGCTTTTTTTCTCACCCTCTTTTACGCAAAGCAAAATATCGTGTGCTTCCGATCCTTTTTTATCAATGTAATAATTGCTGTTAGCGGCGAAATAAGGGATGCTGTGTTTCTTAGCCAATTCGAGTAATTTTTCGTTGGCATATTCTTCATCACGGGTTTGGTATTGACGGTTCAGCTCCACATAAAAATCTTCGCCAAACTGTTCTTTGTACCAAAGGAAAGAAGCCTCGGCCTGTTGTTCGCCAAGGTTGATGATATTATAAGGCACTTCCGAATTTAAAGAACCTGTCGTTGCAATTAATCCTTCTTTATATTTCACCAGAATATCTTTATCAATACGCGGCACATAATAAGCCCCGTCTATGAGTCCCATTGAACTGATGCGACAAAGATTTTCATAACCCTTGCGGTTTTTCGCTAAGAGTACCTGTGTAAAACCATTGTCCTTTTTTGTTTTATCTTTATGATCGGCGCAAATATTCACTTCACAACCAATGATGCATTTTAATTCGTTTTTTTTCTCACCGGTAGCTTCGCCTTTCTCAATGGCCGCATTGTGTTCTTTGATTTTTTTATTCTGCGAATCAATTTCTTTCCAGAAAATAAAAGCGCCGTACATGTTGCCGTGATCGGTAAGAGCCACCCCGGGACTGCCGAATTCGATGGCTTTGCTGACGAGGGCGTTGACATCGCTGGTAGATTGCAGAACCGAAAACTGTGTATGATTGTGTAAATGTGAAAATTTTATGGATGCGGCCGAAGTGCTTTGCAATTCATTAACCGTGGCTTGTTTGGCAGCTTCCTCTTTTTGTTTCGCTGCCTCGCGTTCTTTTTCTTCGGAGGCTTTGCGGGTTTTCCAAAACTGTTCGTGTTTACTAAGTTCGGTAAAATCGGGTGCTGTGTAAGAAATTGCAGACAGGGCATCGGCAGGTATTTCACGCACACGGGTAATTCCCCGTTTAATGATTTCGAAAAACACTTTTCCGGTAGCCGACACGTCGAATGCTGCATTATGCGCTTCATTGAACTTGCTATTGAATAGTTTTTGGTAGAGTTCGGTTAAGGTTGGCCATTTAAACTTCCCCCCCCTTCCGCCCGGTAAGGCACAGTAGTCGGTTGTTTGATCGTTTTTAGTATCTATAGAAGCCTTTCCTTGTAGTACATTTTCAAAACCCGAACGCAGTAATTCAGCGCCTATGATATTCATATCGAACTCAATGTTGTGTCCGCATAAATAGCTGCTTTGGTTCACCACCGACACAAATTTTTGTAGGGTTTCTTTTAAATCTAGCCCTTCTTCATTAGCGCGTTCGTTGGTGATACCGTGTATTTGTATGGTAGCGAAGGGAATGGTATAACCCTCGGGTTTAATGATAATGGAATCGTGAGATATGAGATGACCTCTTGGATCGTGCAACTGCCAGGCTATTTGCACCATGCGAGGCCAATTATCAAAATCGCTTAGCGGGGCATTGTAATTGCGGGGTAAGCCGGTGGTTTCAGTATCAAAAATTAAGAACATAGTTGAATGTTATAGCGTGAGTGTTGGAATTAAACAGATTTAATAGAACCACTAAATTTAAGGAATTAATGAGGAAGCTTTTTTAAATGTTGAAAAAAAGGGAAAGTTTGAAAAGACGGAAGGCTAAAAATGGGCTGTTATGGCTTCCAATTGTATACTGTTTATTTTCAGGCATATACATTTAGCCCATACATTTTTCTATTTCAGCTAAACTATTATCTTTGCAAGTCTTAAAAAATTAGTACAAAAAAATGAGCAGTAAAGAAAAAAACATTCAACAAGAGGTTGATGCGAACAGGAAAAAGGAACATACCAGTGTTTTAGAAAAAATAAGAAAAAGAACAGGTTTATTGGTTGGTATTGTGGGGTTAGCCCTTGTTATTTTTATTTTAGAAAGTCTTTTAGGCTCAGGTGCTTCTATTTTTGGCAGTGATGAAATGTCATCTGCCGGGCATATAAATGGTAAAAAAATTGACAGAAATGAATTCATAAACCGACTGGAAGGTCAGATCAACAATTACCGTCAACGTAATCAGGGTAAAGAAGTTGACGACCAAAACCGTTCTCAGATGATTGAAACCATTTGGCAACAATATGTGATTGATTTGGTTATGAAACCACAATTTAATAAAATCGGAATCAGTGTTGGTGAAGACGAGCTTTACGAAGCTGTTGTGGTTAACCCGGTTCAAACCATTATTCAAAATTTAAGTGATCCTAATACCGGAAAAGTAAATGAGCAGTTTTCTAAACCCGACGGTACTTTAGATCCAGTTAAATGGAGACAAGCTGTTCAAAATGTAACCGGTGATAATGAAATGGCCGTGCGCCAAATGGAAGATCAGGTAAAAGTTACACGCTATTTTGAAAAATTCAGAGCTCTCATTACGAAAGGTTTATATATTACCACTGCTGAAGCAAAAGACGGTATTGAACAGGAATTCACTAAAATGACTTGTGAATATGTTGTGAAGCGTTACGAAACCGTGTCAGACAGTGCTGTTAAATACACGGATGACGATCTTAAAAATTTCTACAACGGACACACTTACCAATATAAAAGTCTTGAAATTTCAAGGTCCATTGAGTATGTGCCGTTTAATGTTGTGCCAAGTGCTGAAGATCTTGCTCTCATGGAAAAAGACGCCCAACGTGTAGCTTCAGAATTTAAAGGCAGAACACTTTCGGAAGACAGCAGTTTTATTGCTCAAGAATCTGAAGAAGGGGTGATTAACATTCAAAATTTTTCTAAAAAAACCATGATCATTCGCGATAGCAGTGTTTATGTAGCTGCTCCGGGAACTGTGTTTGGCCCATATAACGAAGGTGCTTATTTTAAAATTTACAAATTAGAAGGGGTTTCCTCGGTTGCTGACAGTGCGCGTGTTCGTCATATTTTAATTGGCATTAACGACGCTAAAACGAATCAACCTAAACGTAGTATGGTTCAAGCTAAACGTGAGGCAGACAGTTTACTTGTTTTAATTAAAGCCAAAAAAGTAAGCTTTGATACCCTTGTTAAAACGATTAGTGATGATTTGGGAAGTGCAGACAAAGGTGGCGATTACGGTTGGTTTGATGAGAACAAAGGATTTGTGGATCCTTTCAAAAACGCCGGTCTCATGGGTACCAAAGGAACTATTTCGGTAGTGGAAACTCAATTTGGTTATCATATTATTGAAGTGCTAGAGGTGAGTAAAGCACGTCACAACAGTTACAAAGTGGCTCAAATATTTAAATTAATTACGCCAAGTGATGAAACCAATCAAAAAATATTTGGTCAGGCTAATCAATTTGCCGGCGAAAACAATACCGCTGAATTATTTGATAAAGCTGTTGAAGCTCAAAAACTGACCAAGCGTGTTGCCAGTAATGTAAAAGAAGGTGACTACCAATTACCGGGATTAACCGGCGTGAAGGATCTCGTAAAATGGGTATACACCGCTAATAAAGGCGACATTAGTATCTTTTCTTTCACTGATAAACACGTGGTTGTAAAATTAGCCGGTATCAGAAATAAAGGAATTATTCCTTTTGAAGATATTAAGGCAGAAGTTATCGTAGCATATATAAAAGCCAAAAAGGCTGAAACGATTATTGCAGAATTTAATAGTAAAGCTGCTAATGCAAAAACCATTCAGGAAGTGGCTTCTAAAATGGATTTACCTGTTTTAAAGAAAGATGAACTTACCATGTTAAACCCGTTAACAGATGCCTTAGGTCATGATGTAAAGTTTACCGGTACCGTTGCTGGTTTAAAACCAGGGGTGGTAAGTAAGGCCATTGACTCTGATCAAGGTGTTTTTGTAACCACTTTAGTTTCTAAAGTAACGACGCCTGATCCGAAAAGTTTAAAAGATCAAAAAACCAATATGGAACATAATTTAGGTTCTAGAACGGATTCGGAGGTATTCAACGCCTTAAAGGAAATGTCGGAAATCGACTTCCATAAATCGCGCGTAGATTAAAAATTTAAATCCTGCCTTTTGGCAGGATTTTTTTTTACATTTAAATCAGTTAAAATAATGCCATGACCATTGAGGAGATCATTAGGGAACTTGAAACAGTAGCTCCCTTGCAATATCAAGAAGATTACGATAATTGTGGTTTACTAGCTGGACAAAAGCATTTAGAGGCCAGTGGAGCCTTGCTTAGTTTAGATTGCACCGAAGACGTTGTTGAAGAAGCCATAACGCTTAACTGTAATCTTATTATTGCTCATCACCCTATTTTATTTAAAGGTTTAAAAAAAATAACTGGCTCCAATTATGTTGAACGAACGCTTATAAAGGCCATTCAAAACAACATAGCCATCTATGCCATTCACACGAATCTCGACAATGTAAAGACCGGGGTGAATCAAAAAATAGCTGATAAATTAGGGTTAGTTAATACACGCATACTGGTACCAAAAAACGGCATCTTAAAAAAGCTGGTAACTTTTGTGCCGGTCTCTCATTTGGAGAAGGTTCAAACAGCCCTGTTTGCGGCTGGAGCCGGTCGCCTAGGAAATTATGATGAATGCGGCTTCACGAGCTCGGGAACAGGAACCTTTAGAGGCAATGAGGCCAGTAAACCCTTTATTGGTAAGCCTAACGAAAGAAGTGTAGAAGTTGAAATACGCTTAGAGACCATTTTTGAACGACACCTCGAAAACCACATCCTTTCGGCCTTAATAGCGGCCCATCCCTATGAGGAAGTGGCTTATGAGCTGTATGATTTAAGAAATGTCCATCCAAACATTGGAAGCGGCATGACAGGCGAACTTCCGGTGGCACTTTCTGAAATGGAATTTTTGGCGCTGGTTAAAAAAACTTTTTTACTTGGCCCCGTAAAACACAGTCATTTTACCGGAAAAATGATCAAAAAGGTAGCACTTTGCGGAGGAGGTGGTAGTTTTTTGTTAAAAAACGCGATTGGCTCGGGTTCCGAAGCTTTTATTACCTCCGATGTTAAGTACCACGAATATTTTGATGTGGAAAAAAAGCTCCTGTTGGTGGATACGGGACACTATGAATCGGAGCAATTTAGTCCTGAAATATTTTATGACATTATTCAGAAAAAATTTACTACATTTGCAATCCATTTATCGAAAACGAATACCAACCCGATAAATTACTTTTAAACGATATGAGCGCAAAAATTAAAGAAAAAATAGATGCTTCGATTGAAGGCAAATTAAAAAACCTTTATGAGTTACAATTAATCGATAGTACGATCGATAAATTACGCACTATTCGTGGTGAATTACCTTTAGAGGTTAGTGATTTGGAAGATACAGTTGCCGGTCTCGAGACCCGTTTAACTAATGTTACGGAAGAGGTAGCAGAGTTAGAAAATCAGCTGAATGAAAAGAAACAAGCCATTAAAGATTTTCAGGCTAACATTAAAAAATACGAAGCACAGCAAAATAAAGTGCGTAATAATCGTGAATACGATGCGATTACCAAAGAAATTGAGTTTCAGAATTTAGAAATTCAATTGGCTGAAAAGCGCACCAAAGAAGCAAAAGCAAGCATTGTGATCAAAAGTGAATTACTTGATAAAAGTAAAATCGAATTTGAAGAACGCAGCAAAGATTTGAAAGCAAAAAAAGGTGAGTTAGAGGAGATTATTGCTGAGACTGAAAAGGAAGAAAAAGAATTAATTAAGGAGAGTGAAAAATCTTCTGCTACCATTGACGCTCGTTTATTAAACGCATACAAACGTATTCGTGAAAACTCCCGTAACGGTTTAGCTGTTGTGGCGGTAGAACGTGATGCTTGTGGTGGTTGTTATAATAAAATTCCACCACAACGTCAGTTAGATATTCGTTTAAATAAAAAGATTATTGTGTGTGAGCACTGTGGTCGTGTTTTAGTTGACGGCATGTTGATTCCTGATTCGGGATTAGAAGAAGTAAATAAATAATTATTTTTTCTTGACTAATTAAAATTAATCTGTTACATTTGCAGACCGAAAAATATAAGCAAAATTAA
Source organism: Sphingobacteriaceae bacterium (assembly GCA_947480015.1). GTDB lineage: Bacteria > Bacteroidota > Bacteroidia > B-17B0 > Aurantibacillaceae > Aurantibacillus. Next base: position 103,907 of record CANKBS010000013.1, read on the forward strand.
ATCTGTTTACTTTTTTACAAATGGGAGCTTAGCTCAGCTGGTTCAGAGCACCTGCCTTACAAGCAGGGGGTCAATGGTTCGAACCCATTAGTTCCCACAACAACAAACACAAGGCTTCCAGAGTTTCTGGGAGCCTTCTTTGTTTAGGGTTGGTGAAAACATTGTGTAACATTTTTCTATTAAATAATAAGATTAATTAGTTAAGTAATAACTAAGCTTGTTATTGTCTAATTAAACTATAAATTTGATATCCGATTCAATCTTCGCCAATTTATCCAAATTGGTTGTATCTGTAAAGGTCTGTTTCGCATTTATATAAGTTATGGGCAAGTTAAATAGACATAGCGGCAAGGCAGGCTAACCAACGAAAGTGACAGAAAAGAAAAACTGAAGACAAGACAATCATAATAAAAACAGCGTGTATTCTGAAAATCGAAAAGAGTAAAACAAAATTTAAATTCAAATAAAATGAAACAGGTATTTTTAATGGCAACCATGTTGCTAATGTTTGGAGCAACAAAAGCTCAAATTTCAGATGTACAACAAAAAGGCAGTTTTTTGTATGTGTATGGTGAGAATAATAAGAAGTTATCAGATTTGAGGATAAGTAGTTCAGATGAATATCTAGGAATGGGATCATCCTTTTTTGTGGTTAAAAAAGGAAGTTTTGTCTATACTTATGACGAAAAATCAAAGCAGATTGCAGATATGAGGATAAGTAGTTCAGATACATTTAAAAGTGCAGGGGGAAATTCCTTTAATATTCAAAAAGGTTCGTTTATCTATACGTATGATAAGAATTGTAAGCAATTAAGTTCCAGGAGATTGTAAAATTAAAATTTTGATTTATCAGTTTGAAAAGTCTATAAATTTAATGCCATATGATGGTTCGTGATGAGGCGGAAAAGGAATTTTAATCTTCAAAGATCGTTATATGTCTAAGCCACCTTTTGCCGCGGTATTATTGGATCAGTATCAAAACCTGTGGAGTAATTCTCTTAGCATATAATTTTGCAAGTCTAAACAAGAAGAAATTTACAGGATCAATCGGAAATTTTGGGAGAAGAATTCTAATCTGAATTTTATGGTTTCTCTTTTTGGATAATTCGGCGAAG
>CANKBS010000014.1 GCA_947480015.1 Sphingobacteriaceae bacterium
ATTATTCCTGGCGAGTTGCTCCTCAGCAGAGCTCGTTTCCGCTTCATCCAGTTCGGCAAATGTAAATGGTATTCAGGATTAAATAAAATGTGTAAACTTGTAACAGGATTATTAATCAAAAAGTGTCAACTAAATTCAGGACGAGACACTTCTTCAAAAAAACCGCAGACACTGTCTGCGAAATCTTTGTCTTTATCACAATCTTCAAAGACACCACGTAGTTCTTTTGTTAATTTATTCCCGCTTTCATGGTCGCATTATACAGTGCTTTCCCGAATAAAAAATTCAAACGAACGTTCATTTTATGAAATTGAATCGCTTCAGGGGAACTGGAGCGTAAGAGAGCTTCAACGCCAATACGATGGTTAATTATTTGAAAGATTGAGTTTAAGTAAAAATAAAACAAAGGTAAAACAGCTGGCAAAAAGGGGTCAACTGGTTCAAAAGCCCGAAGATATTTTAAAATCAACGTGTCTTTTAGAATTTTTAGGACTTGAATCAAAGGCCAGTTATACCGAAACAGATCTAGAAGGTGCTATTATTAGCAAGATTGAGCATTTTTTAGTAGAAATGGGAAAGGGCTTTTTGTTCCAAGGCAGGCAGATACGATTTACATTTGATGGTGATGATTTTTTTGTGGACCTTGTGCTATATAACCGTCTCTTGCAGTGTTTTGTCCTGATCGATCTGAAAATAGGTAAGATAAAACATCAGGATATTGGTCAGATGCAAATGTATGTGAACTATTACGACCGGTATGTAAAAACAAAAAGCGAGAAACCAACCATTGGCATCATTATTTGTAAGGATAAAAGTGATGCTGTTGTAGAAATAACGCTACCAAAAGATAACAAAACTATTTTTGCAAAAGAATACAAATTATATTTGCCAAGCAAAACAGAACTCATGAAATTACTAAGTGAAAAATAAATTAGCAATCAAACCGAATTAAGAAAATCAGTAAATACCTTTTAAAAAAAACTCTATGAACTTTAGCAATTATCCATTCACAGTTAGCGAACGTTTTATCCGTTACGTACAAATAGACACACAATCGGATGTAAACTCTGCCACTTGCCCGAGTACCGAAAAACAAAAAAATCTTTCTCTGTTATTAGTAGAGGAATTAAAACAAATGGGCATTAAAGATGCCGAAATGGATGCCAATGGTTACGTGTATGCCACTATCGAAAGTAATTCAACTAAAAACGTGCCGGTATTATGTTTTTGCTCACATGTGGACACAGCGCCTGATTGCAGTGGTACTCATGTGAAACCTACACTTCATAAAAATTATCAGGGACAGGATCTTGTTTTACCTGGAGACAGATCGCAGGTGATTAAAGTTTCGGAGCATCCGGAGCTGACAAAAAAAATTGGTAACGATATTATTACAACGGATGGTACAACTTTATTAGGAGCCGATGATAAAGCAGGAGTAGCTGAGATTATGGACGCAGCTCAATTCCTAATGAATCACCCTGAAATAAAACATGGTAAGATCCGGATTTTGTTTACACCGGATGAAGAAATCGGAAGAGGTGCCGATAAGGCCGATATGAAAAAATTAGGTGCCCACTTTGGCTATACCTTGGATGGGGGTCCGCTTGGAACCCTCGAAAACGAGACCTTTAGCGCTGATGGTGTACATCTAAAAATAAAAGGTTTCTCTACTCATCCGGGTTATGCCAAAAATAAAATGCAGCATGCCATGAAAATTGCCGCTCAGATAATCAATAAAATTCCGGTAGACAAAACTCCCGAAACCACTGAAAAGAAACAACCTTTTATTCATCCCAATAGTATCAGCGGGGGCTTGGAAGAAGTTGAAATTAAATTTTTGATCCGTGCCTTTGATACACCAACGCTTTTAGCACTTGAAGAAGAATTGAGAATGATTGTAGTAGAGGTATTGAGTGCCTACGATAAATCGTCTTATGAGTTTATGGTCATCGAACAATACCGCAACATGCGTGAAATGCTTGACAAAGAACCACGCATTATAAATAACGCGTTAGAAGCCATTAAACGAGCTGGCATGAAACCGATATTAGACAGTATTCGCGGTGGAACAGATGGCTCACGTTTTTCATTTATGGGCATGCCTACTGCCAATATCTTTGCCGGTGAACATGGTATACATAGCAAACAAGAATGGGTGAGTATTCAAGATATGCAAAAAGCAGTGGAAACCATTGTGCATATTTGTAATATCTGGGAAGAGACGGCTTAAGAGGAATTTAACTATTAAGACTGAGCCAACTCATTTGCTTTTTTAGGAAATAATTCTACTTTAGTTGAATAAATCATAATTAAGAAAAGCTATGAAAAAGTTAACACTCTTATTTCTCCTGAGCCTGGGGCTTTCGAGTTTTAAATTTCTTTCTGGTGATTGTGGAAGCCTTCTTTTTTTTAAAGAAGGAACATCTACCACTATGGCCACTTATAACGACGATGGTAAACTTACCGGCACAGTAAAAACACTTTATACAGCCGTTTCTAAAACACCATCTGGACTCAGTGTAAAAGCTCAGCAGGAAAGTTTTGATAAAAAAGGCAAGTCCGCCTACAAAGCCGATTACACGATTAGGTGCGAAAAAGGCATCCTATTATTTGATATGAAAATGATGATGCCTGATCAGCAATCGGATACTTACAAGGATTTTGAAATGACCATGGAAGGTAATGAAAAAGAAATTCCTTCCGATTTTGTGGTGGGCTCCAGTTTAAAAGACAGCAACATTAAATTTAAATTCAAGACCAAAGAAGGCATGGAAATGGCCATGATGAACATGGCCGTTAAAATAAGTAACCGTAAGGTTGCGACTAAAGAATCGGTAACAACCTCTGCGGGGACTTTCGACTGTTATAAAATAACAGAGGACATGGAAATTAAAACACTATTTACTACAAAGATGAAAACGACCACCTGGTTTAATATGGAAGTGGGTACAGTAAAAAGTGAAACCTATAAGGATAACGGTAAATTTAAGGGCAGAACAGAATTAACCGCAATCAATCGCTAGAACCTCCCATTTAATCAGTAATTACCGCCTCCAGAGCGCTTAGCATGGCTTTGGCCTTAAGTAAACACTCGTCGTATTCTTTTTCAGCTTCACTTAAATACGTGATGGCACCGCCCACTGAAAGGGATAACTTCAGTTTTTTTTGATCGTAAAAAATACTGCGAATAATGACCCATAAACTAAAGTCTCCGTTTGCATCAACCAGACCCATTGAACCGGAATAAGCCTTTCTTTCAAAATCTTCAAAGGCATCTATCAAATCCATGGCCCTTAGTTTAGGAGCACCTGTCATACTGGCCATCGGAAAGGTGGCGGTTACAATATCCTCAAAACTCAGGTTGTCCTTCAGTTCGCAAGATACCGTACTCACCATCTGATGTACAGTTTCAAAACTTTCGATGTTATAAAGTTTGTTCACCCTTACACTGCCTTTTGTTGCCAAGTGCGAAAGATCATTTCTGGCAACATCCACTGCCATCACATGTTCGGTTCTTTCCTTTATATCGTGATACAACTCATCTTTTAACGCGTCATCTTCTTCCTTGCTTAAACCTCTGCGAATGGTTCCTTTAATTGGTTTTGTTGAAAGTTGCGACCCTGTTTTTTTTAAAAATAATTCCGGACTGGTAGAAATAATAAATTCATCACCCGATTTGAATAAGGCAGAGTAGGGCGCTTTAGCTAGAGCATGCAGTTTAAGAAATACAGCGATGGGATTGATCTTTATAGCATCAGTAAAAAACTGAATACAATAATTTATTTCATAAATATTTCCTTGTTGAATGTGTTCTTTTAATTCCTTTATTTTTTTAAGATAAAGTTCTTTGGATGTTCTGCTTCTAAACCTAATTTTATCAGCTGTTGCAAGGCCTTTTTTAAAGTCGGCAAGATCAAGCGCCTCTTTACTTTTGATTTTATAATACTTTACAAGTGTTTCTTTTTGCTGTGGATTTTGATAAGGGATTAGAACAAAACAGTTTTGCTCATAATGGCTGATGGGTTCTAATTCAAAAGCAGTGCCTGTGGAGCCGCTGCTGCCGGTGGGTATAAAAAGAAAATGCGCAATCCGTTCAAAATCCATATTAATTGTAAATTTATAAAAATAACCAGTAATTTTGAGCATGCACATTGGTCTGTTTTTTGGTTCTTTTAACCCCATTCACATTGGTCACCTGGCCTTGGCAAATTACATGTTGAGTTTTACCGACATGGATCAAGTTTGGCTTGTCGTGAGTCCGCAAAACCCGCTTAAAAACAAAAGCGGACTATTAAATCAAAATCACCGTCTCATGCTCGTAAATGCAGCCATTGACGATCATACTAAAATAAAAAGCAGCAACATTGAGTTTGCACTTTCTCAACCTTCATACACCATTCACACATTAGCGCATTTGAAGGAGAAATACCCGCAGCATCGTTTTAGTTTAATAATTGGTCAGGATAATTTACAATCTTTTCACAAATGGAAAAATTATGAGGAGATCCTAAGGAGTTTTCATGTTTATGTATATCCCCGTCCAAATTGCGTGGCTTCTGAATTCGACACCCATCCCCACGTGCATCTCACACAGGCGCCCATGATCGATATTTCTTCCACCTTTATTCGAAATGCCATTAAGGATAAAAAAGACGTTCGTTATTTTCTGCCGCAAAAAGTGTGGGAAGAAATTGACCTGATGAATTTTTATAAGAAATAAAACCGGCGAATTAAAAACCTGCTGTAAAATCCACCAGAAGTTTAAAAACATCCACATACTTCGTTAATGGAAGTGTTTTCGCGATGTCAAATACATCATGATATGCTTTGATGCCACCCATGGTATAAATAAAAAAACAGGGAACCCCGGCTTCACTAAACCAGTAATGATCGCTATTGGCAGCCTTACCCCTTTTTTTAATTTCTTTTAATAGGTTTTGTGTTGCATTTATGCCATGTAAGCGTTTGAATTCCTTTTCATACAAGGCACCATTCACAACCATAATCCCATCTGAACCGGTACCAAGTAAATCGAGGTTAATGAGGAATTTTATTTTCTTCAGATCGAGTGCTTTGCTTTCTACAAAAAACTGAGAGCCTAATAAACCGGCTTCCTCTCCGGCAAATAAAAGGAAAACTGTTTTATACTTGGGAGGGTGTGTCACATAGTAGTTCATTAAATTCAAAACAAAACTTACGCCTGAGGCATTGTCGTTTGCCCCGGGAAAAAAAGTGCGTTTGCCCATGGCGCCTAAGTGGTCATAATGCGCAGAAAATACAATGCAAGAGTCAGACGAACCCGTTCCCGCAATAAAAGCACCAATGTTTTTAGATTTGAAATGCGGTATAAATTTATTTTGAACGTTAACCACAAGGTCTTTTGGCATTTCTTTAAATCGTGCACGGTCAAGTTCAAAGCCACAAAAATTAGATTCCTTGCGGCCTACACTATAGGTAAGTTTATCCTTGAAGCTAAGAGAAATGTTTTTCGAGCCCTCAACTTGAATAAAGTGTGTACTGTCGATGCTTTGAAGTTTAAAGGTTCCTGTCATCGAACAACTGGATGGGTCTACTATAAAATCAAGGCCAGGAACCAATTTTTTCCCATTCACACTTAACTCACAGGCTTTTGGAAACGTATTCACCGGATGAAAAAAAGACTGCGTGAAAGACTTGCCAAATAAGGGCTGCAGCTTATTTTGTTTTAATTCATGACAAATATAAGCCTCGGCAGTTTGCAAACCTTTCTTTACATAACCCCGGCCTAGGCATGATTCTGAAGTTAAATACTTAATCACCTGCCTGGCATACAGAGTGTCTTGTGCACATGCTTGATTAACAAAAAGAAATACGAAAAGATAAATAAAAGCCTGACGCATTAGTCAAATCGTTTTTTTACAAGGGAATAAAAATAACGCACCGCTTCGTCAGATTCTTTCCAGTCATACAAACTTTTTAAACTGTTTAAATAATTATCCGAATCTTGCCAGCTTAGAAGGTTATTGAGTTGTTCGATGGCGACACTAAATTCAGCGTTATTATGAGCAAATAATTCATTCGCAAAACGGAATTTGTCGTTAAGTCCAATGATTAAGGCTGCTTTCACTTGAGCCGGTGCTGCTTTTGAATGTTCTTGTAAAGATTCTGTTATTTCTTCAATAGGTTCAGGATGATGTTCTTTTGCTGGAGGAGAATTGACTACAGATTCGGTTTTCACTACTTCTTTGATTTCTTCCACATGCTCTTTGGCACTGAGTTTGGCATGGATTGTAAAACTAGGTGAAATTTCTTTGTTTAATTTGTTGAATTTATAAACGGCCAGATTTTCAAGTAAGGCGTTTAACTGTTTTTGCAGATTTTCGCAATCATTCACCGACGGTTGAATGCTTTCATCCACAAATAGTTCAAGTGTAGGCGCTATTTCTTGGATTTGAATCTGAATTTTATGCAATACTTTATCAAGTGCCATGGCTTTGCCAATAAATTATAAACAAAGACTAAAATAATTTGATTTTATTACATCTTAAACTACATTTAAGTTTTGTTTTACACGCCTTTTAAACAATGTTGATTCAGCTTTATGCCTAAGCCGATTAAGCCAAATTCTTAGCCAATGTATACTCTACAACAAATAGCCGAGATCACCAATACAACTTTTGTAGGAAGATCCAATAATAAGATTCATCATTTTTTAAACGATAGCCGCAGTCTACAGTCGCCCGAAGACAGCATCTTCATTGCGCTCAAAACATCCCGTAATAACGGACATGCTTACATCCCTGGCATGGTTGAAGCGGGGGTTCGCTCTTTTTTAATTCAATCGAACGAATTTAATCCTATCGCTTACAAAGATTATGATGTGTCTTTCATTGTCTCTGACGATCCGTTACATACTATTCAACAACTGGCCGCATATCATCGCCAACAATTCTCAATTCCGGTCATTGGCATTACCGGTTCAAATGGTAAAACTGTAGTTAAAGAATGGCTCTATCAGCTATTAAAGAACAATTTCATTATTTGTCGAAGTCCGAAAAGCTATAACTCTCAAATTGGCGTTCCGTTAAGTGTATTAAATCTAAATGCCAATCATAGTCTGGCAATTTTCGAAGCGGGCATTTCTCAAGCCGGTGAAATGGAAAAACTAGCCTCCATTATCCGCCCCACTATTGGTGTATTAACCTCAGTGGGTACAGCACATGACGAAGGTTTTCAGGGTAAGGAGCAAAAGTTGGCTGAAAAATTAAAATTGCTGGAAGGTTGTGAAACGCAGATTATAAATGGACTCAACAAAGAGGAAAATAAAAACCTAGTGAGCGACCGCGCTCTTTTTATTTCTGACCATGAATCAGCAGACTTAAACATGAGTTTTGAGTCAGGTATTCTTAAACTCGTTTCTCCTTCAACAACGTATGCATTTAGCATACCATTCAGTGATGCCGCATCGGTTCAAAACAGTGCAAGCTGTGTGGCCGTGTTACTAAAGCTTGGTTTAAGCGAAAACGACATTGCTGAAAAACTGATGGGTCTGCAAGCTGTGGCTCTGCGCTTAGAAATAAAGAATGGCATCAATAATACCCTGGTTATAAATGATTATTATAATTCCGATCTCGATTCGTTGAAGATTGCGTTAAACTATCTGCAACAACAAAACCGTCGCGCTAAAAAAATTATGATTGTGAGCGACATCGAACAATCGGGTATTTCTGCTAACATGCTCTACCGCGAAGTGGCTGATCTGGTGGCCTCACATAAAATTGATCTACTTATTGGTATTGGTAAAGATATTGGAACTCACAAACCTTTTTTTAAAGCCAATTCCATTTTCTTTAGTAATACAGCTGCTTTTCTCGAACAATTTAACCGCATCAATTACCATTTTTCGGAAGCCACCATTTTATTAAAAGGTGCCCGGAGTTTTGGTTTTGAAAATGTATCCAGACTCTTGCAGTTAAAAAGTCATGATACTGTTTTTGAAATCAACTTAAATAAAATCACCGAAAATATTAATTACTACCGTTCAGTAATTGGCAACAAAGTACAGGTGATGTGTATGGTAAAGGCCATGGGTTATGGCAGCGGTAGTGTAGAAATAGCTAAAACCTTACAACACATTGGTGTTAATTATTTAGCGGTGGCTTATGCCGATGAAGGTGTCGAACTTCGCCAGTCACAGGTGTCATTACCTATCATGGTAATGAATCCGGAGGAAGACGCGTTTGAGGACATTATCAATTACCAACTTGAACCCGAGATTTATAGTTTTAAAGTGTTACAGTCTTTTGTAAACCGCTTGGATGCTTTGGGAATTTCTGAACCTTACCCCATTCATTTAAAAATCGACACGGGCATGCATCGCCTGGGATTTGAAGAGTTTGAAATCGAGAAATTAGTTTCAAAATTAAAGGCTTTGCCGCAATTGCGGGTTAAATCTATTTTTTCACACTTGGTGGGCACCGACAATACCGATTTAGATGGCTTCACACAAACACAAATGAACGTTTTTGAAAAGGCAGCACAATACCTTGAAAAGGGCATAAATTACCCAACCATTAAACATCTTTGTAATTCGGCCGGTATTACACGTTTTAAAGCTGCGCATTATAACATGGTTCGCCTGGGTATTGGCATGTATGGCATTGGTGTTACGGATGCTGAACAAAACAATCTCGAAAATGTAGGCACGTTAAAAACACGTATTTCACAAATTAAAACGGTGCAAGCTGGCGAAACAATTGGATATAACCGTAATGGTAAGGTGGAGAAGCAAGTTCGCATTGCTACCATCCCCATTGGATATGCCGATGGTTTTGGTCGACTATTAGGAAATGGGAAACATGGTGTTTACATCAAAAACACCTTTTGTAAAACCTTGGGTAATATTTGTATGGATATGTGTATGGTAGATGTAACGAATGTGGGTTGTGAGGAAGGTGATGACGTGATAGTGTTTGAAAACACGGTGCAAATTAATGCTTTGGCAGAAGCTATTAATTCTATTGCTTACGAAGTGCTCACCAATGTGTCGGGTAGGGTGAAACGCGTTTATGTGCAGGAGTAAAAAAATTAAACCACCTATTCTTCTACAATCACCGAAATTTCTATACGCGCTCCTTTCGGTAAGGCTTTTACCTCAATGGTTTCACGGGCAGGTGGGGCTTCAGTAAAATAAGTTTTATACACCTCGTTCACTTGTTTAAAATAGCGCAGGTCAGTTAAAAAAATACTAGCCTTACTAATCTGATTCATTTTCATGTCCGCTGCTTCAATAATGGCTTTAATATTATTCAAAACTTGGCGACTTTCGTTTTCGATCGAACTGGTATCCAATACGCCGTCTTTATTCAAAGCTATTTGTCCGGAAACAAACAAATGTTGTCTGGTTTTTATAGCCTGACTATACTGACCAATGGGGTCAGGTGCCAGTTTGGTAAAAATGACGTCTCTTTTAGAGTGTGTCGGAAAAAGCATTAACACCAAAATGATGGCAGCTGCAATAACTAAGGACTTCCACATACTGTTCTATTTTAACGGGGGCGCTTCTAATTTTGCAATTTCCGTTAAACCTTTTACTAAAAAATCCAGATCCTGAATATTGGTATACACATTTGGTGTTACCCGGATGCCATTTACTTTTTCATGGATGATGGAAACGGTATGGATTTTATATTTATCAAATAATTTGCCTTCAATTTGTTGTGCCTGCCAGCCCTCAAAGCCAATGTTGGCAATGGCACAGGAGTATTGCGGTTTAAGGGAAGTACTTAATTTGGCTTTAGGTAATTTAACTGCTTTCTCAGCCCAATAATCTTTTAAAAATCTTAAACGGGCTTCTTTTCTTTGCGCACCAATGATGTTATGAAAATCAATAGCCGTGCCAATGGCCATTTCAGAAGCAAAGGAGCGGGTACCCAGGCTTTCAAATTTTTTAATGTCATCCCCGTCAGGCTCTACACTTGATAATAAGGCCCACACATTTTTTATTTTTTCTTTTTTAATATAAAGTAAACCGCTGCCAAAAGGCGCGCAGAGCCATTTATGAAGAGAGGTGGCAAAATAATCGGCCCCGGTGTCTTCTATTTTATAATCAATATGTCCGAAAGAATGAGCCCCATCAACTATGACCTCACAACCCTTTTTGTGCGCCATGTCCGCAATGGCTTTTGCAGGTACCAGATTACCGGTCCAGTTGATGAGATGCGTGATGTGAACTATTTTTGTTTTAGTCGTGATGGCACTTTCATACAATTTTACAATCGTGGCATCGTCTTCTGTTGGTTGTGGAATGTTGATCCACACTAATTTTATCTTATCTCTTTTTTCACGTTGTTTCCAGGCATTGGTCATGTTTGGATAATCAAAGGTGCTTAATACCACTTCATCACCTTCCTTTAAATTCAACCCAAAAATAATGGAGTTGAGTCCTTCGGTGGCATTGCGGTTAATGGCAATTTCTTCAGGCAATACACCGGCGAGTTCAGCTAATTTGTTTCTCAAACCTTCACGTCCTTGATCGAGGATACGCCACATGTAGTAAGACGGAGCTTCGTTGCTAAGTTGGTAATTCCGGATGTGCGCATCCTGCACCACTTTAGGTTGCGGACTAACCCCACCATTATTTAAATTAATAATATTGGCCGAAATGGTATAACTCTCACGCACCCAACCCCAAAAATCTTCGTTCTCTGAAGAAGCGCTCAGGCTTTGGTTCTCAAGAACCGACAGGTGTTTTTCGAGTTTGTTTGTGAAATTCTTATCAATCATCGAAAACATTTCCAGCGCAGAAAGCGTTCCCGCTGAGCTTAATAAAAAATTTCGTCTGTTCATGATTTATAATTTAAAAGGTTAAGAGCACAAGGAAAACAAAAGCTTTTACTTTATTAAAGATAGAAAAGGAAATAAGAAATTCAAATTAAAGGGAAGAAAATTAACAGTGCTAAAATTTAAAACCCAACTGCAGACTTAAATGTGTAGAATTGATATAAAGTGAAGAGGCTGAATAGTTACTTTGAAAAGAATAGGGAGAAAAACCATAACGGTAATTCAGTTCCACAAAAAAACTGCCTTTGGAAGAACTTAAACTGTTTTTCTGCCAGCCCAAACTAATACTCAGTGCTGAGTTGAGTTTATCATAAAACAAAGGATTTTTAAAAGAAAGCTCTGGCATTTCGTCTTTTACCACATTGCCATTCTGACTCACTTTTAAATTAGAAGCCAGCAAATAACGTAAATGATAGGTCATAGCAATGTATGGCGAAAACAAACTATTATCCTCTCGTTTAAACAAATATTTTCCCTGCAGCGGAATACTTAATTCGTGCATGTAAAGCGCATAATCGTAGGCAAAACTTTTGTCGTAGACCTGTAAGGTATCCTGGCTAAAATAATACGAGCGAAAATTTAAGCCGTGTAAAAAATAATCCACACCAAAAAGAAAAAAAGTTTTGTATGAACGGTCCAGATGTACCTCACGACTAAAGCCAAGCGCCATACTCATTTTTTGTCGTGGGTTAATGGCATGGTTTTTATTGATGGTGTAAAAACCAATTACAGGTCCGAAATGAATGCGGGTGCCGTTGCCTGTTTTTTTGGAAGGCGAAGAATGAAAGGAATAAGAGAGCGCCGGGAAGGAAAAAAATAAAACAAACAGGAAGAGCTTATGTTTTATTTTCATCATGGGCCTACTTGCGGTTTACATTGGTAGCACTGGCCTGAGCCGTTGGCATGATGATAATATCGTTAATGTTTACATGCGCCGGGCGATTGGCAACCCAAAAAATAGTTTCTGCAATATCTTCCGGTTTTAAAGCCTGCAAACCCATATATACTTTTTTGGCACGTTCTTCATCACCGTCAAAACGAACTATGCTGAATTCCGTTTCAACCATACCGGGATTAATGGCAGTTACTTTAATATTATGTGCCAGCAGATCAATGCGCATGCCTTTGTTAAGAGCATCCACAGCATGTTTGGTTGCGCAATACACATTACCGTTAGCATACACTTCTTTGCCGGCAACCGAACCTATGTTAATGATATGTCCCTTACCGTTTTTGATCATGAGGTTAGAAATGATACGCGTGGTGTATAACAAGCCTTTGATGTTGGTGTCTATCATTCTTTCCCAGTGCGAAAGTTCGCCTTCCTGAATAGAAGATAAACCGGCAGCCAATCCGGCATTATTTATCAAAATGTCTATTTTTTTATTCTCTTCTGATAGGGATTTAATAGCACTTTCTACTTCTGCTACTTGACGTACATCAAAACAAAGATCGGTCACTTTAATTTTATAATCAGCTTCTAATTGCTTTTTAAATTCCGTTAATCGTTCCTGTCTTCTACCGGTAATGATCAGGTCATATCCGTTTTGTGCAAATTTTTTTGCTGTACTTTTACCAATGCCTGAAGTTGCTCCTGTAATAAAAACTAACATAAATTACTTTATTGAATGCGCTAATTTACTGTGCTTGCGGCCGTAAACAAAATAAATGATTAAACCTATTATTAACCAGACCGAGAAATACAGCCAGTTTTTATGGCCGAGTTGCGATAACATATAAAAACAACAAAGTAAACCCAAAGAAGGAATAAGTGAGAAATTAAATCGAAATGCCATTACTGAAAATATGGCAAAGCCTACAAAGAAAAAGTAAATGGGTAGTTTGGTCAAAAAGTTAGTAAATGAATCCACGTGCAGGTAAAACTGCAGAGTGGCCTGATCTTTAAACACCAATAAAAAAAGACAAATTAAAAAGATGGCCGGCACGATAAATTTAGCATTGATATATGGTGTTTTAAATTTAGAAGACGGAGCCGTAGGATCCATGCGGAGTTTTAAAACACCACCACAAACCAAACAAAAAGCAAAAAGTGTTCCGGCCGAACAAATATCGGTTACCATGTTAATGTCTACAAAAAAGATGGGCACCGCTACCAATAAACCGGTAATCACTGTCGAAAAAGAAGGGGTTTTGTATTTGGGATGAATGCGTGCAAAAGCAGGTGGTAACAGGCCATCGCGACTCATGCTCATCCAAATGCGCGGTTGCCCCAATTGAAAAACAAGCATCACCGAAGCCATGGCTACAACTGCGCTCACAGCTATAACGCCGCTTAACCAATGCAAACTTTTTACCTTTTCAAACACATAAGCCAGTGGATCACCCACATTTAATTCGCTGTAATTAACCATACCGGTTATAACCAAGGCAATGGCCACATACAATACAGTGCAAATAATGATGGAATATAAAATACCTCGAGGTAAGTCACGTTGCGGGTTACGGCATTCTTCCGCAGTGGTTGAAATGGCATCAAAGCCTATATAAGCAAAAAACACGGCGCTGATTCCTTTTAAAAGTCCCGGTAATCCATTCGGTAAAAAAGGATCCCAGTTAGAAGTGTTCACATAAAAAGCGCCTACAAAAATAACCACCAATACCACCACTATTTTTATCACTACCATCATATTACTGGCATTGCGACTTTCCTTAATTCCCCGGTATACCAACATGGTAATTAATACATTGATAATGAGTGCCGGCAAATCGAAAATCAGGTGCATCCCCAGAAATTGCGGGGCAGTGCGATAAGCAGCATAACCCTCAATTAAACCAAGGGTTTCAGGGGCTTTGTTTATCTCTTCGATACTTTTGCCATTTTTGAGAAGTTCATTCACTAGTCCGAAATTTTGCTTGGCCGTAAAATAATCGAGACATAACCATTCATTCATTTTTACATGAAAAACGTTATGAAATAAAGTGGTAAAGTAATCGCTCCAGGAAATAGCCACAGTCACGTTTCCAATGGCATACTCCATAATTAGCGCCCAGCCAATAATCCAGGCAAAGAGCTCACCAAAGGCTACATAACTGTAAGTATATGCACTGCCGCTCACCGGAATAAGTGAGGCAAACTCAGCATAAGCAAAGGCCGCAAAACTACAGGCTAAAGCGGTAAAAATAAAAAGTAAAATAACACCCGGACCACCATCGGCACTTGCTTTACCAATGGTTGAAAAAATTCCGGCACCAATAATGGCTGCAATGCCAAAGGCCGTTAAGTCGCGCACCCCCAAGTGTTTCGCCAGCGAGCCGTGAGGACTTTCGGCCTCCGCATTCTTTAAAATCGACTCAATTGACTTTTTTCGGAATAAACTCATGGTGCATTTTGGTAGCAACTAAATATACAATTATATTTTAATTGAATTTTTTAAAAAATGTCGTTTTAGAAACAGGTAAGTAGTACAAAGCCCCCAAGAGTATAAATAATACGGCGGGCGCCCGGTAACGAATAATAGCCCCACTATTAGGGGTACTCAAGCCAAATAACAAACACAAAGAAAAGGCAAAGAAGAGAAAGACCAAAACAGGGAATCGTTCTTTTTTTGAAACAAAAACTTGGATGAGAATATAAAGTAATGCCAGAGCCAACACTAAATTTTCTACCGATGCCAGCACCTGTAAAGCACTGTGTGCATTAACAAATAGTGGCGAGAATAGGGCATAATATAAACAGGAAGTAAAAAGTATAAGTAGATTGGCTTTGGAAGAGGCCACATCCACATTCGAATTTGCCGGACTAATCATGTAGGCCAATCGGTATTGACTTAATGTATCACTATTGGCCGCGCAGTTTAAGGTGTCTTCAGGTTGACCGTTTTTCCAATACATAAAAGGCGTTTTGGCCTTGATGGTGAATAAATCAGACCTGTGAGCGACCCGGTTGACGAGGCTAGAGTCATAAGTTATGCGAATGAATTTATCCTTGTTATATAAAAAAATCCCCCCTTTGGCTACCCCATTAAAAATACGTTGGTGTTTAATGGCTGCTTCCCATAAGCTACGGTGTTTCACAAGTAATGAAAGGGTATTTGCAGCAAGCAGGGTAAAAAAGATGAGAGAAAAAAAGAGCAAACTTTTTTGTTTTATTTTATCATGTTGCTTAATCCAAAAAAAACACGAAAAACAAATTAGAGCAAAAACCAGTAAATAAGGTTTTAATAAACAGCTCATGACTATTAAAAGCACTAAGCCTGTAAGTTTTAAAAGACCACGTTTCCCTGCTATAACACTTTTAAGTATATACATACTCATGCCTAAGGTTAACAGCGTTAAGCCTTCTTTTAATAACCCTCCGGTATAAAACCAAAGGGCAGGTAAAAAACAAAAAATAAGTAACACCCAAATCTCTTTGCCGCCAAAATAGTCTCTAAAGCTTTTGTACAAAAAGACGATGCCGATAAAACTAAAAAAACAACTGAATAAAGCCTGAACGGCATAGGAATCAAAAGCTATGAACTGAATAATTGAATGAACGCGAATTAGTATGCGGTTATCGTTATACAAGTAATCTTTCATGGTGCCATTATCCCAATTAAGGGTATGCATCAAACAATACTCATAGTCGTATGAGCCGGGCATATCGTTTTGGAAACCGAAAAGTAATCGCACATAAAAACCAAAATCTTTTAAACCAAAATCGTGTATTACTTTAATGTCGTTGTAAAATTTACCGGTATCAAATTTTTCTAAACCCCCATATAGTTTTTGATACACATAATAGAAAACAGGGATTGCCATTGATTTTAGAAAAAACAATAAAGTAAATTGTACCTTCGAAATACGATCATCCTTAAATAAAGAAAAGAAGCCTGTAAAATAAATCAGCAGCAAAAACGCAAGCAGATATACGCTAAAGGCGATCAAAGCGGATAGGATTCAAATGGTTTGATTTCCATAAACCTTTCGGATTCTGAAAGCGCTTTAAAGCCGAATGGTGTGTATAAGGAATGAGCGTCTTTTGTGGCCAACATAAAACGTCGCATGTTTTTAAATAGTGGATATGCCATAATAAAGGCCATTAAGTCCTTCGATAATCCCTTGCCTCGGTAATCCATTAAAACAAACACATCAGCCAGATAAGCAAAACTCACACGATCGGTGATTACTCTGGCAAAACCAATTTGTTTGTTTTTGTGGTAAAGTGCAAAACACTCTGAGCCTTTAATGGAGCCTTCTACAGTTTCTTTCGGAATATTAATCGCCCAATAGCTTTCAGTGCTCAAAAAAGAATGAATACACGCTACATCCAGTTTGGTTTTATCATTACTGAATAAATAATCATCCTTTGTTTTTTCGTAAAGCATGCTAAAGGTTATTTACGAGGACGAGGAATTTGTTTTTCGAATCAAAATCAAAGCGGGTTATTTTTTTGATACCTTGATTGGAAAGGTCAAATAAGAGAACCCATTCTTTTTTTGTGACATCATAACGAAGTATTTTATCCTCTTCCGATTTTAAGAGTCCCCATTTGGCATGCCAAACGATATCTTCATTGGTAGAAGGATACTCACAGTATTTACTGGCTCTATGAATTAAAAAATCATATATATAAAAAACAACGCGTGTTGAATCTTTAATGCCATATATAAGTTCGTGACGGTTAATGGCTTTAAATCCCCGTACAGGCGCATTACATAACCAGTTATCTTCTTTACTGGGTTTTACATAGTATCGCAACGAATGTGGTTGCGTTAGTTTATAATAGATAACTGTATCGGCATTTAAAAAATGATAATAGCCTACCGAATCAAAGTCGAATTTTTTTTCATTAAACCCAAGTTCGGTATTCATAAAATGAATACGTTGCGAACTGTCAGCCTCAACCATGACGGTGGTAACGTATCGCCCCTCCGCTGTATGAACCGGAGAATATTCACTTTCTTTGGATTTGGTGAGTTGTTTAATTTTTTTACTTTTTAATTCGTAGTAGTAAATATCCGCTTGTTTATCTTCTTTAATACTCACAAAATAAATTTTAGATCCATCGGCTGTAAAAGATGGCTGATTGTCGTAACCCTCACGGTTGCTGATATTTAGAGAATGTGATAAAACCGGAAGGACATTCTTTTCCTCTTCAATTTTAAATAGCCACACATCCGAATTCGGGAATTGTGCTTTTGAAAGTAGCACTAAAAAAAACAAACAATAAAAATTAAGCAGCCTGTTCATTGAGTTTTAAAAAGTGTTTGTTCATTACCAGAAAACCCAGCCAGCCAAATAAAAGGCCATCTAGCATACCTATGGCCACATCGCTGGGATAATGTACGCCTAAATAGACACGACTGTAAACAACAACAAGCGGGTAAATAAAAATAAAGATTTTGTATTTGGTTTGCCACCAGTTAATACATAAAAACAAAAATGTAATTACGCCAACTGTATTAGCAGCATGCGCGCTAAAAAAACCATATTGTCCGCCGGTATAGTCATTCACCGTGTGAATTTTTTCGCGTATTTCTAAATTATGGGTTGGACGAAAACGTTTTACGCTGTGTTTCATATAATTTGAACTCATGTCGGTGCAGGCAAAAACGATGGCACAACCCACTAATAGCTCAATGGCTTTTTTGGCTGAGAATTTTTTATAAAAAGCATAAGCAACGGCAAGTACAATAAAGCAAGTCAGGTAATTGGCAAGTTTCTCACTTAAGTAATACATAAACGTATCAAAGAGTGGTGAGTGTATAGAATTTATGGTGAGCAATAAACTTCTATCAAGCATTTCCAGTGAATCAAACATGCTTAAAAGTAATAAAAATTAAACAGGAAAACTATACGGTTTTGCTGCAGGCTAAGGTTACAATTTCGGTTTCGGCGTTATGTACTCTACTTATGGCTGCATAACCACCTTGAACATCCGTAAGGTGTTCAAAACCATTTGCCTTTAAAACCGAAACAGCTATCATGCTGCGGTATCCGCCGGCACAGTGCACCATGTATGGCTGAGCCTTGTCTAAGTGCTCCATCCACTCATAAATAAAATCGAGGGGTTTTGTATCGGCATTTTTTATATGTGCCGACTCATATTCGCCGGGTTTACGCACATCCAAAGTTTTTACGCCATTTAAATACTGTGGCACAAAGGTTTCGGCAGAAATACTGGTAACGGTTTCTGCGGTTTTACCCGCTTTAATCCAAGCTTCCATTCCTCCGTGCAAATATCCCAAACTATTATCATAACCCACACGCGATAAACGCATCACGGTTTCAGCTTCCTTGCCATTAGGGCAAACCAATAAGATGGGTGTTTTCAAATCCTTAATTAACGTGCCCACCCAAGGGGCAAACTGACCATCCAATCCAATAAATATAGCACCCGGTATATGCGCTTCCGCAAAATCACCCGATCTTCTTACATCTAATACCAAGGCCTTTTCATTTTTATGCATCGTCACAAAGTCACCAACCGATAAGGCATTGGAGCCCTTATGGAGTACTTTCTCATAATTTTCATAACCTTTTTTGTTTAAGGCAGCGTTTTTTGCAAAGTACTGCGGTGCCGGTAAAATACCGGTAGTTAATTCTGTTATAAATTCTTCCTTGCTTAGGTTACGCAAAGCATAATTCACTTCTTTTTGATGACCTAAGGTATCCGAGGTTTCTTTACTCATGTTTTTGCCACAAGCTGAACCCGCACCATGAGCAGGATATACAATAACATCATCCGGCAATGGCATTATCTTGTTGCGCAAACTTTCATACAACATGCCGGCCAAATCTTCTTGGGTGAGATCCGATTTAATGGCTAAATCAGGGCGACCCACATCACCGATAAATAAGGTATCTCCCGAAAATAAACAAAGCGCCTTTTGATGTTCATCCTTTAATAAAAAGCAACTCGATTCCAATGTGTGACCGGGCGTATGCAATACGGTTAAACTTAAGCCGCCAATTTTAAAAACCTCTTCATCTTTGGCGATATAACTTTCGTAATCGGTTTGGGCATTCGGACCAAAAACAATTTTAGCGCCGGTAGCTGCAGCCAAATCTACGTGTCCGCTCACAAAATCGGCATGAAAATGAGTTTCGAAAATATGGGTTAACTGATCCTTGTTTTCTTTTAATAAATCCAAGTAAGGTCCAGTCTCCCTTAAAGGATCAATGATCGCGGCTTCGCCCTTATGAGAAATATAATAGGCGCCTTGTGCCAGGCAATTGGTATAAAGTTGTGTTATTTTCATAATTTTTAGGCGGAATTATTATATGCCGTTTATACAAAAATACGACTATAATGCCGCTTGAGAAATAGTTTTATAAGAGGAATAGCGTTAAATTTGCCTATTAAATTATGACTGATTCAACTCAATTCGATTCGTCCAAAGCCCCAGAGCCGGTGGGACTTTATCCGCACGCGCGCCGTGTTGGCAACCTGTTATTTTTAAGCGGTGTGGGGCCACGTGAGCGTGGTACTAAAAAAATTCCCGGTGTTGAACTGGATGAAAAAGGGCATATCATTTCATACGATATTGAAGCGCAATGCCACTCGGTTTTTCGTAACATTCGCTATATTTTAGAAGATGCCGGAAGCAGCTGGGATAAAATTGTTGACGTCACTGTCTTTCTCACTAATATGAAGGACGATTTCCCTAAATACAATAAAATTTGGGCCGAATACTTTAACGAAAATCCACCCTGTCGCACTACTATTGAGATAAACAAACTGCCAACCCCCATTGCTATTGAACTTAAAGTGATGGCGACCTTATAATTTATTTGTAACAAACTGAAAAACAACACGTTAATCAAATATTTAGATTTTCAAAGCAACCTTTTGCGCTAATTGGGGTATAAAAGTCGATTTGAAAGCATACAAACTCTAAAAAAATTAACAGTTTTCGAATTTTATTTATAACTTAGTCAAAATCTTATTCGTATGATAATTAAGGAAAACCAATCAATTTTAATACCAGTTGATTTTTCCAAGCAGTCCTACATTGCAGTTAAGCAAGCCTATAATTTAGCGAGGTTCACCAAATCAAAGCTTATTTTGGTTCATATTTCGCCTAACAGCGAAAACGACCGCATGACCGATTTGGAAAATTTAGCGCAAGCAACACGTGATGAAAGCGGATTGATAGTTGAACTGAAAGGGGTGAAGGGAGAAGTATACGAAACGATAAACCGATTAGCCGACGAATATGGATGTTCAATGGTTATTATGGCACTTGACGAAAATGCCAAATTTAAATCCGGTATTTTTAGCAGCGCCATGACAGTACCTAAATTTTTAAAAGGTGCTCCTTGCCCAATTATTACCCTGCGTTCAACCGATCTTCGTGATGGGTGTAAAAATATTTTGATGCCTTTTGATTTGAGCCCAGAAAGCCGTGAAAAGGTTTCTTTTGCCGTGCAATTAGCACATTATTACAAAGCTGACATTCGTATCGTTTCTGTTTTCAAGCCCAATGATGATGAAACCGAGAACAAATTATTACCTTACTTACAACAAGTAAAAAAATTCATCAAACAAGAAGGGGTAAGTTGCACAAACCGTTCTATCCCTAGTACCACGCCCGCTGAATCAATTGTTGAATACGCGGTAAAAAATGAGTGCGACATTATTATCCAAATGAATCAACAAGATTTAAGCATCAGTGAAATGATGAGCGGAACGATTGGGCACAAGGTTGTGGAATTAAGTCCGGTGCCTGTGCTAAACGTTAATCCTATGAAACGCGAAAGTATGAGCCACTTTAGCTCAGGTATGTAATTAGTTTTGCTTGGTAACTGTATTTTTAAAAGCCCTGAAATACCAGCTCAACCTTAAGCCTACAAAATTTCCTTTATTTGTGAAGCTGTGATTGTATTCGAGTCCATCCATCTTATACGTCACTTCCGCCTGGGCCGTTTGTTTTAGTCCCGCATTAAACAACATGGTTATGCCTAAGATGCGGCCATTATTAAATACCCTCTCTCTTCCTACCTCTATACGCAGCAAACTTGAGATTCCTCCGCTGTTGGTGGCCGTTGTTTTTAAGCAGTTACCCGATGGGTTGCCCTCAGCGCCTTCCAAATAAGTTTGAGTAATCCTTTGTTGGCCACTCAAGGTTTGCACATAACCGGCGCCCAAAATCCATTTGGCGTTTTTGCAGTTTGGATTAAATTTATAAAACACCATCAATGGCATGCCTACTGTACCAAAGGAACTGCGCAGTTTGCTGTATTGGCTTTCCTCCTTGCCTTTTAAAAGTGAGTAGTTTTGTGACAAAGCAAATTCATAACCATAGGAGCCAAAGCCCAGTCCTGTCATGAGCATCCAGTGTTTAGAATGATCGTAACGGAGGTTGAGGTTTAAACTGCCGCTACCATACGAATTGTGGTGGAAGCGGGCATTGGCTGTTTGCATACCTCCGCTGAGTTCCGAGTTATTGCCTTGCAAACCCCATTGCAAGCCTACACACCACTTGCCATCTTGCTGTGCAATGGCGCTCAGAGCCAGACAGCAGAATAAAGTCAATCCAATTTTTTTCATGTGCTTAAATTTTATTGAAGGTAAGAAATATCATACAAATTTGACAGTTTTTTAACGTATTGGGTTTAACTGCAATCGCAGTATTTTTAGTAAATTCGCTCTCCTTTTTTAATACAGGCGCAATGCCTATGGAAATTTAAAAATGAAGAAATACACAGAATATAAAAAATTAGATCTTTCACAGATTTCAAAGGACATGTTGCAATTGTGGCAGGCCGATAAAACTTTTGAGAAATCTGTTTCCTCACGCGAGGGGGCAAAACCTTGGGTCTTCTACGAAGGTCCACCCAGCGCCAATGGTATGCCCGGCATCCATCACGTGATGGCCCGTAGCATTAAAGATATTTTTTGTCGTTTTAAAACCTTGCAAGGTTATCAAGTAAAACGCAAGGCTGGTTGGGATACTCACGGCTTGCCTATTGAGCTCGGCGTTGAAAAATCGCTGGGCATTACCAAAGAAGATATTGGAAATAAAAACAGTGACAAATACATTTCAGTTGAAGACTATAACAAAGCCTGCCGAAAGGAGGTGATGAAGTATACCGATAAGTGGGAAGATGTTACCGCTAAAATGGGCTACTGGGTTGATATGAGTGATCCATATATCACTTACGATAATAAATACATTGAGTCGGTTTGGTGGTTGTTACAGAATCTTTCTAAAAAGGATCTGTTATACAAAGGTTTTACTATTCAACCGTATTCGCCTGCAGCGGGCACCGGACTGAGCTCCCACGAGTTGAACCAACCTGGCTGTTACCGCGATGTGAAGGACAGAACGGCTACCGTGCTTTTTAAATTGAACGAAACTACCAAGCCAAATGGCATTGATTTGACGAATACTTTTGCTTTAGCATGGACCACTACGCCCTGGACTCTGCCTTCCAATACAGCACTGGCGGTAGGCAACGAGATAACCTATGCTTTTGTAAACACATTTAATCCATTCGACGGCAATCCTATAACCGTTATATTAGCCGAAGAGCTGGTAAATAAGTATTTTCCTGAAAAGAACGCGGAACTGAATTTTGAGGATTACAAAGCCGGTGATAAAGCCATTCCGTTTAAACGTGTAGCAAGCTGCAAAGGCGAACAACTGGCTGGTTTAAGCTACGAACAACTGCTCCCATTCGTAAAACCCGAAGGTGATGCCTTTAAAGTAGTAGTGGGTGATTTTGTGACCACCACCGATGGTACCGGTATTGTGCACATTGCGCCTAGTTTTGGTGCCGATGACTTTCGTGTAGCCAAACAAAACAACATCGACTCCTTAACCTTAGTAGATAAACGCGGCAAGTTTTTATCGGAAATAAAGGATGGTGTTTTTCTTTACGGCGAAGAATATGTGAAGGAAGCGTATCTCAGCGATGAAGAGAAAAAAACCGAATTCGAAACTCAGAAAAAAATATTAGAAGCCACCGGAAAAATTAAAGAACTAAAAGCTTACCTGAGTGTTGACGAACGCATTGTTTTAAAACTTCAAGAAGAAGGCAAGCTATTTAAAAAAGAAAGCTACGAACACAGCTACCCGCATTGCTGGCGAACCGATAAGCCAGTATTATATTATCCTTTGGATTCATGGTTCATAAAATCAACGGCTATGAAAGATCGCATGATTGAACTGAACAGGTCTATTAACTGGAAACCCGAAGCCACCGGCAGCGGACGTTTTGGAAACTGGTTAGAGAATTTAAATGACTGGAATTTATCACGCTCACGTTTCTGGGGCATTCCTATTCCAATATGGACTAGCGAAGATGGCACTGAACAAATTGTCATCGGAAGTGCAGAAGAACTAAAAAAGGAAATTACCAATGCGGTTGCTAAAGGCATGATGGATACAAATCCTTTAGAAAAATTTGTTCCTGGAAATTTCTCTGCCGAAAATTACGAGACTTTCGATTTACACAAACCATATGCCGATACCATTGTATTGGAAAAGAACGGAAAAAAATTAGTCCGTGAAGCTGATTTGATTGATGTGTGGTTTGATAGCGGTGCTATGCCTTACGCGCAGGTGCATTACCCTTTCGAGAACAAAGAACTTATTGATCAGAAAAAATATTTCCCGGCCGATTTTATAGCCGAAGGAGTAGATCAAACCCGCGGATGGTTCTTTACTTTACATGCTATTGCTACCATGAATTTTGATTCGGTGGCCTATAAAAACGTAGTATCTAACGGTTTGGTGCTTGATAAGAACGGCAACAAAATGAGCAAGCGTTTGGGTAATGCTGTAGATCCCTTTGAGACTATTGAAAAATATGGTGCCGACGCAACCCGCTGGTACATGATCGCCAATGCAGCACCTTGGGATAATTTAAAATTTGATGCGGAAGGTATTGCCGAAGTACAACGTAAATTATTCGGCACACTTTACAATACCTATGGCTTTTACGCCTTGTATGCCAATGTAGATAAGTTTGTAGTAGACCCAACTAATTTAGTACCGGTTGTAGATCGGATTGAACTCGATCGCTGGATTCTATCCGAATTACAAACCTTAATTGAAAATGTGACCACTTTTCTTGAAGCCTATGAACCGCACCGTGCCGCCCGTTCAATTGAGACCTATGTGGATGAGCATTTAAGTAACTGGTACGTGCGTTTATCGCGTCGTCGTTTTTGGCGCGGTGAAATGAGTCAGGATAAAAAAGCAGCTTATGAAACACTGCACGAGTGTTTAACCATAGTGTCGCAGCTCATGAGTCCCATTGCGCCATTCTTTGCCGACTGGATGTATCGTAATTTGAGTTTAAACAATCAATCGGTTCATTTAAGTAAATTGGTGGAGGTGCAGAAAGCAAATCAGGACAAGGCTTTGGAAGAGCGCATGGAACTGGCGCAGAAAATTTCTTCCATGATCCTTTCCATCCGCAAAAAAGAAAATTTAAAAGTTCGTCAACCTTTACAACGCATACAGATCCCTATTCTTGATAAGGAATACCAGCAAAAGATAGAAGCCGTAAAGGATTTGATTCTTGGCGAAGTGAACGTTAAAGAAATTGAATTTGTGGATGAAAGTAAAACGCAAATCGTAAAAAATCTGAAACTCAACTTTAAAACACTGGGTAAAAAATGTGGACCAAACATGAAGGCGGTGCAGGCTTATGCGCTTACGAATGGTTCGGCCATTATTTCCGGTATCGAAAAAACAGGAACTTATACCGTAGCAGTGAATGGTGCTGAAATTGTACTGGAACCTGAAGATGTGGAGATTATTCCGGTGGATATTCTGGGCTGGAAAGTTGCTAACAGTGGCGCTTTAACCGTGGCGTTGGACATAAATATTTCTGAGGAATTAAAGAATGAAGGTTTAGCCCGCGAGCTGGTGAACCGTATCCAAAACCTGCGTAAAGACAGTGGTTTTGAAGTAACCGATCGAATTTTGGTTAAAATTCAGCAAAATTCAGGTCTAGATAATGCTATTAAAAACAATTTGAGTTATATTTGTTCTGAAACTTTGACGAGTGATTTGCAAGTGGTTCCATCCATAGTCTCTAATAATGTTGCCACCATTGAAGTTGACGAATTAATAACTACATTAATATCAATCGAAAAATTAAATTAGTATGGCTAAAAAGAAAGACACTAAAAAGGCGAACAAAAAAGCCAAACCTGTTAAAAAAGCTGTAAAGTCACCAGGTAAGCCCGCTCCTAAGAAAGTTGTGACTAAGTCTGTAAAAAAAGTAAATAAACCTGCCCCTAAAAAAGCAGCCAAACCGGCTAAACCAGTTAAATTGGTCGCCAAAAAAGTGGAGAAAAAAATGACGAAGAAGGTTGCTAAGCCCATTGTAAAGAAAAAAGTAGAAGTAATAAAAACTTCCAAGCCGGTAGCAAAAGAAATTGCGAAAGCTTCTAAAAAGCCTGCCGGGAAACCGATTGAAGCAGTTGCTAAAAAAGGAAAAGATAAGAAAGCCTCTAAAGTGGCATCGAAAAAGAAAGGAAAAAAAGGTGATGATGAAGACGAGGAGGATATTCCTGAAGAAACGGAAGACGATTCGGATGTTGAAGTAAAAGACGACTACGAAAAACCGGAAGATGAGGATGCAGCGATTGAAGGTGGTTTGGACGAAGCCGGATTGATTGATCTGGAAGGTGGTCCGCCAGAAATTGATGAAGACGATGATGAGATCCCTGAAAAACGTGGACGCGGTCGTAGAAAGAAAAATGAAGGTAAATCAAGTGGAGGAAGTATGGAAGCATATATTCGTAACCGACCTTTACAAATCGACATCAACAAACCTTTAATTAGAAAAGGAAATGTGGTGGCTCCTAAACCATTTTTAAATACCGATGATAAACGTACCCGTTATTCAGATAAAGAATTAGCGGAGTTTAAAGAGTTAATCCTCGATAAATTAAAAGAGGCTCAAATGGATTACGACTTATTGAAACAAACGTTAAGCAACGAAGATAATCACGGTACGGATGACACGTCACCTTCTTTCAAATTACTGGAAGATGGTAGTGATGTGATGAGCAAAGAGGAAACCGCTCAGTTAGCATCGCGTCAGGAAAAATATATTGTGAATTTAAAAAATGCTTTAGTGCGTATCGAAAATAAAGCCTACGGTATTTGCCGTGTTACCGGAAGATTAATTCCTAAAGAACGTTTACGTTCGGTACCACACGCAACCCTTGGTATTGATGCTAAATTAAGTCAGTCTTAATAAAAATTAGATTAAAACAAAATGCCTTTCTAAATTCAGGAAGGCATTTTTTTTAGTAAAAGATTCTTAAAATAGCTCAAGGTCTAAGTAAAATCAAACAATAAAAATCTTAAATAGCTTATCTTTGCCAACACTAAAAATTCATGTTTAAAACGTATCGCATTCCTCTTCTCACTGTTTTATTGGTACTGTTCGTTGATCAGTTCATTAAAATTTACATTAAAATGAATTACCCGTTAGGTGAAGTAGGGCGATTAACCGATTGGTGCATTATCCATTTTACCGAAAACCCAGGCATGGCCTTTGGTTTTGAGTTCGGTGGACAATTCGGTAAACTGGCCTTGAGTGTGTTTCGTATTCTGGCCTGCATTGGTGGAGCCTTGTACATTCGTCACATCATCAAACAAAAAGAACATCCGGGTTTTATTTTTTCGGTGTCCTTAATTTTAGCCGGCGCCATGGGGAATATTTTAGACTCGGCTTTTTACGGACTCATCTTCGATAAAGGCACTTTATTAAATCCCGATTTTCAGGAATATTTACCTTATGACGGGGTTGCCGCACTAACCCGTCACGGCTATGCACCCAGCATGTATGGTTGTGTGGTAGACATGTTTTATTTCCCTTTATTTGATGGAAAGTTCCCCGAGTGGTTTCCGGTTTGGGGTGGTGAAGATTTTCAGTTCTTTCGTCCCATTTTTAATTTTGCCGATGCTTCCATTTCTATTGGAGTAGGTGTTATTATTGTGTTTCAACGAAAATTCTCGAAACCCATGCCTCCTGAAAGTACCGTGTCTGAAACCATCAGTACTTCTGAAAATACTTCTGCCGATTTGAACACAAACCAACATTAATTGTTGTCATTACATGAAACAAGCTGTTTTACTTATTAATCTCGGTACCCCCGAAGCTCCCACGCCTGCTAAGGTTGGAAAATACCTCACACAGTTT
This sequence comes from Sphingobacteriaceae bacterium, assembly GCA_947480015.1. Taxonomy (GTDB): domain Bacteria; phylum Bacteroidota; class Bacteroidia; order B-17B0; family Aurantibacillaceae; genus Aurantibacillus. The sequence continues at coordinate 26,944 of CANKBS010000014.1, forward strand.
TTAAACGATAAAAGGGTTATTGATATTAATGCCATTGGCCGTTTTATGCTGGTGAACATGATCATTGTGCCATTCAGAAGTTTTAAATCTTCTAAATTGTATTCACACATCTGGACCAAAGAAGGCTCACCTTTAATGACCAACAGCATTTTACTGAAAGAAAAATTACAAAAAAAACTGGGTAACGATTTTGTGGTTGAATTGGCCATGCGTTATCAGCAACCCAGCATTAAAAATGTGTTGGAAAAATTACGCCAGCAACGTCCCGATAAAATTCACATCATTCCGCTTTATCCACAGTACGCCAGTTCGAGCACAGGCAGTACCATTGAAGAAGTTTTAAATCAAATTAAAGGCTGGGAAGTTATTCCGAATTTAAACATTGTGGCTAAATTTCATCAGCATCCAAAATTTATTGAAGCCTTAGTGAAGCAGGCAAAAAAATACGATATGGCCGCTTACGACCATGTTTTGTTTAGTTACCATGGTTTACCCGAGCGACAAATATTAAAAGCATCGGCTCATTACGGCGGCAACACTTGCCAGATGGGAGCCTGTTGTAATAGCTTAACTGCAAATAACCAATACTGTTACCGAGCCAATTGTTTTGAAACCACGCGCCAACTGGTAAAAGCTTTAAATCTGCCCGAAGGCAAGTACACCACAGCTTTTCAAAGCCGTCTCGATCAAAAATGGTTGCAACCCTTTAGCGATAAAGTTGTTGAAGGCTTGGGCAAAAGTGGTGCTAAAAAGGTGTTGGTATTCTCGCCGGCCTTTGTAGCTGATTGTTTGGAAACCATTTATGAAATTGGTACCGAATACGAAGAGATTTTTAAACATAATGGTGGTCATGAAATTAAGCTGGTAGAAAGTTTAAACGCCAACGATGAATGGGTAGAGGCGCTGCAGGCCATGCTCAATAATTAATGCAAAATCTGATTTTATTTAAACCGGCCCAATGGGCTTATCATCGCTCAGGCGGGTGTCCATGGCATCACGCAGACCATTGCCTATAAACATAAAACAAGATCGGATAATTTTCGATAATACTCAAAAACCTCAGATAGTGGCAGAAGGCTTGGGCCAGCTTGATTTGAACATAAATAATGCTTATATTTGGTCTAAGATTTCCAATGGGTAACAATCATCCATATACTGAATTACGTGATAAATTAATTGCCGGTACTAAGCTTGCATTTGAGCGACTAGTTGAAAAAGCGAAGTTGGAAGATGATTATCTTGTATTCTCTGATAACGGCAAGCCTATTAAAGTTAAGGCGAGATCACTTAAATAAGTTCACAAAATTTAAACCGGCCCAATGGGCTTATCATCGCTCAGGTGAGTGTCCATGGCATCACGCAGACCGTTACCTACCAACATAAACGAAAGCACCAAGGTCATGATGGCAATGCCCGGTACAAAGGTGAGGTAAGCCTTATCCATTAAAATATAACCGCGGTGCGCATTTACCATTTCGCCCCAGGAAGGAATAGGAGGTTGAGCGCCAATGCCTAAAAAACTTAAACCCGCTTCGGTTAAAATAGCCGAGGCAAAATTACTGGCGGCCATTACAATTACCGGTCCCATTACGTTTGGTAAAATATGATTAAAAATAATGCGACTGTTTTTAAAACCTAAAGCGCGTCCGGCTTCCACAAATTCTTTTTCGCGGATGCTTAATACCTGTCCCCTTACAATACGGGCCACATCTACCCACATGGTTAAACCAACAGCAATAAACACCTGCATCACCCCTTTGCCCAATACCAAAGTAATGGCAATTACCAATAATAAAGTGGGAATGCTCCACACTACATTAATGAGCCAGCTGATCACAGTATCGGTTCTACCTCTGAAATAGCCGGCCAGAGAGCCAAGCAGAATGCCAATAAAAATGGAGATGATCACCGAAATTAAACCCACGGTTAAACTGATGCGGGTGCCAATTAATAAACGACTCAAGAGATCACGTCCTAACAGATCGGTTCCCAACAAATATGAACGACTTTGAATATTATTTTCCTTAATAATTTTTTGTAAGTCGGCAATTGATTTTTTTTGAATTTGATTTTCACCTAAAACAACAAAACTTAATTCGTTTTTTAAAGAATCGTAAATCACTTTGGTTTTATTGTTGAGGGCATACACCACGTCGGCCAGATTAAAAGCGCTGGTGCTGCCCTTATTGGGTGTGTTGCCGGTATATTCTTCAACCAGAATATTAGGGCCCTTAAAAACATAATTGTAACAAGTGTAAGAGGCATTCGGATCGTTACGGCCAAAAAGCATGGTACTTAAAAAACCGTTAGACTCTTCCACTGCATTTCGTTTTACCAAAAGCATGTTAAGATGAAAGCCCGGTTCTTTGATATGGAGTTCGGGTTTTTGATCGTTGGCATAAGGTGTTTTATCGGGGGTTATGAGATAACCCAAAACAGAAATCACACAAGCCAACAGAATAAGAACCAAACCAAAGAGCGCTAATTTATTTCGCTTAAATCGTCGCCAGGTAAGCTCACTTAGAGATTCAGATTCGTAGTTTATAATTTTCTTTTTAAAAAACACAGACTATTTTTTCCAGTTTGGTTTTAGGAACAAGGATGCTAAAGCCACCATGCAGGCGTAAACGGGGTAAATGCAGCCAACCGGCAAACTGTACCAAAGTAAACGCTTATTTTTAATAAAACCTGAAGCTAAAAATAACAACAAAATATCAATTGACAATTTAAAAAAGATAAAAAACAAAGCGGCATTTAAATGCTGAGCTGAGAGGTAGGCCAGCACAAAACAAAAGAGCCAGCCGGCATTAACCAAAAAGCTGAGCAGAGCTAGCGCACGATTTAAAACATTTGTGTTGGGTTTAAATTTTGAAGCCCAGCGCACTTTTTGATTAAGCAGTTGAGAAAAGGAAAAAGCAGGATAGGTATATACCAAAGCATCTTTTGATTTTAAATAAAGAATTTTAGCATCCGGAATTTTTTTGACCGCTTCCAGAAACAAAATATCGTCGCCCGAAGCAACGTTGAGGTGCGATTGAAATGATCCCGTTTTTTCGAAGATTGCTTTTGTAAAAATGAGATTAGCCCCATTACACAAAAAAGGTAGTTTATAAAAAGCACTTCCGGCAGCAAAGAGGGCCAGTACCTTGGTCTCGATGGCTTGCAAGGCCCACAGAAGCCCCGTGTTATTAGCAATGCCAATGGGAGCTATGATCATATCGGGCTGACTTTGCTGATAAAGATCGGAGATGCTTTGCAGCCATTTGGGAGAAATGGTAAAGGTATCGGCATCGTGTAACACCACCACCGCGTTGCTTACCTGTTGCATGGCAGTAATGATACTTTGTTTTTTGCCGATATGTTCGGGGTTTGTAATGATCTTATAATTTAAATCAGAACCTTTTAAAATGGATTCAGCGCGAAGCACCGTTTCATCGGTACTGGCATCGTTAATAAGAATGAGTTGTACTTTGCGTAACACATAATCTTGTTTTAAAATAGAACGTAAACACAGGGTGATGTTTTTTTCTTCATTGCGCGCGCAAATAATTATGCTTAAAGGCATTTGCAGGGTTTTATCTTTGGCCTTGAACCATTTTGTAAACATATATCCCAGGGCCAGAATCAGGAGCAGGGCTGCATATAACAGAAGCAAAGAAAGGAAGATATAAAGCAGGATCGTCATTTTTTGGTTCCGAATAACTTGAAATTAAAATTTTGACGCAGTAAAATGACATAACCAAAAATACTGGGGATGATTATATTTACCAGCCAGATCAAAGCAGAGGATAGAGCCAAAGCCGTTTCGCTAATCCCTGAATCTTTAAACACTACCAGTGCAATAGCTGCACGAATGGCTGCTTCCAGCACACTTATCATGGGGATGGTAGTGGTGATGAGGAAATACAATAAAATATTCGGCACAATAGCGGCTGTTAAATGCGGATGAAATAAAAAGATGAGTAAAAAGAATTGCGTAAAAAAAACACCGTAACGGATCAAAGAAAAGCCGAATAATTTGCCGAGTAGTGAAAAAGAGAATTTGTAATTAAAATCTTCTACCTCCGAATTTTTACTGATTTTTTTCGAAATGAAATTAAGCAGATCGTTTATTCGGTAAATACATAAACTTAAGATCACAAGCAGTATAAGTCCAATGGCACTGGTAAGATAAGTCATCCACAAGGAGTCGGAATTAAAATGACGTAGTTCAAAAAGCAGAGCTATAAATCCGGCAATGATGGTAATGGATAACTGAAACATGCCACCCACAAAATGCAGCACGGTAATTTTAGGACGATTCTCAATTTTAAAGAAAATAATTTTGGCTACAAATTCGGTGGCTCGTCCGGGTGCCAGATTACCCAGACACACCCCGCTATACACCGATTTGGTGGCCGTTTTGTACGATACATGCTGAATGGGTGCTGTAATGAGTTTCCATTTATAGGCTTCAATGCCCCAGTTAAATGGGATAAGACAAAGACAAACCATAAAACAAAGGATGCCGGTGCCAGAAAAAGCTGATTGAGCAAGCAGGTTTAATTTTTCACCACTGAGGTCACTTTTGAGCCGGATGTAAATGATCACAAAACTGAAAACACCGATCAAAAGTTTTATAAGTATAGAAAGTATTTTTTTCCGATGTTTCAATTTAGGCTAAATTTACATTTTTAATGGCAGTTAACGACAGAATAATATTGGGAATTGATCCCGGCACCATTGTGATGGGCTATGGCATACTGCACATTCAGAATACAACTTTAAAACCACTAGGCATTGGCGTAATTAAACTCGATAAATACGATGATCACGCCATTCGTTTAAAAAAAATATTTGAGCGCACGGTTAGCATCATCGAAGAATTTAAACCCGATGAACTGGCCATTGAAGCACCCTTTTTTGGTAAGAACGTGCAATCGATGCTTAAGCTGGGAAGAGCACAGGGTGTGGCCATTGCGGCAGCCTTAAGTAAAAATATTCCTATTACCGAATACTCGCCTAAAAAAATAAAAATGAGTATTACAGGTAATGGTAATGCCAGTAAAGAACAGGTGGCTGCCATGTTACAGCAAATACTGGGAGTAGATAGTATGCATGAATACTTGGATGCCACCGATGCCATGGGTGCAGCACTTTGTCATTATTATCAAAATAAAAAAACAGCAGGTAGCGGAAAATCTTACAGTGGCTGGAAAGCCTTTTTAACAGACAATCCCAAAAGAAAAGTTTGATAGCTTGTTCTTATCTCTTTAAGGAATTAAGTTTGGCATAACCGATTAACTGATCGTAATAAGTTCCGAATTTACGGTGATAGACTAAAATATTATAATCGTTTTCAGTATCCCAATGGTTGCCTTCTGTAACGGTTTCATCGCCGGTTTTTGTGGCATCATTACTCAGCACGTACATGTAATTATAATAACCTTGTTTTAGATACAATTTGGCTTCGTAACCAACTCGCTGATAATTGTAAGTCATTTTACTGTTTTTGTTCATGCGCCAATCGGTGAGTTTGCCCATCACATAAAAATTACCACCGGTTACCGGATTAGCGTAGGGAAGAAAAAATTCAACATACACGTAATCGGCTTCAAGGTCCACATTACCTTGCGTTTCGCGGTTTTTGATCAGAAAATTTCCATTCAAATCATTGTAAAACGAATAAGATTTATTGGCTCTTAACTCATCGGGATAAAGTACCACATGGTTTTTATTACTTTCATCCCGATAAATATTGGCAACTTTCTCGGTTAAAAAACGCAGACTCCGCATATCAAAATACCTGAATTCATTGCCACCATTAAAGGTGCTGGCATCATCCATTGAATAGGTGAATTGGCTACCATTCATAAAAGTTGGTTTGATGTCGGTAACGGCATTATCCCATCGGTAATTTTGTGTTAATACCACTTTCATGTCTTTATATGGATTATTCAAATCATAAGCATTGGCAGAAATTGTAAAGTCGATGTGTTGTTTGTTGAATTGTTCACCATCGCTCATAGCCTGGCGAAAGGTAGAGAGTAACGATACTTTATTGTCGTATACCATCATGCGCCGTGTAAAGGCTATATTATCTTTATTGCCATCTATATAAACGTACATAATGTAATTACCGCTTTTGGTAAACGACATGTTGGTTTGTGGAAATAAAATATCGTAATGTGTGTATTTTTGAAAGGTATTAGAGGCGTAAGCAAAATTAAAAATGTTCACATCAGAAAATCCACCCAAATATTCGCTGGCCATTAAATCGCTGGGAGTCCAGTCGGCGTTACAAAGTACAAAGGTGAGGGTGTAGTTTTTTTTATCGCCATCCAAATCATCAAAACTTAATTGAATTTGCTGGGCCGAGTTGAGTTCAATAATAGGAGCCGCATAATCCCAACTACTTTCGTGAAATTGAATGGTTTTAAGATTCGATTTATAAACGTAGTCATCGTATTTCAATACATTATCATTTACATAATCATCATCGGGTGTTACCGTTTGGGCTTTGTTTATGAAGTGACCTAAAAAAAACAGTAGAATTAAGAGTTTATTCAGCATGTTATCAAAGATAAGGAAATAGGCTTAGGGTTAATAGCCGTGAGTTTCTAAATGTGGCTATACAGGTGAAATTAACATCAATTATACAATGCTGTTTAAGAAGAATTCGTGTGGAAATAGTTTTGAAAGAACTTATTTATTCTTCACCGTGAATAAATTCACCTTGCTTTCTTCTTTTTTGAGTAGGCGTTTGATGTTTTTGCGGTGGGTTACAATTAAAAGAAGCGCAACAATGATGGAGAAAACCAGGAGGATGGGATTGTTATTGCCAAGCACAATGTTTAAAAAAATAGGGAAACTGACACCGGCCAGCATGGAAGAGAGTGAAACAATACGACTTGAAAGAAGGCAGATTAAAAATACCAATAAAGAGAGGGCACAGGCGGTTGGAACGATGCAAATAACGATACCTAAAATGGTGGCTACCCCTTTACCACCTCTGAAACCGGCAAAAATGGGGAATATATGTCCAATCAAAGCCGCCACCCCGAGTGCCAGTTGCAAATCGACAAAAGCGTTGCTGCCAATTTCGAAGGTCGAGAAATAAGAAAGCGCTACAGACAGGGCGCCTTTAATTATATCAATGATAAGTACGGGAATACCGGCACTGCGCCCAAGTACACGAAAGGTATTCGTGGCTCCGGCGTTACCACTTCCAAATTCCCTTACATCAATGTTATAGAAAGTTTTACCGATCCAAACTGAAGTTGGAATGGATCCTAATAAATAGGCTATAAGAACTAAGACTGTAACCAACGTTATTTGATTGTTAAATTAACCAGAGCAAATCTAAAAATTTATTTCAAATAAAAAAGCACCTAAACTTCTGTAGTAGAAAGTTTAAGTGCTTGATTAATAGTTTTTTATGATTAGTAGGCGCCTTTTAACTTAACACCTTGCTCTAATTTTTGCAAGGCAGTAATATAAGCGGCAATACGCATACTGGTTTTAAAAACTTCGGCATTGTGCCAAACAGCTTCAAAAGCAATGTTCATTTTTAAATCGTGACGGCTGTTTACTTCTTCTTCTGTCCAGTAATAACCGGCTTTATTTTGAACCCACTCAAAATAACTTACGGTAACACCACCGGCATTAGCTAAAATATCGGGAACCACAATAATTTTTTTGTTATTCAAAATTGGATCAGCTTCAGGCATTGTTGGACCGTTAGCACCTTCCACAATCAATTTTGCTTGAATGTGTGGGGCATTTTGTTCGGTAATAACATTTTGTAAAGCGGCCGGAACCAACACGTCACATTTGCTAATTAGCAATTCGGAGTTTTTAATTTCGGTTGCACCGGTAAAGCCTTTTAAATTGCGGTTGTTTTTACCGGCATAATCAATAGCTGCTAACACGTCAATTCCTTTTTCGTTGTAAAAAGAACCGCTGTGATCACCAATACCAACAATTTTCACCCCTTGTTCAGAAAGTAAACGTGCGGCATGAGAACCCACATTACCAAAACCTTGAACAACTGCTGTAACTTCTTTAGGATTTAACCCCATTTTCTTAAGGGCGGCTAAAGTCACTACCATTACACCACGGCCGGTAGCGGCATCTCTGCCTAATGATCCACCCACTGCCAGTGGTTTACCGGTAATAACACCCGGACTATCAACCCCTGTGTTTTTATTAAATTCATCTAAGATCCAGGCCATTTCGCGACCACTGGTTCCCATATCGGGAGCAGGAATATCTTTATTTACACCAAACACATCTTTCATGGCTACTGCGTAGGCACGTGAAATACGTTCTAATTCACCCACACTGTGAGCGCGTGGATCGAGTTTAATACCACCTTTGGCACCACCATAAGGTAAGTTGGCTACCGCACATTTAAAGCTCATCCAAGCTGCAAGGGCCATTACTTCATCGGCATTTACATCCATGGCGTAACGAATACCACCTTTACTCGGACCAAGATGGGTACTATGTACCGTACGGTATCCTTCAAATACTTGAATTTTACCGTTGTCCATCATAACGGGCAAACTTACTTTAACTTGTTTACTAGGATTTTTTAAAACCAGGGCTACTTCTTCGCTAAGGTTCATCAATTTAGCCGCTGCATCTAAGCGGGCCAATACAGCCTCAAACATACTTTCGTGTTGTGCCTGAGCTGCATTTACTGTTTGTGTTGACATAAGTAAAATATAGTTTATTAACTGGGGCGTAAAATTACGGAAAATATATTAATTATAGGCTCAGCCTTCCATTAATCTTGAGCATTTTATAACATATCTTGGCTTCACTAAACTTGTCAAAACCTGGCTTGTTTTGTTAATTTGGCGTTCTTATGGAGGAGTTTGTAAAGATTTTATCAGTGTTTGTGACCTGTGCCTTGGCTTTTGGTAAAATCGGTTTCCCAACTGCATTTTTAGTTTTTAATTCCAATTTTATTAAAGTGATTTTAGTCACCTGTGCCGGTGGTATTAGCGGAAATATTTTATTTACCTATTTAAGCGCCTTCTTATTAAAATGGCGACATAATTACCGCTTGAAAAAACATAAAATTCATGCGCGTCAGATTTTTACTAAATTTAATCGTCGCGTGATTCGAATTAAACAACGTTTTGGTTTGGCGGGTATTGCTTTTATTACACCGGTTATTTTATCAACGCCGGTTGGTGCTTTTTTAGCCGATCGTTTTTATAAAGATAAAAAAAAGGTCATCTTATACCTTAGCCTCTCTACTGTATTTTGGGCACTGGCCTTGTATTGTTTATTGTACTTTTTTCAGGATCAGGTAAAAGTATGGCTGAACTAAAACATAAAAAACAGTTGTTCTTTGATTTTGACGATACCCTATGGGATTTTCAAAAAAACTCGGCACACATACTGGAGGAATTATTTTACGAATACCAACTCGCCGACAAACTAAAAACCGATTATACAAATTTCGAAAAAACGTATCAAACTATTAATCGCGAGTTGTGGAAGAAATATTACAAAAAAGAGATTGATAAGCACCACCTGCGCAATCACCGTTTCGATAAGGTTTTTAAAGCCTTTGGCTATACTAATTACGAAGAGAATTTAGAAGTAACCAATCATTATTTGAGACGCGGACCCAAAGGCATTCATTTAAAAGAAGGCTGTATTGAAACGCTCGATTATTTGAAACCCAACTATCAACTCCATATTATTACCAATGGCTTTAAAGAATCGCAGGATATAAAAATAGAGGTCTGCGGTTTAAAAAGTTATTTTTCTCAAATCATCATCAGCGAAGAACATGATTTGGTAAAACCCGAAGAAAGAATTTTCAGATTGGCGGAAAATTTTGCCGGGGCTAAAACCGAAGACTGTGTGATGATCGGAGATAGTCTGGAAAGTGATATTGAAGGTGCCCTGAATGCCGGTTGGGAAGCCATTTACATGGCAGGCAATAAAGATCATAACTACGGTGGCAGAACCATATACAAACTCGAAGAGTTAAAGAATTTGTTTTAGCAACTCTTTTTAATTTTTAGGCCCTCATTATTTTAACTACCCGAATTCACAAAGTATTTTTGTTCTCCTCTGTGGTCCTTTGTGAAAACCTCTGTGTTCTCCGTGGTTAAACTTCCCAAGGTCGAGGAGATTTTATAATACGAGTAAACCCCACATCTAAATTACTTTACAGAAAACAATTTTTCTCCGTTAATAAAGGTGGCCAATACTTTTGTGTTTAGAATTTCTTTTTCCTTGCAATTCATCAGGTCATTGTCAAGAATAATAAAATCGGCATATTTACCTTTTTCCAAACTACCCTGTTCCTTCTCCTGAAAGGAAGCACGAGCCGCCCAAAGCGTCATGCCAAGTAAGGTTTCTTCTCGGCTTAAGGCATTCTCTTTTTGAAAACCACCTTCAGGAAAACCCTTAGCGTCTTGTCTTACCACCGCCGCATAAAACGTTTTTAAGGGCGAAAGATCTTCCACCGGAAAATCGGTTCCCAGTGCAAGGGTACCGGCAATAGTCAATAATTTTTTATAGGCATAAGCATTTTTAATGCGCTCTTTTCCTAATCGGTCACTTGCCCAATACATATCGCTGGTAGCATGCGTAGGCTGTACCGATGGAATGATGTCAAATTTTTTAAATAGTTCAAAATCGGTTTCGTTCACTACCTGAGCATGTTCAATTCGCCAGCGTTTGTCGTTTTTTCCTTTTAAAACCGAACCGTATAAATTTAAAATATAACGGTTGGCACTATCACCAATGGCATGCGAACAAAACTGAAAAGGACTATTGATTAAGGCCTCTGCAATGTTTTTTAATCTTCTTTTATCGGTCAATAAAAAACCTTTCCAATCTTTTTTATCCGAATACGCTTCCAGCAAACAGGCGCCCCTGCTGCCAAGCGCCCCATCGGTATAAATTTTAAATCCTCCTACAGTTAAACGATCGGTTTTGTAAATGCCTTTCTTTAACCATCTTTCGTAATAAGTCGAATCATCACTCAGCAAAGCAAAAATTTTCATTTTTAAGGCTCCGGCTTTTTGAGAAGCATCTAGCAAATCAACAGTATGCTCACTAATACCACAATCGTGCACCTGGGTTAATCCCAGTTTAAAACAATTTTCCTGAGCTCTTAAATAATAGGCCTTGGCCAGACTATCAGAAATGGCGGGAATCTTCATGTCAACCAAATCCATGGCGTTATCGATGAGGAGTCCGGTTAATTTTCCGTTCTTCACCTCCAGACTTCCTCCTGATATTTTAGTATGGATGCTAATCCCTGCCAGATCGAGGGCTTTTTGATTCACAAGTGCGGCATGACCATCAACCCGTTTTAAAAATACAGGTCGGTCGGGAAACAGGGCATCTAATTTTGTTCGATCGGGAAACTCTTTTACAATCCAGTCGTTCTGATCCCAACCGCGTCCATAAATCCAGAGCATGGGCGCATTTTTTGAATAGGTATTTATTTTTTCAAGCACGTCATCAAAAGAAGTGGTGCCGGTTAAATGACATTTCCACATATCGGTGGCATAACCCGTAAAATGGCAATGCGCATCAATAAAGCCCGGGTAAATAAATTTACCTTTTACATCGATAATGGAATCGGAACTGTATTTTTTAAAAATTTCGGCATTCGAATTTAATTCCACAATTTTACCTGCCTTTATTACCATGGCTTCGTACTTTGTAAATGCAGAATCAACTGAATAGATGTTGGCATGATGCAAAATAAGATCAACCTGTTCTTTTTTAGATGAACAAGCACCGAGGATAAGAAGGGCAAAACTTAAAACAAAACAGTTTTTTAGCATAAATTAATTTTATCAAAGATAAAGATGATTTCAGAACAAAATAAACAAATTGCCCTGAGCTGGCTTGAGGCCTTTAATGCACATAACCTCGAAAAACTATTAGCCTTATACGACGCGGAGGCCGAACATTTTAGTCCGAAGTTGAAAATCCGTCAACCCGAAACGCAGGGTTTAATTAAGGGCAAAGCTGCACTCAGAGACTGGTGGCAGGATAGTTTTGACCGTTTGACGACTTTACACTATGAAGTAAAAAAATTAACGGCCGATGAGGAACAGGTGTTTATGGAATATATTAGACATGTGAACGGAGAGGAGGATCTGCGGGTAGGGGAGGTGTTGGCGATCAAAAAGGGAAAGATCATCTTTTCGCGGGTTTATCATGGTTAAAATTATTTTCTACTGCTTATAATTCATTAAATTCACACACAAAAAAAAGAACATGAAGCGACTAAGTTTTATAATATTACTAGTACCGGTATTTATTTTTGCGCAACAAAAAATTACTTTGGAAGATATTTGGCAGAAGTATGCCTTTTATCCGAAATCAGCGCAAGGTTTTAATGTGTTGAAAGATGGTATAAGTTATGTGGATATTGAAGCAGGCCCTGATGGCGCCGAGACTTTATACAAATACGAATTAAAAACACAAAAACGTGGCGACATTTTAGTGAGTGGCAGTGACGTCAAATATGAGAATCGTTTTCTTGATTTGAAATCGTACCAGTTCAGTCCCAATGAAGATAAATTGTTAATCTCAGAAAACAAAGAGAATGTATACCGTCGTTCGCCAAAGGCCAATTACTATGTATATAACATTGCCGATAAAAAAGTAATGCAGTTAAGCGATAAGGGCAAACAAATGTTCCCTAAGTTTTCACCCGATGGAAAAAAGATTGCCTACGTACGTGATAATAATTTATACATCAAATATCTTGAAAGTGGTGCTGAGGTAACAGTGACCACAGATGGGGAGCAAAATAAAATTAAAAATGGCTGGGCCGATTGGGTATATGAAGAAGAATTTTCGAAAGCCGATTATTTTGACTGGAGCGCCAATTCGAAGTTTTTGGCTTATGTGCGTTTTGATGAAAGCAGGGTAAAGGAGTATACCATGGATTATTACAAGGGTGATCTGTATCCCGAAAAATACACCTTTAAATATCCTAAAGCGGGTGAAGATAATTCCATTGTGTCGGTACTTGTGTTTGATGAAGATGCGCAAAGCAGCAATACCGTTGATATTGGCAACAATCCCGATATTTACATTCCGCGCATTGAATTCACCAAGGAAGCTAAAACTTTATGTGTGCAACGTTTAAATCGTTTACAAAACAAACTGGAATTTTTATTTGCTGATGCACAAAGCGGCAAAAGCCGAGTGGTGTATACCGACGAAAGTAAAACGTACGTGGATATTACTGACGATTTAAAATTTGTTGGCAACAAAGGGTTTATAGTGTCGAGCGAACGGGATGAATACAATCATTTATATTATTATGATCTTAACGGTAAACTCATCAATCAAATAACCAAAGGGAATTGGGATGTAATGGATTTTAAAGGTTTTGATGAGGCTGCCAATACTTTGTATTATGTGTCAACCGAAAACGGACCGCTTTACCGCGATGTATACAGTGTAAAATTAGACGGCAAGAATAAAAAGCGTTTATCACCAAAAATCGGATCGAACAATTTCGAATTCACCAATGGATATAAATATTATGTTTCAACATACAGCAATGCCGGAACCCCGCCTGTGTATGAATTGTACAGCATTAACGGTAAACTTATAAAAGTACTTGAATCAAATACAGAGCTCATTAATAAAATGAAAACCTATGATCTGTCAACCAAAAAGTTTTTTAAATTCAAGCAGGATGATGGCATCGAATTAAACGCTTGGATGATGAAACCAAACCATTTTGATTCCACTAAAAAATATCCGGTATACATGTATGCTTATGGTGGTCCGGGTAGTAACGAAGTGAACGATGGCTGGGATGGTTTTGATTTTTTCTGGCATAATTTATTAAATCAGGAAGGGTATATTGTGGTATGTGTGGATAACCGCGGTACCATGGGTCGCGGAAGGGTATTTAAACACAGCACCTATTTACAATTAGGGAAATTAGAAACACAGGATCAAATCTCCTTTGCTAATTATTTAGGCAGACTTACATACGTGGATAAAACCCGTATGGGATTTCAGGGTTGGAGTTTTGGAGGTTACATGGCTTCCTTAATGATTTCAAAGGGTGCTGAGGTGATTAAAACTGCTATTTCGGTGGCACCGGTTACTAACTGGAAATATTACGATAACATTTACACCGAACGTTTTTTACGCAAGCCGGCCGACAATAAAAGTGGTTATGAAGATAATTCGCCGACTAATTTTGTGAAGAACATCAAAGGGAAGTATCTACTTATTCACGGTGATGCCGATGACAATGTGCATGTTCAGAATAGTATGGAATTAGCCGCTGCGATGGTAAAAAACAACATCCCCTTCGATTTTATGGTTTACCCGAACAAAAACCATGGAATTAGCGGCGGATTAACCCGTTTGCATATCTACACTAAAATGCTGAAGTTCGTAAAAGAAAACCTATAAGTTAAATGCCACACAGAAAAAAATTAGTCGTTTTTACAGGGGCTGGAATGAGCGCAGAAAGTGGCATTAAAACCTTTCGCGATGCCGGTGGTTTGTGGGAACAATACCGAATTGAGGATGTGGCAACCTTCGAAGCCTGGTCAACTAATCAGGCTATGGTGTTGGATTTTTACAATCAGCGCCGTAAACAGGTTATGGAGGCGAGTCCGAATGCGGCGCATTTAATGATCGCTGAATTACAAAAAAAGTTCGACGTGCAGGTGATCACACAAAATGTGGATGATTTGCATGAAAGGGCCGGTTCTAAAAAAGTATTGCACTTGCATGGCGAAATTATGAAGTCACGCAGCACGGTAGATGATAAATTAATTTACAGTCTTAAAGGATGGGAATTAAATGCCGGTGATGTTTGTGAAAGGGGCTCGCAGTTAAGACCGCATATTGTTTGGTTTGGTGAACTGGTGCCTGAAATGGATAAGGCGATTGCACTGGCACAACATGCCGATTTTTTTGTGGTGATAGGTACTTCGCTCAATGTTTATCCGGCTGCAGGGGTTATTAATTTTGTACCGGCCTTCACTCCAACCTGGTTATTAGATCCCGGTGATTTTAATCTGGATTATATTAGGGAATTAAAACACATCAAAAAAACCGCGGTAAGCGGCGCCGAAGATCTTCGCAAACAACTCCTCAAACATAGTTAGGTTTTTACTTCTCGAATCTGGTTCTTGCATCTTGTCTCTTGCTCCTCAACCTCAACTTCAACCTTAACCTCAACCTTAACCTTAACCTCAACCTTAACCTCAACCTTAACCGCGATCTTTAATTTTTAATCTCTAATCTTTAATCCAGCTACTTGTGTCCCGGACACTTTTTACAGCGATCGCCTTTCTTAAAATTTTTACAACAATCTTTTTTCTTTTTATTCAGTTCGGTGAGTAAACCTAGCGGATTATTATTCTGGAAAAAAAGAAGTGTTTTTAATTTCTCTGCATTCATGCTACAAAAGTAGGAAGCTTTCTTAAAACATAGTTGACACTTATCACTACTTTGGAACCATGATTTGCTTACAGAAGCGGGAATTTGGCCTGAAACTATTGTTACCATTATGTTTTGGAGCATTTATGAGATTCATCAGTTTAAACTCAAAACGTGCTGATATTTATCTATTTTGAATTTATTAAGCCAGAACAATTTAAAACTCATCTTATTTAGATAAATTTGTGCCCTTACAAACCATGGAAAAACGGATGCACTTCGAACCTTTATCAAACTGGCTGCCTGCAGTAGCAGAACCTTTATTAATTGCCGGTCCCTGCGGTGCCGAAAGTCTCGACCAGTTAAGAACCACTGCCCAAGGTTTAAAGGATTTGAACAAAGTGTCTTTATTCAGGGCGGGTGTGTGGAAACCACGTACCCGTCCCAATGCCTTTGAGGGCCGCGGTGAAGAAGCACTAAAGTGGTTACAGGAAATTCAAAAAGAATTTGGTTTTAAAATTACTTTGGAAGTGGCCAATGCTCAGCATACCGAACTGGCTTTAAAATACGGCATGGATGTATTGTGGATAGGCGCTCGCACGACTGCTAATCCATTCAGTGTTCAGGAAATTGCCGATGTGCTCAAGGGTGTTGATATTCCGGTGATGGTAAAAAATCCCATTCATGCCGATTTACAATTATGGGTTGGAGGTATTGAACGCATTTATAATGCCGGCATTACCAAGATAGCCGCTATTCACAGGGGTTTTCATTTTTACGGAAAAACAAAATACCGCAATAAACCCTTGTGGCAATTACCCATCGAATTACGTACACTCTTTCCTGATTTGCCTATTATTTGCGACCCCAGCCACATCAGCGGTAACCGTGAATTAATTCCTTCGGTGGCTCAAAAGGCACTCGATCTGGGCATGAACGGCCTAATGATCGAATCGCATAGTAATCCTGCTGTGGCACTCAGTGACGCTGAGCAACAACTTACCCCTCAACAGTTAAACGAATTGATCGCTAAGTTGGTGATCAGAACACAAAGTTCGGTTGACATGTTGAGCAGTAATAAACTGGATGAATTAAGAAAGATCATTGATGAAATAGACGATGAACTTATTAATGTTCTGAAAAAACGCCAACAGATTATTGAAGAAATTGGTGTTTATAAAAAAGACCATAACATCACCATCTTTCAACTCGACCGCTGGCAGGAAATTCTGCGTACACGTGGTCAATGGGCTGATAAAATCGGACTCTCCCGTCAGCATATTGAAAAAATCTGTCAGCTTTTACACGAAGAAAGTATTCGCGTTCAAAATGATTTGATGAATAATTAAGAAATCTTAATCTGTTATAATGAGTTTTATCGCAGGAGAATTTTCTTTTTTTAACTTTAAAATAAGAGATGCCAGTCGGAATTGAATTGCCAACAAAGTCTTTCCTAATCCCTGCCTCAGCCAAAACCGGGTTTCAGTAAGTACTTAATCGTTTTTTAAGTAATGTTCGATTATTTTAAACCTTATCCCGGAGTAATTCCCACAATACAATACCAACCGTAACCGAAATATTAAACGAATGTTTGGTGCCCAGCTGAGGCACTTCAATAACCCCCTCGCAAGTAGTCATCACTTCCTGATCTACGCCATACACTTCATTTCCAAAAACCAGAGCAATTTTTTCATCGGCATAGCTAAACTTATTTAATGCAATGCTGTTGGTCGATTGTTCAACAGCATAGCAGCGGTATTTTTTTTCTTTTAATTGTTTAATGGCATCTAAAGTTGTTTCGCAATGTGACCAATTTACCGAAGCTGTGGCACCCAAGGCGGTTTTTTCAATTTCCTTGTTTGGCGGGCTTCCGGTTAGTCCGCATAAAATAATTTCTTCGATTAAAAATGCATCGGCAGTTCGAAAGGCCGAACCCACATTATTTAAACTTCGTACATTGTCTAAAACCAGCACAATAGGCCGTTTTTGGGCACTCTTAAAGGCATCCACACTTAAACGGTTTAGCTCTTCATTTTTTAATTTCTGACTCATAATTCAACCGGCTAACTGAATAAAAAATACGTATATTTAGGACTTAAAACCTAACCTTTTTTTGTGAAGTTAAGTAAAGAATTCAAAATAGGCATTGTGGTTGTTTGCACCATCTCTGCTTTTATATGGGGCATTAGTTTTTTAAAGGGCACAAACCTGTTTACAAGCAAATATTATCTCTATGCGGTTTATCCTAAAATTGATAATTTAATCCCTTCTAGTCCATTGCAGATTAATGGCTACAAGATTGGCCAGATCAAAACCATTTCCCTCATACAAAACGATGGGAAGAACGTGGTGTTGGTAAAGTTTTTATTGCTTGAAGATATTCAGATCCCGAAAAACTCCATTGCCAGAGCCGTTAGTTCTGATTTGCTCGGATCAAAAGCCGTGGAAGTGATTTTCAGCAAAGAATCAGAATTTGTTGTAAATGGTGACACCTTAATTGCTGAAACGGAGCAAGGTTTAAAAGAATCCTTCAATAAACAATTAGCACCACTGCAAGCCAAAGCCGAAAATTTATTAGGAAGTATTGATAGTGTGATGACGGTTGCCAAATTAATGCTCAATGCTAAAACCCGCGAAAATATTGATCAATCTTTCGAAAGTGTGCGTAAGGCTATTTTAAGTCTCGAACAAACCGCCTACAAACTCGATGATTTAATGGCCAGCGAAAAACCTAAAATGTCGAACATCTTAACGAATTTGAGCGATATCACAAGCAATTTAAATAAAAGTGAAAACAAGATCAATAACATTTTAAATAATTTCTCCAATTTATCCGACACCCTGGTGAAAACACAACTGAAGAGCGCAGTGAACAACGCCGATAACACCTTAAAAGAATTAAATGGTTTACTAGCTAAAATTAATCAGGGACAGGGAACGCTCGGTAAACTGGCCAAGAATGATTCCCTTTATAACAACTTAAACAAATCGTCTGAAGATTTGGATAAACTTTTAAAAGATCTGAAAGAAAATCCAAAGCGCTATGTGCACTTTTCAATTTTTGGCCGAAAAAAATAATAATACTTAAAGACAAAATCTTATGATTGGTTCTGTTATTTTCTGCATTTTACTTATCGGGGCATCTGCCTTTTTTTACAGCAACGCCAAAAAAATCAGACGCAATATTTTTATCGGAAAAGATTTCCCCATCACCGATCATAAATCAGAACGGCTCAAAACCATGATTATGGTGGCCTTAGGGCAGAGTAAAATGATTACCCGACCTGTGAGCGCCATCTTACATATTTTTGTTTATGTGGGCTTTGTACTCATCAATGTCGAAATTCTTGAAATGTTTGTGGATGGCATCACTGGTGCGCATCGCGCATTTAGTTTTTTAGGTTCCTTCTATAATTTCCTCATCGGATTTTTCGAACTACTTGCTTTGGGTGTTTTTATAGGTGTGGTTGTTTTTTGGTTAAGAAGAAATGTGGTTAAGGTAAAACGTTTCTTAAACGCTGAACTGAATGGTTGGCCGCGATTTGATGCCAATGCGATTTTGATTACTGAAATGGTTTTAATGACAGCTCTTATGCTGATGAATGCTGCCGACCAGAATTTACAATTACGTGGAAACGAACATTATCATGTGGCCGGTAATTTTCCGGTAAGTGGTTTTTTTGCTTCTTCCTTAAGTGGCTTATCCGATGGCACACTCATTTTTATCGAACGCTTCTGCTGGTGGTTGCACATTGTGGGCATCTTTGCATTTTTAAATTATCTTCCTTATTCTAAACACCTGCATATTTTACTGGCATTCCCCAATACCTATTTTTCTAACTTAAAAGTAAAAGGCGAATTCACCACCCTCGATTCGGTAACCGATGTGGTAGCTCCAAATTTCGACCCTTCGTATCAGCCAAAAACCGATCCCAATAACCCGGTGCGCTTTGGTGTGAGGGATGTTCAGGATCTTGGTTGGAAAAACTTAATGGATGCTTATTCCTGCACCGAGTGCGGACGATGCACCTCGTCATGTCCGCAAAACATGACCGGAAAAAAATTATCGCCTCGTAAAATTATGATGGATACCCGTGATCGTTTGGTGGAAGTTGGTAATAACATGGATAGAAACAAAGGTGTGTTTGTGGACGATGGTAAATCTCTTTTGGGTGATTATATCAGCAGTGAAGAAGTTTGGGCCTGTAACACTTGTCATGCTTGTGTGCAGGAGTGCCCAATCAACATCGATCCTTTGGCTATTATCATCGAATTACGGCGTTATTTGGTAATGGAACAAAGTCAGAGTCCGGCTGAATTAAACGGGATGTTCACCAACATTGAAAACAATGGTGCGCCTTGGCAGTTTTCACCGGCTGATAGAGGTAACTGGGTTAATGAATCATAAACACAGAGACACGGAGAAACAGAGGGCACAGAAGCGTATAGATTTAATTGGATTGTGCAGAGATGATTATAGTTGAAAAACATTGTGACCTTTGTGCAACACTTTGTGACCTTTGTGGTTAAAAAGGCCAAGATGGGAAGATGTTAAGAGGTAATGAAGGATAGACTAAATTAGAGTAATTATAAGTTAGTAAAAGGATAGGCGGTAGGATGTGGTCATTTGAAATTTTTTAGGAATTAAACGAACGACTTCCACTGCCAATTAAAAACGAATTTTATGTCAGAGATTAAGGTGAATACAATGGCTGAGATGCTAGCCAAAGGTGAATTTCCGGAAATCCTCTTCTGGGTTGGCTGCAGCGGTAGTTTTGATGACCGTGCAAAAAAGATCACCAAAGCAATTGTTCGCATTTTAGATCATGTGAAAATTAAATTTGCTATTTTAGGTTCGGAAGAAGGCTGTACGGGCGATCCGGCCAAACGTGCAGGTAATGAATTTTTATTTCAAATGCAGGCCATGCAAAACATTTCGGTATTAAACGGCTACGAAATAAAAAAAATCGTGACCGGTTGTCCGCATTGTTTTAACACCCTTAAAAACGAATACCCTGCTTTGGGTGGTAAATACGAAGTGGTGCATCACACGCAATTAGTGCAGCAACTCATCGACGAAGGCAAACTAAAAGTACAGGGTGGCGAATTCAAAGGCAAAAAAATTGTGTTTCACGACCCGTGTTATTTGGGCCGCGCTAACGACGTTTACGAAGCCCCACGCGAGGTAATCAAAAAACTGGACGTGGAATTAGCCGAGATGAAACGTAGTCGCGCTAAAGGTTTATGCTGCGGTGCAGGTGGTGCACAAATGTTTAAGGAATCTGAAAAAGGAACCAAAGAAGTAAATGTTGAACGTGCCGAAGAAGCTTTGGCTCTTGATCCGGATGTGATTGCTGTGGCTTGTCCGTTTTGTAATACCATGATGACCGATGGCGTGAAACATTTTAATAAAGAAGAAAAAACCAAAGTTCTCGATATTGCTGAATTAATCGTCAAGGCCAATGATCTCTAAACACCATTTCAGCGTTCTGCTTTTTTTAGGCGTTCTTTCCACTTTTTTGTTCACAGCGTGTAAAACAAACTCCGGCGATGTTGAGCTACAAGAAGAAAATCGTAAGTCGGATAGTATCAGCAACATTTTAAATTCTCCCGAACTAAAAGCGGTAAACGCCGAATTATTGCAAGCGCCTGATAATGCTGAACTTTATCATAAACGAGCAAGTGTTTATTTAAAATTAAAATTACTCGCGGAGGCGGTGAATGATTCCAAGCGTGCCATTCGTTTGGATAGTGCGGTGGTGAAGTATTACCTTACCTTGGCCGATGTTTATTTTAGTCAGAATAACACCCGCTTATCAAAAGAGTTGCTAGAAATTACCGTCACAAAATTTCCCGATAACATCGAAGCGCTCTTAAAATTATCTGAATTATATTTCCTCGTTCAGAAATATCAAAAGGGAATCGACTTTGTAAATAAGGCTTTAAAAATGGATGCGCATCTTGCCAAAGCTTACTATATAAAAGGCAGCATTTACCGCGAAAGTGGCGATACGGCTAAGGCCATCTCTAGTCTCGAAACCGCAGTAGAGCAAGATAATACCTATGAAGATGCTTATTATGATATGGGTGTGATTTATGCGGCAAGGCGAAATCCCTTGGCTCTCGATTATTATCAAAATGTGCTTCGCATCAATCCCGAAAATCAAAATGCAAAATATGCACGTGCTAAATTACTGCAAGATTTAGGTAAAACGGATGAGGCCATCAAGGAATACGACGTGATTTTAAGTACGAACAAAACTTGCGCCAACTGTTATTATAATTTAGGAGCCATTTATTTGGAACTAAAAAAGGATCCTGAAAAAGCATTGGAACAATTTACAAAAGCCATTGAGTGCGATCCAAACTATGTGGAAGCTTATTTTGCCAGAGCTTACACGTATACCAAATTAAAAGATAAAGAAAGTGCCAAAGCCGATTATAACATGTGCTTAAAAATTCAACCTAATTTTGAAGGGGCCATTCAGGGCCTGAATGAGCTGTAAACATGGGCCTTTTCTAGTACGATTTATTTTGTGATAAAAAAGTTTAAGCTCAGTTATAAAATAATAAATTTAAAAGATAGAAATACATTAACATGCAATTAGAAAAAAAACAGATTGGTCTTGCTTTGCAAGGAGGTGGCGCTCACGGCGCATTTACCTGGGGCGTATTGGATAGATTGCTGGAAGAAGATGCCATTGTAGCCGAGGCCATGTGTGGCACCAGTGCAGGCGCAGTGAATGCGGTTACCTGCGCCTATGGTTTACATGTTGGCGGACCCCTAAAAGCAAAAGAACTCATGGAACAGCTCTGGCGTAAAATTGCGTTGAGTGGAAGTTTTTTATTTAAGCCGAGCATGTTTGATAAGGCCTATGGTAATGGCGATATTCATAATTCTCCGGGTTTTATGATGTTTAACACGCTTTCGCAGTTTTTATCACCTTATAATTTTAACCCCTTTAATTACAACCCACTGCGTGACATCTTAAACGATCTCATCGATTTCGAGGAACTTCATTTATACAACAAAAAGAAACTATTTATTTGCGCCACTAATGTAAAAACCAATCGCGCCAAAATTTTCACCAATAAAGAAATTACCGTTGATGCCGTTTTAGCTTCCGCCTGTTTACCATTTTTATTTCAAGCGGTACAAATTGACGGCGAATTTTATTGGGATGGCGGGTATATGGGAAATCCTCCTATCTCCCCAATTATCACCAATACCAACATACGCGATATTGTATTAATCAAAATCAATTCCATCAATATTAATTCGGTGCCAACTACCGCGCGTGATATAGCTGATCGCGTGAATGAGATTTCCTTTAACAGCAGTTTAATTAATGAGATGAAACTCATTCACTACCGTAACGAACTCATTAGAAACGGTGTTTTAAAAACCGATAACAAAACCAACCGCGAAATATTTGTTCATACCATCTCGGGTTATGAAGCTTTGAGCCAAATGAGCCAAAGTTCAAAAATGAATATTTCATGGGAGTTTTTACTCGATCTGAAAGAAAAGGGCCGTCAAATAGCTGAAAAATGGATTAAGACCGATTACAGCGAAGTTGGTTTAAAATCTACCTTCGATGTGGAAGAACACTTTTTTGGTAAATTGTAGCTTGAGTCGCTTATTCTTGATATCATTTAACTTTCTTTAAATTCAGAAAGGTATAATTTTCTTAGTTTTACTTTTTATCAGGCAAAATACACCTTTTTAATGGTTGAGTTTTTAAGAGACGCAGAAACGAAGGCAGGTTTTAAACGAGCCGTTACCATGTTTTTGCTGTGCCTCAGTTTTTGTGGTGTTTCTCAGGTTTACTACTCCATTAATCCCAAGTATTTAAAAAGCAAAAAGGAACAGAACAATTGTGTTAGCCGATATAAATCTACTTATCCCGATACGACCTTAACCGAATTCAGCAATTTTACGCCGCGTAATTTTATGGGCAATATAGGCATGCCTTCGCCTAATTTGTTATTGACTTATGGCACGGATAACATTGGTTTTCGCTTTTTTCAGCCTCCCACCGTTATTGACAAATACCGTGAAAATGAAATCGACTATTACCGCAGTAAAGGTCCATATGCTAACCTCACCGGCATTGCCGGAAGTAAACAAATGCAGTCATTCGACATGTTGTTTACGCATACCTATCGCGATAAGGTAAATATCACACTCAAATTTAACCGTTATACATCCTTGGGTTATTATTCGAAACAGCAAAGCTATAACAACAAATTTTTCATGACCAGTAATTACACTGAGAAGAAAAAACGGTATGGCTATTATTTGTATTTACTCAATAACAGCAATAAAAATCAAGAAAACGGAGGGATTAGCGATCGCAGTTTAAACGATTCCACTTATTTAATAAGTAAAGAGTTGTTCCCGGTGCGCTTATCTGGTGCCAACCGCGATAATCGCGAGACCAAAATCATGATCAATCCTTGGTTTAGACTTAATGTAAACAGTGATTCAACGCGCTTATTTGATCATTTTTTACAAGTCAAATCCAAATTTTCAACCAGCTCCTATCGCTACAAAGATAAAGGCATTAAGTACGATAAATTTTATAAAAATATTTACAGCGACTCAACTTTAACACTCGACAGTTCACACGTTCAGCAATTTATGAACGAATTAAATTATACTTTGTTATCAAGCAATCATGCTTTCGGTTTTTCTGCCGGTTACCGCAACGAGTTAAGTAAAGTATGGCAAAAAAGAGATACGGTTTTTTTAAATCATATGCTTTATGCGGATTTAAATTTCAGTTCCGAAAAAGAACAGAAGGATACTTCGAAGCTTTTGAAACCATATGTTGAGAGTCGCTTCAATTACCAGTATATAGTAGGCGGAAGCAATGCGGGTAATTTTAAAATTGAAAACAATTCGTTTTATCATTTTAAACCAATGAAACACTGGACTGTTTTTTTTAATGCTCTTATTGAAAACAGAACAGCCGATTATATTTACCGCAATTGGAGCAGCAATAATTTTATTTGGAATACAAAATACTACGAACAACAAAAGCAGGTACAGGCTCAGTTAGGTATTAAGTTTGGGAAAAGTTTCAGAATTTCGGTAATGAACCAAAGCATTAAAAACTTCCTCTACTTCGACAGTTTGGCGCTTCCGGCTCAATTTAAAGGCACTATTAATAATCTGGTTTTGGATGTTAATTTCACTAAACTATTTTTTAAACATTTGGGTATTTCGCTCGATCATAAATATCAACTCACGTCTAAGCCTTCATTGGTTCGCCTGCCACAAAATATCACGACGGCAAAATTATTTTATAACGGAAATTTATTCAAGAATAATCTGCAATTACAAATTGGCACACAAGTGCAGCTCTACGATGCATTTACAACTTACGATTACATGCCCTCCACGCAGGTGTTTTATTTGCAAGATAAAATTAAAACAAGTCAGTACCCTTATTTGGATGTCTACTTAAACGCCCGTATTCATCCGGTATCCATATTTCTGAAAATGGAAAACGCTTTGCAGGGTTTGGTTGGACCAGCCTATTTCTTTGTGCCGGGCTATTATCAAACCGACAGAACCTTTCGATTCGGGATTAGCTGGATGTTCTTCGATTAGCTTTTCCTCCAATTTGAACCACATAAGAAACATAAGAACACATTAGTTTTGTTTAGCCAATTTGAGGTTTTATGAGTTCAATTTATTTTACCTTCTTATATGCCCTTATTCGCGCCCTGAGCCATTTGCACTGAGTTAAGTCGAAGTGTAGTCGAAGGGTGCCTTATGCTCGCCATGAGCTGAGTCGAATGGTGGTTCAAAAGTCCCCGATAGCGGATTTTAGATATTATTAACAGCTATTCGTGGTGGTACTTTTCGCCCTTTAAAATGGTAAAAGCACGGTATAACTGTTCCACAAAAAACAAACGGATCATTTGATGTGAGAAGGTCATTCTGGAGAAAGAAAGCTGAAAATCGGCTCTTTCATAAATGCGTTCATCAAAGCCAAAAGGTCCGCCAATTAAGAAAATAAGACGTTTTGGAGAAGCGTTTTGTTTTTTCGACAGGTAGGCTGCAAATTCAGGTGAACTGAACTCCTTGCCCTTATCATCCAGTAATACCAGATGGTCTTCGGGCGTGATAACATTCAAAATAAGTTTCCCCTCTTCGGTTTTTTGTTCCTTCTGACTCCTTTGCCTAATGGCTTTTGGCACATTAATTGTCGTCATTTCAAAGGCAGTATAGTTCTTCAGCCTTTTGGTATAGTTTTCTATACCTTCGCTGAGGTAACTGTCCTGAGTTTTGTCAATTTGAAGCAAGATGATCTTCATGTTTTAAAGTTGCAAAATTTAATTAAATTTGTAGGATACATCATGAAATTATTAATTAATATTTTTTACTTAGTCTTCAGTCTCTTTTTTACAGGAGCTGAGGTAAGCGATGATATTGTGGCTGCCATTAAACAAGGAAAAGCATCTGAATTGGTTAAATACTTTGATGAAAAAGTCTCTGTAAAGATCATCAATCAGGAAGATGTACTCAGTAAATCACAAGCTGAAGCCAACCTTCAATTTTTCTTTGAAAAACATAGCGTTAAAAATTTCACGTCTTCTCACGTAAGTTCAGTTAATAATAGTTCCCAATACATTACCGGCTCTCTCGAAACTTCAAATGGAAAATTCAGAGTCTCGGTTTTGATTAGAAGGAACTTAATTTCGCAATTTCGCATCGAAAACGATAATGACTGATTTTATTAAACTTCACCAATCACATTTTAATTTTAAACAGTTTATTGCGGCCGCATTTAAAGAGGATGTTGGCGATGGCGATCACACCTCCTTATCTACCATTCCTAAAAACCACCATGGAAAAATGCACTTGCTGGTGAAAGAAGATGGTATACTGGCCGGTGTAGAAGCGGCTAAACGCATCTTTAAAGAACTGGATAAGAATTTTAAACTAAAGTTTTTTTTACAAGATGGCACTACTGTAAAAAAAGGGGACATAGTTTTTATCGTTGAAGGCAACACGCAAAAATTATTAATGGCCGAGCGATTGGTTTTAAATATAATGCAGCGCATGAGTGGCATTGCTACCAAAACCAATTATTTGCAAACCTTATGCAAGGGTACAAAAGCAACGGTTATTGATACCCGCAAAACAACTCCGGGATTTCGCTTTTTCGAAAAATGGGCCGTGCTCATTGGTGGTGGATCCAATCACCGATATGGTTTGTTTGATATGATTCTTATTAAAGATAATCACATCGATTTTGCAGGCGGAATTATTCCTGCAATTGATGCAGCTAATAAGTATCTGAAAACGAAACGAAAAAAACTACCCATTGAAGTGGAGACCAGAAATATTGAGGACGTCAAACAAGTCATCAAACATGGTGCCGTGCAACGTATCATGCTCGATAATTACAGTCCCAAACAATGCCAGACAGCTGTAAAACTCATCAATGGTAAATTTGAAGTAGAAGCTTCGGGTGGTATTACCGAAAAAAATATCAGCGCCTATGCCAAAACCGGTGTTGATTTTATTTCCATTGGTGCATTAACGCATCATGTAAAAGGTCTTGATTTGAGTTTGAAAGCTATGAAATAAATTAGTACAGTTTCACGGCCAGTTTTAGAATTTCATTCAGACTTTTTAAGTCCACATCCATTGCCGGATCGACATAAAACACTTTAATGGTATTTCTGCCTTCACTCTCCAGCTTTTTGTGTTTCATTTTATAGCCTTGTGCAAAGCCAATATAGGTTTTCCCGGTTTTTTTACCGATTGAAAAATAACAAAAGAGTTTATTATGAAAGCTGAAAAATGCCGTCTGGTATTTAAAACTCTCGCTAATGTGCGGCGAATAATTTAAAAGATAAGTTCTTAAAAAAAGCAGACAACTTTGTTGAGGCTCTGTTAAACTAAAATAAAAATTATCAAGCCGATTTAACATCCTTAAAAACTTGCAGGTACTTGTCGCGGAGAGCCATAACAGAAAACTTTTCTTCCACCGTTTTTCTTCCGGCTTTACCAATAGACGTTCTTAAATTTTTATCTTCTATAAGTTGACACAAATAGTCAAACCATTCCTCATCATTCCTTGCTAAAAATCCGTTTTTTCCTTGCTCTATAATTTCTTTATTCACGCCAACGGCACTCAACACAGATGGTAAGCCGCAGGCCATATAGGATAAGGCTTTTAAACCACATTTACCATTGGCCCAGGCATCATCGGGCAATGGCATTAATCCAATATCAAAACTATTCAGTTCATCCACCTCGGAATCTTCTGACCAGGCAGTGGCATCAATTTTTAGAATTTCATTTTTATAATCCGGATCGCCCATTATTTTAAAACCAATGGCATCGCCATATTTTTCTTTTAAACGTTTTAATACGGGAATTAATAATTCAAAATGTTTAAGGGTACTTATACTGCCGCTCCAACCAATATTAAGTTTCGGTTTATTTCGGAGTTCAGGTTTTGATACATGAAAACTTGTGTCAATGCTCGTTGGTATAATCACTGTATTCGGATTTATATATTTTGCTTTTTCCGCCAGGTACTCGTTTCCGGCAATAACAACATGCGCGTATCTCAAGTTTTTAAAAAACTTTTCCGGCTTTTTGATCCACTCCCATTTTTTGTTACCCGGACTCGTATCGGCCAGCCAGATGCTATCGTCAAAATCAAAAATAACTTTAGCACCTGATTTGAATGCCCGTTTTTCAAAAAAACTTGTCCCGAAAAAAGAAGCCTCTCGTTGAATAAAAAGGATGTCGAATTGACTAAAACGAAAACAATCTTTTATCCTGATTAAAATGGATTTGAATAAAATAAACACTTTGGCCAAAAAATTTCCTTTGGAATAAAAGAGTGTATCATCTTTTTCATTTAATAAGTAAGAAAATGTAAATTTAAATCCATTCTTTTCCAAATACGGCAAGTATTGTTCGAAGCGGTAACGCTGACTGGGCGAGCGTTTTGGGCGATGGGCGCAAAGAATGAGAACTTTTGACATATGTGAAGCGACTTAGATCTGGTTAATTCTAGTATCAAATTTGCTTTTTTTTCGTTTCCCAAAGACTATAGCAAGAATCAAAACCCGAGGAATGGTTTTATCAATATTGAATGCACTAGATAAGGAAAGGAAGATAATTTTAAAGTTCTTATGTGACCGTATTTAATTTCGAAATAAGGATTGGTTTCAAGTATAGTTTTTATTTGTAAGAATTCTTCGAAGTATCTTTTTGACAGGGAGGGATTAATTCGATAATAGTATTCTAATGCTTTATCAAGATCTTTTTGAGCTGAAAGTAAAAGGTTTACTTTAAAAGCCATATTTGATCTTGAGTTTTTTTAAAGCCTCACCGAGTTCAACTATTGATTCCGGATTCATTTTATATTCTTCTAATCGTTCGTTGATTAACTTTGTTTCTTCCTCATCAGATAATTCTGAATTATTAATCCTGACAAAGTCTAAGCTGTTTAGAAATTCTATAAAAACTTTTGCTTTGTTATCGTTTATATCTAATGAAAGCAGCATGTTTTGATTTTATGTATTAAAGTTACAATTATTTTATTCACTCCTCAACCTCAATTTTAAATTTGTGTAAAAAACGATGTACAATCGGACTAAAGATGATGGCCACCGAAGTTAAAAATGCAACCCCGCTATAAATGGCGTAAAAGGAGGCATAAATTTTACCAGAATCGTTTATGGCCCTGTCAACCGGTCCCATGCCGGTTAAGATCATACTCGCGTTGTATAAACTATCTACCCAGTCAAGAGCAAAATAATGGTGGTACCCTGCCATCCCTAAAAGCAATGAAAAAGCAAGCACTACAGAGCCTGCCAGCATACTTTTTATAATCTTATTGGCATAATGTTTTTTGTGTGGGAGTGTTTTAAGATGATTGGCCATTGCTAATATGCTTTTGTTTTGAATATAAATGTAGAAAGAAAATCAGAACGGCCTTTTAATAATATAGATTATTTTTTTGGTTATTAAAGCCTTAACTTTATGGTTATGAATTTAGTGTTTGATATTATTGAAATTTTAAAAGTAACCATGGTCCTTTTTGCGGTTATTGATATTATCGGTTCTATACCGGTTATAATTAATTTGAAACAAAACACCGGTATTATTCAGCCTTTCAAAGCAGCATGGGTATCGCTTTTGATCATGATCGTGTTTTTATTTGTGGGTGAATCTATTTTACACATCATTGGCATTACCGAAGGTGATTTTGCAATAGCAGGTTCTTTTGTTTTGTTTTTTATTGCACTCGAAATGATTTTGGGCATCAAGATTTACCGTGATGAATTACCCAACACCGCCACCATCGTTCCTTTGGCTTTCCCTTTAATTGCAGGCACGGGCACATTAACCACACTATTATCCATTCGTGCCGAATATAATTTACTTTCTATTTTGATTGCTTTAATCATTAACGTGATGATTGTTTATTTTGTGCTAAAATATTTACATAAGCTCGAAAAACTTTTAGGTTTGGGTGGAATAGCGATTATCAAAAAGGTGTTTGGTATTGTTCTTTTAGCGCTTGCCATCAAATTATTTAGAAAATACAGTGGATTATGATCTCACGTTCACTCATGACCATTGGTTTGCTCATTGCTTCCAATACTTTTATGACCATTGCTTGGTAAGGACACCTGCGCTATAAAGATATTCCGGTTTTAAAAGGAAGTGGTTTGTTTACCATGGTTCTTATTAGCTGGGGCATAGCTTTTTTTGAATACATGTTAATGATTCCTGCCAATAAATTCGGAAGCAACATCAATGGCGGACCCTTTAACATGTGGCAACTCAAACTTATTCAGGAAGTTGTTTCTATTTCAGTATTTGTGGTCTTTACACTGATCTTCTTTAAAACCGATCAACTAAAGTGGAATCATCTTGTCGGTTTTGTTTTTCTTTTAGGCGCGGTTTATTTTTTCTTTAAGAAATAGAAATCAAATCGCCAATTTCTAATCTTTAATCTTTAACTATGTGTAGCCTCTCTCAGAAATTCCAGGAAAGGAAGCATCGCTTTAAAGCCACCTGTAATATAACTCTCCGTATCCTTCGCCAAAACCTGCTTATCACTCAAGTGATGCATCACTATAAAATGTTTGTTCTTTAATAATTCCACCTGAGGATGTTCTTTATCAAATCCCTTGGGTGGATTTTTTAATTTATCTTCTTCATCCAAACCCTTGAAATATTTTTTAAAGCTAGTCGATTTAAAGATTTTTAATAAAGCATCGGCATTGTAATCTATTTCCTGACGAATGGCTTGCAACACTTCAGGTTGCGGCATATACACACCACCGGCTAAAAAACTTCCACCCGGTTCTAAATGCAAGTAATAACCCGCCAATAACGATTTTTTGCCTCCCGGATTAATACTGGCTCCCATATTACTTTTATAAGGCGTTTTATCTTTCGAAAAATGTACATCCTTATAAATACGAAAGGTGCAGTCTTTGCCTTTTAAGTCTGGCGCTATCTGTTTATCGAATTTTCTAACACCTGTTATTACTTTGTTAACAAGGGCTTCAACCGCTTCTTTTGATTGGAGGTAAGTGTTTTTGTTTTTCTCAAACCAATCTTTATTATTATTGGTTTTAAGCTCTTTTAAAAAATTAAGCGTATACTTCATGTTATTGAATGGTGTCGGATATTTTTTTGAAAAATTTAAGATGGCCTAAAAATACTTTAGCAACGACCCTCAGTAAGGTATAACTTGGTAAAGCTATGACCATGCCGAAAATACCGCCCAGCTTGGCAGCCATTAAGGTGACAATAAATATTTCAAGGGGATGAGCCTTTACCGAATTGGAAAACAAAAATGGCTGCACAATAAAACCATCAATAAGGTTAATGCTTAGCATGGCAAAAAAGATTTCATAAATAGTTGGGCCAATCATATCGTAAGCCCCCATACCAATACAACTGCTTACACCTAAAATTACTGCAATACACATGGTTATAATCGATCCGATATAGGGAATCACATTTAGTAATCCGGCACAAAAGGCAATGATAAGTGCATTCTTGACACCCAAAAGAGATAGTACTAATAAAACAGCCATACTGACTAAAAACATATCAAAAAATAAAGCTGCAAAATACTTGCTCAACATGCGTTTGCTGGTTTTTAAAATCTCGCTAACGGCCTCTTCATAACCGGAAGGGGTAATTACCAAAATACTTTCTCTTACCAAATTCTCATCTTTTAAAAGGAAAAAGGTGATAAACAGAACACATAATACGCCCCCTAAAATGGAACCAAAATAACCAAACACATTATTTAACACCATGCCCAGGTTATTAGCCGTAATAAAACTTTTTAACTGCGTGGCAACACTTATTTTAAGATCTTCTTCTTCACCAAATTTTAAAAGCAAGGCTTTAACTGACGGAAATTGCGCCAAGATATTATGAAGGACTTCATAAAAGTTTAAATCATACAAAAAATTAATTTCGGCTGCTAGGGCCGGAACAACCAGAAAAAACACGCCAACCAAAACGGTGAGCATGACCGAAATGGTCAACAATGCAGCAATACTACGTGGAACACGAAATCTTCCTAATTTTATTTTTTCAATAAGATTACTGATGGGATTACCAATCAAAAACAACACCAGTGAAATGCCCAGATAAATAACTAGTTTAAAAAATAAAACTGCAAAGAGCAGAATGGCCACTATGCCTAGTAACCGCCATATACTAAATCCTGTTTTCATTTTTAATATTAGGCTAAGGTAAGTTTTATACTCAAGATTTGCATAGCCCCACGAATTTTTATTTAAATTTGAATGGTTGACACAACTGTGTAAAAATAGTATTTTTCTTCTGCTCTGCTTAGTACTTGTAAGCTGTCAAACAAAACGACAGTATACCTCCAAGCCTTCTAAAAGTTTGGTTAATCCCGATAGTGAACTGCTTGAGGTTAACGCCATCGCCTATCATCTGAACGATAGCTTGAGCATGACTTTTCTTGAGATTAAAAATGAAAATCTTTTGTATAAACGCCCCGACACCACCAAAGCGTTTTACGCAGAAGTTAGGGTAAGTTATAAATTGCTGAGTGAACCTAATTCACGGGTTATTCTTGATTCCGGCTCCTTTTATTTAAACGATAGGGCAGGGGAGGAAAACGTGCAAGTAAAATCGGTGTATGCCAAATTTCGCTTGAAGGCCTTTTTAGGAACAAATTACTATCTCGATATTCGGGTCTTCGATCTTAATAAAAAAACGAAATACAGCAAGGGGCTAAATGTGTATAAGTACAACAAACTCACCGAACAGAATTATTTGATTCGACATAAAGATCAGATTGCCTTTAAAAATAATTTTTTAAAGGATGATGAATTGAGCATATCCTGCGCTAATAGCGCTTTGTCAAAAATAACGGTGGATTGTTTTTTTAAAGATTTTGGTCCGGCTCTGCCTCCGTTTTCATCAAAAATACCCGATGAATTTAAGTACAAGCCCGATTCGGTATTTGAAACTCCCTTTACGAACGGCGAATTTAAAATTACCATGCCCGAAAAAGGCTTCTACCATATTATTTCTGATTCTAAAAAAAACGAAGGCCTCACACTCTATACATACGACATTACCTTTCCCGGTGTTAGTAACAGTGACGATATGATTAATGCAACCCGCTATATCATGAACCGTGAGGAATTTGAAAATTGTAAAGAATCAAACGAACAAAAATCCTGCATCGAACAATTTTGGTTAAACATTGGTGGAAGCAACGAGCGCGCCCGTGAATTATTAAAGCGTTATTACGGAAGAGTGAAGGAAGCGAATAAATACTACACCTCTTATGCGCAAGGCTGGAAAAGCGATCGTGGAATGATCTACATTGTGTTTGGGCCGCCTACCAATACTTACCGAAGTAAAGAAGATGAGATTTGGGTATATGGTAATGAAGCGAATCCAAGTACCTTGCGTTTTATTTTTAATAAAACCCAAAACCCGTTTACCGATAACGATTTTGTTTTAGAACGCTCACCGTTTTTTAAGGAAGCCTATTACACCGCCGTTGATTATTGGCGTCAGGGCGTGGTTTATATGGATTCAAAAAAATGATTACTTCCCTAGGTAACCCTCATCAATCGGCAAATGCAGCTTTTTAGAGGCGGCCACTGCTAATGCATCACAACGGTTATTCTCTACATTGCTGGCATGACCCTTCACCCAATGAAATTCATGTTTTGTCGCATCATACACGCTTAAAAAGCGTTGCCACAAATCGGGATTAGCCTTGTTTTTAAAGCCAATCTTTCGCCAGCCAAACACCCATTTTAAATTAATGGAATCCACCACATACTTACTGTCGGAATATACTTTTACTTTCAGGTCATTTTGTGTAATGCTCTCCAAACCTACTATCACAGCCATTAACTCCATGCGGTTATTGGTGGTGTGTTTAAAACCGGCACTTATCTCCTTGCGGTGATTCTTAAATTTTAAGACTACGCCAAAACCACCCGGACCCGGATTACCGCTGGCAGCACCATCGGTGTATATTTCTATAAAATGTTCCAAATTACTAAACCGTGAAAATAAATTATTTTAATCGAAAAATCATTTATTTTTCTCAGTATATGGTTCGAAAGGATATTGTTTCTTAAAACATGCATCGCTTAACTAATTAGCGATGCATGCTAAGTTGTGCAATTTTATATGCACGAATAATGATTAATATCAGCAGTTAAACCTGGCCTTGAGGCCTTTACCCAACAAATAAAAGCTCTTTTGCGTAAGTGCAAATTAGTGACTATATTCGTGGCTCAAAATTTCGTTTATGTCAGTTTTAGTAAATAAAGATTCAAAGGTAATTGTTCAAGGTTTTACAGGTGGTGAGGGAACTTTCCACGCTACTCAAATGATTGAGTATGGAACGAATGTAGTTGGTGGTGTAACTCCCGGAAAAGGTGGAACCATGCACTTAGATCGTCCGGTGTTTAATACCGTTTCAGAGGCTGTTAAAACGGCCGGTGCTGATGTTTCTATCATTTTTGTTCCGGCTGCTTTTGCTGCTGATGCCATTATGGAATCGGCTGACGCAGGCATTAAGGTGATTGTTTGTATCACTGAAGGCATTCCTGTTAAGGACATGATTTATGTGAAAGAATATTTAAAAGGAAAAACTTGCCGCTTAATAGGTCCAAACTGTCCTGGTGTGATTACCGCCGGTGAAGCCAAGGTTGGTATTATGCCGGGCTTTGTCTTTAAAAAAGGTAAAATCGGAATCGTTTCAAAAAGTGGTACTTTAACTTATGAAGCCGCTGATCAAATTGCGAAAGCAGGCTTAGGCGTGACTACAGCCATTGGTATTGGTGGTGATCCAATTATTGGAACGCCTACTAAAGATGCGGTTGAATTATTAATGAATGATCCTGAAACGGAAGCCATTGTTATGATTGGTGAAATTGGCGGGAATTATGAAGCGGAAGCAGCCCGTTGGATTAAAGCAAACGGTAACAAAAAACCGGTTGTAGGTTTTATAGCCGGACAAACTGCGCCTAAAGGTCGTACCATGGGTCATGCCGGTGCTATTGTTGGTGGCGCTGAAGATACCGCTCAAGCTAAAATGCAAATCATGCGCGAGTGTGGTATTCACGTGTGTGAGAGTCCTGCCGAAATTGGCAAAACCATGCTAGCCGTTTTAAAAGGCGAAAAAGCAATTGCTTAATTAGTATAGGATATAAAACGAAAGCCATCCATAGGGGTGGCTTTTTTGTTTTTGTGATTATTGCTTTTTTTTCTCAAAGACTTCGTGCTGCGCCACTTTTTATTTTTCTTCCACCATGACACGGTCGCTACCATTAAAATAAGGCGCCTGTATACTGAGTACTTTCATGGGAGTGGCACTTGTTGATTTTACCGAATGCACCATGTTTTTCGGAATAAAAATGAGATCCCCTTTTTTTACCGCAAATGTTTTATCACCCAGCTTCATCAACCCTTCTCCTTCCAATATCTGCGCATGTTCGCTATGATACGGATGCTTGTGAGGTTTTACTTCTTTTGGAATAATAATACAAAAACTACTGGCCAAACTATCGCCAAACAGTGGTTTCATAAAAATGTTCTCTGATTTCTGATCGTTGTGAATGGTATCGGTATTAATAACGGTTTGCGACTTGCCGAATAAAAAACAAGTCGCAAACAGTATACTAATATAATAGCGCATTAACGGTTTTGAATGGGTTGCGCAGGCGGAACACTAACAGGAGGTGCCTGACCAATCATTTGAGGGGTAATCATTGGCAATACACGTTTAACTTCTGCATAGTTCGGGTTTAACTGTAAAGCTCTTTCCCAACTGCGTTTAGCCAATACAAATTTTTGTTGATTAAAATAAGCACCACCTAAATTATACCAAGCTTCCGGATCGCCGGGACTTAACAAGGTCCATTTGTTATAAGCCATAGCAGCTGAATCCATACGACCACGGTTAAAGGCCATCGCACCACGATTTTTAAGGTCGTTAGAAAACACTTGGTAGTAATTTCTTAAGTAAGGATTGTTTGGATATAAACGCTCAGCATTTTTCCAATAATAAAGGGCATCAAAATCTTTACGCAATTTAAAATTGGCTAACCCTAAATTTAAATAACCATTTACGTAGCGAGGATGCAGTTCAACCGCATGTTTAAGGAAACCAATTCCTTTATACAAGGCAGCTTCTCTTCTGGTTTTATAACCACCTTCTTTCATTTCCTCATCCGTAATTTTTAAAGTACCGTTGTAATCGTTAAAACGGGTCGAATCTTGTCCAACCACTTGCGCGCCGGTTACCTCTTTGGTATCAGCCAAATCAACCCAACGCGCTCCGGCATTTCCTAATACCAAAACAGAGTTTGGCATGGTTTTAACGTCCTTCAAGAACAAAGTCACGTCATTTTTCCAGTCAAAATTACGTTCCCAAGTTTTGCAACCAAATAAGAAAGTAATGACCAGTACCACCGCAATTAAACCGGCACGACGCATGTTAAAGGCGATCCCCGATAATTTATCCAAACCTTGCAGCATGAGATAAGCCGCCGCAATACAGAATCCGATAGACGAGTGGAAGATTAAACGTTCACCCATAGTAGCACCAATATCCATTAACACGTTACCAATCATTAAGGCAAAAATAATGTAGGTCATCATGGCAAAACCAAGAATGTGTTTTTTGAACGTGTATTTAATAGCCAAATAAACCATGCTCACATGCAATACAATGGACAGGAGGAAATCCCAACTTGTAAAGTGACGGTATTCGATGGTATTGTATGAATAATCGGATGATAAAGTAGCCGGGAAGACTTGTAACCATAAGTATTTGAGTAATACAAATCCTTTGGTAGCAAAACGTTCTTGGCCATTTGCTAATAAATACGGGTTATTTAAGATCTCTGTATCTGGAACACCCGGTTTCAATTTAACTGCTACCAAACGCATGGCCAAATAAAACAACATCACAAAATAAAACCAGCTAAGTAATTTGTGGAAATTATTTTTCTTGTTGCTTCCCATCATGAATATACCCACTAACACATATAAGAAAGGGAAAAACCAGAACGATCGAATTGGTTTAGCACCGGGTTGCGCATGCATGTCAAAATCTCGTTTTAAATACAGCATCATAGCTGCACAAAACACAAAAGCCAATCCAACGTACAGGGTCTGTTTAAATTCTTTGGTTTGGAAAAAAGTTTTAATTTCAAAATCATTCTCGGTGAAGGTGTAAACGGCTAACGGAACCAAAATTAACAAAGTAACCGCGTATTCTTTTGATAAGAGTGCGAGTAAAAAGATAACGGAGGCCCAAAACAAATCAATTCCCTTTTTGGTTTCGAGATACTTAAACGTATAGAGGAAGGTGAGCGAGAGAAAGATGAGTGAGAAAATCTCATCACGACTTTTTACGTTTGCAATGGCTTCGGAGTGAATTGGGTGCATGGTAAATAACAAGGCGGCTAAAAAAGCCAAATCTTGATTGGTGCGGAAAAAATAACGTGAGAAAACCAAGTATAAAAACATACAACCCAAAGCAAATGTCCAGATGTTGTTGAAGTGACGAACCTTAGCGCCATAAACCTGACAATCGATCTCGTTAAAGATTCCATCTACGTTTAAATCTTCATCCCATTCGTTTTGGAAGTTTTTATTTAAATCCCAGCAATTGTAACACTCATTGGGTTGAGCCACACCATCACCATTTTGATCCACAAAATCATTGTATTCGTAATTCGTTTCCGGGCGACCGCAAGGCGACATGTAATTAACCATCTCCTTATCAAGCACGCCGTTCTTATTCGAATCTTCAACCTTTAAATATAATCCGGTGCGGTAACTGCCAATTAATTCTTGTTCAATGGCAAAACTCACTACCGAAAGCGGACGATAACGACCCCCAGCTAATTGATCGGTAGCACACATTCTACGATAAAAACTTTCGTAAGCATCGCGGGTCATAATATCTTTAATACCTCTTACCCCTTTAATTACGTGGTCATTTTGATGAATAATGATCCCATCATCAAGCGCATACTCACCATTAATGGAAGTGATGTAAAATGTAAAGCCTACCAGACCAATAATGATCATGGCGATTTTTTGATTTAAAAAAGTAAAGTACTTAAAGGTTTGACTTAACGGAGGAAAAGTTGGAGTTTTTAAGGATGCTTTGTTCGAATTTGTTTTGTTTACCTGTGCCATAAATTAAAATATCTGCAAAATACAAATATAAACGCAAATATATAATCATGCACAAATTTTTTTTGGAGGATTGATGAGAATTATCCTTATTTTGCTTGTTGTTACTGTTAAAATGCTCAGAAACCGCACAGCCATAATCCTCTTTAGTTCAGGTGTTAGTTTAATGCTTTTGGCTTTCATTTTTAACAATTTCTCGGCCTTAACCATCGAACAAATTGCTCAACGCGCTTCCACAAAAATCGAGCAAAAATCGCTGCTTTGCCATAATGCCTTGAGCCTAACTGCGCATCACACATTTGCATCACCAAATAAGCCAAGTGAAGATCTTTTTGAGAAGGAAGGAATTGCTTTGTACCGATTTACCAGGGATAGTTTATTTTATTGGAATAACTCGCGAATTCCGGTAAATACTGGCCTCAACGACTTTCCGAAGGAACAGGGATGTGTTAAATTATTTCATGGCTACTACTTGTATTTACGCTCAAACGAAAACACAGATACCGTTTCAGTGGCGCTTTGTTTAATAAAACCTTTATACGATCTGCAAAATAATTATCTGCGTAATAATTTTATAGAGTGGACCGGAATACCTGCCGAGATAGATATTCAAGCCAATGGGGATAAAAATGTTGCGGTGACTTTGGCAGGCAAACCGTTGTTTTACTTGCAGGGAAATGAGCCCTTTTATTTTGACAAAAGTAGTGATCTAAGTTCTTTACTGCTGTTTTATTCAGGTTTTATCATTCTTCTCATTTCAACCCTGGTATATGCTCATAACAATGGTTCAACCATTAAAACAGTCATGGCTGCCTTTGCCATCATGACCTTTAGAGCACTCATGCTCTGGTTAAAATTTCCGGCTTTTAATTACCGACACGTTTTATTTGATCTTAAATTATTTGGAAATGCCCAATCCTTTTTGAATGGCTACCTCGGCGATATTTTTTTGAATGCCCTCTGCATTTTGTTTTTAGCGGCCCTCATCCGATTTTGTTTAAAAACGGGTAGCAGTAATGCACAAACCATTTTAAACCAGATTTTGATAATCGCTTTTTTAGGGTGGACCGCCAATCAATTTAACACCACCATCATTAGTTTGGTTTCCAACTCCACACTCAACTTCGATTTTTTGAGTATTTTTAATATTAAATTTCCTGCCTTTATTGGTTTAGCCGCACTGAGTGCCTATTCACTGGCTATTTTACTGCTTCTTCTCAATACCTTAAATTATTTTAAAAAGACGAAAGCAAGCAATTTTATTAACTATTTGTTAATCATTTTCGGACTCTGTTTGGGGCAGCAATACTATTCGCAAGCCCCTAATTACTTCGAAAGTTTTTGGCTTTTTGCCTTTGCTGCAATACTGTATGTTTTGGTTAATT
The DNA here is from genome assembly GCA_947480015.1 of Sphingobacteriaceae bacterium. Classification (GTDB taxonomy): domain Bacteria; phylum Bacteroidota; class Bacteroidia; order B-17B0; family Aurantibacillaceae; genus Aurantibacillus. The sequence continues at coordinate 66,463 of CANKBS010000014.1, forward strand.
ATGTGAAAGCCGGCATGCCGCTTATTCTTGGCTTCCAAATCCTCATCATGTCGGCTGTTACCGCTGCTTTTCTCAATTTTTATATTACTAAAAATCAAAAACAAGATCTCGATTTCTTAGCCATTCGTCTGAGTGAACGGCAGGATGCAATTTTGGAAAATGAATTTGCAGGGATTCCGGAAAAAATAGCGCAGGACGAAAACTTACATAACCTCATTCAAATCCTTCCCAACACCGAAAAGGAGGTGATTGAATTATTGAAGCAAAAATTTTTTAGCGGTTATTTTAATCGGTATAATGTTGAATTCTCATTGTTTGACAGCAACTGCAATCCCCTGCTTTCAGCTAAAAATCCGGTTTTATTAAACGAAGGTTATTTTGATGATCAAATCTCTTTTAATTCAGATTCAACGTTTAGTGAGGGTTTGTTTTTTGTAAAAAATTACAAAACGAATGCCCAATATATCGGCAAAATAAAATTAAAAAGCAGCAACTTATTTGTACTCATGGAGCCTAAACAATTTGAAGAATTAGGAAGTTTCCCCGATTTACTGCTCGATCAATCGAATCAAAAACCCGAGAAATTAAAAAATTTCAGTCACGCGGTTTACCGCTCGCAGCAAAACACCGGCCGTTATGGCGATTTTTCTTACCCCATTTTTTTACAAGATTCATTTTCTTTAACGCGCTCTAATCCCGACTTTGTACATCACTATTTTAAACCCGACGAATCTACCGATGTGATCATTACCGAAGCTGCAAAAAAATGGAATTATTTTTTCACTTTCAATTCTTATCTATTGCTTTTTTTCTCGTTGGTCACCTACGCTTTTTATCTTTTTTATGCTTATGCATTTACCACCCAATTCAAAAATTCTTCCCTTACACGCCGCATTCAAACCATTATCATTGCCTTATTATTAGTGGCTATGTCGGCAGTTGGTCTTACCTCCGGAAACCTGGTGAGCAAACAGTTTGAATATGACAATAAAAAACAACTGGTAGAAAAAACACAGATTATTATTAACGAATTAACCGATCAGTTCAGTAATAAAGATCTGTTCGACGGTACACAAAAAGAACTGGTTAATTTAAAATTAAAAGAGTATGCCCGTTTGTTTAGTACCCCTATTAGTTTATTCGACAAGAAGGGTTATTTATACAATACCAGTGAACCTAAATTATACGATTTGGGTTTGGCCGCATCGCTAGCTAATCCGAAGGCTTATGAGGATCTGGTAAAAAACATTTCCTCCACTGAAATTGTAAATGAGAAGGCCGGGACACTCCATTACAAATCGCTTTATACCCCATTGTTTAATGCCAAAAAGGAATTGGTTGGTTTTATCGATTTGCCGTATTTTGCTAAACAAAGTGACTTGGTGAATGAATTATCCGGTATCATTTCAGCACTCATTAATGTGTATGTTATTTTATTCGTCATGAGTATTTTGGCTGGATTAATCCTCTCAGGTTTTATTACACAGCCACTACGTTTAATAAAAACACAAATCGGAAAGATTACGCTGGGAACACAAAATGAAAAAATTGTTTGGCAAAGTAATGATGAAATCGGGAAGTTGGTAGCTGAGTACAATCAAATGCTTTTGAAATTAGAAGACAGTGCCAATTTACTAGCTCAAAGTGAGCGTGAAAGTGCTTGGCGTGAAATGGCCAAACAAGTGGCGCACGAAATCAAAAACCCACTTACGCCCATGAAATTAAATTTGCAATATCTGCAACTTCTGATGAAAAATAATCCCGCTGATTTTGAATCGAAATTTGAAAAGATGAGCGTCGGCATTATTGAACAAATTGATTCACTGGCCAACATTGCCAACGAGTTCAGTAATTTTGCCAAACTGCCGGGTACTCGCTTACAAAACATCAACCTTTCTGAAATCATTGCCACCTCGGTTTTGATCTTCGAACACCATAAAAACATCCGTTTAATTAATCACATTCATTCAGTTGAACTTTGGGTAAAAGGCGATCGCGACCAATGTTTAAGAGTATTTAATAACATTCTAAAAAACGCGGTACAGGCATTGGAAGAGAGTCGCGACCCACTTATTGACATTTCACACGATTTAAGTGGAGAAAAAGTTACAATCGTTATACGTGATAACGGTTGCGGCATTGACGACCAACTTAAACCAAAAATATTCACCCCCAATTTCACCACCAAAAATACCGGTTCGGGCTTGGGTTTAGCCATGGTAAAAAACATAATCGACGGTTTTGGAGGCAACATTTGGTTTGAATCGGAAAAGGGTTCAAAAACCATCTTTTACCTCCAGTTTTTACCGGCCGAACCAAACGCTTGATTCATGGCACCTCCTTCGCTAAAAAGCACCCGTTTTTCCTAAAAAACCGGCCCACTATTTAGCCCTTTAACACTTAAAAAAAAATCCAAAAAACAAGCCCTTTTTAACAGTTTTTCCCTTAGAAATAATTAAGTATCTTCGTTTTCCGTTTTAAAAAAAAATTATGGCAAAATTTAGAAGAGAAGATGCACTGGATTACCACTCACAAGGCCGTCCCGGCAAAATTGAAGTAGTACCAACCAAACCATATAGTACTACACGTGACCTTACACTCGCATATTCTCCGGGAGTTGCGGAACCTTGTCTTGAAATCGAAAAGAACCCTGAAGACGCTTATAAATACACCGCTAAAGGTAATCTGGTAGCTGTCATCTCTAATGGCACTGCCGTTTTAGGTTTGGGTAACATTGGAGCCCTGGCCTCAAAGCCGGTAATGGAAGGCAAGGGATTATTGTTTAAAATATTTGCCGATATTGATGTGTTCGACATTGAGATTGCAACCACCAACATTGATGAATTTGTAAATACCGTAAAAAATATTGCCCCAACCTTTGGTGGCATTAATTTGGAAGATATTAAGGCTCCGGAATGTTTTGAAATTGAACGCCGTTTAAAGGAAATTTTAGATATTCCTCTCATGCACGACGATCAGCATGGTACCGCCATTATTAGCGCAGCTGGCTTGTTAAATTCAGTTGAAATTTCCGGTAAAAAAATGGCCGATATTAAATTGGTGATTAACGGAGCCGGTGCCGCCGCCAATTCTTGCGCAAAAATGTACATAGCTGTTGGTGTAAAAAGAGAACATATTTTAATGCTCGATAGCAAGGGTGTACTTCACAAAGGACGTAAAGATCTTGACGAGTATAAATCATTTTTTGCGGCAGATAAAACCGATAAAAACACATTGGCAGAAGCCATTAAAGATGCCGATGTGTTTGTAGGGCTTTCGAAAGGAAATATTTTGACCCAGGATATGGTTCGAAGTATGAATTCAAATTGTGTGGTGTTTGCTTTGGCAAATCCAACGCCTGAGATTTCATATGAAGAGGCCATTGCTGCCCGTAAAGACATCATTGTTGCTACCGGTAGAAGCGATAATCCGAATCAGGTGAATAATGTTTTGGGATTCCCCTTCATTTTCAGAGGAGCCATGGATGTTCGCGCCACCTGCATTAATGAAGAAATGAAACTGGCTGCTACCATTGCCATTGCTGCTCTTGCCAAAGAACCGGTACCCGATTATGTGAATCTAGCCTATGGTTCAAAAAACCTAAGTTTTGGTACCGATTACATTATCCCAAAACCAATCGACAACCGCCTTATCTCTGCGGTATCGGCTGCTGTTGCCAAAGCTGCCATAGACAGCGGTGTGGCGAAACGCAAAATAACCGATTGGGATGCCTATCACACTGAACTCGAAAATCGTTTAGGCAAGGATAATAAACTCATGCGCAGCTTGGCCGATAAAGCTAAGAGTAATCCTAAACGCATTGTGTTTTCAGAAGCCGATAATTATAAGATTTTGAAAGCTGCACAGGTGGTGCGCGATGAGGGTATTGCCAAACCAATTTTATTGGGTGATAAAGCGAAAATCGAGAAAATAGCCGAAGAGAATTTTGTTGATTTAACCGACATGGTGCTCATCGATCCGTTTATGGAGCACGAAGATAAACGTAATGAGTTTGGCGACATGCTTTGGCTAAAACGCCAACGCCGTGGTTTAACACAATACGATGCCCGTAAACTTATGCGCGACCGTAATTATTTTGGTGCGATGATGGTGGAAATTGGTATGGCCGATGCCATGATCAGTGGCCTCACCCGCAAATACGGTCAGCCTATTAAACCCGCTCTCGAAATTATTTCAACACTGCCGGGTGTAAGCAAAGTGGCTGGCTTGTATATTATGGTGACCAAACGTGGGCCGTACTTCTTCGCCGATACCACCATGAATGTCGACCCTACAGCCGAAGAACTGGTAGATATTGCAGTGTTAACCGCTAATACAGTGAAACAATACAACATTATTCCGCGTATTGCCATGTTGTCGTATACCAATTTTGGTTCCACCACCGGTGATATTCCAAAAAAGGTTTCAAAGGCAGTAAATATTTTGCATAATAATTATCCCGGACTGGTTGTTGACGGGGATATTCAAGCAAATTTCGCCATCAATAACGAATTATTAAAAGAACAATTTCCATTTAGCACCTTGGTGGATAAGGATGTAAACACCTTTATTTTCCCAAACCTCGCTTCGGGCAACATAGCCTATAAATTGATGCAGGAATTGGGCGGCGCTGAAGCCATTGGTCCGGTTTTAATTGGTCTTAATAAACCTGTACACGTGTTACAATTAGGTAGCAGCGTGCGTGAAATTGTAAATATGATAACCATTGCAGTGGTTGATGCCCAAAATAAAAAGTCCTAATACGCATGTCAATTATTAATTACATTAAAGGCCAGTTAACCTCAAAAAATCCGGCCTTTATGATCATAGAAGCCGGTGGAGTGGGCTATGGGGTATACGTATCCTTACAAACTTATTCAAAGGTGGTGAATCAAACCGAAGCGCAACTTTTTATTGAAAGCGTTTACATACGGGATGATAACCCGCGTTATTATGGCTTTGCCGAGGAAGAAGAGCGTGAATTGTTTCGGAAATTAATTTCAGTAAGTGGCGTAGGTGGTTCAAGTGCACTTTTGATGTTATCGAGCATGAATGCCGGAGAGATAGCAGGAGCCATTAATACAGCCAATGTTACCTTATTAAAAAGTATCAAAGGCATTGGAGATAAAACAGCGCAACGCATAGTGGTTGACCTTAAAGGAAAAATGGGCAAACACGAAGGCGGAATTTCGCAGATTTTAACAACTTCGTACAATAAAAACAGGGATGAAGCGTTAATGGCTTTGGTTACATTAGGTTTCCCTAAAATTGCTGCAGAAAGGGCTCTCGAGAAAGCAACAAAACAGCAAGGTATTAGCACCGAAAATGTAGAATTATTAATCAAAGCTGCTTTAAAGAACTTCTAGCAAATTGAGAGCTAACGGACTGATAAATTTTGTATTAATTACAAGTGCTACGGCTACTTTAATGGGTGTGGTGACACATGCCGATTTGAGTCAACCCGTGTCAGAACCGGCGCTCGACTATTCGGCATCCAACTATGTGATGCCAAAAGACACGCCTGAAACGGAAGAACCGGATTTGCTTTATCAGTTTAAAGACAATGATGGGAAACCTCCCATGATGGATCCCAAATCGAAATTGTATCTCGAAAATCCAAGCAACGTTAAGTCCAAGGTCGAATACGATGCTAAAACCGGTAATTATAATATCAAACAAACGGTTGGTGATCGCGAGTATCGTCCCGAAACGTACATGAACCTGAAAGAATACAAGGATTACATGTATAAAAAACAAATGCGCGATTACTGGCGATCGCGTGTGGCCGCTGATGATTTAAATAAACAGCCCCGCAAAGGCATGATTCCTAAATTGCAGGTAAACAGCGAATTGTTTGATCGTATTTTTGGTGGAAATACCGTAGATATTAAGCCAACAGGGACGGCCGAACTCATTTTTGGTTTAAACAGAAATAAAAATTTAAATCCCGCTATTCCACAAAAACAACAAAAGATTACCAATTTCGATTTTAACATGCGTATTCAGTTAAACTTAATTGGTAAGATTGGCGATAAGTTAAAGGTTACCACCAATTACAATACCGAAGCTTCCTTCGATTGGGAGAATCAAGTGAAGGTTGATTACACCGGTTATGAAGATGAAATTTTAAAAAAGATAGAAGCCGGTAACGTCACCCTTCCATTAAATAGCTCCTTAATATCAGGTAGTCAAACCTTGTTTGGATTTAAAACAACCATGCAGTTTGGTAAATTGATGGCTACAACAGTTTTCTCACAACAAAAAGGTAAAAAGCAAGAAATCACTGTGCAGGGAGGCGCGCAAACCCAACAATTTTCATTGGCTGCCGACAACTACGAACAAAACAAACATTATTTTTTAGGTCATTTTTTCCGTCAGAATTATGATTCTTGGATGAGCACCCTTCCGGTAATTAATACACCCATTGTGATTACGAAGGTTGAGGTTTATGTATTAGGCATTACCGGTAGCGCCGAGCAAACCAGAAACGTGGTAGCCTTTGAAGATTTAGGTGAAGGTGATTTTAAAGATGGTTCTATTAATAATGTTTGGCCGGGTATGACCGATGCAAGTGCTATTTCACCTTCGAAGTATGCACTCACGTCAAGCGATAGTTTCCCCGGAAATTACTCCAACAACCTGTATACTATTTTAACCAATACGGCGAATGGTTTAATCAGAGATCGTGACATCACTGGTTTAGGCGTGTTAACGTCCAATTCGCAGGCTTCCAATTCCAATAACGACCCCAACAATGCTTACATGGTGGAAGGTCGCGATTTTGTAAAAATTCAAAATGCCCGCCGTTTAAACCCAACCGATTTTTATCTCAATACACGCACCGGTTTTATTTCCTTAAATCAGCAATTAAATAACGATCAGGCCTTAGCTGTATCTTATCAGTATACCCGCGACGGTAAAACCTATATGGTTGGTGAATTTAGTGAGCAGGTGCCCAATAATAAAGAAATTCTGGTTTGTAAATTACTAAAAACAAATGCCGTAAGCGTTAAACACCCCATGTGGCGTTTAATGATGAAAAACGTGTATGCCTTGGGCGCTTATAATTTAAATCCACAAGATTTTAAACTGGATGTGTTTTATAATAACATCGAAACTGGTGTAGATGTGCCTTATTTGCCATTTGGCAAAGTAAATGGCATCCAGTTAATACGCGTATTGGATTGCGATCGCTTAAGTGTAAATGGTGATAAGGCTTCCGATGGTGTGTACGATTTTATAAATGGTTACACCGTTTCACAGGTAAATGGCCGCGCCTATTTTCCAACCTCTGAACCTTTTGGTAGAAGTTTACAGAAAAAATTCAGCGGCGAAGATTTTCCGGAAGCGAACAAATACATTTTTACCGAACTCTACGATTCAACAAAAACCGCCGCCGGATTTATTCAGAATAAAAATCGTTTTAAAATTAAAGGAACGTACCGTTCTTCATCCGGATCGGAAATTGCCCTCAATGCCCTCAATATTCCGCAAGGTGCGGTAATTGTTACAGCCAACGGCATGAATCTGGTTGAAAATACCGATTTCACAGTAGATTATACCTTGGGTCGTGTAAAAATCATTAATGAAGGTATTTTAAATTCAGGAGCAACCATTAAAGTGTCACTCGAAAGCAACTCGCTGTTTAGCGTACAGCAAAAAAGTTTATGGGGCACACGACTCGATTATAAAGCAGGAAGAAATTTAATTTTAGGGAGCACCATTTTACGTTATAACGAACGACCAATGACCCAAAAGGTAACCATAGGCGATGAGCCGGTAAGTAACATTGTGGCCGGCTTAGATTTTAATTACAAAACCGAAGCGCCTTTTTTAACGCGTTTACTCGATAAGTTACCATTTTACAGCACCAAAGAAATGAGTAGCATTACCACCCGTGGTGAATTCGCAAAGTTATTTCCGGGTAACGCCAAGGCTATTAATACCAATGGCGGTAACTCTTATATTGATGATTTTGAAGGGTCCATTTCTGTTATTGATGTAAAAGGGGCTAGCAGCTGGTACTTAGCTTCCATTCCCCAACACATTCCGGGTAGTATGTTTCCCGAAGCACTTAAAAAAGGAACCATTGAAGCAGGGATGAATCGCGCACGGTTTAACTGGTATAACATCGACGCCATGTTTACCCGTGATCAAAGTGGAACGACACCTTCCTATTACGCGAGCAAAAAATTATTTTCTAATAACATGTGGCGCCAGGTGTTTGAAACCGAGTTGTTTCCAGGCAAAACGCCTCCTAACGGTCAGCAGGTTGTTTTACCAACCCTCGATCTTGCTTTTTTTCCAAGTGAACGCGGACCCTATAACTACGACGTAAAAGGATCCTCCATTTCTTCCGGTATTAATACCGACGGCAGCTTAAAAACACCCGATAAACGCTGGGGTGGTATCATGCGCCGTCTCGAAACCAACGACTTTCAAGCAGCTAACGTGGAGTACATTCAGTTTTGGATGATGGATCCTTTTAATGAAGATTATACTTCTGATACTGATCCGGCTTTTGATAAATCAAAACCACCTGAAGGGGATATGTACATCAACTTAGGAAATATTTCGGAAGACATTGTGATGGATGACCGGATGGTTTATGAAAATGGATTGAACGGCGCACCGGGTTCTCCAGTAGCAGCTGTAGATACCATTCCAACCGCTAATGTGCCTTTACAACCTCCTATTATTAATGCTTTTTCACAAAACAATAATGATCGTCCCTATCAGGATGTAGGCTACGACGGACTCACCGATGATGATGAGCGTATTCGTTTTCAAAGTGCGGTTAACGACATGAACAACCTTGCGGGTATCAGCGATGCTGCAAAACAAGCTTTTCTGGATGACCCTTCTACCGACCGTTATCACTTTTTTAGAGGCGATGATTATGATAATTTTCAATCCAATACCATTCAACGGTATTCGAAATACAACAATCCCGAAGGTAACTCACCAACTGAAACGCAATACAAATCGCAAAACTCTGCAGGCTACTCTACCAGTGGTACTACTTTACCAAACATTGAAGATGTAAATAAAGATAATACCTTAAGCACCGTTGAAAATTATTACCAATACCGCGTAAGTATCAGGCCGGGCGATATTAATCCAAGTTCGGTGGGTACTAATTTTATTGTGGATGCCTTTGATGGTACCGCTCAATTTAGTGGTGTGACCAAAACGGTAAAATGGTATCAATTTAAAATTCCTATTTCACAATTTGAAGATAACATAGGCGGTATAGAAGGGTTTAACTCCATTCGTTTTATGCGGGTGTATATGAAAGGTTTCGCGCATCCGGTGATGGTGCGTTTAGCTCGCTTTGAATTGGTGCGAAGTGATTGGAGACGTTACCAATTCGATTTGAAAAAACCAGGCGAGTACATTGCAGCCGATGCCAATACTGCCTCCTTTGATATTTCGGCAGTTAGTTTACAAGAGAACTCTACCAAGGTTCCGGTTAACTATGTGATGCCGCCGCAAATTAATCAACAACAAAATGTACAAACCACTAATTTGGTTTTATTAAACGAGCAGGCATTGCAAATGCGTGTGTGTAATTTAAGAGATGGTGACAGCCGCGCTATTTTTAAAAATGTAGATCTCGATACCCGCATGTATCAAAACATAAAGATGAATGTACATGCTGAACAACTTAATAACATTCCATTAAAAGATGGGGATCTTACTTTGTTTTTTAGGGTTGGTACCGATTACAATAATAACTTTTACGAATATGAAATTCCATTATTGCTCACACCAAAAGGTGTTTACGACCCCAATGGCAGCGATGCCCGCAGTGTAGTATGGCCTAATGAAGTGAATTTTAATTTCAATGATATTTCATCCGTTAAGCAGGCAAGAAATAGTTTGTATGGTTATTTCAGCGATCTGAATCAATTGTCCACGCCTTATTCCAAAGATATGGGCGGCTATACAGTAACCATTGTTGGTAATCCCAATTTAGGTACGGTTAAAAGTATTATGGTAGGTATTCGAAATCCAAAAGGAGTCGACAACCTAGCCCATTGCGCCGAAGTGTGGATAAACGAATTACGCCTCACCGATTTTAATAATAAAGGTGGTTGGGCTACTACCGGACAATTACAGGCCAAGTTAGCCGATTTGGGTATGCTCTCCATGAGTGGGACATATAAAACGCCTTTCTGGGGAAGTGTAGAAAGCAAGGTGAATGATAGAAGTAAGGAAACCAATGCCAATTGGGATGTGAGTACCTCCATTAATGGCGGTAAATTTTTCCCGGCTAAATGGAAAGTTACCTTACCTATATTTTACAATTATGGTCAAACTAAAATAACACCGCTCTTTAATCCCCTCGATCCCGATGTAAAAATGTCAGCCCTCGATGCCACGCCAATTTCTGATAGTTTAAAAACGGCCATCAAAAAACAAACCATCGATTTTACCGAACGCAAAGGATTTAATTTAACCAATGTTCGCGTTGATGGTTTAAAACGAACCAAGGCAAAACCCCGACCCTGGGACGTGAGTAACTTCTCTGTGACCTACGTATATAATGAAATTTTTAAGCGAAGTGTCAATGTGGAGTACAATATCAATAAACAATACCGTGGTAACATACAGTATTCATACAGCGTAAAAAATCCTTTAACCATAAAGCCTTTTGCGAAAACAAAAATATTTCAAAACAAATGGTTTGCCTTAATTAAAGATTTTAGTCTGCAATTGGTGCCGAGTAGTTTCGGAACATCCATGGATGTGAACAGAACCTACGCTGCTTTACGAAACCGCGATATTACCGGATTCTATGCAGGTGCCGATCAGTTTGCTAATCCCACTTTGGTGAATAAAAATTTTACCATGAATCGTTCGTACAATTTTGTGTGGCCGTTTAACAAAGCTTTAAAATTTGATTATACCGCCGTTAATGAAGGACGGCTATTAGAACCACGAGGCGAGGATTATAGAAATCAAAAAGATTTACGTGATTCGGTTTTCAATTACTTTTTTCAAGGCAGACAAGGTAGTCCTCCAAATGGCCCGGTTTTAGGCCGTTTTGGCGAGAACACCACCTACCGTCAGCAAATGAATTTAAATGCCGATTTGCCTTTGAATAAAATACCCCTTCTTGATTTTGTGAAATCAACCTATCGTTATGGTGGCAGTTATACTTGGACGCGCAGACCATTTGCAGCCGACGATGCCGTTGGTAATACCATTCAAAACACACACACGCACGCCCTCACGGGTAACTTCGATTTTATGAAGTTATACAATAAGATTCCTTACTTTAAACGCGTAAATAATCCTGCGCCAAAAAATTCGACCTTAAAAGCCGGTGGTGGGAAAGCAAAATCAACCGATTCAAAAACCACAGCGGTATCTACCACAACCGATACACCGGCCAAAAACTCCAATTTCGAGGACATCGCTGAACTTCTAGCCCGCACCTTAATGATGCTTAAGAGCGGTTCAATAACCTATCAATTAACAGGTGGTCAGGCCATGCCTAACTTTATGCCAAGTTCGCAATATGGTGGAATGGATTTCAGGAATAATGGCGCCCCCGGATTTTTATTTACAACGGGCTTACACGATGATCAAATTCGTCAAAACAGCGCTAACAATGGATGGATCTCTAAATTGTCGCAGCAAACAACCCCTTACATTGAAAACTTTAATCAGACCTTTGCTTACAAAGCAACCATTGAACCTCATAGTAGTATTAAAATTGATTTGACGGGAAATTACTCCAACACAAAAAATACCACCGAGTACATCCATTATAATGATTCTGTGAATCGATGGAATTTCCACCAAAGTCCGAATGTTACAGGAAACTTTAACATGAGTACCTTCACCTTCTTTAATTCATTTAAGGATGGTAAGGACCCTATTCAATCCAAACTATTCGCTAATTTTTTACAAGCTAGGCAGGATGCGGCCATACAACTTGCGGCAAAAAACCCATTCTCTAATGGGCTACAATCAACACCCGGCGCTACCAACGTGCCTTATGTAGATGGGTATTCGACTAATCAGCAGGACGTATTGTTGTTAGCCTTCTACCGCACCTATACCGGACGTGATATTAAAAAGTACAGTACCACAAACATATTCCCGGCTATTCCTTTACCAAACTGGAATATAACGTGGGATGGCTTAGGAAAAATACCGACTTTAAAAAAGACATTTAAAAGTATCATGGTGCGCCATGCCTATAAAAGCACATATAGCCTAAGCGGTTACGCGAATAATAATTTATTTAACCCCGATAATATGCCCGGTGACCCTCAGGTTGCCCGCATGCCGGTTAATACATCAACTTTTAGTGCTGCTAATTTTGTACCCTATTACAGTTTAGGATCGGTAACCATGCGCGAAAGTTACGAGCCCTTAATTAAATTCGACATGCAATTTAATAAAACAGGTTGGAGTGCTAATTTAGAAACACGACGAGATAAAACCACCACCTTAAATTTAACCGGATTCCAAATTATAGAAACAAAAGGTCAGGAATATATTGTAGGTGCGGGTTACCGGATTAATAAGTTACGTTTGAATGTCAAAATTCAGGGCAAAACCCTCGAAAGCCCATTAAATTTAAAATTAGATTTGAGTTACCGTCAAAACATTTCCATTTTACGTCAGGTTGAAAGCGGTATTAGCACACCAACCGGCGGTACCAATATCTTTAGCATGCGTTCTTCGGCCGATTATATTCTTACGCCTAACATTACCCTGCGTTTCTTTTACGATTGGACACGCAACAAGCCCCAAACTTCAGCTTCCTTCCCAACCTCCAGCGTAAATGGCGGCTTTAGCTTGAGGATAACTTTTTCTTAATAGTTGAATTAAATTTCAAACATCAGGCTTAAAATTAAAACAAACGACTACATTTGTACCACAAAAAAAAACATTATGAATTTTCCAGCAGAATTAAAATACACCAAAGACCACGAGTGGGTAAAAATTAACGGAACTGAAGCAACAGTAGGTATTACTGATTTCGCACAGCGCGAATTAGGCGATATCGTTTATGTGGATGTAAACACAATAGGTGAAGTGGTTGAAAAAGAAGCCGTTTTTGGTACCGTTGAAGCGGTTAAAACAGTAAGTGATCTTTTTATGCCTTTAACAGGTGAAGTTTTGGAAGTTAATAAAGACATTGACGCAGCACCTGAAAGTGTGAACACGGATCCATACGGAAAAGGTTGGATGATTAAAATAAAAATTACCAATACATCAGAACTTGACTCCTTATTGAGCTGCGATGATTATAAAAAACTAATTGGCGCTTAAGCAAGCTTCAAACATTTTTAAACCCTTTTAAGTTAGCTTGAAAGGGTTTTTTGTTTTATGTTGAATAAAAGGGAGTTAAACAACATTAAGACTCCGATAAAATAATTATTTTTAGATTAGATTACTAATTGGTGGGCTTGTGACAGGTTTATAATTTTAAATTTTAATGGTTTTTAGTTCAGTCATATTTTTATTTATTTTTTTACCCTGGACCCTCCTGATCCATTACTTCCTCGACCCCCGTTATCGCAACGTTTTTTTATTGCTGGTTAGTTTACTTTTTTATTCCTGGGGCGAAGGTCTTTTAACCATTCTAATCGTTATTTCTATTTTTATTAATTACCTGGGGGGTATACTCATCGCGTATTTTAAAGAGAAAGATCTCCGCTTAAGTAAAATCCTGCTCAGCTTCTTCATTGGTTTAAATGTGCTCGTTCTTATTTATTTTAAGTACTTCAATTTTATTATTGGCAACTTACAACAACTTAATTTATTTAAAGGCACTGCATTCACCGAAATCCATTTACCCATTGGCATTTCCTTTTACACCTTTCATATCATCTCCTATCTCATCGATGTATACCGTCGCAGTGCGGTTTCTCAGAAAAATCCTTTTGATCTGGGTTTGTATATTTTCCTCTTTCCCCAATTGGTAGCCGGACCAATTATTCGTTACAAAGATATTTCTCAAAAAATCGCCTCCCGATTTATCATCGCTGAAGATTTTACAAAAGGAATCATGCGATTTATTCGCGGTCTCGCAAAAAAAATGATCATTGCTAATACGCTTGCGCTTATTGCCGATCAAAGCTTTAGTCAAGATCCCTCTACACTGCCTGCTTCGGTGGCTTGGTTTGGAATTATCTGTTATACCTTACAAATTTATTTCGATTTTTCGGGTTATTCCGATATGGCGATTGGTTTGGGTAAAATGATGGGATTTAATTTTCCCGAAAACTTTAATTACCCTTACATGGCCAATTCAATTCGTGAATTTTGGCAACGTTGGCATATTTCACTGTCTACTTGGTTTCGCGATTACCTCTACATTCCACTAGGAGGAAATAAGGAAGGTAAATTAAAAACCTACCGTAATATGTTTATTGTATTTTTTGTAACCGGATTATGGCATGGCGCCAGTTGGAATTTTATTGTTTGGGGCATGCTGCATGGTGTGTTTTTAGCACTCGAACGTGCGGGTCTTGGTAAACTGTTGTCGAAGCTTCCCCCTGTGTTCCAACATGGCTATACATTAGTTGTGGTTGTCATTGCCTGGGTGTTTTTTAGAGCCGATAATTTGAGCTATGCTTTTGATTATATCAAAGCATTAGGCGGCTTTAGCCAGGCTATAAATTACTCGCCTTTAATACATGTGGATTATTACTTGCTACTGGTGTTTTTTGCCGCCCTCATCTTCTCTACCAATATTCGTTCACATTTTGAAGTGTGGATGCTAAGCAAACTAAGTCGGGTGAACGCTGTATTACTGAATACCTATTCTTTTGGACTCTATTTTTCTTACATAGCCTTATTTGTTTATTCCGCTGTTGAACTGGCACAAAACAACTACAATCCTTTTATTTATTTCAGATTTTAACAATGCAAAGCCTTAATCAAATAAAACAAAGCATTTTTATAATCCATAAACGATTGTATGCGGCAAACAGGTACTACGGCTTAAACCTAATCATGGTCATGTTGATTGCTTTGTGCCTGGGTTTTTTAATGAAACAAATTACCTTAAAAAGTGATACTGATGTTCGCATCAGCATTAAATGCAAAGCAGTTCAGAATGATAATTTTCAATTATTTTATCGACCAGTAAACGATTCTACCGATCGGGAGTCAAATTCCATGCGCCGAGAAATAAAAGGTAGTGGGGCCTTTCAGTTAATCACCTTTTCATTACCCGACACTTTAAAAATTAAAAACTTACGTCTTGATCTTGGCGATCGTTATAAAGTCAAATCTATTGATCTGGAATATATCCTGCTATCATATAACAACAGTCATTTACAAGTATTTAATTCGGCTTCCGATTTGGGTTATTTTACCTCCAACGCGTTTATCAAACAAGTCGATCACGAACACTTTACTTATCTTGATATACCTGAATTCGATCCGTTTCTCTATTCAAAAGACCTGTCATCCGATTATCTTCAAGTTCTGAATTCAAAAAAAACCATTCCTTATCCCTTTCTCATTTCCTTTATAGTCTTACTTTCATTGTATGCCTATGCTTTGTTGTATCTGAAACAAAGTAGTTTCATGACAAAGTTCTATGGTTTTGCTTCTTGTTTTTTTATGTTGCTACTGCTATTGCCGTTTTTAAACGACAGTTTTGCCTGGTATAAAGATGAAAGTCAAGAAAAAAGAACCCTGGCTAAACGACCACAATTGGACTCGGGCAATGTGTTGGATTACCCGAAAAATTTTGAAAAGTACTACAACGACAATTTCAGTTTTAAAAATCTGCTGGTTAAGCTGGGTGGAAAAATAAAATACCATTGTTTTCATTCATCGGCGGTAAGCGATAAATTGTCGGTAGGCAAAGACGGTTGGTTATTTTTAAATGGTAGTTTTTACTGGATCACCAAAGATTTAAATCGCGAAAATTTATATACACCCACCGAACTTAAGGCTACTGTTGACGAATGGGAAAGAAGAGTGACGTTTATGGCGAAAGACAGCATTCATTTTTACAAGGCTATGTGGCCCGATAAACATTATATCTATCCCGAATTTCTGCCGTATAACATGACCGTGATTAGGAAAGATACCTTGTCGCGCTGCGACCAGGCCATAACTTATTTGAATAGCATAAAATCTGATTTTAAAATTATAGATGTACGTCCTGCTTTAAGTCTTGCAAAACGCGGCCGACAGATCTATCAGAAATACGACTCACATTGGAATGCTTATGGAGCCTTTGTGGCTTACACCGAATTATTGAATCGCTTATCGATCGCTTACCCATCCTTAAAACCTTTGCCTGAATCGGCATTTGAAATAAAGTGGGAAGAGCAGGCAGGTGGTGACTTGGCAGAGATGATCGGAATTAATGTAAGCGAAAGAAAACCTGTTTTTATTCCAAAAGCTACTAAGGTTAGCGTAAATAAAATGCCCTGTGATGGTTATCCGGCTCAAACACTTATTTATCAAAATACCGGTGCAGCAACTAATTTAACAGCCTTAATTTTCAGAGATTCATTTACAAATGACATGCTTCAGTTTTTGAATTTACATTTTGCCAAAGTGGTGCTTATTTGGAATAGCCCTTATTCCGATGAACTCGTAAACAAAGTACATCCTAATTTAGTTATTGAAGGATACGCTTCTCGGTATTTTTAAAACACATGCGAACGACTACTTTTAATACACTTCTAAATAAAATTTATAGCCACGTTTTAACCATTTCGCTGGTATGGACCAGTGTTATTTTTATTCTATGCGCAACACCCGGACAATACATTCCAACGGCTAACTGGCTCGCGTTATTAAGCTTTGATAAATTGGTGCATGCCGGCATATTTTTTGTGTTGAGTGTTTTGTTTTTTCTGGTTCAGGTTAAATACCATCAACATCTCATCTGGCGCTATGTGTATTTTTTAACGGCGGTTTTTTATGGGGTTTTACTCGAACTCATGCAAGCCCGATATTTTTCTAACCGCTCAGCCGACTGGAAAGACGCAATAGCTGACGCTTTTGGCTGTTTCATGGCGCTAATTATTTTTAAAAAGATAGTGAGGCTTTTTGTTAGACAGGCCTAACGATTGAAGCAGTCCTTATTTTTCACCTTTTTGTTTGGGCTTAAATACGGGTCTTTGTTTTTTAGGATCAGGCTTGTTTCTTTCCGACATGGTAGGTAAATCATTTCTAGCATCAACATCTTCAACCGTAACCCACTTATCTTTTTTAAGTTCTAGGGCATCAAAACTACCATCTGGACCATAATACTGAAACTGCCCATCAAGCAGAGTCCCTTCCTCTTTAGCGGCTAAATGACTGTATACGATTTGTTTTCGTTTTTCAACATACTTCACACTCATACTCACGTCGCTACTGTATTCAAACATTAAACGCTTGGGATTTTTTCGCGAAAGTTTAAAAATATCTTTCCCAAAAACCGGCAAACCATCTGGTCTAAAATAGAGCACGTCAACAAATTTTCGTTGTGTCATTCTTGAATTTCCATCCCAACCAATTAAGGTGTAATAACCTTCACATTCTATGAGTTGCGTGTATAACATGCCAAACCATTTATCGGTTGTGCCAACATAGGTTTCGGGGGTTTTAACGGTTGCCGATCGGTCGAGTAGGGTTAAGGCATCGTATTCATGAATGGTTTCATGTTTTAAAAAACCAGTCTTAATACGTTTATCATTATTCACAAGTAGAAATCCAAAAAAGGCATGTGACCCATCATCTTTAAATAAATTCCAAGTAATGAGTTTAAATTTTTTATTCTTTGGGCTTAATACCGAAATTTCCTTTAAGCTGTCGAAGGGGTACTCCAGTATTTTTGGGTCATTAATGATTCGGCTCCAAACCGTTAGAAACTCTTTATTACCCTCAATCCGTTCACTTTCCTTTTTACTAAAAAAAACTTTTTTCTGAATCACCTTCAATTCAGCCTCAGCCTCCTTAAAAACGGTTAAAGAAGAGTCCTTTTGCTGAGCAAAGCCAAGCATGGGCGTCAATAAAATAAAATATTTTATGAATCGATTAAACACTATTTTTATATTATTGTAATGAACAAAGATACAAATAGAAACACATGTCGAACGCATTAAGAGGAATCAGAGCTTTTTTTAGCGCGACCTTGTTTGTCTGTTTCCTTTTTCTGGCTTGGCAGGTTCAAACCGCTATTTACCTCATTTATCAAGCAAATGGACAGTTGAGGGTTCTCAGCCAAAGCACAGCATTATCCACTTATTTAGTCAAAACCACATTGAGTAAGCAGGAAGTAGAAAATGCTGCCTTGGTTGAAAAGATTAAAGCCTACTCCGTTAACGAACTGGCTTACAAGCCAACAAACAATTATACCCATGTTTACGATCAAAAAAACGCCAACTCTTTGTGGGTTATTACGGCTTGTGAAGCATTCGACCTAAAGCCTTATGAATGGGATTTTCCGATAGTTGGAAAGGTAAGTTACAAGGGTTTTTTTAAAAAGGAATTAGCCATGGAAGAAATGAAAAGACTAGCTGGTAAAGGACTAGACACCGATTTACGGGCGGTGAGTGCCTGGAGTACCTTAGGTTGGTTTAACGATCCCTTGCTCAGTTCCATGCTTCAGCGAAGCAAAGGTTCTTTTTGCAACCTTCTTTTTCATGAATTATTTCATAGCACCTATTATGCCTCAGGAACAGTTGATTTTAATGAAAACATGGCCAATTTTGTGGCACACAAAGCAAGTTTGCGCTTCCTTAAAACCGATACCTTGGCATTAAAGGATTATCAAAATTTGTACACGGATAGGCAAGTCTTTAACCGTTATATGCTTAGGCAAATAAAGTCACTCGATAGTTATTACCAAAGCATCAAAAGCAAACCCAATAAACATCAGTTAAAACAAGTAGCCATCCAATCGTTAGCCGATAGCATCGAAGCTTTGCCTTTAATCAACAAAAAGCCTTATATGGCAAGGAAAAAGGATATCTTGGAATCTAAAAATGCCTATTTACTTGATTTTATTCAATACGATAGTTTGCAAGACAGTTTAGAGAAGGTTTTTAACAAAATTTATAATGGTAATCTTCAAAAATTGGTACGAGATTTGAAGCTAAATTAAATCTATTATTAATTTTGGATAATGAACACACAAAACCTCTGTAAATGAAAAAAACGTACTTAGTGCTTACTTTTTTTAGTCTTTTCTCCATCGCATCCAATGCGCAGTCGGGTTACGATATCAAAATTAATTTTAAAGGCTGTACCGACTCCACGGTATTTTTGGCCAGGTATTTTTTCGATCAAATGCCAATTACCGATAGCTGCAAAAAAATCAAAAACGGTAAAATTCATTTTAAGGGAAGTATGCCTTTAGATAAAGGGGTATACTTTTTAGCGAATCAAAATAAAAATAATTTTTACTTCCAATTCATAGTTGATGAAAATCAAAAAATGACCATTAATCTCGATAACTCCAAGGTGATCGAATCGTTAAAGGCCCCGGATAACAAACTCAACGAACAATTCTTTGCTTATGTGAGTTATATGACAAGTAAGAATAAGGAAATGGGCAATTATGTAAGCCAATGCAAAGGTAAAAGCAAAGCCGATAGCGCTAAATTTATTAACGAAAAACAAAAAACATTAAGTGATGAAACCACAAAATTCGACAAGGATTTTATGACCCGTAACAAAGGCAATTTTGTGTATGACCTCATGAATTTAAGAACTGAAAAATATCCTACCGATGTGCCTTTGGCTAAAAACGGTCGTCCTGACAGTGTTTACCAGTATTATTATTACAAGAACCATTATTTTGACGGCATTAATTTTGGCGACGAACGGTTATTATATACGCCGTTTTTTGCCGATAAGGTGAAAAAGTATTTCGAAACAACCATTGTGCAACATCCCGATACCGTTATAAAGGAACTCGATAAAATGCTTGCCAAATGTGTACCGGGCTCTCAAATGTTTAACACCTTGGTTGGCCATTACACCTACAAGTTCGAACAAAACAAAACCATGAGTTTCGACAGCAAAGGCAAATGCAATACTTTTGAAAAAGTGTTTATTAGTTTGGCTGATAAATACATTGTAACCGGTAAAACTCAAGGTTATTATTCAGATGAAACCGTTCAAAAAATTAAAGACCGCGTAGATATTTTAAGAAACCTTTTACCGGGATCAAAAGTGGCCGATCTATATATGATTGATACCACCTTTGGTAAACAAGTCCTTAAAATGGGTTTTGATACGGCTAAAACCAGCGTGGGCGCCACTTACCTGTACAATAAAAACCTCGACAAATTAACGCCCATGTTTAAAACGCTTTACAATGTAAAAGCAAAATACACCATTTTGGTGTTTTGGGCAGCCGATTGTTCGCATTGTCAAACAGAAATCCCAAAGTTAAACGAGGAACTCAAAAAGATTAAGGGAACCGTAGATTATAAAGTTTTTGCCGTGCAAACAAAAGAAGAATTATATGATTCCTGGAAAAAATTTATCATTGAAAAACAACTAAATGATTTTACACACGTGTTTGATCCGGTTCACATTAATGGTTTAGCCTTAAAAGATCGTTTTGATATTGTGGCAACCCCGGTAATTTATCTCTTAGATAAAGATAAAAACATCATCGGCAAAAAACTCGGACATGAGCAAACCCTCGAAATCATCGAACGTTTAGAAAATATCGAAAAACAATCTAACACCAAATAATCTAACAAAACAAAACAAAACCAAACAAAAAAACATGAAAAAATTTATTCTTTTACTCTCGTCAATTGCTATTTTTTCGTTTAGCGCAAAATCACAAGGCTACGACATAAAAATAAATTTTAAAGGTTGTAAAGATACCATGGCCTATCTGGTAAAATATACCTGGGATCAGCAATATGTCGCCGACACCTGCCACAAAATAAAAAACGGTCTCATTCAATTTAAAGGTAAAAAAGACCTGGATAAAGGGGTTTATGTTTTGGTGAGTCAAGCTAGTTCCATTTACTTTGATTTTTTTATTAATGAAAATCAAAAATTCACAATCACTACCGATGCCGCTGATATGGTTGCAAATTTAAAATCGGTTGGAAATAAAGAGAATGAAGAATTCTTCGGTTATATTAAGTACATAACCAGTAAAAATCAAGATTTTAATAAGATCCGTGAACAAACCAAAGGAAAAAGTAAAGAAGATAGTACAAAATTCATGATTCAAAAAATCACTGAGCTTAATGCAGAAGTGAAAAAATTTGACTCTGATTTTATGACGAAAGTGAAAGGTACTTATGTATTTGACGTGTTGAATTTAAAAACCGAAAAGGAGCCAACTGAAATCCCGAAAGCAAAGAATGGTCGTCCCGACAGTGTATACCAATACTATTATTACAAAAGCCATTATTTTGATGGTGTTAATTTTAAAGACGAGCGCATTATCCGCACCCCATTTTTTGATGACCGTGTAAAAAAATATTTTGATCAGGTAATTCTAAATCACCCCGATACGGTGATTGCCGAGATTGATAAAATTTTAGGTAAATGCGAGCAGGATAATTTGGTTTACAATTTGTTATTAGGCTATTTCACCTATAAATATGAGCAAAGTAAAATTATGGGCTTTGATAAAGTTTTTGTGCACTTGGCCGATAAATATATTTTAAGTGGCAAAGCAAGTAAAGTGTATACCGAAGAAACCGTAACGAAAATTAAAGAACGTGTAGATATTATGCGTAATCTATTACTTGACGCAAAGGTTTCGGAAGTATACATGATAGACACCACTTATGGTAAACTGGTGCGTAAGATGGGTTTTGACACGGCCACTTCTAGCAAAAGCATTACCGATTTATATTATAAAAATATCGAGAAATTAACCCCAATGTTTAAAACCTTGTATCAGGTTAATGCAAAATATACTGTGTTGGTGTTTTGGGCTGCAGATTGTGGGCACTGTCAAACCGAAGTGCCTAAGTTACATGAAGCCTTAAAAGACTTAAAAGGTAAAATGGATGTGAAAGTTTTTGCGGTGCAAACCAAAGATGATTTGTACGATTCATGGCGTAAGTTTTTAATAGATCATAAAATGAATGATTTTATTAACGTTTACGACCCCGTTCACTTAAATAATTTAAAAGAACGTTTTGATATTTATTCAACACCGGTAATTTATATTTTAGATAAAGACAAAAAAATTAAAGCCAAACGTTTAGGCTCAGAACAAGTGGTAGAGATGCTCAAAACATTAGATGCCATGGATAAAGAAGCCGCTAAAATCAAGAACTAATTTATTACAATCAAATTAAAAGCCTGTCTGAATTCAGACAGGCTTTTTTATTCGTAATTGTATCGACTATAGAAAAGCTTCGAATGCTTATTTTATAAAGCGTTTTATTAAGCTCCGTAGGAGCGATCTTTAGCTAGCGGTATTTATAAGATTTCATTCAGCTCCATAGGAGCGAACTGAATGTAGAATACAAAAAAGATTTCATTTAGACCTCCGTAGGAGGGAACTGTGTGTAGACGAAGAATAGCATTTTATTGCGAGCTCCATAGGAGCGACCTGTGTGTCAAATGAAAAAGGAATGCCTTAAGCTCCTTAGGAGCGAACCGTATGTAGAAGAATGATGGAATCTCATTTAAAGCTCCGTAGGAGCGAACTGTATGTAGCAAGATAAAAAGGAATAAATTAAGCTCCATAGGAGCGACCTGGGTTTGGCGGAGAGAAGCAGGTTTCATCCAGCTCCGTAAAAGCGACCTAATCTACCGCATTATCCGTGTTAACGCGATTCCGTTTTTAATAATGTAATGTCCCCAATTAGTTTTTGAACATCTGCGCTATCGGTACCATCATACATCCCACGCATTCTTTTTTTGGAATCTATCAGCAAAAACAATTCCGAATGTAAAAAGCCTTCCGGCGAGCCATCATCTTCTAAAGCATTTACCAGGTAATCGTTTTTCGCTAAGGCATAAATTTGTTTTTTATCGCCGGTTAAAAAATGCCATTTATTTTTTTGTGCGTGGTAGGTTTCAGCATAAGCCATTAACACAGCTACTGTATCATGCAGGGGGTTTACCGAGTGGGATAGAATCAAAACCGAATCATCTTGCGCAAAGGCTTTTTGAACTTCTGTTAAATGGCTGCTCATAACCGGACAAATACTCTGGCAGCTAGCAAAGAAAAAATTAGCCACCACAATTTTGTTTTTAGTTGTTTCTTGAGTGATGGTTTCACCATACTGATTAGTGAGACTAAAATTACCAATGCTGTGATACACGGTATCGTTGCCAACCAAGTGTTTTACGCCATAAACCGGTAAAACCAGACTTGGTGTTTTTGGTGCACAGCCAAAAATAAATAGTAAAGCAGGTAGGATTAAAAATTTAGTGGTTGCGTTTGATTTCATTGACTTCTATTAATTTTTGTTTTTCTTCTTTAAGTCTTAAATGCTGATATTCTTCAATCAGGCGTTTTAATTCTGAAACATAACGGGCATCATAATAGCCGCGAATGTGGCGTTTGGCATCCACCAAGATAAAAAAGCTGTAATCGATGTAATAAGGTTTTTGAATAAAATAGCTTTGGATCAAACTATCATAACTGCTTTTATGCCAATGATAAAAATGCACATTTTCACTAGCACTCAGTTTTTTTAATTCATCATAGGCTTGTGATTTACCGTCCTTTAACGGCGTCACCAAAATAAAGGGAATGTGTTCGATCTTTGCTTTTTTATAATTTAAATATTCCCACAAGCCCGTTAAACGGTATGAGTCTGACCGGTATTTATCGTTAATGAATACAATGGCGTAAAGTGGGAAATCAGTTGTTTGGAGTTGTGTTAATGATGCCGTTGAATCGAGAGTCTTATAAAATTTATCGTTAACCGTATAAAAGTTGGTATCACCTTTTTGGATGACTTGTTTTGGGCCATAGAAAGGCAAACGCTTAGAATTAATGGTACTGGTTTCCAAAATCAGCCAAAACAGCGACGGAAACACAATGATGAGTAGAAGGAGCCACTTTTTATTTTTCACAGCCTAATATAATTTGCGGCAAAGATACAGGGATATTGGAAATAAACCATTCAAAGAATGAATTATTTGAGTGCAATAGGAATTAACGGGACAATTAGTCTATAATTATTTTTTTGCTGATAGAAGCTTTACCTAAGCTCGTTTTAAGTAAATAAACTCCGGCCGGAAGTCCTGATAGATCTATGTTTTCCTGAATAGTGGAAGAATTCGACGAGGCCTTTTCTCTAACCAAATTACCAAGCAAAGAATAAAGTTGTATCACAGCGGTTTCATTTTCTGGATTACTCAAACGAATTTCGACTTGATCCTTTGCAGGATTAGGGAATAAATTAAAATCAGAAAGAAGCCTTGTGTTTTCTTTGATGCCAACAGCAACAAAAGAAGAACTGATACCCGATACCAGTCCCGAAAGTGTGGGCGCCCCTGCAAGTGGAATGTTCGTATAATTGTAATTAATGCTCAGTATGGGGAATTTCTGACTGGCATGGTAATAGTCATAAACTGTTTGAACAATGGTTCCAATTTGTCCTAATAGCGTAATGGATAAACTAATGGTTTGTACACTTTTAACGCGTAATACATTGTTTAAACTTAAGTTATTTGGCAAATTTAAGGTGCCTAAGCCATCAGCGGTGGTGACTACTTTGCCACTGCAATTGCCGGTTAAAGAAGCGGTGAAACTGCCGGCCAGATTATCGCTGTAAGTGTTGCCAAAACTAAAAGGGTATTTAATAACGATGGCACTGTTGGTAAACGTTAGGGCCATCGAACTGGCCGCAACGCCTAATACTTCGGTTTGCGCCGTTGGACTGCTAACCGATTTCATAAAGGTAGAAACTCCTCCTTGATCCTGAACCACGGTGCAACCCGGATAATTAGCCGAATTGGTAACAGAGGCAGGACTAATAAAATTATCGGTGATCAATGGTAAATAGGCTTGTAATTTAGTGAAATTCCAAACACTGGTACTACCTGTCACACTAATGGGCAAGCCCGTTGTAAAGGCCGTTGTATCCATGTTATAAGACATGTTCACATCGCCTGATTTTGCTTCGTTATAAGTTTGTGTTAAGGTTTGCGCTTTTATAAAAACAAGCGATAAACAAAAAATAAGACTAAGAATTTTTTTCATGGAAATACTATTGATCTATTAAAGATAGTAAAAAATCACTATGGCAAAAATTGAATTCCTTTCCTAAACTAGTGGTTTTCAATAAAGAGATTCTGTTTTAATAAAAACGGATCTGTTCTTTTTTTGATCTCACTAAATAAGTCAGGTCCGTATTGAATGTACAAAGACGAAAAATTCTCGTGCCTCTCTTGCGGAATGCCACCGGGGAACAAATTTGTTTTAATAGCATGAATTTGATTGATCTCGGTTTCTGATTTACGACGTAAGGCTTTGTTTCCTTTTTTCAATAAACGATCCAAACCATTCCACACACGTTTGCTTTCTGCTGCTACAGAACCATTCAGGGTTTTGTCAAGCGGACTGATTTTCTCACGTATTTTAGCGTACACCTGTTTTATTTTTTCATGTTCTTCATCCAGTTCAAATACACGATTGTTCGCTTCTTGAAATTCCTGAATCAAATCATGCTCCGATTTAAAAAAATCTTCTTCCTTAAACTTTAATTTATCAATTTTTCTTTGGGTGTTTTTATCTACTATGCTCACAAAATTCCGCGGCATTAAAATGGGAAATAAAACACCAAGGCCATCAAACATCTTCTTAAACTCAAGCCAGTAAGCTAACTCACCCGGACCACCGACATAGGCAATGTTTGGCAAAATGCACTGTTGGTAAAGCGGACGTAATACAACATTCGGACTAATTTTTTCCGGATGCTCATCAATGAGTTCATGCATTTCCGTTTCAGAAAAGTGTAACTCTGTTCCAACCACGGTAAATCCATCACCCACTTTTTCAATTCTTGCTCTTAATTGTTCTTCCATATAAAAACAATTAATGGGTCTTGCATTTACCTGGATAGGATAATTTAAAGCTTCAAGTTTTTTACATTGTTCATTTACTAAATCGTATGAACGGTTTTCAAAAATATCGGCTTTAAACTGCTCCTTGAATTGTTGTTTAAAGGCTGCATCATCACAATCAAGCACTACCAAACCATAAGCCCCAAACAATTCATTCACTAAATAACGGGTGGCTTTTGAAAGGGTATTGTTTTTTAAATAGGCACGTTCAAACAGATCAATCAGGTAATCCGAATTTTCTGATTTTCCAAAGGCTTCGCGTAATTCAGCCAAAACGCGATTTAATTCAGAGGTGTTGAAAAAACCAACGGCGCCGCTTTGATTACTTTCCCAACGAACCGTTTTCCCTGCCGAATGAAAATGGTTCACCTCGGCAAAATCATGATCTTCTGTGGCCATCCAATACACAGGTATAAACTCATGTTCGGGATGTTCTTTTTTTAAGGCTTCTGCCAGATTAATGGTAGAAAATAATTTGTAAATAAAATACAAGGGTCCGGTAAATAAACACAACTGATGTCCACTTGTAACCGTGTAAGCCATACCCGAACCGATTTTCGAAATATTGGTTAAAGTTTTTTCGCTTGTATTGTGAACGGATTTCGTTTGTTCCACTAAAATCTCACTTAACAAAGTTCTGTCAAATGTTTTATAAGGTTCCGTTTTTAGTAAGTGAGCGAAACCTTCTTTATCGGGATAGTAGGAATAAAATGAACGCAGCGTTTCTTCTTTGTCAAGATACTGCTGTACTAATTTATTTAATACACCCGAGTGTTTAAAGTCGATGGTTTTGTGTTGAAACATAACTAAATTTTATCGCCAAAAGCCAAATCACCGGCATCGCCCAAACCCGGTACAATATAAGCTTGAGCCGTTAATTCCTCATCAATAGCGCCACACCAAATGGTATAGTTAAGCGAAGGCATCATGGCTTTTACATGATCGAGTCCTTGTGCGCTGGCAATTGCCGTTACAATATGGGTATGCTTAGGCGTTCCTTTTGCCAGCATGGCTTTATAACTTAGTACAACCGATGAACCGGAAGCTAACATGGGATCGCATAAAATCACCGTCTTGTCGCTGAGGTCCGGACTGGCAATATACTCGAGCGCAATTTCAAACGTATTGTTTTTGTGATGTTTGCGGTAGGCGCTTATAAAGGCACTGGGTGCTTTGTCGAAATAATTTAAAATGCCGCTGTGTAATGGCAAACCGGCACGGAGAATCGTAGCAACGACTACTTCGCTTGCTAATTGTTTGCTATCGGCAATCCCCAAGGGCGTGGTGGTTTTTACATGATCGTAGTGAAGGGTCTTACTGATTTCATAAGCAAAAATCTCACCCAAACGTTCCATGTTTTTACGAAAGCGCAGGGAGTCTTTTTGAATTTCAACATCTCTGATCTCAGATACAAACTGATTTAAGATCGAATTCTGCAAAGCTAAATTATGTACCATCATATTTTACTTTTTTTTGAATAAATCTAACAACGTTCAATTACGGCAGCATAGCCTTGTCCCACCCCAATACAAAGAGTCACAAGAGCATAGCGTTTATTATGCAAATGTAAATCAAGTGCGGCTGAATTTAAAATGCGGGCTCCGCTCATGCCTAATGGATGTCCCAGTGAAATAGCACCTCCATTTATATTGATGCGCGGATCGTTATCGCTTAAACCCCAGGCCCGGGCGCAGGCTAAACTTTGTGCTGCAAAGGCTTCGTTTAATTCAATCAGGTCAATGTCTTTAAAACTTAAACCGGCTCGTTTTAAGGCTTTATTAGAAGCTTCTACCGGACCAATACCCATAATGCGGGGTTCTACGCCCACCACGGCACTTGATACAATGCGCGCCAAAGGTTTTAAATTATTTCTTTTCAAGCCCTCTTCGCTAGCTAATAATAAAGCAATGGCCCCATCGTTTAATCCACTGGCATTACCTGCTGTAACGGTACCGTCTTTTTTGAATGAAGGTTTTAAACTTCCCAATCCTTCTAAAGTGGTTTTTGCTTTGGCAAATTCATCTTTTGAAAATAAAATGGCATCACCCTTTCTTTGGGGGATTTCAAGCGCCACAATTTCTTTTTCGAAACGTTTGTTCTCAAAGGCCTTGGCAGCTTTTTGCTGCGACCAATAAGCAAAGTTATCCTGATCCACACGCGAGATCTTATATTTTTCAGCTACATTTTCGGCGGTATCGCCCATGGCATCTACACCAAACTGCTCCTTCATTTTTGGATTTATAAAACGCCAGCCGAAACTGCTGTCGTATAATTGCTGATCGCGCCCATAAGCCGAAGAGGCTTTACTCATCACTAAAGGACCACGGGTCATATTTTCTACACCACCCGATATCATTAAATCGTCATCACCTACTTGAATGGCTCTGGCAGCGTCAATTGAAGCACTCAAACCACTGGCACATAACCGATTCACCGTTTGTCCGGGAACCGTTATGGGTAAACCAGCTAATAAGGAGGCCATACGTGCCACATTGCGGTTATCCTCGCCGGCCTGATTGGCGCAACCCAAAATAACATCGCCTACTTGTGAAAAATCAAGGCCGGCATTTTTATTCATTAATTCTTTAAGTACGAATGCCGCCAGATCATCGGTTCTCACCGAAGCCAGAGAGCCTCCAAAATTTCCGATTGCTGTGCGAACACCGTTTACAAGATAAGCTTGTTTCATAAATTTAATTGTTATGATCTGATTTGAAAAGAAGCATGGTTTAATTTAAAACCTATTAGGGTAGGATTATTACAAAGCCATACCGGACGTAAAAATACAGGCTTTAATCCATTAATAAAACAAAAATTATATGAGGACTTTTTGTAATTATTCCGGATTAAAATGGCGGACACAAATAAACTTTAGAAATATGAATTTGATTGGTTTACGGAGATAGACAAAATTTCACTAATGGACACGAATTATAAAACAAGTTTTAAACTCAATTCAGTGTATGCTCTGTTCCATCTGCACATAAACTTGCGTCAGTCTGAATGCTTCGCTTTGTGTAATTAGTGTCTGATCAGGCCGGGAATCACCAGTCCTTGGAGGTTTTATAAACGATGCCCTTAAATAAGGCACAAACTTTATCGGGATCATGCGTCAAAAAAACTTTTATGGCATAATGCCCGAGTTTATCGGTCTCGGTTTCGCAATGGGCCTCAGCGCTTATGTCATCGCCTTCTTTTAAACTGATAATATGCGAAATGGAGGTTTCTATGCTCACACTTTTTTTACCTTTTGAATTGGAAGCAAAGGCCAGCGCTGAATCGGCCAGGGAATAGGTGATACCACCATGAGCAATGCCAAATCCGTTCAACATGTCTTTTTTAATAGTCATCTTTAACAGGCAGGAACCGGGTTTCAGGTCAAGGACTTTAATACCCAACCACTGACTAAAATAGTCGCCTTCCATCATTTTATTTACAATATCCTGCGCTTCCATTTTAGAATTTTGCTTTCCAGGGAATTTCATTGGCTTTTAAAGTGAGCGTAAACCAACGTGAGAGCATAAATAAATAATCCGATAAGCGGTTCAGGTATTTGGAATGAATTTCTTCAACCTGCTCGTGTTCTGATAAACGTAATACCGCCCTTTCGGCTCTGCGACATACACAGCGGGCAATGTGGCAATACGATACATGTACATGGCCACCCGGCAAAACAAAGGATTTCATCTCGGGCACGTCATCATTGATGGTGTCAATGGCTTTTTCTAATTGCTCAATGTCCGATTCAAAAATAGGAGGCAGGGGCATTTTGTTTTTTAGCGGATCAGCGGCTAAATGACTGCCAATGGTAAAGAGTCGGTCTTGTATCGAAATTAAAAGATCATAAGTGTTTTTGTCTTCTACCACATCGCGCAACAAACCAATGTGTGAATTTAATTCGTCCACGGTTCCGTAAGCTTCAATGCGTAAATGATATTTGGGTAGACGCGTGCCCCCAATTAAAGAGGTTTGCCCCTTATCGCCGGTTTTGGTATAAATTTTAAATGACATAAAAAGAGTTTTTAGGAAAGACCATAAAATCTAAACATAAAATTAAGAATAATGTTTAGTCCGAACTAATTTCTGTTTAAATCGAAATTTGTCAAGAAAAGTTCCTTAGGATCCTCAAAATGCCAAGACTGGTTTAATTAAACGCACTTAAAAAAATCAACTATTTTTTTAGCGGAAAACAGAAACTTAGATTGTATTTTAAATAGAATTTAATAGTTGGCATATTTAATTTCAACAGAAAATTGGAGATATTTAAAGCTGCAGAGCGCCAGCGATTGAGTGAAAAGCCCTGCGCAGCAAAATAAAAAATGCCGTAGCAGAGAGGAGGCGCACAGAGTAAGCCCCCACAACGCACAGGCATTTTATTTTGTTAGCAGGCTTGGAATGAAAGCGCGTAAAGGCGCCCAAAAAATATCCATACAAATAGAAAAACCTAAAATGACTCTTAAAAGGTTGCTAATTAATTAAAACGTGAGACTAATGTTCACATTGGGCATAATAGGCAATTGATTGATGCGTTTAAAGGTAAAACGATCCACATAAAAAATATTTTCGCGGTTATATATATTGGTGGCACCCGCATTCACATCAATGGTCGTTTTATCGCTCCATTTGTATTTGTATTTAATCCCGATATCAAAACGGTGGTAATTCGGTAAGCGGCCACCATTAAGGGTAGAAGGGATGTAATTTAGATTTCCATTACCTGTGGTAAAATTGTAATTGATGTTTCCTTGGGGATTAAGTTGATTCACATAACCCTGAGTTTGAGTGAAAGGGAAGCCTGTACCGTAATTCCAGCGGGCATTAAACTCCCAGTTCTTTTTTTCTCCAAAGGTATAGGAGGTTACTAAATTAATATTATGTCTCCGGTCAAAAGTCGGTGGGTAATCTGTAACCACACCGGTGCTGGTATTACCCGACCAACGATCGTTATAAGTTAAAGAGTAAACAGCCCATACATAAAAACGTTTGCGGTCGTATTTTAAAACCACATCAAAACCACGGGCGCGACCTTGCTCAATCACAAAATTCTTTTTTAAAGCATCGGGGCGACTGACATTGGTAGTATTATCATCAAAAATTTTATCACGATTTGAATTCACAATTTGATTAAACATCTTCTGATACACTTCTACATTTAATTCAAAATGTTTAAATAAATCAAATTCAAAACCGCCAACAATGTGCGTGGCCTTTTGTACCGAGGAGTTTACGCTCCGAGCAACAGCATTCTTATCCAAATATGTTTTTGAAAGTTCGGTGTTTTCAGGCGCATTAATAAAACCATAAAACAAATTCACCACATCACGATCGCTGTTAGCACTCATTAAAGTTTGGCTGTATAAACCACCGGCACCTTTAAAGCGAATTTTTTTAGTCACATTAATTTTAATGGCGGCTCTTGGTTCGGGCGACATCACACCAAGTGTGGCATAATATTGTATACGAAAACTCGGTTCAAAAACGATGCGTGATTTTTTGTCGATAAATTTATGTTTAATAAATCCCGCCACATCAATGGTAGCCCTTTGCATATCGATAACAGCCAAGTTGGGGTTTTTAACCTGATATTCGGTGGTGGTGGTTACCCCTTCAAAACCAAAACGCAATTCTTGTTTGCCTATAAATTTCACAAAATTAAAGCCGGTGTTTACACCCGAGATCTCCGAAAATTTTGAATCGCTCGATAAAGAAGGGTTGGTAAAATCGACATGGTATTTCGAATAGGAGAACATGCCTTCAATTAATAAATTGGTGGTTTGTGGCACCAATAAAAAGTTCACACCAACGCCGGTGTTTTTCCAGGCAAAGCTGGCAATATCACTGTAATTAACCTTATCGTTAAAATTAAAACCAAAGGCACTTATTTTACTTCCACCGGTTGAGTTGATAGAAGCTTTGGCGTATAAATCGGTATAAAAAAACGGCAAACCATTGGGATTGGCATAAGGATATATGATTTTGGAAGTAGTAGGTAAATAGGAATGTTTCGCCGAGACAATAAACGAAGAACTGGTATTGCCATTCTCT
Source organism: Sphingobacteriaceae bacterium (assembly GCA_947480015.1). Lineage (GTDB taxonomy): Bacteria > Bacteroidota > Bacteroidia > B-17B0 > Aurantibacillaceae > Aurantibacillus. Next base: position 98,512 of record CANKBS010000014.1, read on the forward strand.
TTTAGTTTTACTAGTGGGCCTTCAATGGTAGTCTTTGCCCCAAAGGTAGAGGCAGACACTTTTCCGCTAATGCGTTTTTTATTGCCATCGCGGGTTGTAATATCCATAATGGACGAAGTTCTTCCGCCGTATTCAGCACCAAAACCGGCACTATACACATCGGCATTTTTCATGATATCGCTGTCGAATACCGAAAACAAACCAATGGAGTGAAAAGGGTTGTATACAATCATACCATCGAGCAGTACTTTATTCTGAACCGGTAAACCACCGCGAATGTATAGTTGCCCGCCTTGATCACCGGTAAACACCACGCCGGGTAGCACCTGTAAATACTGGGCTATATCGGGTTCACCCACCGATGGTAATTTATTGATCACCACAGGATCTATCTTTTGAATACCTACCGTGGTATTATCTGTTTTTTCGGTGGCTGTGGTGGTAATTTCAACTTCGTCTAATTTTAAGCCCCCTTTGCTGGCATAAAATTTCTTACTAATTACCTCGCCGGCTTTGATGCTAAGCGGCTCTTTGATTGAATCATACTCTAAGTTGTGCATCACAATCGTATAATTGCCCGGTGGAACCCGATTAATGTTAAAAAAACCATTAAGGTCGGTATTGGCACCTATGGTGGTACCCTTCAAATACACTACAGAAAAAGGAACCGGTTCGCCATTGGCTTTATCGTAAACAAAACCCTTAATAGAGCCATTAACACTTTGCGATAGGCCCGAAAAGGCCATGGTAACAAGGAAAGAGACGATGAACAAGTATCGCATGTAAGGGGAATTCATTAAGCGCGTAAATGTATAAATTTAAATCAAAACCCTTTTAAAAATTGTTTAAATGGTTTAATGTAGGGGTCAATTGGTTTAAAAGAAATATGTATGACAAAGTATTCTAAAAAAATCAAATATTTGTTAAAATGAATTTACATGAAAACCGTGCAAAGCACCTACCTGAGCGCAAGACCTTATTTAACATTTTCGTCGAAAATCTTTCAACATGGACTAATTTCATGTAAAAAGTAATTTTATTTTTTGTAGATTTACCTTACGAACTGAGTGTTTTTAAAATTTAGTATTATGAAAAAGATTATTATTTTATTTTTAGCATTGACCCTTTCCCAATTAAAGGCTCAAATAACTTGGAATGGTTTAGGCACAACGAATGATTGGAGTGAGTCTGCTAACTGGAGCGGTGGTGTTGTTCCACAGTCAACAGACGCGGTTGTTTTCAATGGAACAAGCACTAAGAACTGTGATATAGATGTAAGCGCCATTCCTGATATCACTAGTTTAAATATTAATTCGGCTTATACAGGGACGATTGACGGACTTTCGAATCCGGATATATATATTAGCGGAGTCTTTACAATGGGCGGTGGGACTTTTATCGCGCCTAGTGCTGACATGGGAATTGAGTCAAATATTGTCTTCACAGGAGGTGTATTCAGTGCCGGTAGTGGTACAGTTACTATGTGGATTAATGCTGGCGCAACTTCAAGTATTTCCGGCAGTATCATTTTCAATGTATTGAAGATTGCTTCTGCAGGAGGCAGTAACACAGAAAGAATTATGAATTTCGGAACCGCAACAACAACAGCTTTATATTTAAGTACGGCTAGTGCATCAAAGCTATACAGTTATCAGGGTAATATTACAATTTTGGGTATTTTGAATATTCCCGGAACTAGCATCGGGAGCCCAACTGCAAATACAGGAATGTTTACTTTTGGTGGCTCGGGCCCGATCGCTATTACAGGATCTGGTGCCGCTGCAAGAAGTAAATTACCGAATATAGTTGTTAATACCACCGGAAATGTTTCGATAACCGGTCAATTAAATATTCAAGGAAATTGGACCGGTACGCAAGGCACTTTAACTGTAGGAAGTTCAACAGCGAATTTTTACGGAACTTCCGCTACCATTAGCGGCACTGCATCAGCTTTTGACAACTTGATTATTCAAACAGGAGCTTCAGTAACATTTCCCGCAGCTGAAGTTTTGGTGGGAGGTGATTTCACAAAATCAGGCTCTGTCAGTTTCCCGTCAACTAGTACTCTTAGTTTTAATGGCGCAGGAACACATTCTATTACTGGTGTCTTAACCGCACAAAACATCCGAGTAAAATCAGGCACCATAAATTTAGTAGATGCAGTAACCATCATCGAATCCATTGCTGTGGAGTCTGGCGCTACTTTTAATACCAGTGCCGCAGGATTAACACTCGAGTCAAATGCATCCAATACGGCGAGGGTAGCACAGTCTGCAGGAACTTACGCAGGTAGTAATTATACCGTAAAAACATTTATACCAGGTGGTAATACGGGTTGGGCTAATTTAGGGGTTCGCGGGGTAACCGGGCAATTGGTGAGTAACTGGGATACCTATGTGAGTTCAGCCGCTGCAAATGGCATACCAATGACATGTACGGGCTGTTCTTATGGAACTTCTATTCCCGGAGGCACATTTTGTTCAGTTCAGGATTACGATCCGGCGACCATAAGTTATGTAGAGCTGACATCGTCTTCTGTAATTAATCCGGGTATTGGCCATTGGGTTTATGTTGGGAATAGTCAGAATACAACAACTGGCTTAACTTTAATAAACACAGGTGCTTTGTTAACAGGAACAACATCTGTGGCAATTACAAGTGGTGGCGATGCTTCAAATTTGGTTGCGAATCCTTACGCAAGCCCTATTTCTTATAATGAGTTGATGGTTATTAACTTTAATAATAACAGCAATTGTAACACCGATCAGTCTATTTACGTCTGGAATGCCGATTTGAATGGCACTTCCGGTGGTTTTTCTTCTTTTAATAATGGCGCTACCTCTCCCGGAGGTGCAGGCTCTTTAACTGATGTGATTCCAGGCGGACAAGCATTTTATGTGGTTGCAGACGTTGGAGGGACTTTAGATTTTGATGAAACCATGAAAGTTAGCAATTCCGTGGTGAGCAATCCACTTCTGAAACAAAGCGCGATCAACAATCAAATGTTTAGGATTAAAATTGCCGGTGGTACTGACTGGGATGCTACTTTGATTAGAATTAACCCAAATGCGAAGCCCGGTACTGATAAGTTAGATGCAAAGAAAATCTTTCAGTCTCCCGGTTATGTTGGCTACCCAGGCCCTTATACTAAATACACTACGGTCTCTACAAAGGATGCTAATGACAATGATTATTCGATTAATTCATTACCACCTTTAAACTACAGCATAAGTATTCCCTTACTTACAAAAGTGAGTGCTAGTGGTACATATACTTTAAGCACTTACGACTTCACTAATTTCCCTATGTGCATAGCTATAGTTGATAAACTAACCAACACTTATCACGATCTTCGTTTGACGCCTTATATTTTTACGATCAGCGATACAACTTCGGCACCCCGTTTTAATTTAATTCTATGTCGCGATGAAGCCCTTAACACTACCGGTATAAACGAAGTAGCGGCTGCTAATGGCAACGTTCAAATTAATCAAGATCAAACCGGAGCTTTTGTGACTACTAAATTTGACAAAGCAACCAAAGCAACCATTTCGGTTTATAATATTATGGGCCAACAATTAATGAAAGATGTGATTGTAAACGCTACCGAAACCAACACCCATTTAAATTTAGATTTACATGAGCAGGTAGTGCTTATTAAAGTCGTTACTGATAAGGAATCTACAGTTAAGAAGATAGTATTACACTAAGCTTTAACAGGGATTGAGAGCCTTTTGCCATTTGGCAAGGGTTTTTTTCGCCAAATATAAACGAAGTAAGCATCTGGGCCATTTAAAATAGAGTCTTGTTGTTCCCTATGTTGTTTGTCCTATTATTTCATTAAAACATGTTCTGGAATTGCAAATAAAAAGTGGACAAAAAACATTTAGCTTTAAGCCGCGTTTTTTAGTTTATTGTTGATTAATTTTTCGTGTTCCAAAATTGTCAAATTATTTAGTTTTTTATGCCTTCTATTTTTGTTATACCAGGTTTCTATATA
>CANKBS010000015.1 GCA_947480015.1 Sphingobacteriaceae bacterium
CCTGATAGGTGGGTGAAGGTGGTCCGGCTGTCCAGGTATAGGTATAAGGCGGAGAGCCGCCAGTATTCATGCCCGCCACGGTAATGCTATCACCCACGCAGGCCGTTGGACTGCTAACACTCATAAATAAGGTCATAGCCAAGGGTTGAGAAATCACAAAACTTTGCGTAAAAACACAACCCGTTAAAGCATCGGTGACCGTGACGGAATAATTACCCGCGCTGAGGCCGCTGATAGCCGAGGTTGTTTGAGTGGTTAAACCATTCGTCCACAAATAACTTTGACTTCCCGAGCCACCACTAATGGCTGAAATATTAGCGGTTCCATTACCCGCACCATTACAATTTAAAATACCTGAATAATTAAGAGTCGCACCTAAAGGGATAAGTGAAGTGAAAAACACAGTGGTTGTATAGGTTGCATTGTAACCCGCATCAAAAACAATAACGGTGTAAATACCCGGACTTAAGCCTGCAGCAACAGATCCGGTTTGCCCGGTTGGAATCCAGGTATAGGAGAATGGACCAGTTCCTGCATTAGCCGTAACCGTTGCCGATCCTAAAGTGGCACAGGTAATGGAGGTGCTACTAGCCCCTACGCCACCTTGATTAAATAAACACATGCCAAGAGCAGTGGCACAGGTATTACTAATGGATGCTTGATAGGTCCCAACAAAACCAGACCCGCAAACATAAAGCATTTTAGTATTCTTATTTAATTTTATATCGAAAACATACTGCGTTAGCACTGTAGTGCTAAGGGCAATGGGCGTAAGCGTTGCAAAGCTAGTACCGGTAAAATGATAAGTAATAATATTACCAACACCGCCAATGTAGAGATTATCACAATCATCCACTGCAATACCACCCTGACGTTTATTAACCAAACCTGGTACCGTAGTAGAAGCAACTACAGTACCCGTTGTTTTGTTATACGCTGCCAAATTACTACCATCATAAAAATAGAGATAATTACCATTAACCGCCAAACAATTAAAACCATTGGAGGAACCAACCGGAGCTCCGGCATAAACCGATTTGTTACTACTTTCAAATAAGGTTGTATAACCGGTTGGTTGTAACCATAAATTATTATTAAATCCTGCATTCACTCTGCACAATTTGTTGCTCACACCTACTGCACCGGCAAAAACCACAAAAATATTTCCCTGATCGTCAATGGTATTACAAACTATATCCTGCCCGGCAGCCGGATTAAGCGGATTAAAAGTCGTCACATTTAATGCTGATGTAACAGAATTAATCGTAGCGGCGCATAAATTGGAGTTGGTTCCACCACCCAATATATAAACATCAGCGGTTAAACAATGAAAGCCAAATTCCCAGATCTCGCGGTAACTCCCATTTTGAGTACTCAAAAAATTATCATAATTTCCAAAGGCATCTAGTCGTATAATCTGGGCACCACCTGAAACAAATCCCTGTCCGGTAAAAGATTTAGACGTGAATTTATCCACTGCAAAATTACTAATATAACCTACTCCTGTGGTAAATACAGGTAATACCACGGTACCACTAAAGGTCCAAATTAAAACACCCAAACTATTATAGAAGGCAATTTTAAATGGTGTTGATCCGCCATAAATAAAAGTATTTCCACCAAAATCATAATCCACATCATAAGCATAGGTATTGGCTGCTAAACTGCTTATAGTAGTAACCCAAGGATCAATGATGAGGGTTTTGTGTGAATCATACCCTTCCGGAAAAACAAATCCTAAGGTATCGCCATGCAAACTAAATTCTGAATTTACTTTTATTGAATCAGACGTATAACTCGAAGGCACATGCTCAATAATATCATCCAGTGGTGTTTTAATAATAATTTCACCGGCATTGTTTTTTTTCACCTTATCAAAATCACCCGAATAAAGCATCTTAATGTCAGATGCCTTGGCTCCCGGGTGCAAAATAAAGCTGTACTTAACGCCATAGCCCTTATCTTCAGGAATACTGTATACTACATCAATATTGGTATAAACATTTTTATAGGTAATCTTTTTATAAGTAGAAGAATTGTATTTAGCCGCACCATAGGTGATGTAATGGCTTTGTTTTAAACCGGCTTCAATTGAAATACTTTCAGTGCTTGCACCATGCCAATTCATGGTAACCAAATAAACGTCATCTGGTTTTTGTACAATGCTCTTCCCCTCTTCTATGGCTTCTTTTTGGCGCTCAGTAATTGGAAAACTTTTTCTTAATTCGTAAACCACCCCTTTTCCGGTAAAATAAATATGTTCATCGCCAGTGTCATAAGCATAAACTATTTTCTCGCCATTTTTTAGTTTGGAATCAAACTGTCCCTTGTTCTCAATAAACACGCGACTCCCAAATACATCACCACTTGCCACAAAGCTATGAGTAACTGGTGTAAGGGGATAATACGTAACCGGATTATTGCCTGCTCTCATAGAAAAACCAGTCAGGCTAATAAAACATAACAATAAAAAAATATGATTTTTAAGTAAAGTCAACTCAGAAGCTTTAGTGCGCGATATTAGATATCTAAGATAAAGAAATTAAATGAAAAATCCAGTGATTACTGATATTTTCAAAGTCGAAATTTTAACAAACTTAATTATTGATTAATTGTTAATTGGGTATACAAGCTTACTAAGACTTGTCACCTTTTTTAAAGAATGAAAAAATTAAACAAAAGACCAATGAATTAACGATTAAGCACGACCACTATCACAGGTGCAATAAAAACAGCCATGTAAAATAAAAGCACCAATATTCTAAAAAAAGTACTTAAATCAAATTTTAAATTCACTTGTAAAACCGAACTTACATGTTGTATGAGTATGGGTTCAGCAGCCGTGTAGTCATATTTTCCGGCACTTATGCCAATGTACTTTTTCGGAAAAGAAAACAATAAACAATCACGAATTAACCAATAATTTTTATCACTTAAACTCGCATAATCAAGGTGATAATTAATACGTTCTTGCTTTAAATACTCTCTTATTTTTTGATGTTTGTTCTCATTGTACAACTCTAATCCAATTAAAGCGGGAATGATGATGAGCAAGGGATTATACAAACACATAAACAATAAAGCAACGATTGAAATAATTCCAAATACTAAGCGAATGACATAATTCTCTCTAAAGAACAGGGTTTCCATTAATCGCCCACCATCTAGTGGATAAAAAGGCAAACAATTCAACAGATTAATAATTAAAAACGAATTCGCTAAAACTTTAAGCGTTTCACTTTGCAGGTCCTTATTCAACCAAAATAAAACACTTCCAATTAGGATACCGGGTACGGGTCCGCCCAAAATAATTAAACACAATTGAAATTGCGATACCTGCTGCTTTTTACCGGTGGTAAAGGCTCCCAATAAAGGCACAATAAATATTTTTACATTGCTGTAATTAAACAATTTCATGAATAAAAAATGCCCCATTTCATGTATGATAATCACCAATAAAATAGCGGCTATATAAACCAAATTTTGATCAAACAAAAAGTAAAATAACAGCGCATAAATAACTAATGAAATCAATGAGCGTGTAATGGCATTTTGATTTTTTTCAATTAAAATAGGCTTAGGTGGGAAACTTAAACCGGACGTTTTTTCTTCTCCAGTTCCGGCTTCATTCTGTGTAAAATCGCTCACGATGAGATTTTTGGTTTATTAAATAATTGAAACAGTAAATAAAGGCTTGATAAAAACAAAAAGAAAGCCCCGGTTTGATGCAAAGCACCCATGATTAAAGGCACCTGATAAATAAGCGTTAAGACCCCTAAAATAAATTGAATGGTGACTGCATATACCACTAAAGTAATAGCCAAATCTTGCTGTTTGTTGAGTTTTAATTTAGTTGACCGATACCAAATAAAACAAACCAAACACACAACCAATAAGGCCAACATTCGGTGTATAAACTGAATGCCACTAGGGTTTTCAAAAGCATTCTGAAAAAACGAATCTTTCATGTAAACCTGTTCAGGCATCCATCCTTCACCCATTTTAGGCCAGTTGTTAAAGATATGTCCCGGACGAATGGTGGCATTATTACCTTCTACAAAACCAGCCGTAAAAGCACCATAAATTATCTGCAAAATTAGCACCATAAAAAAAAGGATACTGATTCCTCCTAGTTTTTTTCCATCCCAAACTTCTACCTCCTCTTTCGGATAAATAAGTTTAAGTGCAAACCAAAAAGTAAAAGCAGCCAAAGTAAAAGCACTTAATAAATGAGTGGCTAATCGGTAATGACTTACTGCGGGTTGCTGCTGTAAGCCGCTATAAACCATCCACCAACCTATAACTGCTTGCATGGCGCCCATAAAAAATAAAAGCACAAACGAAGGCCACATCGTTTTATATATTTTTTTCTTCCACAAAAAATAAATAAAACCCAGAGCAAACACATACATCATCGTACGTCCAATCATACGGTGAATGTACTCCCATAAAAAAATAGGTTTAAACTCCACCAAGGTCATGGTATTATTTATTTTTTCAAATTCAGGACTTTGCTGGTATTTCATAAAACGCTCTTGCCACATCTGTTCGTTTAGTGGTGGAACGGAACCCATAAAACTCCAATCGGTTATGGATAGTCCTGAATGGGTTAACCGCGTTAAGCCACCAACAAGCACCATGATGTAGATTAACAAACAACCACTCAGTAACCAGTAGATGATTTGTTTATTTGGAGAATTTGAGATAGGATTCATTCGGGCGCAAATTTAATGGGAAATAAGATAGAAACCACAAAATTTTAAAATTCTATTGAATTTCGTATGCGCCAACACTAATGTTATTGAGATTTCTGTTTTTGCCGGCAATGTCCACTTTTACCAAAGCGGCATCGCTCTTAGCCTGTGCCGAAATAAAATTCTTTAAACGTGTTTCGCTACTGGCCGGTTCAAAATTATAGGTAATTACATCTTTGTAATTTATAATAGCATTTTTATCGCCTTTAACTACATCCTTAAAATAGGCCGCGTTACTGGTATTTACACTGGTTTTCATCCAACAACTGCTAAAAGTATAACTTGGCGTAACGTTGGTGGCCGACTTAAGATCAACGGCTAATTCATTATCTAATTTCCCGTCAATGATACAATTTCCAAAATAAGCCCAAATAGGCACCGTTTGTTGCGTGCTGTAATTATTTAAGCTTACAGCTGGTTTATCTCGAGGTGAATCGGTTCCCCAGTAATTAGCAAAAGTGCAATGCAAAAAATAATATTCCCCACCCATTAGTACATTAAGCGAATATTCTTGACAATTACTAATGACATTGTTTGCCCCATAAATGCGGAAATAAAAGCCATACAAACCCCATTTACTCATGTTTTGAATTTTTGTATTGGTAATGCTCAGGGTTCTTTTTTTAGCCAAGGTGGTATCGTCGCCAAACAATTCAGCTTGCACGCCTATATAACCATTCTTAATAATGGCATAATCAATAATATTATCATCACTCCCTTCGTTTATCCAAATGCGATCCCATTGTCCCGGATCATTGGCATAATCTTTTTCCCTTCTGGCACCCTGAAAAATAACTTCATTGCCCAATTTACCCAATACTTGTATTTGTCCGCCCTGCAAGACCCAAAGGCCGGCTTTATAATTTAAATAAATCTTGGTACCGGCTTGTATTTTTAATTTCACCGCCGAATCTACAGCGCAATAGCCATAAATAACATGGGGCTTGTCGTTTTTCCAAACAATTTCACCATTTATTGGGTCGAATGATTTTTTTAAATGATCACAATAGGAATAAGGGAAATAGGTGCCGTCCTTAAATTTCACTGCGTCTTGAGCATAGTGATAGTAGGCATCCTGACCCCAGGCCTCAAGTATGACTTTTTGTTCATTTCCATTTAAAGTAAAATGTATGGCATCAGTAATTATAAGTGGCGAGTTTGCATTATTGGGATTTACATTCACCTGAATAAATATATACAAACTATCATCCGGCCCAATTTCAATATCGCTAAAACTGCTTCCCTTAGCCCCATCCACATTAATAATAAACGGCGAAGTGGTTCCTCCTTCAAGAATAATGGCAGAGATCTTAATCTTTTTTTTGTTTTTATTATAAACACGAATGTTTTGTGTAGAAGAACCAATGGTCGTAAACACCGTATCAAATAAAACCGAATCTTGCGAGAAATTAAGCTTCGAAGCGGGATCAGTGGCAAAGGTGTTTTTTTTACACGCACTTATATTACAAAGTACAAATACTCCGAGGAGACCAAAAAGAAGTTTAAACACGTGTTTCACAGTTTGCAAATATACAACGCTTAAGTTATAAAAATAGTATGTAAAAAAAAACCTGATTCAAATTGAACCTGACCCTAGTGTGCAAATGTACGGAGTGACCACGATTTTGTGATTAACGTTTATACCAGCCTATTGTCTTATAATAATATAACTACCCTCCACTAATCCTTAAATTGTTTTTTTTAAGTGATTTTTAAAAATTAGACCAGGAGGACTTGATGAGCTCAATTAAATTATTTTTTACATAAAATAAATATATGTTGTTAAAACTGATTCCTAACTGTGCGCTATGTTGACTTAGTACAACAGAATGCCAAAGAGTGTAAGGGCATTAAGTACCGTTAAAGCCGTTAAAGAATAAGCACTCTCATTTAAATTAAACATAAAGGCAACCGTAGAAATAAGTGCAAAAAAAACAGAGAGAAAGATAATTGGACTGGCAGAAAAAAGCCGAAAACAATGTGAGGATGTTTCAACCGAACCTTTGAGTTCTTTTTGTAATAAAAAATCTTTGCCTATAAAAAAGTTCGATTGTTTTGCCGGACTCGCCACATAGTCATCCACAATGAGGGTGTATTCCTTGTTATTAATACCTGTAATCTCAATACTGGCAACAATCATGGCACCGTTTTTTGCAGGGCCATTACCATGTTTTACAAACATATTTTTCGAAAAGTGTGCATCAAAATGACAAGGACCAAAAAAACAAAACAACAATTCGCAATAAATAAAAAAGCAAACAACATTACATAAATTTTGAAATTTATAAATCCGCGAACTTTTTAATTTCTGAAGAATTATAATCTCCCGACGTTTTTTGTAAGCAATGACATTGCCTACTTCTTCAGCAGTGAGCGGTATGCGGCGAGGTCGCTTTTTAGGTTCCATCGCCTATAACTTAATTGGTTTGTTTATCGATAAGATAATTATTACGAATAGAACTGTTTCTTAAAACCAGTTCGCCAATAAATCCGGCTAAAAACATCATACTTCCAATAATCATACAGGCTAAAGAAATATAAAAGGATGGGCGCTGGCTAATGAGTCGCGCTGTATGATGCGTAAAAACACAATACAATTTATTCACGCCAAGGTAAAAGGCAAAACCAAATCCCAATATAAATAACAAGGTACCAATCACACCAAAAAAATGCATGGGTCGTTTACCAAACTTAGAAAGAAAAGTAATGGTCATTAAATCCAGAAAGCCATTAATAAACCTATTCCATCCAAACTTACTGACACCATATTTTCGGGCTTGATGTTGCACCACCTTCTCCCCTATCTTGTCAAACCCAGCAGCCTTCGCCATCACCGGAATAAAACGGTGCATCTCACCATATACTTCTATACTTTTTACAACTTGATTTTTGTAGGCTTTTAAACCACAATTCATGTCGTGTAATTGAATACCACTAATTTTACGATTGGTGTAATTATATAATTTGGAAGGTAAATTTTTGGTAAAGGCATTGTCGTAACGCTTTTGTTTCCAACCACTCACCAAATCATAACCATCTGTCATAATCATGGTATATAATCCCGGAATTTCATCCGGACTATCTTGCAAATCCGCATCCATGGTTATAACCACATCCCCTTCAGCCAAACCAAAACCAACGTGCAAAGCAGGCGATTTACCGTAATTGCGTCGAAACTTAATGCCTTTCACGCGTTGGTCACTCGCACTGAGCTCTTCTATGACCTCCCAGGATTTATCCTTTGAACCGTCATCTATAAAAAGAATCTGATAAGAGTATTTATTTTGCTGCATCACACGGGTAATCCACTCGTACAGCTCGGGTAGGGATTCTTGTTCGTTGAAAAGAGGAATTACAATAGATAGATTCATAAAATGTTGCGTAAAGAACGCAATTCATTAGCTACAAATTTTATAATTATAATTGTAAAATAAAAATTATTGTTAAATTTGCAGCGGGTAAGTCTTTCACGACCAGCTCCTGCTGAATCCCCCAGGCTGGGAACGGAGCAAGGGTAAGTGGTTGAGCGGTGCGATGGAAGTAGCTTACCCATTTTTTTATCTTTACCGTTTGCCTTAAAATCAGGCTGATTTTTCATTCACTCAGTCAAACACCACTTTCACTCAAAATTTCAAGCGTTTTAACATTTTGGTCATTTTTTTTAACATAAATAAACTACATTTGTGTGTAATCTTAAAATTTTCGCCAATAGAATAGACATTTACTAGCACGTACCGAACCTTAAAGCAAGTAATAAACATGTCCATTCAATTGTTAAACGATCATGAGTTAGTAGAACTCTACATTGGCGGAAACGAAGAATCCCTCGCCGTTTTACTAACCCGTCACAAAAGAAAGATCTTTTCTTCTATTATTATGGTGGTTAAAGACCGTCAGCTAGCGGAAGATATTTTTCAAGATACTTTTATTAAGGTTATTCAAACCATTAAAAAGGGCCAGTATAACGAAGAAGGCAAGTTTTTGCCCTGGATTCTACGTATAGCCCGTAACCTGATTATCGATCATTTTAGAAGAGCGAAAAAAATGCCTCCTATGCCGGTTTATGTAAACGATGAAGGTGAGGAAATTTCGGTATTTAACTCCCTTTCGGCCGAAGAACCCAGACACAGTGCCGAAGAAAAAGGCGTTTTCAGGAAAAGTATCCGCAACCTTATTAACGAATTACCTGCCGATCAGCGTGAAGTCGTATTAATGCGCATCTATTACGACATGAGTTTTAAAGAGATTTCTGAATTCACGAACGTTTCCATTAATACCGCTTTGGGAAGAATGCGTTATGGCCTCTTCAACCTTAAAAAAATGATTGCCGAAAAAAACATGGACCTCATACTGCGCTAAAAATTTTTTGAGTTTTGAATTTGTTTAAAACCGACCTCTAAACAGGTCGGTTTTATTTTTGTTTACCTATTCCCTGCCCTGCTCTTTCTCCGATCAATTAATGCATAAGTAAACCTTAAACAAAAGCCCTACTTTGTTTATAAAAAGCCACTAATAAAACTTCAAAAAGCATTGGCTCAAGCCGATAATATTCTTATTTTTGCACCTCTTTAAAATAGATGAGGCCATCAGTTTTAAAGCAAGCATCGAATTTGCACTCAAGTAATTGGCATTAAAATAAAACAAATACGTATATGAAAATTTTAGTTGCAATAAGCAATGTACCGGATACCACCACAAAAATTCAGTTCAGCGATGCTGATACCAAATTTAATGCGGTCGGTGTAACTTTTGTTATTAATCCTTATGATGAATGGTATGCCTTAGTGCGAGCCCTCGAATTAAAAGAGGCTAATTTGGCCGAAAAAGTAACCATTTTACATGTAGGCTTAGTGGATAGTGAAGCAACCATTCGCAAGGGATTAGCGCTTGGTGCCGATGATGCAGTGAGAATTGATTCCGATGGTCCGGATGCGTTATTTGTAGCCGAACAAATTGCTACTTATGCCACTGCCAATGGTTACGACCTAATATTAGTTGGTAAAGAAACCATTAATTACAACGGCTCCTCAGTTGGAGGTATGGTTGCCGGCATCTTAGATCTCCCATTTATATCATTAGCAACCAAGTTAGACATAGCCGGTAACAAAGCCACCCTCGAACAGGATATTGATGGCGGAGCACAGGTAGTAGAATGTGAATTACCATTGGTTGTAAGTTGTGCTAAAGGCATGGCCGATCAACGCATTCCTAACATGCGTGGCATTATGGCTGCCCGTACCAAACCCTTAACGGTTATTGCCTCTAACGGAGCAACGGCTCTTACATCTGTAAAATCGTTCAGCCTAAGTGCCGGTAGAACCACCTGCAAAATGCTTAACGAAGATCAAATGGAGGAGTTAGTTAACTTATTGCATACCGAAGCTAAAGTCATTTAATTATAAAATTCAATACGTCTTATGTCAGTTCTCGTTTATACCGAAATAAATAAAGGCCGCGTAAAAAAAGCGTCCTTAGAATGCATTAACTACGCTGCTAAAATTGCCGAGTTAACCAACTCGAGCGTAACCGTTATGGTGAACAATGCCGACGCTACCCAATTGGAAGAACTTGGAAAAGCTGGTGCAAATAAAATATTAAGTTTAAAAAACGATAAATTAAACAGCGATAGCATGTTTGTTAGCACTGCAATTGAACAAGCTGCCAAAACAGAGACTGCCAAAGTAATTGTGTTTGCCTTTGATTTGCTTGGCAAAGCAGTTGCCCCACGTTTATCGGCCAGGTTAAAAGCCGGACTGGTAGCAGGCGCTGTAGATTATCCACAAATTAATGGTACTTCTTTTGAGGTTAAGAAAAATGTATTCTCAGGAAAAGCAACCGCATTATATAGTATTACCAGCGACGTAAAACTCATCTCACTTTTACCAAATAGTTTCCCGGTAAAATTAGTTGAAAATAAAGCCAGTGTTGAAGAATATGCAGTGGATTTAAGTGGCATGGCTTCAAAAATTGTGATTAAAGTAACCAAATCAACCGATACCAGTGGTATGATTCCATTGCCGGAAGCTGAACTGGTTGTAAGTGCCGGCCGCGGTATGAAAGGTCCCGAAAACTGGGGCATGGTTGAAGATCTTGCTAAATCATTGGGAGCCACCACCGCTTGTTCTCGTCCGGTTGCCGATATGCACTGGCGTCCACACCACGAACACGTTGGTCAAACCGGTATTGCCATCCGTCCGAATTTATACATTGCCATTGGTATTTCAGGTGCAATTCAACATTTAGCCGGGGTTAACGGAAGCAAAACCATTGTGGTAATAAACAACGACAAGGAAGCCCCATTTTTTAAATCGGCCGACTACGGTATTATTGGGGACGCTTTCTCTATTTTGCCGAAGTTAACAGAAGCCGTTAAAAAATTTAAAGCAAATCAAAACTAAGCATAAAAAAAAATCTTAAATTAGGATTCACTGAATGAAAAAGGTACGCTTAGAAATTGTTGGATTGAGCTATAGTCAAACGCAAAGTGGGGCCTATGCTCTGGTGTTGGGTGAGAGTTCAGGTTCCAGAAGATTACCTATAATCATCGGTGGATTTGAAGCGCAGGCAATTGCCATTGAACTCGAAAAAATGAGTCCAAGTCGCCCACTTACCCACGACCTTTTTAAATCATTTGCGCAAACTTTTGATATTAATGTAAGTGAAGTTTTAATTTACAATTTAGTAGAAGGTATTTTTTATGCCAAACTTATTTGTACCGATGGCACGCGTGAAGTAGAAATTGATGCCAGAACCAGCGATGCCATTGCATTAGCGGTACGCTTTGGTTGCGAAATTTACACCTACGAGTTTATTTTAAAAAGTGCAGGAATTGTTCTGGATGATGATATTGAAGTAAATTCAATAAGCGAAGTACCTTTAAGTGATGTAAAAGATAATCCGAAAATCACCGAGAATGACGAATACAAATCGAAAAGTACCGAAGAGTTGAAGAGCATGCTACAAACCGCATTGGATGATGAAAAATACGAAATGGCCTCTAAAATTAGAGATGAAATAAACCAACGAAAAAAGTCATAAAAAAAACCGGAATTAACTCCGGTTTTTTTATGTTCAATTATTTAGATTCGCTTTTTGGCTGTTCTTTTTTAGTCGCCTTTTCCTCTTTTGCTTTTGAAGCAGGAATCCCTTTTTCAGTAATTGCCATGCGGGTTCCACCGGCTGGTTTTACTTCCCCTTCTTTTTTCTGAACAGTTTTGCCATCATCAGCTTTTGGCGTTGCTTTTTCGGTTGCTGCTGGACTCGTTGTTCCATCAGGATTTACCGCTTGAGCGGATTCGTGTTTTTTTAACGAATTGTTGTCTTGCGCATTGCTTAGCAGGCTAAAAAAAGCTACAAAAGCCAATGTATACATTGTTTTTTTCATAAGATGTGGTTTTAAAATATCAGACTAAAGGTAAAAAGAAAATCGCCATAATAAAAATACCGCCCAAAGGGGCATTATAACTGACTGTCGAGGTTTTTTAATTCCTCCACTTTTTCCATATAACCCAGTTTTTCATACGAGAAAACAAGGTTATTTAAACAACGCTTTAAAATCTCAATATTCGAACAAGGTAAATAATACTTTGATTCAGGCTCAAGATTTAGTTGTTTGAGAAATTGATCAATGTCCTTTTGGTTGAACATGAGCCCCTTACTAAAGGGATTGATGTAAAATAAAATATTATTCGATAAGGTTTTATTGTTCACATCCATTAAGTTGGCGTAATCGTTTAAATAGGCCAACACAAAATGTTGAGGCAAATTAATGCCATATACCGGAATGTTCAGCTCCTTACAAATAAGGATGTAAACCACACTCAGCATTAAGGGATTTCCTTTTTTACTTTCTAAAACATTATTAATGAATGAGTTCTGTGGGGCATGGTAGTTAGTAATATTTCCACTAAACTGATGTACTTCAAATAAAATATGATTGATAATCTTTACCTTTTCAAGAGCAGTCAGATCTTCATGTAATTCAAGCCACACATCCTGTTTAATCTGCTGCAGCTGTTTTTTTACTTTGTTCTCATCCAAATCGGGATATTGATAACGGGCTAAAATTAAAATTCCCTTTAGCAAATCATCGTGATCTTCCTTAGCCCATTCTTTTAAGGCTTTTTGAAGGCGCTCAAATTGTATGGTGTGGATGATAATTTCGATCCGCTTTTGCATGATGGCGTCAAAACTATTTTCCCAAGCAGTTTCTAAGTGGGGAATGGCAGGTGGCCCCAAAGTAACAAAACGATCTTTGACCTGAACATAGATTACTTCGTCAGGATCATCTAACAAGGTAATAAGGGCTATTACCTCCTTAAGACTCATTTCTGTTTTACTTTTTGCGGCCATTAATGGCAAAAATAATTGTAAAGTAGCTGTTCTGAGAGGGCTTTGCGTTTAATTCTTAACAAACCCACTGTTTATACCTTTGAACAAAGTTGTATTAATAAAAAAAGCTCTCCTGTTTGGAGAGCTTTTCAAAAGACAATAAGTTTAATTACTTGGCGATAATCAGTCTTCTGGTGGCTTTTTCAGTGCCATTACTGATTCGAACACTATATACGCCATTGGCAAATTCATTCATATTGACTTCAATAACATCTGAGTTTTGAACAAATGCATTTTTGTGAATGAGCAATTCACCCAAAGAGTTATAAACATCCACTTCAATGTTTTGGTTTTTAATAAGGTTCGATTGAATGTTAACCAGACCACTGCTTGGATTTGGAATCACATGGATTTCACGGTCAAACATGGAAGTGTTTTGCAATCCGGTACAATCAGAAACCTCAATGACAGCAGAATAGGTAGTCACACCAATAGCATTGGAGGCAATCACATTTATTGTATAAGAACCAACAGCACTAAAATGAATGCTTGGATGTGCATCGGTGTTGGAAGGCGCAAAACTTGAACCGGTACTAGGCTTTGATGTCCAGCTGTAGCTTAATGTAGCTGCACCGGTGGTTTGATTCGCCAAGTTAATAGTTTCATTTTTGCAGGCTTGAGCTGGCAAAATAAATCCTGCATCCGGCAAACCGGCACATAACGTGGATGCACTCGCACTAAGTTGATTACGGTACACACCTTCTGCTAATGCAGTTTGAATGCGGGTATTTTGATCGGGTGTAAACATATAACACCAAGGATCATCCACATAATCCATAAAATTCATAAACATGTCACCATAAGGATCGTTAGGTGAACAGGCATTGGCATGCAGCGGGTACGTTGGGTTACCAAAATTTTGACCGTATTGCCCAGTACCAAAACCACCTTTTTGTGGCGGGGTGTCATTGCAATAATCAGTGGCATTACAATCACCAGCCGGGTTATTATTACCATCACCACCAATATGGCGTAAACCAAGCCAGTGACCGGCTTCATGGGTGGCTGTGCGTCCCTTATTATATGTTGGATCAAGTGTACCGGTGTTTCCAAACGATTTAGACCACACCCAAATACCATCGTTTTGAGAATTACCACCGCCTCCCAAGCCACTTAAGCTTGTCGCAACAGGAAAAGTAGCGTAACCGAGTAGTTGCGCGCCTGAATTAACATCCGAAATCCAAATATTAAAATAATAAGTAGGATCCCAAATGGTATTCGGTTTAATGGTATTATCCATTAAATTTTGGAAAGCAGACGCTGTTGCAGGAGTCGCCGGATTGGTCCAACTATTCGTATTATAATTTACCCTCTCAATACCCGCTTCTGTTAGCGGCATACCGTTAGGGTCATATTGAGCCATGCAAAAGGAAACATTTGTATTCGCAACACCAACAGCCGAAAAACCTGTAGCGGCGAGTTTAAAGGTATTTAAACCAATGCCTCCAAAATCTTTATTCAAAACCGTAATTTGTGAGTTAATTTGGTTTGGCGAAAGATTAGGATAAGTTCCTATCGTTTGACCTCCATGAATAACATGTACAATAACCGGAATGGTGATGGTCATTGATTGTACCTTACCACTGGCTTGTTTCGCTTTATACGCGTTTACTTTTTGATTAAACCAAGCATCCCACTCGGCCGATGGTATAACGGTTCCACAACCGCGTTTATTTAGTTTCGAATCTTGGTTAAGTGCTGAACCGGTTGTTTGTGCATTTAAAAGAGTAGATAAACTTAAAAGTGCAAGTGATAATTTAAATTTCATGTATGGTACTATTGGTCGTTTTTATTGAATTATTTGAAGCTAATGTAAGGTTTTAATTGATTGCCTGACCGTTTTTTCGTCAAAAAAAATGCCTGAACCCCTTTGGGAACAGACATTTTTATTAAATACCACACGTGGGGGCACAAGTGAAAAAATTAATCAGCTTGCAAAAATGGATATTTATAATCTACCGCCGGCACAAAGGTTTCTTTGATGGTACGTGGCGATACCCAACGTAATAAGTTAATTTTAGCACCGGCCTTATCATTAGTTCCGCTTCCACGAGCACCTCCAAAAGGTTGCTGGCCAACTACTGCCCCGGTGCATTTATCATTAATGTAAAAGTTACCAGCCGAGTTACTCAGTTTTTTTGTCGCCAATTCAATAGCATAACGATCTTGAGCTAAAATAGCGCCTGTTAAGGCATACATCGAAGTGCTGTCAACCAAGGCTAAGGTCTCTTCAAATTTATCAGCATCGTAAACAAAAATGGTTAAAACCGGACCAAACAATTCTTCACACATAGTCACATATTTTGGATCACTTGCCACAATAATGGTTGGCTCAATAAAATAGCCTTTCGATTTATCGCCATTACCACCGGCAATGATTTCCACAGTAGGATCTTTTTTAGCAGCATCAATGTATTTGGCTAGTTTGTCAAAACTTTTCTCATCAATTACCGCATTAACAAAATTGGTAAAATCTTCGGTTGGTCCCATTTTCATGGTTTTTAAATCAGCCAAAACAAAAGCTTTCACTTCTTCCCAAATATTAGAAGGGATATAGGCACGAGAAGCCGCCGAACATTTTTGTCCCTGATATTCAAAAGCACCACGTGAAATAGCTGTCGCCAATGATTTGGGTTCGGCCGATTTATGCGCTAAGATAAAATCTTTACCGCCGGTCTCCCCTACTATACGTGGGTACGAACGGTATTTATGAATGTTGTTACCAATGGTTTGCCAGATGTTTTGAAACACTTCGGTGCTACCAGTAAAATGAATGCCGGCAAAATCTTTGTGATTAAATACAACTTCAGCAGCATCAGGACCACTCGGGTAAATAAGGTTAATTACCCCATCCGGTAAACCGGCCTTTTTAAAGATCTCCATCAGCACATTAGCGCTGTATACTGCTGTATTACTAGGTTTCCAAACTACCACATTTCCCATCATGGCACAACTGCTCGGTAAATTACCGGCTATGGCGGTGAAATTAAAGGGTGTTAAGGCATAAATAAAACCTTCTAATGGTCGCCATTCCAAACGATTCCAAACACCGGGAGAGGACACCGGTTGATCGGCATAAATTTCGGTCATGTATTGAACATTGAATCTTAAAAAATCAATGATCTCGCAAGCGCTGTCAATTTCGGCCTGAAACACATTCTTACTCTGACCTAACATGGTGGCAGCATTTAATTTAGCGCGGTAAGGGCCGGCAATTAATTCGGCTGCTTTTAAGAAAATACTGGCCCTTTGTTCCCAGGCCATATTAGCCCAACGCTCTTTAGCAGCAAGGGCTGCATCAATAGCGGCATTGACATGGTTTTTATCGCTTTTATGAAAATGACCCAATACATGCTGATGATCGTGCGGTGGATAAAGGCGCACAAGGATATTACTTTCTACTTCCTTACCGCCAATATACATGGGGATATTAATTTTTTTACTGCGAAGTTCTTTCAACATGGCTTGCAGCTCAATACGTTCGACACTTCCGGGCACATACGATTTAATGGGTTCATTCACCGCAACCGGCACTTTATAAATTCCTTTTGGCATACTGATTTGATTTAATTTTTATAATTCGAAAACAATTTGAAAAAATGCGTGTTTTAAAAACGAGACCAAAGATACTATCTTTCCTTAATTAGAATTGAAAGATTAAGAAGAATTATGGTTTTTTAGATTTGTTTTGTTATTAGCTTTGTCCACTATCAAAAATCAAAAAACATACCATCAACTTACCTTTGTACTGGTTATTTTACTCAGCCTTGTTTTTGGAACCCACCTCATTAACTTGCGTTTTGATTACGACTTTGAGGCCTTCTTTCCGAATGAGGATAATGAACTGGAACTTTACAACCACTACCGCGAAACCTTTGAATACGACAATGAATTTGTATTGCTGGCTCTTGAAAACAAAAAGGGAATTTTTAAAAAAGATTTTTTACTCAGTGTTGATAGTTTAAGTAAAGACCTCTCACTACTTCCTTTTACAAAACAAGTAAACTCTCCTACTACGCTCAAAAACACCTCTTTAGGCACTTTGGTTCCGGTGCAAACCCGGCTTATGCATCCCGAAGATGAAAGCCTGTATGCCGAGGATAGCATCAATATTTACCGTTCTCCTTTTTTAATTGGCTCCTACTTCCCTCAAAATGCAAAGTCGTTAAGCATCTTTATTAAAACGCAGGATAAGCTGACAAAAAAACAAAGCGATTCTCTGGCAAACAGCATAGAGAAGTGCTTGACCTCCTACCATTTTGATGAAATACATTACGTTGGAAGAATTTTCGCACAAAAAGTTTATCTAAAAAATCTTCAAAAAGAATTCACGGTTTTTTTAATCTTGTCTTTTTTTATAGTCATCATTTTTTTATGGTTCAGCTTTAGAAGCATTTACGGCATTATTGTACCTGTAAGCATTGTGCTTATTTCAATTGTTTGGACGCTCGGTATCATGAGCCTGATGGGTAAACCCATTGACATTATGAGTACCATGCTGCCTACCATGATTTTTGTAACAGGAATGAGCGATGTGGTGCATTTTTTCTCAAAGTATTTTGAAGAGCTAAATAAAGGAACCGAACGCGATAAAATTTACCGACTTATTTTAAAGGAGGTTGGCTTTCCCACATTTTTAACACTCATAACCACCATTGTTGGTTTTTTATCCTTGCTGTTTTCGAGCATTAAACCCATTCGAGAATTCGGAATTTACACCTCTATTGGTATTAGCATTGCTTTTGTGTTAACCTATACCCTACTTCCGGCACTGCTTTACTTTTTTACACCAAAACGTTTATTAAAAGTGCACGATGAAAATAACCGCACGCACCGAAGTATGCGAAGCGGCTTGTTTTGGATCTTTCGTCATCAGAAAACCATTCTAGTTATGACATCCATTGTTTTTCTGCTTTCGATTTGGGGCATCACCAAAATAAGAGTCAATAATATACTGCTTGAAGATTTGAGTGATAAAGTAAAAATTAAACAGGACTTTAATTTTTTTGATGCCAATTACTCAGGCGTTAGGCCATTCGAATTAAGGATAACCTTAAGTGATAAAACAAAAAATTGCTGGGATTACGAGATTACAAACGAACTAAACAAACTGGATGATTTTATTAAAAAAGAATATGGCGCCGGTTTTATTGTATCACCTTCAAGTTTGGTAAAAACCATTTACCAAAATACCACCGGCGATTACACGGCCACTTTTCCGGCACCCGACGATTACGAGAACATTGCCAAACTCGTAAGGGCAAACAAAAAGAACAAAGATCTTAAAAAGGTGATTAGTGCCGATGGTTTAACCTGCCGATTGAGTGCAAAGATTCGCGATTCGGGCAGCTTAATTGTAAGTGCACATAATAAAAACTTGGAGGCCTTTATTGCATCAACTATTAAACCGGGTGTATTTGTGGTTCATATTACCGGGGCGGCGCATTTAATTGATAGAAATAATGAGTACATGGTGAGTAATATGACCCAGGGGTTTTTATTTTCAATTCTTGTCATTGTTTTTCTCACCTTTGTATTGCATCGCAGCTGGCGCATGGTTTTCGTTTTTATTTTACCCAATCTTATTCCCTTAATTATTATTGCCGGTATTATGGGCTTTGCCGGCATTGAATTAAAAGCCGCGACCTCCCTGGTTTTCAGTATTGCTTTTGGTATTGCCACCGATGATACCATTCATTTTATTTCGCGCTTAAAAATTGAATTGGGCTATGGAAAAAGTTTGTTGTACGCCTTTAAACGCACCTACTTCGAGACCGGGAAACCAATTGTGTTAACCACCTTTATTTTATTGGGAGGTTTTATGAGTTTAATGATCAGTGATTTTGAAAGCACCTTTTATTTTGGCTTTTTGATTTGCATTACAATTGTTATTGCCCTGCTGGCAGATATTTTTTTATTACCGGTATTATTATTTTTTATCTACCGAAAGAAAAAAACTAAATGAATTTAAACTGTTAGCCAACGACCATGGCTCACATACAATTTGGAACAAACAATTAAAGGCCACTTAGCATTCAAAACACTGACGAAAGATCCCGATAAATTATCACCTTCTACGTATTTCTACATCATCGATCTTGGTAACGGAGGAAAACCATTTAAAGGCTGGGTGGAATTAATTAAAAACTAATTCCCTCCTTCCCTACCTGTCAAATGTTTTCGATTGCTTAACTTAGTGGCATCAAAAAACAAGTCATAGTTATTGGAGGCGGTGCTGCCGGATTTTTTTCTGCCATCAATCTGGCGCAAAAAGACCCTTCTGCCCAGATCAGTATTCTTGAAAAAACAAACAAATTACTCTCCAAGGTAAAAGTCTCGGGTGGCGGTCGCTGTAATCTAACCAACCATTGTTTCGACAATGCAGAATTGGTAAAAAATTACCCCCGGGGCCGAAAAGAACTACAACAGGTGTTTGCAAAATTTGCCGTACAGGATACCATTAACTGGTTTAAAGAACAGGGTATTGTTTTAAAAACCGAAGAAGATGGTCGCATGTTCCCCTACTCTAACGACAGCCAAACCATTGTGGATTGTTTTCTAAAACTCGCTCAACACTGCAATATCCAAATAAAAACACAAACCGAAGTGTTTTCGATTCAAAAAACCACAACAGGTTTTCAGCTAAAAACCAATCAGGGAGAGCTTTCTGCCAACTTCATCATTTGTGCCTTTGGTGGCCATAACAAAGCTGGCGCCTATGATCTGATCAAAAATTTAGGACATAAAATCGATTCGCCTATACCAAGTTTGTTCACCCTTAATTTACCCAACGAAAGCATTCGGAAAGAATTACAAGGCATTAGTGTACCCATGGCTGAAGTAAAATTAGCTGATAATAAAATTTCGTATCAGGGACCGGTGCTTGTAACCCACTGGGGACTAAGCGGACCGGCGGTACTAAAATTATCGGCCTTTGCTGCAGAAGAATTTTTTGTGCGTAATTATGTTTCCGGCATCCGCGTTAATTGGGTGTATCCTTTTAAACAACATGAAGTTGAATCGGAATTAAAACTTATTCAAAAAGATAAAAACAAAGCCCTGCCTTACACGCAGGCCTGTTTTAATTTACCCAAACGACTTTGGGAATATTTATGTTTACAGTCAGACATTCAAAATACTAAACCCTGGGCCGAACTGAGCAATAAACAACTCAGTAAACTCGCACAAAATCTGGCCGATTCAACATTTAAAATGGAAGGCAAAACAACGTTTAAAGAGGAGTTTGTGACCTGTGGCGGCGTTAATTTAAAGGAAGTAGATTTTAAAACCATGCAAAGTAAATTACTACCCGGATTATTTTTTTGTGGGGAAGTATTGAATATTGATGGCATTACCGGTGGCTTTAATTTTCAAAGTGCCTGGAGTACCTCCTGGCTTTGTGCTAATTCTATTGCACAATCTTAATGCTTTGTTAAAAGTATTTTAATAAAATGAAGTGCAATCTCCTATCTTTATGCCTTCAAAAATTACAATTAATTTAAAAAAACATGAAATTTTTTATCGATACGGCTAATCTGGCCCAAATAAAAGAAGCGCAGGAAATGGGCGTTTTGGATGGTGTAACTACAAACCCCTCTT
Organism: Sphingobacteriaceae bacterium; assembly: GCA_947480015.1. Lineage (GTDB taxonomy): Bacteria > Bacteroidota > Bacteroidia > B-17B0 > Aurantibacillaceae > Aurantibacillus. The sequence continues at coordinate 20,745 of CANKBS010000015.1, forward strand.
TAATGGCCAAAGAAGGCATTAAGGGTCAGGATAATATTTTAAAACACTATGTTGACATCTGTAACCTGGTTACCGGTGATGTAAGCGCAGAAGTGATTTCAACCGATTTTGAAGGCATGGTGCGTGAAGGTGAAGCTTTGGCTGAATTACACCCGCAAATTGTGGTAAAAATTCCTATGATTAAAGATGGCATTCGTGCTATAAAATATTTTACCGAAAAAGGCATTAAAACCAATTGTACGCTGGTGTTCTCGGCAGGACAAGCACTTTTAGCTGCTAAAGCCGGTGCTACTTATATGTCGCCCTTTATTGGACGTTTGGACGATGTGAGTACCGATGGTTTACGTTTAATTGAAGACATACGTTTAATTTACGATAACTACGGTTTTGAAACACAAATTTTAGCCGCCAGCGTTCGTCACCCCATGCATATTATTGAGTGTGCCCGTATTGGTGCCGATGTGGCTACCTGTCCGCTCAGCGCCATTACCGCCTTATTAAAACACCCTTTAACCGATAGCGGTTTAGCTCAGTTTTTGGCCGATGCTAAAAAATAAAATTTAATAAGCGTACTTTAAAATCCGGCCAAAAAGCCGGATTTTTTTTGTGATTACACGGCATGGTTTTTGCACATTTTAGCAAAACCCTTCACATGAAAAAAATCTTGTTTTTTATTTGTCTTTTTGTAATCAAACAAAGCAATTCACAAACGTTTAGTTTAACAAGTCCGCAAAGTTTTACCATAGGCTGCAGCTCAAAAAGTGTTTGTAATGTCTATGTCATGCCAATTCCCACGTCCACATCAACTGTTTTCAACTATTCTCTTGCCGGTCCATCTCCAAGTAGTAGCATTGTTAGTGGAACCATTACTCCTCAAACAGCCCTTATATTTAATGCCCCGGGCACCTATTCTCTTAAACTCAATAGCGGTACAATCACTATTAACCAGATTCAATTTTCCATTCTTCAACACACATTAGGTCCTTCTATTGGAGCTATTACGCCTAAACAACTGCTTGACTGCTATACTCCATCCGTTAGCATCTCTGGAGTTAGTGAATCTCCAACTACTTCAGTTGCATGGTTGTCGTCGCAAGGTACCGGAACATTTTCAAACCCAATCCAAATTAACAGCAATACTACTGCTCCCAATAACACACTTACTGGCACCTATACCTTGGTCATAACAGATTTGGATAATCTTTGCAAAAGCACTTCTGTTATACCGATATATCAGGACATTGCAACACCTACTATTACTATACCTTCTATTTTCAACTGTCCCAATCCAACTATAACACTTAATGCGAGCGCCATTGCCAGCAACACCATCATACAATACTTTTGGTCATCGCCGCTTAATGCAATTATCAGCGGAAGTAATACCGCATCGCTAACAACAAATACGGGAGGAAGTTATTCCTTAACAGTAAAAGATGTAATTAATGGCTGCAAATCCACTGCACAAGTAAGCGTTTCAAGTTGTACAGGCTTAATGGAATCTCGAAACCTTGAGCCTATAAGGGTTTCACCAAATCCCTCAAATGGTAAATTTCAAATAAGTAACATAGTGGTTCAAGCAAATTCAGTTATAGAAGTTTATAACTCACTTGGTTCATTAATTTCAGTTAAACAAATTACGAACCGAGAAGAGCTTTTGGATCTTCAACAAGAAGTTGAAGGTTTTTATTATTTGACCTATAAAGTGAACAATAAAACCATACAGAACTTAAAGTTGCTGAAAAACTAAGCTTGTTCCTTTTCTTTTCACTATCTTTATTTGAGATAGATTTTCATTTGATACCCAACCATTTAACTAGCTTTTATGTAAAGGTGTAATAAGTCAGGACATAGCTGAAAATCCTCAAAAGAGTAAGCACTAAAAACAACTTGCATGAACACTAAGATCTCCTTCCTCAAAAAATCAGTCATCGGATTTATCCTCATTGCATTATTAGCAGTTAAGGCAGATGCCCAAAGCAACTTAACCTTTACCGTAAATAATTTAAGTGGTTTTACTCAAATTACTTGTACCAGTACTCCCTATGTTCATTTAACAGCAAGTAGTTCTTACACCGCCGGAACCGTAACCTATGTTTGGTCTAACGGTACTTATTCAACCTCTGGTTCAAATGTTTTATTAAGTACTGCCGGAAATTATACCATCACGGCTACGGCTTCTCCCAACCTAAGTGCCTTCAAAACAATGGCCATCACGATCAATACCATTGCACCAAATTCTTCCGTATCACCATCAGTTCAAAATGTAAGTTGTATTTCGCCTAGCGCCAATGTGGTTGTACTTATTTCGCCAACACCAACCATAGCCACCAATCCTGTGCCGGTGTATGTTCAGAATATTGTTAGTCCGAATGGCGGAACTGTTGTATTAAATAACCAAAGTTCTTTTCTCTATCAAACCACTGGAGGTATTGGAACTTATACCTATGTAATAACCAATATAAATAATGGTTGTAAAACCACTAACTTATTCGCGCTCACAGCAACCGCTTCCGGCTTTCCAACCTTTAGTCTTACCAGTCCGCAAAACTTCACCCTGGGTTGTAATACCAAAAGCGTAGCTTCTGTTTTTATTACGAATGCTAATACCACACCGGCACCGGGCGGACCAGTCACCTATACTTTATTAAGTCCGGGTTCAGCCAACACGAATTCTGTGGGTGTTTTAAGTTCCACCAGCGCTTACACCGTTAATGCAGCAGGTACCTATACCGCAGTTACCCGAGATAATATCAGCATGTGTGAAACCCGTGTACCATTTACTGTTTCACTTAACGGCATTACTCCTAATTTAAATGCGATCGTTCCAACACAAATTCTAAATTGTACGACCCCAATGGTCATTTTAAAGGGAACCAGTACAACACCAAATGCTATTTGTTATTGGGCATTTCCGGGAACACCAACCTCTCCAAGCGATAGCCTTGTGGTTATTTGTAATACCACCATAGCTACATCTACCATCGTTGCCAATTACACTTTATATGTGTTAGATCCGAATAGTACTTGCAAAAGCAATTCCATCGTTCCTATTTATCAAAATTTGTTTAAACCAAATGCACATATTTCAAGTGGATTCTCAAATGCGCTCTCTTGCTTTACGCCAACTATAATGCTTACCAATACCAGCACTTCGGGCATTCCTTTGTCCTCAGGCTTTCCTTCAAATTTAGCTGTGGTTGGTGATACCTGGATAGGGCCAACAGCCCCATTATATTTATCCACGCTTTATGTTGCCTCTCAGGCTGGTACCTATACCATGATCGCTAAAGATTTGAATAATGGCTGTACCAGCTTTACAACAATTTCAATTAGTGACAATCGCATTTACCCCGTCGTGAATAATCCGGTGAGCCCTTCACCTTTCTGCATCTCAACTGCAGGATCAGCTACTGTAGTTCCTATTATTACTGCAGCAAGCAGTGCATTATCTTATTCCTGGACAATTCCCGCAAATGCAGTGGTTAGCGGGGCCAATACGGCCGTGCTTACTACCAATATGATTGGCATGTACACCATTATAGTAACGAACACAATTAACGGTTGTATTACCCTGAGTCAGATGTCGGTGATCGATTGTTCTTTAATCTCAGGCATGAATACGAATTCTGGTAAAAATGTTGAAATGACTGTGTTTCCAAATCCGGGTAACGGTATCTATGAAATTAAATTCAATGCCGCCAACACGGGTACGTATCGTTATGAGATCCTTAATTCTTTAGGCGAACTAATTAAAAAAGACATCTTAACTTCTGAGATCACAGTCATTAATCTTCAAAATCATGCCAATGGGATTTATTTTATCCGGTTTATTGAGAACGATCAAACCATCAAAACCATAAAGGTTTTAAAACACTAATCTGGTTTTTACTACTTTCAAAAGCTCTGCTCTGGCAGGGCTTTTTTTGTGCCGCCTTGATTTAAGCCGAATCGTAGTGGTTTTAAACAAAGAATGAGCCTTAATTACTGGCGAAAAACTTAGTAATAGGACCTATTTGTAAAATTGATTGTTAGTTCAGAGTATTATTGTTAAAAATCGCAGTCTTTTTTTTGGTATTTATCTAAAAGTCGCTATATTTGTGCCCTTATAAAAAAATTAGAATAATGTATTTATCATCACAAGTAAAGAAAGACATTTTTAAAAAACACGGTGGAACTGAAAAAAATACAGGGAGCTCCGAGTCGCAAATAGCACTATTTACGCTTCGTATCGACCATTTAACCGGTCATTTGAAAGGAAATAAAAAAGATTTTGGTACACAACGTGCCTTATTAAACTTAGTAGGTAAACGTCGCGCTTTACTCGATTATTTGAAAAAGAATGATCTAATGCGCTACCGTGCCATTATTAAAACATTAGATATCCGTAAGTAATTTCGGGTTCAATTTATGGAAGGGGGCATTTCGAAACACAATCGAAGTGCCTTTTTTGTTAAGAACCCTGACACAAAGCTTGATTGGAAGTTTCAACAATTTTGAACTTTGAACCCTTTTGAACTTTGAACAAATTTGAACTTTGAACCCTTTTGAACTCTAACAAGAAGAACATAAAATCAAAATAATATAAATCAGTTCCGAAAACGTCGGGACACAAATCAAAAAACATGTCACAAATAGGAATCACCCACAGTTTTGATATCGGCGATGGCCGTATCGTTTCTTTAGAAACCGGCAAATTAGCCAAACAAGCCGATGGCTCAGTCGTTGTAAGATTAGGCGATACCATGATCTTAGCTACCATTGTTAGTAACAAGGATGCCAAAGAAGGTGTTGACTTTTTACCGCTTACCGTTGATTACCAGGAAAAATACGCCTCTGCAGGCCGTTTCCCTGGTGGATTTTTTAAACGCGAAGCCAAATTATCCGATTATGAAGTATTAATCAGTAGAATTGTTGACCGTGCATTACGTCCACAATTTCCTGATGATTACCATGCCGATACCCAGTTAATGTTATCTCTCATTTCTTCTGATAAAGAAAACATGCCCGATGCATTGGTTGGTTTAGCCGCTTCTGCAGCAATTGCAGTGAGTGATATTCCTTTTAACGGACCAATCAGCGAAGTACGTGTGGCTAAAATTGATGGCAAATTGGTGGTTAACCCTACCAAATCGCAATTAGTTGGTAACACCCTCGAAATGATCGTGGCAGCATCTGCTACCGACATTGCTATGGTGGAAGGTGAAATGAGCGAAGTAAGCGAAGACGAAATGTTAGAAGCTATTAAGTTTGCTCACGAGTCAATTAAATTACAAATTAATGCCATTAATGAATTCGCTAAAAAAGCAGGTTTAAAACCTAAACGCGACTACTGCCATGAAATTAATGATGCAGATTTAAAAGCGAAAGTAATGAAAGAAACTTACGACGCTGTTTATGCTGCTGCTAAAAAATTAGATCCAAACAAAAACAACCGTAAAGTTAATTTTAAAGCGCCTTTAGAGGAATTTAAAAAACAATACACGGCTGAAGAGCTTGCTACCAGAGAATCTCTGATCAACAAATACTATCATGAAGTTGAATACGTGGCTGTTCGTCGTTTAGCAATTGACGAAAAAGTACGTTTAGATGGTCGTAAAACTACCGAAATCCGTCCAATCTGGGCTGAAGTTGGTTACTTACCTTCACCTCACGGAAGTGCTGTATTTACACGCGGTGAAACACAATCCTTAACCACCGTAACTTTAGGTACACCATTAGATAAATTAAGAATCGACGGTGCCTTTAACCAAGGTGAAGAAACTTTTATTTTACACTACAACTTCCCTGGTTTCAGTACCGGTGAGGCAAAACCTAACCGTGGCGTTGGTCGTCGCGAAGTTGGTCATGGTAATTTAGCTTTACGCGCTTTGAAAAAAGTAGTACCTACCGATTCGGGTTATACCATTCGTATTGTAAGCGATATTTTAGAAAGTAATGGTTCATCCAGTATGGCTACCGTTTGCGCGGGTTCATTAGCATTAATGGATGCGGGTGTGCAGATCAGAAAACCGGTGGCAGGTATTGCCATGGGTTTAATTACCGACGAAAAAGGTAACTACGCTATTTTATCCGATATCTTAGGTGATGAAGATCATTTAGGTGATATGGATTTTAAAGTGTGTGGTACCAAAGATGGTATTACTGCAGTTCAAATGGATCTTAAAGTAAACGGTTTACCTTATGAAGTAATGGCTAAAGCCATGGAACAAGCTAAACAAGGTCGTTTACACATTATGAACGAAATGCTTAAAGCCATTGAAAAACCTCGTGAAGACTACAAACCTCACGCTCCACGTTTTGAGAAGATCGTTATTGCCGGTGAATTTATTGGCGCTATTATCGGACCAGGTGGTAAAGTTATTCAGGAAATGCAAAAAGCTACCAACACAACCATCGTTATTACCGAAGAAGGTAAAAATGGTATCGTTGAAATTTTTGGTACAAACTTAGCCGACGTAACTGCTGCTAAAACACGTGTGAAGAACATTGTGGCTGTACCTGAATTAGGTGATATCTACCAAGCCAAGGTTAAAACAATTATGCCTTACGGTGCATTTGTTGAAATTATGCCTGGTAAAGATGGTTTATTACACATTAGCGAATACGACTGGAAACGCATCGATACTTTAGAAGGTGTGTTAAAAGAAGGTGATATCATTGAAGTGAAATATGTTGGTGATGATCCTAAAACTAAAAAAATTAAATTAAGCCGTAAAGCTTTATTACCTAAGCCTGAAGGCCTGGTAGAAAAGAAAGAAGCTTAGTATTAACATAAACTCTAGTAAAGCGACCTCAAAGGGTCGCTTTTTTTTATGGCGGAATATTAAATACGTTTCATCTTTTTTTTAAATACCTTTGATGCAATGAAATTAAAACGCCCCAATAAAAAACTCGAAGAACAGATTAAACAAGCTGTGAAAAATTTAGCTTGTCCTGTTCATGGTAAACCGGCTAAAATTAGCATGGAAAGCGAAACCGAAGAGGTTCAGGTGGAAGCCTGTTGCCCATTTTTTAAAAAGGATGTGATGATTGTTGGTGAACGCTTACGAAAAGATTTTATTTACCGCGATGAAAAAACAAGAGAACGTTTAGAACGCGAGCGCAAAAAGGGTTTGATATAAAATCCCTTTCCGTTGAACCCGAAATTAAATGGAGTACACTACCCTTTGTCTTTTAATAAGTCGGTACCTCTCCTTCAAAAATAAACATCAATCACGTGTTTAAGTTTTATAAATTAGCTTAAAATCACTATCCATGAAAAAACTACTCCTTTTTTCAAGTTTTGTATTCATACAACTTAGTTTTTATTCACAAAATTATACCTGGGTTAAAGGCAGTAACACCTCCGGCTTGCCCGGCACCTATGGTACTCCTAACACCCCGGCGCCAACCAATAATCCCGGTGGTCGCCATGGTTGTGGCAAATGGGTAGATGCTGCAGGAAATTTATGGATGTTCGGCGGTGAAGGCTATTCCAACTCAACAACATTGTGCTGGATGAATGATCTCTGGAAATATGAGATAAGTACCAATACATGGACCTGGATCCGTGGATCAAATGCTCCAAACCAATTCGGTGCGTATGGCATACAAGGGGTTGCCACAGCTACCAATGAACCCGGTGCACGCGAATTCCCTGTCTGCTGGACGGATGCATCCGGAAATTTCTGGATGTTTGGCGGCGATGGATGGGATGCAATAAATACCTTCGGAAGATTAAGTGATTTATGGAAATACAATCCCAGTTTAAATCAATGGACCTGGATAAAAGGATTTAACCTCGCCATGCAAAACGGTATCTATGGCACGCAAGGTTCTCCTGCCCTTACTAGTAATCCGGGCGGACGCTATGGTGCAGGCACTTGGAAAGATGCGGCAGGTGACTTCTGGATGTTTGGGGGGCGCGGATTTGCTGCAGCTGGCGGTCAGGGTTATTTAAATGATCTTTGGAGATACAATTTGGCTTCTAATCAATGGACCTGGATGAGCGGCACAAATGTTACAGGTCAGTATGGTTTGTATGGTACCCAATCGGTGCCTTCTGTTACCAATGCACCCGGCGCACGATATTTCCCATCATGCTGGTATGATGCGAATGGAAATCTCTATTTATTAGGTGGTCTGGGTTTTGCCACATCTACGGTAAATTATTTAAATGACCTTTGGAAATTTAATCCTACAACGCTTACTTGGAATTGGATTGGCGGATCAAGCGCCATCAATGCAACCAGTACCTTTGGCCCGCAAGGAAATTATTCTGCTACCACCTTTCCCGGAGCCCGCATGGCAAGCGCTGCCTGGAAGGATAACAATGGAAAATTCTGGATGTTTGGTGGACAAGGTTACTCGTCGGGGTATGGTGAATTAAACGAGCTTTTTATGTATGACCCGCTTACCAATCAATGGGCATGGATTAAAGGTTCTACGGCACCAAATCAAAATGGCACTTATGGCACACTCGGTGCACCGGCTGTGCCCAACACACCGGGTGCGCGCACCTATAACACCTGGTGGAAGGACCTGACCGGTACCTTCTGGTTATTTGGTGGTGAAGGTTTTGATGCCGCATCTACCACCGCCGATCATATGAATGATCTCTGGAAATTCGGGATCCCCTGCACAGCCGATAGCATCAAGGTATTGCCTAGCAAAACAGTGTGTAGTGGTGCAAGTCTAACCTTTACCGCCATGAGCCAGGTGCCTGCTAACATTATTTGGTACAACACCCCAAGTTCAACCGCCTCCATTTCAGCTGGAACTATTTTTTCAACGGTCCCTCTTACTGCCATTTCCTCCCCGTCTGTTTACAGCTATTATGCCGAATCCAACTCCTGCACACTCAGTCCGAGAAGTGCTGTGAGTATAACGGTTAACCCATTGCCGACAATTTCAATAGCCGGACCAACCTTAGTTTGTTCAGGAACACTTAACAGTTATACCGCTAGCGGAGCGAGCACCTATACATGGAGTACTGGAGCCACTGGACTTACCGGCACTATTAGTTCAGGGGTGTCAGGTTATACCTGCACAGTACTTGGTAACAATTCGTTTGGATGCGAGAATAGTGTTAACTTTGTTATCAGCGTTCTTCCGGCACCTAGCCTAAGTATAACCAGTTCTCATTCCCTCATGTGTAAAGGAGAAACCGCTACAATTACAGCCAGTGGGGCTATTAGTTATACATGGACAGGTAATATCACCAGTGCAAGTTTTACAGTGAATCCCGCTCAAACCACTAGTTATACCTTAATTGCCACTGGCAGCAATGCTTGCGAAGCTAAAACAACTTTTACGCAATCGGTTAAACTATGTACAGGAATAACTGAATTAAGTAATTCGGAATTAGATTGGCAACTGTATCCAAACCCAAGTCAAGGAAATTTATCGCTGTTTTTAAATCCGTCGAAAATAGCCACACGATTGGTCATTTTAAATTCACTTGGCCAAATTGTATTTGAACAAAATCTTCTTTCGACGTTTACTACCATTAACACAAACTTAGCAGCAGGATTTTATTATGCTTATGTGAGTGGTGATGGAATTAAATCGGCCACTATCAAACTAAAAATAGAACATTAATTTCGGCTTTGATAATACCGTAGGTAGCTGCTGCGCCAGTTTTTGTTTGCTTCGGCATTATAACGTTCCATGAGTGGGTAATTATCGGTATTAATTAAGGTGCAAGTCTCCATACGTTCATGCAGTTCATATGGATAGTTACCAAGTGCACCTAAACAAGCGATCACAATCAAGTTTCTGTAATTTTCATTCGCCGAGGCAGAACAAAGTTTTACCTGAAAGCCCGCTTGCTTAAGTGTATTCAGCAATATGCGAGTACCTAAACCTTTAGTGCCACTTAAATACCCGTGCCAGTTGATGATTAGAAGCGCCGAATCATTTAAGTTTTGTTTTAAGCGATTCAAACTTTCTAAAGTTAGGATATGAGAAGGTTGTTCCTCAGCTTTGAAAACATCGGCCAATACCAAATCGTATTTTGATGTGCAAGCGTTTAAAAAATATCTGGCGTCTGTTTCAAAAGTTTGAATGTTATTATCCAGAAAAAAAAAATCCTTCGCGGCTTTTATGATACGACCATCGAGTTCTACACCATCACAACGATAGTTTTTCCTTAGTAATAAATTTGCCGAGAGACCTCCTCCCAAACCTAATACCAGTGAAGTTTTTGGTAAGTAAGATGGATGGATAATCGTATCCAACAAACGCATGTACTCAGATACAGATCGTTTAGTCATTACATTCATTTCGGTTTGAATGATGCTGTTAATTTGTAAAATACGAACAACTTCTTTTTTTTTATTTAAAATTTCCTTCACCTCTAAATGTCCCATGAGTCCATCTGAAACCGCTAAGGACTTATAGCTCTGAGCTATAAATTGAAAATTAAGATAAGAAATAACCGCCAACATAAAGATCTGGGGGAAACGAATCATTTTTAACACACTAAACGTTGCCAATAATAGGGTGCCTCCAAATAAAAACAAACAAATGTTTAAACCGTAAGCAGGAATAAGATAGAATCCACAAAAAAAAGTCGCAAAAATACCACCTGCCGTAGATACCGCATAAACAGTGCCACTCACCTTCCCTGCCCCATCCTCAGACCTACTTTGCAAGTGAATAAACAAGGGCGAAGAGGCCCCCAAAAAAAACACCGGTAAAAACAATAACAAGCTGCTGCTTAAAACAACTCCCGTTAAAAACGGAAGATAAGAAATACGAGGCACGACATAATAACTAATAACAGGCATGGCCATCACAAATAAGGCAGCCAAACTTAATACTTGAAACAAGGTTGCAGGAAGGTTTGATTTTTTATGACTTAACCAGCCACCTGCAAAGTATCCTAGTGCCAGTGCAACTAGGGTGATGCCCATCACGGCAGCCCAAACAAATAAACTGCTACCAAAAATTGGAGCAAGCAACTTGGCCCCACATAGTTCGGCGGCCATTACTGCTGCACCTTCTATAAAACTCAGTAACAATAATCGTTTAAGCATGTGTCTAATTATTGTGTGTGAAATGCGATCAATCCTTCCATGGGCGATTGAATAACATTACCCATTTCGTAACCATGTTTCTTTGCCACTTTTGCAATTAATTCCTTATAATAATACCCTATCGATCCAACCGTATGTACTTTGTATTTTTTAGAATTACTGTATTTGTTTATTTGTTGTACAAAAAATGTATCAAAACATTCTTCCAACACACGCATCACATCAGCGTATTGCAAGTGTTTACTAACAAACAAACTTACGGTAGCTAAGTATTTTGCGGGCACACTGTTTTTATAAACATTATCCAGAATCACCTCCCTATTAAAGCCAGCTGCTTCAAAAGCTTTAACCAAGTCGGCTTGTAAACGATCTTCAAAATAATCGCGAATAAAACACTTACCAATCTGCGAGCCTCCGCCATGGTCGCTCCACAAATAGCCTGTAGAAGGGACATTTTCAAGAATGTGAGATCCATCATACAAACAACTGTTGCTGCCGGTACCTAAAATAGAGGCAATGCCCCAATCGCGTTTACATAAAGCTCTGGCGGCTGCTAATAAATCATGTGAGACATTTATTTTTGAAATATCGAGGGTAAGTGATAAACACTCTTCAATTAACCTACATTTTTCGGGCGTAGAACAACCGGCCCCATAATAATGAATTTCCGTTACCAGATGTAAAACCTCTGGTAAATGTGGTTTTAAATGGTTTAGAATTTCAAGATTGATTTGATCGCGTGTTTGAAAGTAAGGATTAAAACCAATGGTTTTCACTTGCTTAATAATTTCCGAACCTTTTAAAAGAGTCCAATCCGTTTTAGTAGAGCCGCTATCGGCAATCATCACATACATGCGCGCAAAATAGCAAAAAAAAGCCGTCCCAAAATTGAGACGGCTTTCTAAAAATAAAAATATTATTAACCGTTAGTTTCCTCAGTTGCTGGAGCATCTGCTATTGGAGCATCTGCTACTGGAGCTTCCTCTGCCGGAGCAGCCTGACTTGCAGCAATTTTAGCAGCCACTTTTACTGCTTTAGCGTCTTTCGAAGCACTTTCAGCTTTATGACGATCACTCGCTTTTTGAGAACTTTCAGATTTTAACTTGTCGTGTTTGCCAAGAATTTTACCTGATTTTTCATCTAACCATTTGTTGAATTTTTCTTCAACTTGCGCTTCGGTTAACGCACCTTTTTTCATACCTTCAATTAAGTGCTTTTTCATCATAACACCTTTGTACGATAAAATCGCACGAGCGGTATCAGTTGGTTGAGCGCCTTTCATTAACCAATTCAAAGTAGAATCGAAATTAATGTCAATTGTTGCCGGATTTGAATTAGGATTGTAGGTACCTAATTTTTCGATAAATTTTCCATCGCGTGGTGCACGACCATCCGCAACTACCAAATGATAAAAAGCTGAATCTTTTTTACCATGTCTTTGTAGTCTAATCTTTACTGCCATTTTTTATTGTTTTTAAATTAAGGTCGCAAATATCGTAATTTATTCTGGTTTTTACAAAAATCGTTTAAAATAACTTACTTAAACCCATAAAAAGTACTACTTTTGTTTCTGCTAAACCTATATTCATGCAAATTAAAGAAAGAGGAGTTATTTTAATTCCGATTGATTTTACTAAACAATCCTTAGCAGCGATCAAGCAGTCTTACAATCTTGCTAAGTACACGCATTCTAAATTAGTTCTTTTAAATGCATTTGAGGATGCGGAAGATGAAAGTAGAGATGCCCTAGATAAATTGGCTAAACTAACTGAGCACGAAAGTGGTGTGCCAACCGAATACCTAAGTTTAAAAGGGGATATTTATGCCCTTAGTGATAAAATTGCTGAAGAAATAAAGGCAACCCTCATTATTGCCGGTCTCGAAAGCCATATGCGTTTTCGTAACATCATAGGTTCAAGCGCCTCAAAACTTATTCGTAAAGCACCTTGTCCTGTTATTACCATTCGTGGAAACGATCACCGTGATGGATGTGAAAATATTTTATTACCCCTCGATCTTTCACCCGAAACCCGCGAAAAAACAGATACCGCAGTGCAATTTGCCCGTTATTTTGGTGCAAGTATCCGTATATTGGGTGTTTTTGATGAAAAAGATACGGATTATGAAAATAAACTTCTAGCCTACTCTTTTCAGGTAAAACAATTCATAAAAAGCAAGGGCATTTCCTGTACCAATAAATCCATTCCTACCAACGATATTGCTCAAACTGTGGTTGATTATGGTAATAAAATTGAAGCCGATTTAATTATGATTATGAACAAACCCGGCCTAAATGTGGGGGAGTTTTTTAAAGGGACCGATTCACAACGCATTGTTGATATCTCTAACATTCCTGTTATGACCATTCAACCAATGAAACGTGAAAATATGATGAGTTTCGGTACAGGATTCTAAAACTTAAGTACCCTGAATTTTTGAATACTTGGTTGTGCCGGCAGGATCAACCAGGGTTAGTGTTTCGATAGCCTTCGTCTTTTCTTCGGGAGTTCCTCCTTTAAAAATATTAATTAACTCATCGCGTTTAGCATTAAAAAACACTTGCATGTTAATGGATGCAGGTCTAACCCGATACACCGGAATTAATAATTCTAGCGACTTTAAAATGGCCGCCCTGCCATCATCAGGACTTTCATACATTTTATCCAAACCATTCATGCAATACTCATACATGCAATCGCGTATGCCTTTAAATACGGGTTGCAGCGTGTTTTCTACCAACCAATAACGACCTTTTTGGCTCACACCACCATCGTTACTTTTCCAACCGGACTCCGGTGCATTTTGAGCGTTTTGTACTACCAGTTGGGCTTTTTGCCAGTATGGTGTGCCTCCTAATGGTGCAAAGGAATCATAATCGGCCGCTAAAATAACATAAGCATAATACTGTAAAACCGAAGTTAAATTATTTTGAAAGGTGTTGATGTTAAATTCCAATTGGGTAAACTGTTGAAATTTAAATTGAAATTTATCATCTTCAACATTTAAAACCGGGGTGTAAAAACCACTTTTATAAACCGGCCGACGACTCTGAACTTGAATGGTGCCGCCATATTCATCACTTCCTAAGGATTCTTTTATAATGATGAGTATCGAACATTCGATTTTTTCCTGACTGGTAAAGTTTTCATTTGTCCAACGCGTGTTATTCATGAAGGCAGTCACCACACTTTTCATCTGATCGAAAATTTGTTTGTTGGTAGAACCTTGTATTTGAGTATAATTAATTTCAATGGTACAATTCAATTCCTGTGCTGAACCCGAAACCCAAAGCAAGCAAAACAAAGAGACAAGAATAACTTTTATTTTATTAAAAAATGGAAACATGATGCTAAAATTACTTTTTAGATTTAATGAAGTCAATAATATAGTGCACAATATCCGCCGCAACTTCCTCCTTCGATTTTAACTCGAAATGGGTGATTTTATTGTGTTTATTCAAAATACTTATTTTGTTGGTATTGCCTCCAAATCCACTTCCTTCATCTATCGCCGAGTTTGCTACAATTAAATCTAGATTTTTATTCTTTAACTTCTTCGTAGCATTTTCAATTAGGTTATGGGTTTCAAGCGCAAATCCAACCAAACATTGGTTTTCTTTTTGTTTACCAAGTTCTGCAAGAATATCTTGTGTTTTCACCAATTCAAGATCAATTCCAAATTCCTGTTTTTTTATTTTCTCTTCACTTATCTGCTTTGGCTTGTAATCGGCCACCGCAGCACTGCAAATAACAATGTCCTGCTGTTTATAATTGGCCAAAGTTGCCTCATACATTTGCTCACTCGATTCAACACGAATTAATGAAATGTGTTTATTGTTAAGCTTAAGGCTACTAGGACCCAAGACCAACGTAACTTTAGCGCCTAATGCAGCTAAATGTTGCGCTAAGGCTACACCCATTTTGCCACTGCTACGGTTACCAATAAAACGCACCGGATCAATTGCCTCGTAGGTAGGACCGGCATTTACCAGAGCCGATTTGCCAAGTAATGGGAGGTCTTTTGTGAAATAATTTTTTATAAAAGCGACAATAGTTTCAGGTTCTGCCATGCGACCCTCACCTAGTAAACCACTAGCTAGTTCACCACTTTCCGCGGGAATGATATGATTTCCGAATGAACTTACTTTTTCAATGTTCTGTTTTACCGTAGGATGTTGGTACATCTCCAAATCCATTGCCGGTGCCAATACAACTTTTGAACGCATTGAGAAGTAAACAGCCATTAAAATGGCGTCGCATTGCCCTCCAGCCATTTTAGCCAAAGTGTTGGCTGTTACTGGGGCCACCAACATCATGTCGGCCCACTCCGAAAGTGCTACGTGATTATTCCAGTTATGAGAAGCGTCAAAAAAATCGGTCCACACCTCGTTTTTGCTTAATACAGAAAGCGTTTGAGGAGTCACAAATTGTGTGGCTGCCTGGCTTAGCACCACTTTTACCTGAGCGCCATTTTTAACCAGTAAACGCACTAAATGCGCACACTTGTAGGCAGCTATGCCGCCACTAATTCCTAAAACTATTTTTTTATTGCTTAACATAAGCCTATTTAAAACAAAAAGGCAGTAGAGCCATGTGCTTACTGCCTTTATAAACTTTTGCCCTTTATTATTTAGGGTCTTTACTTGGATTACGGTAGTATACCTTTTCTTCTAAAAACTCTTGAATAGAGATTAAAGTTGGTTTAGGTAACTTTTCGTAATGTTTGGAAATTTCAATTTGCTCTCTATTTTCAAATACTTCTTCTAAATTATCTGTATGACTGCTAAATTCTTGCAACTTACCGGATAATTCTTCTTTAATTTCAGTACTGATCTGATTCGCACGTTTACTCATAATTGAAACTGCTTCGTAAATATTGCCGGTTTCTCCGTCAAATCTTCGAATGTCGCGGGTTACAATACTTTGTTCGGCGTTCGTTTTTTTAAAATCCATGTTTATTAAGGTTTTCTTTTAATCGTTTACTGCTATTATAAATACTTTCTGCGCGGCTAAGATACGAACTTTTAGGGTATAAATCCAAGAATTTCACATAATTTTCAATAGCTGCGTTCAATCTCTCCTCTTTTTTAGTGTAAATACTGTTAATGGCCAAGGAGTAATAGGAATTAATAATAATAAAATACATTTCCTCATCATAATTACTCGAAGGATATTCCTTCAAAAAAATCTTTGCCGCAACTACACTGGCTTTCCAATCACTTAATTTATAATATTGTTTAATTATTTCGTAATCCTTTCTTTCAAGCTTATTCCGCAATTGATCGATAAGAAGATTGCAGGTATCCATGCGTTTACTTTCAGGAAAAACATCGATAAAGGACTGAAATTCTTTAATGGCATTTTTTGTATAGGTTTGATCGAGTTTGTAATTGGGTGAATTTAAAAAATAACAAAAAGCATTCATGTAATAACATTCTTCAAGGTGTTTACCTGCCGGAAATTGCCGTGTATAATTTTTAAAATGGTACTGACTTAAAATATAATCCCCTAAATAAAACTCACTCCAAGTATAGTAATAATACACTTCTTCTGCCCGTTCGGTGCCTTTTACAACAGGTATTAACTCTTCATACAATTGTGATGACCGAATATAATAAGCCTTGTCGTAATATTCTTTGGCCTTACTTAATTTTAATTCGTAATTGGTGCTCTTTAAAAGTTTATTGTACTTATCGCAAGAGGCAACTACCAAAGCAAATACAACAAAAGCAAGTATGATTTTTGTTTTCAGAACTGTAAAAATACTCTTTTTAAGAAGACTAAAAATTCATCAAAGCACGATTTTATTCAATAAGGGGCGAAATTAGTTTTGATTAACAATTTTTACGGTTTTTTGAAGGCCGTCAGAATTCCACACTTTCACAAAATAGGTACCTGCCGGAAGCCCGCTAAGATCAATCCTAGTCTCTTCCGTTTCACTTTCCTTTTTAAAAATCAATAATCCGATACACGAACATACTTCAATGTGATTTCTGCCACTTAATTGACTAATCCAAAATGAACCATTGATAACCGGATTCGGATAAATAAGCATGTCACTTAGGCCGGTATTTAGATTAATGCCCGTACAATTTTGAACCACAATAACGGCGTTGGCAGAATTCGTGCAGGCTGTACTCAAATCGGTATAAGTATATACGCTTGTAAAAGTTCCTACAGCGGTCGGAGAAAATTTCGCTCCACTTACATTTGGCCCCGAATAAATGCCACCCACCGGGTCACCAATTAAAGCAACAGAAGGTCCGCCGGTTGCATTGGTACAAACTATATTACGGCTCACTGTATAGGTCACAACAGGAATTGGATTCACCGATACATTCACCGTTTTGGTGCTTATGCAGCCACCATTTTCACCCTTAACGGCAAACACGGTATTTACTGCGCCTGTGGTTACCACTATACTCGGACTTGTTGAATAAGGGTTGGTCCATGTATAGGTGCTATTTCCAAAGGCTGTAAGCGTAAATGTTACCGGGGAGTTAGAACAAAATGATGTCGTTCCAATGATAGAAAGATTAGGAGCAGAACCATTTGTTATACTTATAAATGCAGTGGATGCATCTGAAACCGAAGTGCCCCAACTGGTACGACTATGGCGGTATTTAGCAGTCATTACGCCAGATTGACTACCAACTGCGCTAAAACTTGGTGTTGCAATTCTAAGATTTGACGTAGCCGGAGATGCGCCGGTAAAAGCCCAGTTATAAATAGAATCGGTAATGGGTGGATTATAGGAAAATGGTTTCCAGTAGGCAGTGAATTTGTTGAAGTTAAACTGACGATGTTCGATCAGGCTGGTGGGTGTTGCTGCCGCGCTAAAGGTAGCCACATTTCCTACACAAATGGAAGGCGTTACGGCCGAAGCACCTGCACTATAACTAAAGTTGATATAAGGTGCCACTACAAATTCATAATCAGTGCCACTACCAAAGGTATTGGTATTGCTTTGCCAATTTCCTAAAAATCTTAATACGCCTAAACCCTCACCATACCTCATGGCGCTGGTATGAGCCGGATTTGTCGAAGTTGGTGACGCAGCATTATTTAAAAACAATCGAACGGTATCACCCGCCAATGCAGGTGCTGCTTTAAATAACACGGCAAAATTTCCGGTTACAGTAATAGGCGTTGCAAAAGTTCCTCCTCTATAAATGCCATTTGTAGAATTAGATATGGTAGTTGTAATTGAATCGAGTGGTGGAAAAATGGGAAGATTAAGACCAGTTACATTACACAAGTATAAACGCACAGTAACACTCGGACTTGGTGAACCCGGGTTTTTCATCACCAAACCGGTTAATCCACTTATGACTAAATTACTTGAATTTAAAAAAACCGAACCACAATGAGTGACACCAAACGAGGTCTGATACGGCGATTTAATGGTATAAAAATTAGAGTTTGCCTGACCTACACTGGTGTTTCGATAATAATGTTTGTTGAAGAAATAATTAAGAGTGTCGTACACATTTGCCGAGCTTATTTTGGCTTGGGGTTGATGCTCGGTAACATTCACTGGTGCTATAACCAATGGATGAATGGCTGAAAGTTCAGAAGACACATTAAGCTGCTGAGCATAAATAGCTGTGCTAAAAGTAAGAACTTCTATAATGGAAATGAGTAATTTTTTCATCATTTTGAATTTTTGATTATACTAATTTACAATAAAAAAAACCCATTGTCAATTAATGACCAAAATAGGCCTCTAGAGGGTATAAAAAAAGCCCCTCCATTAATGGAGGGGCTCATAATCTATAAAAACAATTAGTTTTGATTGACGATTTTAATCATTCGTGATTGATTAGTTGAATCAGAAATTCTAACTAAATAGTTACCTGAAGGGAAGCTTGATAAATCAAGACTTAAGATTTCTTGAGATACATTTTGAGTTAAAACAACTTGACCAATTGCATTAAACACAGTAACAACATTAGTTCCTTCTAAGCCGGTAATTTTGGTCATACCATTTACGGAAGGATTTGGGAATAATTTAATGCCTGCGCCAAAAGTATTATCTACTAAACCAGTACACGTACTTACACTAATAGTTTTAACAGCAGCAGTAGCTTTACAGCCGGTTATTGAGTTAGTTCCACTAGCAGTATAACTGATAACACCACCACCGGTACCACTCACTGAAGGGGTAACAACTATTGAGCTACCAGTTGCACCGGTACTCCAAGTATACGTAGAAACACCACTAGCCGTTAAAGTAACCGTACCAGGACCGTCTGATTTACAAACTGTGGTTTTAGTTGCAGCAATTGATATAGCTACATTACCGATACCAATAGAAGCTTCAATACCGAAATAATCAATATCAAGTTGAGCTAGAGTACCACCTGCAGCAGGTGAAGTAAAGAAGCCCGGTGAGAAGAAATACGGCGTGTAAGTATTATTTAAAATAGAGATAGGATAAAAAGTTGGACTTGAAACAGAAGCACCAATGAAATAGTCAGTTCCTGCAGTTAAAGCTGGAGGGGTTTGGAAAGCAAAATTAGTCCAGTTACCTAACATACCAGAAGTCGTAACCACAGGAGAACCTGAAGCTAAAATTGTCCCTGTATTATCTAATAAAACCGGAGTAATTGGTTTACCAATGTTATAAGCTGGTAAGTTAGCAACTACCATTCTAACGCCAGTTAAAACACAGTTTCCAACCGGAGTATACAATGTTGTATAGATAAAACCAGTGCCTGTTCCGTTACCATAAGCATTACTTGTAATAAACGCAGAACCCAATACCGGAGGCACTGTACCAACTTCGGTGCACGTTACACTTTGTGTCCAAACACGTTGGTTATTAGCTAAATTTTGATCAGGGAATAAGGCAGTAACACTGATTGTATTAATACCTGAGTTTGAAGAAGTAAACGGGGCAAAAGTTAAAGAACTGATTGAACCGGCAGGCATGCTAGCAATTATTTTTGTATCAGTAAACACGTTAGCACCACCTACAGTTAAAGCAACTGTAACGTTTGATTGCGCACCAATACTAGAGTTAGCAACATCAGCAACAATAGTTTGTGGAGCATTAAATTGTTTGGAAATTTTACCATCAGCAAGCACGTCCAACACACCAATATCATTGGTAGCGGTGTTGGTAGCTTTAAATAATAAAGCTGGTCTGAACGCTGAGAAACCCAAAGCAGTCGGAGCAGGCGTTACACTAGCATCACCTGTGGCACATTGTACCTTGGTGTTGTTACTAGCATAAGTTGCAGTAGCAGCAGAAAAAGGCCCAGTTGAAACCCAATCGTAAGCAATATAAACAGCACCACCAGTATAGTTGAAAGCAGCAGAGAAATTAACCCCAACCGCAACTGAACCCGAAGCAGCAGGAACCGTATACGTTCCGTTATAACAAGTGTTCATACCTGTAATAGCTGTAGCCCATGTCGTACTTTTTAAATAATCATTATCATTGGTGTTAACCATGTATACGGTTAAAGTACCCGGAACGGGAGTAGTACCTGTACCATGCACATACTGAAATGAGAATGAAGTGATTGAAGACAGACTCATTGGTAACATTTCTGCCGCAGAAATATACATGACTGTACGTTGAAAAGCGTGTAAATTGGTACCATTTGGTGCTCTGAATTCAGAGGTTGAACCATTGTTAACTGGAGCTTGAATTAGAAAATTCGCTTGGCTGTGAACCGAGCCCCAAAAACCAACAGCTGCAAATAAAGCTAAGGTAATTTTTTTCATGTTTTTTAAGATTAATATTAGTATATGTTCCAAAAGTATAAAAAAAACATATACGTCGCAACAATAATTATATTTTTATTCAATCCTTTATTAAGACCCAAGTTCAAATAATATTACCAAGTAACTAAAATTAATGTTAAGCGGTTAAGCCGACTCATTTTCTTAAGCTATATTTACCAAAAATACCGAGCATTTGGACCTGAAAATGATAGAATGTGTCAAATCCTTACTATTTCGGTAAATAATTAACCTTATACTTAACTATGTTTATCAATCACCTAAAAAACCTATTCATTTCCGGGCTCCTCATTTCCGGATCACTCCTCCAATCACAAACCAAAACCCGTCCCGATAATTGGTTTAATTTGGATGCAGCCACCGACAGTGTTAACGGTGTAAGTTCAGACAGAGCTTATAAAGAACTGCTTAAAAATAAAAAATCGACGACCGTTATTGTGGGGGTAATTGATAGCGGTGTTGATTTTAATCATGAAGATTTGCAATCGGTTATGTGGACTAACCCGGGCGAAATTGCCGGTAACGGTATTGACGATGATAAGAATGGCTACATAGATGACATCCATGGCTGGAATTTTATTGGTGGAAAAGACGGGAAAAATGTAAGTGATGATAATCTGGAAATGACACGTTTAATGCGCAAATTAAAAACCAAATACGAAGGTAAAACGGATGCAGACTTCAAAGCAAAAGAAGAAAAGAATGAATTAAAACTTTTCACAGCCGTTAAGGAAGAATACACCAAAACCAAGGATAATTACGAAGGCACCTATAATCGTTTAAAATTTTTAAAAACCGGGTTAAGTGACTTAAATGAAAAAGTAAAAAAACAATTAAGTATTGAAAGAGTAGATTTTCAGGCTGTTGAAAGATACGTAAGCGAGGATAAAAAAGATGTTCGGATGAAAGGATTTGCTACAAACTTTTTAAAGAACAGCGAAGGCAAAACTCTGGACGCCCTAATAGAAGAAATTAACGGAGGATTTGAACAATTCAGATCATATGTTGAGTGTGGCTTAAATATGGATTTTGATCCGCGCTCAATTGTAGGGGATGATTACGGCAATTCAAACGAGCGTTATTATGGTAATGCCGATTGTAATGGTCCAGATAGTTTTCATGGGACGCATGTTGCCGGAATTATTGGTGCTGCGCGTAATAACGGTATTGGGATGAACGGCATTGCAGCCGATGTGCGCATTATGGCCGTACGTTGTGTGCCTGCGGGAGACGAACGGGATAAAGATGTGGCCAACGCCATTCGGTATGCCGTTGACAATGGAGCTAAAATATTAAACATGAGTTTTGGTAAAAAATACAGCTGGGATAAAAAAGTGGTGGATGATGCCGTGAAATATGCCGAAAGTAAAGGTGTCTTATTGATACATGCGGCTGGAAATGACGGTGAAGACATTGATAAAGTAACGCACTACCCTTGCAAAAAGTTTGAAGGCAAAGGAGAAGCCACGAATTTTATGGATGTGGGCGCATTAAGTTGGCAGAAAGGTGATCATATAGTTGCACCTTTCTCTAATTATGGTAAAAAAACAGTAGATATTTTTGCTCCGGGTGTCGACATCTATTCAACGACTCCAAAAAACGGTTACAAGGATGCCAGCGGCACCAGTATGGCCTCACCGGTTACCTGTGGCGTTGCAGCGGTTTTAAAATCGTACTACCCTACTCTAACACCTGAGCAATTAAAAAAGATTTTGGTTAAAAGCAGTGTGAAATCGTATAAAAGCAAAAAAGTAATTAAGCCGGGTACAAAAGACGAATTAGTGAAATTTGAAAAATTGGGTAAAAATGCCGGATTAGTGAATTTATACGAAGCCATAAAAATGGCTGAAAAATTTACCAAGACAAAAACCTAAGTAAAAAACAACATTACGAATGGCAGTTGGGTTTTTCCATCTGCCATTTTTTTTGTCATTATAAAGGCTTGTTATATTTATTGGCGCTAAATATACATACAAACCAAACTGAGGTATGCACGGCATTTTTGAGAGATTAGATCCATATGCATAACGCTTTCCTTTTTGTTGGCGGCTTCAATGCCGCATAAATTCATGACACCGTTTTGAATTCCCAGATCATGTTTCGGGAAAACATCTTCAGGTTTTAATGAAAACAATAGAAGCATTTCAAGGGTCCAGCGACCAACTCCTTTAATTTCTGATGATCGCGTGATTTTTAGATTGAAAAGGCCGCGATGTTTTAAATAACTTGCTTTTTGAAAAGAGGGTCCAACTGAACAGAGTTTTTGCTCGGATAGTTTTAAAACAGATTTTTGATCAGGATAAGCCTTCTTAAAAAGAGTCAGAAAACGATTCCAGATGGTAGCCGCCGCTTTTACGCTGAGTTGCAGACTCCCGTGGCCTGCATGAGTGAGAAATAAAGATCAGTTTCTCTTATTGATTTAAGTGACTTTACCCGATCAATTATTTTTTAGGCTGTTTAACTTTTTTGAGATGCTTTACCTGTGGTTCAAAATTCGGCATAATGTCAATCGAAGATACAAGAATACAATTTAGTACGTATGCAAAACTTTAAACAAATGCCCTGAGTTAATTCATAATCAGTTGATTCGCTATTGTTTCAATCGATGGAAATGACCCTTAACAACTAGCTGTACATCTTCTTCCTCTGCTCAGTAATAGCAGGGTTTTCGAGGTATTCGTCGTAGGTACACACTTTATCTATGATGCCTTTTGGGGTTAATTCAATGATGCGGTTTGCTACTGTTTGCATTAACTGATGATCATGACTGGTGAAGAAAATAACGCCGGGATAGTCTTTTAATGCATCGTTATAGGCGATAATACTTTCCAGATCGAGGTGATTGGTAGGTTCATCAAGGATTAATAAATTCGGGTTTAGAAGCATCATACGCGAGGTCATGCAACGCACTTTTTCGCCTCCGCTTAGGACATTGCATTTTTTTAAAACTTCTTCCCCACTAAATAACATCTTTCCTAAAAAACCGCGAATGTAGGTTTCGTCTTTATCTTTACTAAACTGACGCAGCCAGTCAATCAGATTAAGATCACTTTGAAAATAACCATGGCTATCATTTGGTAAAAAGGCTTTGTAGATCGTGGTCCCAAAAGTAAATGTTCCTTTAAAGTCTTTATCTTCTTCGGCCAATACCTCAAACAAACTCGAAACAGCCAATTGGTTGCGGCTGATGAAGGCAATTTTATCACCTTTGCTTACATTAATATTTACTTCCTTAAACAACAAATTACCATCTTTTGAATTTTTGATTAAATGTTCAACCAATAAAATTTGATCGCCTACCTCACGCTCTTGTCTGAAAATAATACCCGGATATTTACGCGTACTGGCGGGAATTTCATCGATGGTTAATTTCTCTAATAATTTTTTACGACTGGTTGCCTGCGAACTCTTACTGGCATTGGCACTAAAGCGACGAACGAACTCCTGTAACTCGGCACGTTTATCTTCAATTTTTTTATTGGCATCGCTGCGTTGTTTTAACTGCAACTGACTCATGTGGTACCAGAAACTATAGTTACCGGTGTAAATGCTCATTTTGCCATAATCAATATCACAAATATTTGTACACACGGCATCTAAAAAGTGACGATCGTGACTAATTACAATAACCGTGTTTTGAAAATCGGCTAAAAAATTCTCAAGCCAACTAATGGTTTCAACATCCAAATCGTTGGTAGGCTCATCGAGCATTAAAATATCGGGATTGCCAAACAGGGCCTGGGCTAACAGAGTTTTAACTTTACCCTTACCCGATAACTCTTTTACCAATTGATAATGGCTTTCGGGCATTACGCCCAAATTGGTGAGTAATTCAGCAGCTTCACTTTCGGCATTCCAGCCATTCATTTCTGCAAATTCACCTTCCAATTCAGAAGCTTTTATGCCATCGGCATCGGTAAAATTTTCTTTGGCATAAATGGCATCTTTTTCTTTCATGATCTGAAACAGACGTTTATTACCCATGAGAACTGTTTCTAAAACTGAATGCTCATTAAATTCATTGTGATTTTGTTTTAATACACTCATACGCATGCCTGGTAAAATATTAACCCTTCCCTTGGTTGGATCAATATCACCTGCCAGAATTTTCATGAAGGTTGATTTTCCGGCACCATTTGCTCCAATTACACCATAACAATTACCTGGGGTAAAATTCACATTTACTTCGTCAAATAAAACACGTTTGCCATATTGCAAACTCACATTGCTCGCTGAGATCATTCGTTTAAAAAATAAGGTGGCAAAGATACTAAATTTAGAGCAATTATTTTTTTAAAATAATAGTCCTAAATTCGGGACATGAGAGCATTTTACCTGAAATTTTCACTTGGGCTTATTTTATTAAACAGCCCTGCTTATTCACAAACCATTATAAGCGGAAAAGTCATTGACGCTGCTTCCAAAGAGTCTGTTCCCTTTGCCTCAGTAGGTATTAAAGGCAGTCGCTATGGCACGGCATGTGATGAGAACGGTAATTTTGAATTAAAAATTGGGCAATTTAATAATGTGGATTCTCTGAAAATAGCTTCAATAGGTTATTCGAGTCGTAGCATGAGTATGGCTCAAGCCAAAAATTTCAATAAAGAACAAATTCTTTTAAAGGCAGCCGCTGTGCAGCTCAGCGAGGTGAAGGTTAAACCCGGAAAAATTATCCGAAAGAAATTAGGGAACAGCCGATACAACAACAATATAAAATGTCAATTCAGCGGATCGGAAGGTAATTACAAAGGTGCAGAAGCTGCAATCAAAGCCAAAAACAAAAAGGGTCGCTTTGTATGGATAGAAGATTTTAGCTGTTATATCAATCAAAATATGTTTAACGACAGCATCAGTTTACGTTTGAACTTTTATAAGGAAGACGCCCTGGAATTGCCGGGGCAAAACATGTTAAAAAAAGCCATTGTTTTTAAAACCAAAGTAAAAAATGGCGTGGTCTTTCTTAACCTCAAACCATACAACATAACAGCAGAAGGTGATTTTTTTATCAGTCTCGAATGTCTGGAAAACAAAATGGACAAGGATATGCTGAGTTTCTCAGGTTCTATTGCTGGTCCGGCTTACTTTAAACTAGCCAGTTTTGACGATTGGCTCAAGTCACCATTAATGGGTTTGGATTTTAATGTCACCGTATCCTATCAAAAATAATTTACCCGGATTTGTTAGTTAAATATCACATCAAACACTGTTTCTCACAAAATAAATTCTTTAATTTCACCACTTGTGATTTACACAGCCTAACACAGCAATTAGCATGAATGATAAAATAAAAATACTGGACCAGAAAATAGCCGAAGCTCAATTGGGTGGTGGTCAAAAAAGAATTGATTCACAGCATAAAAAAGGGAAATTAACGGCCCGTGAGCGCATTCATTTTTTAATGGATGAAGGTACATTTGAAGAGATTGGTATGTTGGTACAACACCGCAGTAACGACTTCGGACTTGAAAAAGAAAAGTACTTAGGAGATGGTGTGGTAACGGGATACGGCAACATTAACGGCCGTTTAACGTATGTATTTTCGCAAGATTTTACGGTGTTTGGCGGAAGTTTAAGCGAAACCCATGCTGAAAAAATCTGTAAGATCATGGATCTAGCAATGAAAAACGGTGCTCCTGTAATTGGCTTAAACGACAGTGGTGGCGCGCGTATTCAAGAAGGTGTGGTTTCTTTAGGTGGTTATGCCGACATTTTTTACCGCAATGTAAGAAGCAGTGGTGTTATTCCACAATTGAGTGCCATTATGGGCCCCTGCGCCGGTGGTGCAGTATACAGCCCGGCCATGACCGATTTTATTTTAATGGTTGAAAATACTTCCTACATGTTTGTTACCGGACCCAATGTTGTAAAAACCGTTACCCACGAAGAAGTGACCAGTGAAGAATTGGGCGGGGCCATGACCCATGCTACCAAAAGTGGGGTGACGCATTTTGCCTGTGCTAATGAAGTTGAAGCCATTAACTATGTAAAACAATTATTGAGTTATGTGCCTCAGAATTGTGAAGAAGATGCACCCAGTGTGCCCTATGAAATGGGCAATGAATCGCGTCCCGATTTAAATGAGATCATTCCGGCCAATGCTAATCAGCCTTACGATATACGCGAAGTGATTGAAAAAGTAATTGATGCCGACACTTTTTTTGAAGTACATAAATTATTTGCCGAAAATATTGTAGTTGGTTTTGCCCGTTTGGCCGGTAAAAGTATAGGCATTGTGGCCAATCAACCTGCTGTATTGGCGGGGGTTTTAGATATTCATTCGAGCACAAAAGCGGCACGTTTTGTTCGTTTCTGTGACAGTTTTAATATTCCACTTTTAGTATTTGAAGATGTACCCGGCTTTTTACCAGGTACCGATCAGGAATGGAATGCCATTATTACCAACGGTGCTAAATTGCTGTATGCCTTCAGTGAAGCTACGGTGCCTCGTATTACGGTAATTACTCGAAAAGCCTATGGTGGAGCTTATGATGTGATGAACAGCAAACACATAGGCGCCGATATGAATTATGCCTGGCCAAGTTCTGAAATTGCTGTAATGGGCGCTAAAGGTGCTGCCGAAATTATTTTTAAAAATGAGATCAGCACCGCCAAGGATAAAGATACGAAGTGGAAAGAAAAAGAAACCGAATACAAAACCATGTTTGCAAACCCATACAGGGCTGCCGAACGCGGCTTTATTGACGAGGTGATAAAACCCGAAGACACCCGCATAAAGCTTATTAAAGCCTTTAAAATGCTTGAAAACAAAGTGGATCAACTTCCGAAGAAAAAGCACGGAAACATACCTTTATAATTGATTGTTTTTTAGTTTTATTTTATAAACTAAAACCTTTGCATGATACAAAGCGAAGACATCGTTTTATTTATTCGCGAGTTTTCGAAAAAGGACTATGTGATTGATGAAACCGACCTCTTTGATGGGGCTTGGATTAAGGGCGATGCCTTTACAACGCTCATTCAATCCTACGCTAAAAAATTTGAAGTAGATATCAGTAACTATTTGTGGTATTTTCACACCGATGATATAAGTGATTTTAGCGTTGGTGGATTTTTTTTTAAACCTCCTTTTAAACAGGTTGAGCGCATTCCCATTTCTCCCCTGCTCCTCACTGAATTTGCGAATAAAAAAAATGGGATTTGAATTATCCCAAACATCAGGTTTCTAGCAAACGTTATGATAAAGTAATAAACCGCATTTTTATTGCCTTGGTATTGGCTTATTTTGGAATTGTATTACTTAAAAAGTTTGTTTTTAAAAAGTAGTATGAACTCATGATTAATGCTCTTAACTTTAGAATCCACCTGGCGTAAATCAGCCTGCTGAGCACATTTGAATTTATGTTATTCTGATGCAATTAAATCGAAAACAATTTTTAAAATTATCTAGCTTCTCCGCGTTCGCTTGGCTTTTAAACGCTTCTGGCATAAGAAATAACAAAGAAGAACACACCGATAGGTTAAAAAATAACACGATGCATGTTGATACATTCAACAGCTCGCCTGTAATTTTTTTGAGCGAAAAAGATTCGGCATACATGGGCTGGAATATTTATTTTAACAAACGAATCCAAAAACATCCTAAACTAATTGCGCTGTGGAAAAACACCGAAGGTGTGGCAGAAGCCATAAAATATGCCAAGAAACATGATATGGCTGTTGCTGTTAAAAGTGCATTACGGCCTTCAACATCCCATTTATTTTAAAAATGCATCCGCCGGTTTATACCGTAATTATAAAGATATTGAAGCCTGTGCTCTTATAGTACTTGATAAGGTGATTAAAACACCGGGATTAATCTATCAGATAAATACACTGGGTGGAAAAATAAATTCACCCCAATTCCAACAAGCTTCAGCCTATGCCCACCGTCACCTACCGTTTTTATCGGAGTTACAAGCCTATTGGGACGAACCAAAAGAAGAAAAAAACAGAGTGGAAGCATTTGAAGAAATTCAAAAACACTTTTTCGAAAATGATGTGAAAGCACACTACACTAATTACCCCGATTTAAATTTCAGAAACTGGCGTGAAGCCTATTATGGCAATAACTACGAGCGATTGCTAGCAGTTAAAAAAAGTATGATCCTGAAAACAGAATTAAACACGAGCAAAGTATTGACGTTTAAATCGGGAATTTGTTTGACATGAATCGAATCATTAATTTAGAGCGCAACAAGGCCTGATGCAGGAACAAAGTTATAATTTTGAAGAACTGTACAACAGCCATGTTAGTCTGGTATATAATCTTGCTTTAAATTATCTGCAAAATAAAGAAGAAGCCGAAGAAATTACTCAGGATGTTTTTATGCAGGTTTATCAATCCATTTCTGGTTTCAAACAGCAATCGAGTTTAAAAACATGGATCTACCGCATAACTTTGAATAAATGCCACGACCATGTAAAAGCCAAACAAACTAAAAAACGCCGGGCCTTTATAAGTAGTTTGTTTCATGAAGATGGTGGTATAAAACACGATCCGGGTCATTTTGACCATCCGGGCGTTTTACTCGAAAATAAAGAAAGGTCTGAACTCTTATTTTCTGCCATTAATAAATTGCCTGAGAATCAAAAAACGGTATTTATTTTATCGCAAATTGAACAGCTTTCTCAAAAGGAAATGGCCGATAGTATGGAAATGTCGCAAAAAGCCATAGAATCACTCCTCCAAAGGGCAAAAGGAAATTTAAGAAATCAATTAGGCCAACTTTATAAGAACGAAGGATTTAAGTAAAATAATCGTCTAAAATACGAAAGCATGAAAAAGGAAGAATGGATTGAATACATGAGCGGTGCTGTCTCCGAAATTGGAAGAGCAGAACCTAATCCTTATTTATTTACACGAATCACCGAGCTGTTAAATCAAAAAAAAGTAACTGGGCAATCGGCAGTGAAAAAACCTTTTCTTCTACGCTGGGCGTTGGCTGGCTGCGTAGCACTAATCCTAAACATTTTTGTGATTTCCTTCATGGCAAACCACAAAAAACAGGAAATACAAAAATTTAATTTAGAAGCTCTTTCTGCGGAAATGGGTTTAAATGAGACCTATAATTATTAAACCATGGAAAAAAAGTCATTCATTATATGGAAATGGTTTGCACTACTCATGGTTTTGCTAAACGTGACATTAATCATTTTTTTAGTTCAACCATTTTCCAAAAATGGTCCTGAGTTGGATAAACCTGAACGTGGGGGTCCGGCCAAGTATATTTTAGAAACTTTAAAATTTAATAAGGGCCAAGCGGCGGCCTTTCAAAAACTAAAATTGGCACACCGCGACAGTGTGCAACTGTTAAATGAAAGAGGTAAAGAACTACGCGAGATTTTATTTGAAGGATTGGAAAATGATCAGCAGGTTAATAATCCTGAGCAAATCATAATTAAAATAGGCGAAAATCAACAACATATTGAACGTTTAACCTACCGACATTTTGAGGAAGTAAAAAAACTATGTAGTCCCGAACAAAAAGTAATCTTCAATTCAATTATTCAGGAAGTACTAAAACGCATGGGCCCTCGCCGTCCAATGGCTAAAGGAGAACATCCCGATGGACCACCTCATCACACTTCGGAGTAACATGAGATATTTGTTTCGCAAAAGGTTAGTATTGTATGTTGCATTTAGTGTTGCTGTTTATGGCATGAAGGCACAAAAAAATGAAGGATCATTGATCATAAAAATTCATCCGGTGTTTAATGGCAAAGCGCTTAAACTCACTACCGAACCTTATGTCAACGCTCATCAGGACAGTTTATTTATTGACGTTTTTAAGTGTTATTTAAGTGCCTTAAAGCTTAGCCCTGGAAATGGAGTAGAATTTAAAGAGACAAAATCTTATCACTTAATTAATGCCGATGATTCCATTTCTCTGGTTTTTGTAATTAAAAATATTCCGGAAGGAAATTTTAAAACCTTAAGTTTTAATATAGGTGTGGATAGTATAAGTTCGGTTTCAGGAGCGCTAGATGGTGACCTGGATCCTTCTAAAGGCATGTACTGGGCCTGGAATACCGGTTATATTGACGCTAAATTAATGGGGCGTTCGAAGCAGTGTAAAACACGCCAAAACAGTTTTGAATATCATATTGGCGGATATTCGGGCCCTAATAAAACACTACAAAAAGTAAGGCTTGATTTAAATATAATAAACATTGAACCGAACAAAACAACTCACTTAGAATTGAAAGCCGAACTTGCGGAATGGTTTAACAACCCCTATTTACTTGACCTTTCAGTAACGAATGCCGTTTTAATTCCCGGAAAAGAGGCCTTACGAATGGCAGAGAATTATGCCGATATGTTTCAGGTTTTAAAAATCACGTCTCCCAAAAAATGAAACACCGTATTTGGATATTCCTGATTGGTATTTTTTGTTTGTTCACATGGCTGGCTTTTCGTTGCATAAAAGAAGAGCCTGTAAAATTTTTAATCCCAAAAGGCTGGCCAAAACCACACTATGATTTTTCTAAAAACAAACTTACAGCTGCCGGATTTAGTTTAGGAAGAAAATTATTTTATGACCCAGTACTTTCGAATGACAGTAGTATCTCCTGCGCTTCGTGTCATTTGCAAGCGACAGGTTTTGCGCATGTTGATCATGATTTGAGTCATGGTATTGAAGGGAAAATAGGAACCCGTAATGCACCGGGCATCGTAAACCCAGCCTGGAATAAATTCTTTATGTGGGATGGTGGCGTTAATCACCTTGAAGTGCAAGCACTCGCTCCTATCACCAATCCTATCGAAATGAATGAATCGCTTAACCACATTGTTATAAAATTAAGTACTCAACTAAGTTACCGTAAAGCTTTTAAACGTGCCTTTGGTGATTCCATCATTAGCGGCCAACGCGTGTTATTAGGTATTAGTCAGTTTTTGGTTATGCTCAATTCATCCAATTCAAAATACGATAAATACATACGTCATGAAAAAGATGGTAAATTTAGTGTGCAGGAATTAAATGGTTTAAAGATTTTTCGAAAACATTGCGGCAGTTGCCATACAGAACCACTATTCACCA
Organism: Sphingobacteriaceae bacterium; assembly: GCA_947480015.1. GTDB lineage: Bacteria > Bacteroidota > Bacteroidia > B-17B0 > Aurantibacillaceae > Aurantibacillus. Next base: position 52,557 of record CANKBS010000015.1, read on the forward strand.
ATAATGACTTTGCTAATAACGGTTTAAAAGTTGACACAAGTTTAAAGGATTATGGGCGATACAGCATTACTCATAATGCTAATGACTCACTTAAATTTAAAGTACCGAGCCTCAGAAATATTGAATTTACCTATCCCTACATGCATGACGGACGATTTAAAAAATTGTCGGAAGTCCTAAATCATTACAATTCGGGAATTAAATCAAGTAAGACCTTAGCAAATGAACTTCAAAAACCCATGCAATTAACTGCTGAACAAAAAACCGATCTGCTGGTTTTTTTATTGACACTGAGCGATAAAAGTTTTTTGTTTGACCAGCGTTTTTCTTACCCTCGAGAAAAATCCTGAATGTCGAAGGAATAACTCAGTTATACCGTCTAATTAAAAAAACCACTATGAAAAAAACCGGAATTGTTTTCCTTTTGTTTATTACCAGTCTTTTACAGGGCCAAACCTATAATAATCTTTGGATTCCTGATACCATTTCAGGCACCCAGTTTAATTTAAATTTGAAAGACACATTTGCGCAATTAAGACCGGGTAACCAAACGATAACAGCGGGTATTAATAACAAAATATGGGGACCAACACTGTTCTTTAATAAGGGAGATACCGTTCATATGAATGTGCACAATTATTTAAACGATTCTACCACCATACACTGGCATGGCTTTCATTTACCGGCAGTAATGGATGGTGGTCCGCATCAAATAATTCCACCCGGTACCATTTGGAAACCCTATTGGAAGGTCAGCAACAATGCATCCACTTATTGGTACCACCCACATTTGCATACCATGACGCAGGAACATTTAACCAAAGGGTTAGGAGGATTTATTATTGTTCGTGATCCGCAAGAAAGAGCACTGGCCATTCCCCGCAGATATGGAATTGATGATATTCCATTAGTGCTCACCTCCCGTCGTTACGATGCTTCAAATGCATTTGCATACACCAACATTGCCTATGGCGATTACATGCTCAGCAACGGAACACCAAGTGCACAGATAAGTTTGCCGAAACAAATGGTTCGTTTGAGGATTTTAAATGCTGAAATTGAAAGGGGTTATGATATTGGATTTAGTGATAACCGCACATTTTATATTATAGGAAATGATGGAGGCTTATTAAATGCACCTGTTCCTGTGACCCGAGTAAAATTGCTTGTAGGTGAGCGGATTGAAATTCTGGTTAATTTTAGTAATGATGTACTCGGTTCGAGTTTAGACTTAAAATCGTATAATGCCGGCCAAACCTTTGGTTTTCCAGGTGGAGAACCATCCAGTAGTGGTCCTTTAGGAAGTTTACTTAATAATACCAATTTTAATGTGCTTCATATTAATATTGGTGCACAAACCGCCAATCCTATAACGGTGTTACCAACCAATCTCGTTAACAATACCTATTGGACAGCTGCCGATGCCACTGTAAATAAATCGGTAAATGTTACCGGCGGAACACCGGGTAACGACTTCACCCTGGATAATGCTTCATTTGCCTTAAGCGTCATTAACAAAACCGTTACCTTAAATTCCATCGAAAAATGGACCATTACAAACAATAATGTGTTTGGACATGCCTTTCATATACACGACGTGGAATTTAAAATTGTGGCGCGAAGTAGCGGCACTGTTGGCGTGCACGAATCGGGCTGGAAAGATGTGGTGTATTTGCCGAAAAATGAAAGCGTAACTTTTGTAGCCAAATTTGATGATTATGCCGACACCATACATCCGTTTATGTATCACTGTCATTTTTCTAATCATGAGGATGGCGGTATGATGGGACAATTTATAGTAAAATCATCAGTGCCAACTGGTTTATCTGCTAATGAATTAACTGAATCTGATTTCACTATTTATCCAAACCCTGCAAACAACAAACTATTCATTAATCTATCCGATCTTGGCGCTGAAGTGTACTATTTGCGTATTACCAATGTGGTTGGTAAAACCCTGTATATGTTGCCAAAACCGCAATTGACTGAAGGAATAGATATTAGTCATTTTTCTCCGGGCGTGTATATGGTGCAATTAACCCACAATAAAACAAAAAAAACCACCACTAAAAAATTTGTAAAAGAATAATGCGAACTTCAATTCAACTAATTGGTGTAGCCTTTATTTGCCTTTTGTTATTTTCGGTTTTTTCTTTTAAAGATAACAGCGGCCTAACCGAGGTGTTTAATTTAAAGCTAAGAAACGCCAATGGTAAACCAACGGCATTAAGTGATTACAAGCTGACAAAGGGTTTAATGCTTGTATTCACATGCAACCACTGCCCTTTTGCCAAACTCTATCCGGCTCGATTTAACGAACTTAATAAAAAGTATAGTCCAAAAGGAGTGCCATTAATTGCCATAAGTTCTACCGACACCATAACTTATGAAGAAGATGGTTTTGAGCAAATGAAAAAAGTTGCCGGCAAAAAGCATTTTAATTTTGATTATTTGTTTGACGACATGCAAATTCTGGCTAAAAAATTTGGTGCCGATAAAACACCTCATGCTTTTCTGTTATGGAAGAATGGGAATGATTGGCAAATAAGGTATAGCGGTGCAATTGATGATAACGGTGCCGAACCTGATAAAGTAACGGAGCCATACCTGGCTATGGCGGTAGATTCGATGTTAATGGGAAAAGAACCTCCCTATGCCAGCACAAAATCTATTGGCTGCCAAATTCATTTCAGACCAAAAAAATAAGAAAAAAAACTGTTAGCATTCAGGTGATTATGCAGCTTATTTGTTATGCATGGTTTCCTCGGAACAAGAATGACAGATAAATCCCACCTTTGTATTGCCAATGCGGCCAATTAAACTATGCGTGGTGAAATGAGAGATGAGCTAACCAAAGAAAATTTAAAGACGCTGTTATATCACTTAATAGAGCAGATTAACTTGCTTGAAAACAATAAATAAGAATTAATATCGTTATCTGAAAAAACATCCTATGAAAGTACCCGGCTTATTGTGTGTTTTGTTTTTTGGGCTGTTTTTTACCGCTTGTCAAAAAGAGTACACCTGTTATTGTACCAATCCGGGAGGTACCTCCAAGGCTTTCAGTGTAAAGGAATCAAAGAATAATGCCGAGAGCGAATGTAAAAAATATTACGATAATAATTTTGGAAGTATCCCCTGGAATGAAACAACCTGTGAAATAAAATAATTGAAATTTAAATAGCTCAGAGATTTCTTCCTTCCATGTTCTCCATTTTTAATTTAAGATTAGTTGTAATGCGCGTTTTCACTTTTTTTGCGTAATCATACAGCACCAACACATCACTCGTTTCAGCAGCTACTTGTTCTTGCTGGTTTATAATGCGATGACGCAATTGAAAACTGGTATTTTTAATCCAATCGAGTCTGGTTTGCACCTCAATATCACCCGGATAATACAAGGGTATTTTAAACTGGCACTGTGAGGAGGCTACCACAAAACTCAGCTTCCCTGCTTCCATGGTGGATGTTAAGCCAAGGGCCTCGCAATAGGCCAATCGACTTGCTTGGGCATATTTAAAAAAGGCTACATTATTTACATGTCCAAATAAATCCAAATCGGCCCAATCAATACGAAGTTTTATTTTTATTTTGAATTCGATATCCATGCGGTAAGTTCATTGATCCATAAAAAAATAAACCTCCATAAAACTGAATTTATGGAGGTTCACATAATCGTATCTTGTTAAGAACCGCTAGTTCCCGGTAATGAAGTGGTATCTTCTGCAGAGAAAATATTGGCAGGCTTAATGGCAATAACAGGAACCTTACTATGGTGGATGATTTGTTGCGAATACGGCCCTAAAAAGAAACCACTTAATTCAGCATCTTGATCGGTCATAATAACCGCTAAATCAGCTCCAATGCTATCGATATAATTAACAGTACCAGTTGCTCTGTTCTTTAAATTCTTCAACACTTCGGTATGCACAATCACCGATGTTTCTGCTGCCAGTTCTTTTATTTGCTTTAAAATGGTTTCCATTTCCCCTTGGTCTGATCCTTCATCGGTACCTAACAAACCAACAGCATGAATCACTGCTCCGAATTTCTTCGCTAATTCAATGGTGAAATTAACCTTCTGACGGGAATTAACACCCATATCAATTGGCATCACGATTTTATGGTAACCCTTGTGCTCTGCAACACTATTCATGGCCATGGTAGGGCAAACCGACTTAGTAATTACTTTTAGTGCAACCGAGCCTATCACCAATTCTTCAACCGGCGAATAGCCATGCGTACCCATAACAATGAGTCCGGCATCAATTTCCTTAGCCACATTGGTTACTTCAGAACTAGGAGAACCCGTTTTAATGATAATTTGTGGATTTACCCCATATTCTTTGCTCACATCGGCAGCCAATTGGGCCAACTTTTCAGACGCTTTGGTTTCAATCTCACCCATATCGAGGGTTACAATGGGTAAAAACATATTTTGCGAGGCATAATGAGTGTTCACCACATGCAATAAAAACAAATCGCCCTTGGTTAACTGGGCTATAAATGCCCCATGTTTAATGGCCAATAATGAGGTCTCACTAAAATCGACAGGGATTAAAATTTTGGACGAATGAAAATGAATCATAAAATTTTTTTTTATTTGTTTAAAGGTAGACAATAATTTTTTTTAAAAAAATGACCTAAAGCATCTACACCGCTAATTTTTTATAACGCGGCCGTTTAGGTTCCACATTACCCAGGCGTTTTTTACGGTTCTCTTCATACTCACTATATCCACCTTCAAACCAATATACCGAACTATCTCCTTCAAAGGCTAAAATATGGGTACACACCCGGTCTAAAAACCACCTGTCATGACTAATAATTACGGCACAACCGGCAAAATTTTCCAAACCTTCTTCTAAAGCACGTAGGGTGTTCACATCCAGGTCATTGGTTGGCTCATCTAGCAGCAATACATTTCCTTCTTCCTTTAAAGCCATGGCTAAGTGCAACCGATTTCGTTCACCACCCGATAATACCGAAACTTTTTTCCCCTGATCGCTACCGGCAAAATTAAAGCGCGAAATATAGGCTCTGGAGTTCATTGGACGTCCGCCTAATAATAAGTTCTCTAAACCACCGCTAATAACGTCATACACGGTTTTATTCGGATCGAGTTCCTTATGATTTTGATCCACATAACCAATCTTAACGGTTGGTCCTACTTTAAACTCACCTCCGTTTGGTTTTTCCTCACCCATAATCATGCGAAACAGTGTGGTTTTACCGGCACCATTCGGACCAATAATACCTACAATGCCGGCGGGTGGTAATTTAAAGTTAAGACCTTCGTATAATAAGCGATCACCAAATCCTTTCGATACATCTATGGCTTCAATAACTTCGGTACCAAGGCGCGGACCGTTAGGAATAAAGATCTCCAGATTTTCTTCTTTGCTCTTGGCATCCTCGCCCAGCATTTTTTCGTAATTATTTAATCTGGCTTTTTGTTTTACGCCACGGCCCTTAACACCCTGACGCACCCAGTCTAACTCACGGGCTAAGGTTTTCTGACGTTTACTTTCGGTTTTTTCTTCCTGTTTTAAACGTGCTCCTTTTTGCTCTAACCAGCTGCTGTAATTGCCTTTCCATGGAATACCTTCTCCACGGTCTAATTCAAGTATCCACCCGGCTACGTTATCTAAGAAATATCTATCGTGGGTTACCGCTATGATGGTACCCTTGTATTGTTGTAAATGTTGTTCTAACCAATCCACACTTTCGGCATCGAGGTGATTGGTAGGCTCATCGAGTAATAAAATATCCGGTTCTTGTAATAACAATCGACATAAGGCTACACGGCGACGCTCACCACCCGAAAGGACTTTAATGGAGGCGTCACTTTCAGGACAACGTAAAGCATCCATCGAGCGTTCCAAACGATTATCCAAATTCCAAAGATCGTGGTGATCAATTTCTTCCTGCAGTTTAGCTTGACGATTGATTAATTTATCCATTTTATCCGGATCGTTAAGTATTTCCTCATCTCCAAATTTGTTATTCACTTCCTCATACTCGTTTAGAATGTCCACATATTTTTGAACGCCTTCTCGCACCACTTCAATAACAGTTTTGCTTTCATCCAACTTTGGTTCCTGTTCAAGCATGCCAATGGAATAGCCGGGTGATTGGTGAATTTCTCCAATATAATCCTTATCCATACCCGCCATGATGCGTAATAAAGTCGATTTTCCGGAGCCATTTAAACCTAATACACCAATTTTGGCGCCATAATAAAATGAGATATAAATATCTTTTAAAACCTGTTTTTGTGGTGGATGGATCTTGGATACATTCACCATGCTAAAAATAATCTGACGTCCTTCAGGAGTTGCTGACATATATAAAAATTTAAGACTTTAAAGTTAATGATTGTTTGATGATTTAAAAACGAAACTTGATGCGTTACAACCAAAATAAAGAATTAGATCGGATAAATTTCAGGCCTGGCGTTCAATAAATAAATTGAGCGCTATTTAGTAATCAATTAACCGAAATCATGCTTTTAATGTGCTAATAATGCTAAATTCGCTTATTTATGAGTAGTACAGGTTATTCTATTAGTAAAACATCGTTTTTAAAATTCGAACAATGCAACAAGGCTTTTTTCTTATATAAAACCCATCCCTATTTACGTGACAAACTAAGTAAGGATAAGCAACTCACTTTTAAACGTGGGCATGATGTTGGTTTTTTTGCCCAGCAATTATTTCCAGGCGGAAGAGATGTTTCCAAAGAAACAAAAAGCTCGTTACAAGCGGCGGCACTGACATTAACGCTTATCCAAGAAAAACTTCCGGTTATTTACGAAGCAACTTTTTTGTTTAATGGCGTGTTAATTATGGCCGATATGTTATGTCTAGATAACGGTAAATACACTGCTTATGAAGTAAAAAGTTCGATTAAAATTTCGGAAACCTATTTGAAGGATGCCTATTTACAATATTATGTGTTAAAAAATTCTCTCGTCGAGTTTGACGATCTTTATTTGGTGACACTCAATTCAGATTATATTTTGGATACTGAAATTGAAGCCAAAAAATTATTTAAAAAACGAAGCGTAAAACTAAAAGCTGAAGAGAATTTTCCCTATTTTGATCATAAAATTAAAGAAGCTCATTTTCTGCTTGAGCAAAATATCATTCCCAATATTGGCATCGGTAAACAGTGTTTCAGGCCCTACCAGTGCGACTTTTTCGGTAATTGTTGGAAAGAAACCATTAGTGAAAAAAGTATTTTTAACATGCCGTTTCTCGACAAAGGATTGTTGTTTGAATGGTTTCACATGGGCACCAAACATATTGATCAACTAACGGATGAGCTACTTGAAAAGGATTTATTAATTCGTGTAAGAAACTCATTTCTTAATCAGAAGGCCATCGTTCAAAAAGAAAAAATAATTCGTTTCCTTTCCGATATTAAACATCCAGTGGCAGCCATGGATATGGAGATCTGGAGTCCTGCTATACCCCAACTAAATGGCACAAAACCCTTCGAACAAATTCCATTTTTAGTGTGTGTTTTTGAAGGTGAAAAAAGCAGCTCTTTTTTTATAGGAAACGCCAATGATCAGCGAATCGAATTCGCACACCAATTAATCGCACTCACCAAACACTTTGCAAGCATTTTGGTGTACGACAAAACCATGGAAATTAATGCCATTAATAACCTTTTAAACCTAGCACCTGAATTAAGGCTGGAGTTGGATGCTCTAAAGTCTAAAATGAAAGATGTGTTTGATGTTTTTTTAAATCTGGATTATTACCACCCGGGCTTTAAAAGTAACTTTTCATTAAAAGTGGTCGCTTCTACTCTGTTACCTGAAATAAATTATAGCGTTATTGGATCTGGACTTGAAGCCATGAATTATTATGACCAATATCGTTTGGCAGACAACGACCTTGAAAAAGAACGAATTAAGGCTGAATTGATTGACTATTGTAATACCGACAGTGAAGCCACTTTTAAGATTGTGGACTTTTTACAAAAGCTTGTAAAATAAAAAAACCTCTGATTTTCATCAGAGGTTTTTTAGAATTTAGCAAATTACTAATGTTTTTTGCCACCTTTTTTAGATGCAGCAGCAATAGAATCAGCCATGTGAGTTGAATCAGCCATATGTTTAGCGTTCATTTCCATAGCAGCTTTTTCAGCTTCAGCAGCTACAGCAGCAGCTGAATCTTGTTTAGCTTTTTCTACAGCAGCAATTGAATCTTCTTGTAGTTGTTTGCGTTTTTCCATTTCTTCTTTAGAAGGACCGCAAGAAACAAATGCAGTTGTCATAGCAGCAACAGCAATAATTGATAATACTTTTTTCATCTTTAAATTTTGTTTTTTTAATTTGGGAGCAAAAATACATTTTTTTTAACTGAAAATACAAAAAAACACAATTTCTTGAATATTTTTTTTAACAGTTCACTTGTTAATTCCCAAAAAATAAAGATTATGCCTAATTTTAAGCTCTCATATGTATTCATTTATCAAAAAACTCCTTTTCCTGTTAAACCCCGAAAAGGCTCACCACCTAACCTTTTCACTGATTCGCTTCCCCGGATTTTCATCCATTGGCAGCAAACTGTTTAATAAAAAGGACCCTAGACTCAAAAAAACGGTATTTGGACTCACTTTTAACAATTCGGTGGGTTTAGCCGCCGGTTTAGATAAAAATGCCATTGCTTTTAACGAATTGGGCGATTTAGGCTTTGGATTTATTGAAATTGGCACCGTAACCCCTAAGCCTCAACCGGGTAACGATTTACCCCGCTTATTTCGATTACCAAAAGATGAGGCCCTTATAAACCGTATGGGCTTTAATAATGAAGGCGTAATGGAAGCAGCAAAAAGACTCAAGCATAGGAAAGATAAAACAGTCCTAATTGGCGGAAATATTGGAAAAAACAAACTCACTCCAAACGAAAATGCGGTAGATGACTATGTGATTTGTTTTAATGAATTATTTGATGTAGTAGATTATTTTGTGGTGAATGTTTCCTCACCCAATACCCCGAATTTAAGAGCCCTGCAAGAAAAAGAACCGCTTACGGCCTTACTTAGAACCTTACAAGACCTTAACAACCAAAAAACAAAACAAAAACCCATCCTATTAAAAATTGCGCCTGATCTTACTGACTTACAATTAGATGATATTATTGATATTATTAAATCTACTAAAATAGCCGGAATCATTGCCACCAATACCACCATTAGCCGAGATGGACTGAGCTACGAAAAGGCAGAAGTTGAAAACTTGGGAGCCGGTGGACTCAGCGGCAAACCTCTCACCAAAAGAAGTACCGACGTGATTCGTTACCTAAAAAACCATTCAAACAATGCATTTCCCATTATTGGTGTAGGTGGTATTCACAGTGCCGCCGATGCCCTTGAGAAATTGGATGCCGGTGCCGATCTTATTCAACTTTACACCGGATTTATTTACCACGGTCCGGCCCTCATTAAAGAAATTAATAACAGTCTCTTAAACCGCCAACATGCTTAAACTAACGGAGTGTCCACGTGATGCCATGCAAGGCATAAAACAACAAATTCCAACCGATTTAAAAGTTGCCTATTTAAATAAACTTTTAAAAATTGGTTTTGATACCCTCGATTTTGGAAGTTTTGTTTCACCCAAGGCCATACCGCAGATGCAAGATACCGCAGCGGTTTTAAAACAACTCGACCTCTCCTCCACCTCAACTAAATTACTGGCCATTATTGCCAACGAACGTGGGGCTCAGGAAGCCTGTTCTTTTGATGAAATTACTTATTTAGGTTTTCCTTTTTCAATTTCAGAAACCTTTCAAAAACGCAACACCAATTCAAGCATTGCCGAGTCGCTAAACCGGGTAAAAGAAATTCAGGACCTAGCCATCAAACACAATAAAAAATTATTGGTTTATATATCCATGGCTTTTGGTAATCCATATGGAGACGACTGGCACAGTGATATCGCCATAAACTGGTGTAAACGATTAAACCAATTAGGCATCACCAATCTGGCCTTGGCCGACACAACAGGTTCTTCCAATCCTCAATCCATCACCACGCTTTTTTCCGCCGTGATTCCTGAATTAAAAAATAGTTCACTTGGCGCCCACTTACATTCTACCCGCGAAAAAGCCAACGAAAAAATAAAAGCAGCCTACAATGCTGGGTGCCGAAGTTTTGATGTTGCCATTCACGGATTTGGCGGCTGTCCAATGGCTGCCGATGATCTTACCGGAAACATTGCCACCGAAGACCTTGAGTTATTTGCAAGCAATCAAGAGCTTTCTCTTAAACTAAATAAAGCCGAACTCGATGCTGCTTATGAAGCTAGCTGGAAGATTTTTAATAACTTTCATTAAGACAAAAGCCGAAAATTGCCCATTATTAATTAATATTGTTTGTGATAAAATCATCAGGCATACTATTTCTGCTCTCTTTACTATCTGTTCAGGCAAACAGTCAAAACGAATTTGATAAATATGGTCCGCCTGGAAGCATTGTATACAGTGACCTTAAGGAGGCTTTAAAGTCAGATAAAAAGGTGTATAAAATGGATTTGAGTTATCAAAAAATCGATCCAAAGGTATATGACAAACTTTCAAAACTCAGCGATCTTCAGGTTCTGAAATTATGCGGCAACGAGGTAACAGACTATCCTAAAAACTTTGATGCACTCTTTAATCTTATTTATTTTGCTAGTTATAACAACAAATTCAAACAATTTCCCGAAAATTTACAACCTTATTCGAATTTATATTATCTCGAAATTCAACACAGTCTTATCGACAGCATCCCGTCACGTATTGCCTATTTAAATAAATTACAAAGCTTTAAATTTGGGAATACCGACGATACTTTAAGCCTGCCAACATCGCTCAAATTTTTAAAAAATCTAAAAGACTTGAGTTTGGAACATTGTATTTTGGATAGCATGCCTAAACAAGTGTTTCAGTTAAATGCACTTAATTTTTTAAGTCTGGTAAACACTAATACCTTTTACTTAAGTAAGCATTTTGAACGTTTGCCTAAACTTGAAGTTCTTATTGTAGAAAACAACGGCCTCACCAACATTCCTTTTGATATCTATAAAGCTCAAAAACTGCGAATCATTTCATTGAGAGGAAATAAGTTAACACGACTGCCTGACAGTATTTCTCAATTGGAGAATCTGAGTTTGTTGGATTTGCGAGGTAATAATTTTGATGCTGAGGAGATAGAAAAACTGAAAGTTCTTTTGCCCGGATGCCAGATTAGATTTTAAGCCGTTGACCTAACTTCAAAACAGCGTTTGGTTTTAAACGATTCTTTTTGCACAATACCTTTACACTGGTACCACTTTTACGAGCAATAGCTCCCAAAGTATCTCCCTTTCTAACCTTGTAAATACCTCCTTTAACCGGTTTTGAATATTTACCCTTGGTCATACCCACATCGTATTTGTGCCGGGTATGTAAAGCTCTTAAATCGTATTTATTTTCAACATCTAATTTCCTTAAAACAAAACTATTTGACTTTAATTCACCCTTTTCGTAGTCAATAAAATCTTGAGTATCTAAAGCCTGACCTAAGTAACGAATTTCGAAGTGTAAATGACTTCCATAGGAATGTCCTGTATTTCCTCCTAAACCGATTAAGGTTCCTGAATTAACTTTTTGACCCGATTCAACCAGTATTTTAGAAAGATGGCCATAAACCGTTTCTAAACCATTATTATGGCGTATAATGACACAGTTACCATAACCTTGATAGTACTTAGCAACCCGAACCATACCATCAAACGATGCAACCACACTGTCGCCTGTTTCTAGATCAATATCAGTTCCATAATGCGGACGGTATTTTCTCCAACCAAATAAACTGGTTAATCCTCCTTTATAAGGCAGTACAAAACAATTGTCTTCACCCTGAGTTAGGGTAATAACCACACTGTCTTCTTTAAACGACTCGTTAAAATTATAGGGGTGAGCCACATGGGTATCCCAGCTATCGTATAAATCGTGACTTGGGAATAAAATTTGAGTGGTATCTGGAATTTCTAATTCGTCTTCTTGTAATTTTTCCTGATTTAAGACAAACTTAGTGGTATCCTCACGTTTGGCCTTTGCTTTTTTATCGTCACCACGCTTATTACGGTCGTCAAAAACGTGATAATTGGTCGCACTTAATTGAATTAGCGAGGCGCAAGTGATTGATAATATGGTTATTAACTTTTTCAGGAATGCAAAGATTGCAAATTAAATGAATAATGCAAACCGGAATCGACGAAAAGGGGCTTATTTTGTAAACATTTCACAAATTTTTGGGAAATAATGCAAAATCGTAGTTAGAAATCGAATTTAAGCTCAGTTTCAGGATTATTTACTTTTGAACTTTTCTTTACACCCTTTACATCTAAATGCACAATGTTCATTTGATCTTGTAATGACTCATACAAAATAGAATTCTTAAAACTCACCGTTTTAGGTAAAGGGCAGTTTGTCACCTCAATATAAAGCCAAACCGCCTCCTGTTCCTGCTCAAAGCCAATAAATTCATATGTTTTTCGCACACCGTTGACTTGAATACTGAGGTTCTTTTTTAAGTAATCATCTAAAAAGGCCTTTGTTTTTACGGTATCTTTCGTATTAATAAGGTCAACCGGTTGTTTGTAAAGTTTCTTAAGCGTGCTTTCAAAGTCGCTAGTGAACAATTTTACCGAGCCCTGAAGGGCTTGTTCTTTTGGATTGTATTTAAGATCGGTGACACTTAAATAAAAGGGATGCATAAAAGAAGCCAGAAGAAAAATTAAACTTAATAGGAGTACTTTTTTCATTTTTTTAGTTTCTTTACAGCGCGAAGATAGGAATTAAGCAAAGAGCTGCTTCATATTTTCTGAATTAAACATGGGTGATTTTTGGTTATGGTTTAGCACCGGTACATTGCATATACTCGATTGGGGGGCTTATGACCACATTTTATTTGTAACTATCCTAAGTCTTAGTTTTCCTCTTAAGGACTGGAAAAAATTAGTGATCCTTATTACCGCATTCACCCTGGGGCATTCGCTTTCATTAGCCCTTAGTGTTAGCAATGTATTTAATTTGCCTCAGCGATGGGTCGAACTTTTTATAGCACTGAGTATTTTAATTTCGGCGGCAAATCAACTTACAGCCTATAAAAAGGAAAGTCAAAAAGTGCATTTCCTGTATGGTATTACCGGTTTTTTTGGATTAATCCATGGTTTGGGATTTTCCTATCTCCTCAAATCCATGCTGGGTAAGGAAGAAAGAATTAGTTTACCGCTCCTGTATTTTAATTTGGGATTAGAATTAGGGCAACTTATTATTGTAGCATTTGTTTTAGGAATTTCACTACTTTTAGCATTCTTAAATAAATGGAAATTCAAACATTTCAAACTTTTTATCCTATGCATCATTGCTCTAATAGCAGTAAAAATAAGCACCGAACGCTTGTTGGATCTTTATCATTCCTTTTAATTTCGGTAGTAAGCGCGCAAAACATTCAAAATAATCCCCAATCCAATCACGGGAATAAATTTGAACAGTTAGGGACAATCTTACCAAGTCCGAATGAATACCGCACGGCCTCAGGGGCCCCGGGTGCTAAGTATTGGCAGCAAAGAGCCGATTATGATATTGATGTAAACTTAGACGAAAAGAATTTAAGTATTATAGGCACCGAAACCGTTACCTACCATAACAATGCGCCGGAAAGTCTAAATTATTTATGGCTGCAATTGGATGAAAATCAACATGACCCCAAAAATGAAGTAAATTATTTTGATGAAAATAAAGTATCAGAACCTCTCACCCAACAATCTTTAAAATCATTGGAAACCAAAAAAAATCTGGATGGTTTAGGGGATAAAATTGATGCCGTAATGGATGAAACCGGTAAGGCATTAAAATATACCATTAACGGATCGATGATGCGCATTGACCTGCCTAAACCTCTGCTTGGTAAAGCCAAAGTAAAATTCAAAATTAAGTGGCATTATAAAATGATCAACCGTATCGAATATGGTGGCAGAGGTGGTTATGAGTATTTTCCGGAAGATGGCAATTATTTGTTTACGATGACTCAATGGTATCCACGCATGTGTGTGTACAGCGATTTTCACGGGTGGCAAAACAAACAATACACCGGTCGTGGTGAATTTGCTTTAGCTTTTGGAAATTTTAAGGTAAAAATGACAGTGCCTGCCGATCATTTGGTTTGCTCAACCGGCGAATGTCAAAACTACCAGCAAGTGCTAAATACCGCACAATTTGCACGCTGGCAACAAGCGCAAACAGCCAAGGAGCCATTAGAAATTGGACTTTTAGAAGACGCCAAACAGGCCGAAAAAACTAAATCAACGGCTACAAAAACATGGATTTTTAAAGCAGACAGTGTACGTGATTTTGCTTGGGGCAGTTCGCGTAAATACATTTGGGATGCTATGCCGGTGCAATGCGAAGGGAAACGTGTGATGTGTATGAGTTTTTATGGTAAGGAAGCTTACGGCTTGTATAGAAAATATTCTACTAAAGTTGTAGCTCATACCATTAAAACTTATTCAAAATATAGCATTGCTTATCCCTACCCTGTTGCTCAAAGTATTGAAGCCGCCAATGGTATGGAGTATCCAATGATCTGTTTTAATTTTGGAAGAACCGAAAAAGATGGTACTTACCTGGAAGGTACCAAAAATGGGATGATTTTAGTGATCATTCATGAAGTGGGTCATAACTTTTTTCCAATGATCATTAACAGCGACGAACGTCAATGGAGCTGGATGGATGAAGGACTAAACACCTTTGTTCAGTTTTTAACCGAACGCGAATTTGATGCCAATTATCCTTCGCAAAGAGGTCCCGCGCATAAAATGACCGATTACATGCGCTTGCCAAAAAATCAATTAGAACCCATCATGTCTAACAGCGAGAATATTATCAATTTTGGACCAAACGCTTATGGAAAACCGGCAACGGCCTTAAATATTTTAAGAGAAACGGTTATGGGTCGCGAGTTATTTGATTTTGCCTTTAAACAGTATTGTAACCGTTGGGCCTTTAAACATCCTGAACCTGCCGATTTTTTCAGAACCATGGAAGATGCCAGTGCTGTTGATTTGGATTGGTATTGGAGGGGTTGGTTTTTTGACATTGATCCGGTTGATGTTTCCATTGACACCGTGAAAGCCTATAGTATTGCAAAGGGTTTAAAAGTGCCGGTTAAAATCGACACCAACTATACTTTTCCAAAACCAAAAGACTTTGATAATATTACCAATATTAGAAACCGTGAAGCCGGAATGGTATCCTTAGTGGATGTTGATACTACTTTAAGAGATTTCTATTACCATTACAAACCAAAAGTAGAAATTAGCAAAGAGGTTAAGAATAAATATGAATCCATTGAAGAAATGCCTGATTCAAGTTATTCGCGTTACAACAATAAATTTATTTACGAGATTAAATTTTCAAATAAAGGTGGCTTGGTAAGTCCACTTATCATACAATTTAATTATGCCGATGGAAGCACGGAAATTGAACGCATCAGTGCCTACATTTGGAGAAAGAACGAAAAAGAGGTGACTAAAACCTTCTTAAAAGACAAAAAGGTAAACTCTATATTATTAGACCCTTACAAGGAAACTGCTGACATAAATGAAAAAAACAACAGTTGGAATTTACCGGGCGAACCAGGCAAGTTTGAATTATTTAAAGCCAAAACGGTAAATGTTCGTGGTCAAAGCAGCGGTGAGAATCCAATGCAGAAGGCCAAAACAAAATAGTTTATACTGTTCTAGAATTTAAGCTTAAAAAAACGCGGGACTCAGCCCGCGTTTTTCATAACAATCAAAAGACTTCATAGTATTAATCGTTATCTAATTAGGTTCACGTTACCTATTTTCGAGTATTTTTTCCGGTTTAAACCGGTATAATTAATTTTATAGGTGTAAACGCCTTCCTGACAAATTTGATCTTTATACTTTCCATTCCATCCTGTAAATAAATCGGATGAGCTAAATAGTTGAACACCCCAACGATCGTATATTTCCATGCTTACAGCCGAAATATTTTCACCATAAATTAAAAACACATCGTTAATACCATCGTTATTTGGACTAAAGGTGTTTGGCAAATAAATAGTAAAATCTTCAGTTACCGTAATGCAAACTTGGTCATTGGCTTTACAATTATACTCATTCGTGGCTTCAACAATATAACAGCCGTTACGTGATGGATAAATTTGAGTGCTCGGACAATCGTGACACATAATATCTTCGCCAGCCACCCAGGTGAGTGTTCCGGAACCAGTAGCACTGATAAAAATCGGGTCGTTTAAATTATACGTGGTATCTCTTCCGGCAAATACGTTTGGTCTTGGATAAATATCCACTAAAACAGTATTCGTAACACCACAATAGGTGTTATGAGAAACTTCAACGGTATAAATAATAGAGCTACTCGGGCTAGCAACTACTGAAGGAAGATTGGTTTTCTTTAATCCAAAATTAGGCGTCCAGCTATATGTATTAGCCCCACTCGCTGATAACGAAGTTTTGTCTCCTTGACATAAGCTCACACTCGGTGAAACGACAGCTATGATGCGAGGCACAACCATAACCGAATAACTTAATTGCTGGTAACAATAAACATCACCAACCGAATTAGCGCCATACACCGTGTAGTTAGTATTACTAAGAGGCTTAATACTGACTAAAGAAAAGGTTGATAAATACTGAACCGAGGAGACCGGCTGCCAAGTGTAATTTTGAGCACCCGTTACGCTAATCGTTGAACTGTTGCCTATACATAATTCATTCACTTCCGATTTAATTTGCATATCGGGTCTTTTTATGGTTTCAATAAAAATAGTGGTTGAACCTGTGCATGTTCCGTTAAAGCCAATAACTGTGTAAGTGGTGTTTTTACCAGGGGAAGCGGACACAGAATTGCCTGTAAAATAATTCAGGTCATCGGTAGGATTCCAACTGTAGCTGCCTGCACCCATGGCCGTTAAATTAGTTTTTGCACCACTACATACGGCATATTGAGAAGCCGTTGCTGTAATGACAGGAATTGGAATAGCGGAAACGGTTGCTACCGCAGTGTTTGTACAGGTGTTTAATGTAGCCAGTATCGTGTATTGCAAAGTTGTATAGGGATTCGACTGCACGTTGGAGCCAATGGTATTTGACAAGGCTGTTGAAGGCCACCACTGATAACTCGTTGCATTACCAATAGCAGCGAGATTTACGGCACTGCCAGCACATACCGTTGAAGTGGCTGGATTAATATAAACACTGGGTATTGGAAGTATAACCAAAACGGCATTCTTGATATCGCTTGTACAACCGGCATTGGAACCAATAACCGAATAAAAGGTAGTATTAAACGGTGAAGCAGAAATTGAATTATTAGAAGTTTGAACAGAACCGGGCGCAGGTAACCAAGTATAAGTGCTGGCACCAGAAGCAGTGAAATTTTGAACCTGCCCTGGACAAATACTGCTTGATGGTGGACTGATACTTATTACCGGATTAGGAACAATGGTAAACGTTTTCGTCATGCTAACCTTACATACGCCAGACTCACCAACTAAAGTAACCGTACTCACCGAATTTGCAGGTAAAGAAGGCCCTGTTGGCGATACCAAAATAATTGGTCCAAACGGCGCCACCACCATTATAGAAGGCGACGCAAACAAGGTATAATTAGTTGCGCCGGATGGAATCATGGTGATGGAATTTGGTGAACCATTATAGTTTTGTGAGCATAAAGAGGTAGTGCTTAAACTCAAACCTAACACTGGCGGCGGCATAATATTTACCGTAGTTGTGGCTAAGTTTGTACAGGTGTTTAATGTGCCAATAACAGTATAAATTTGAGTTGATGCAGGACTGGACGTTACGTTTAAAGCCGTTGTGGAGGATAAACCACTAGCAGGATACCATGCATAGGAACTGGCATTACCAATGATACTTAGGTTAACAGAATTTCCTAAACAAATGGTAGTACTTGTTGGGCTTACACTGAGATTTGGAACCGGCAACACCGTTAACGTGCAATTTTGATTATTACTGTAACATCCCGAACTATTTCCAATAACCGAGTAAATTGAATTGGTAAAAATTGGCGTTGCAATGACATTACTGCCAACATAAGCATTTAAACCAAAACTACCACCCCAAACATAGGTATTGGCGCCACTTGCAGCAAAACCCTGTGTAAATCCCGGACAGATATTTGCCGACGTTTGCGACACACTAATGGTTGGATTTTGAACAATAAAAAACGAAGCGTAACTGGTATCAATGCAAATGGAAGAACTTCCAATTAATGTAGCTGTGACCAATGGTGATAAATTCCCAAAAACACTTGTTGCAAAACCCACCATAACAGGTCCATTTGGCGAGGTAACCGAAAAATTAGTGCTGGTGAGCAAGGTGTAATTTGCTGCACCTGAAGGTGTCATGGTAAGACTAGCCGGTGAGCCATTGGTGTTTTGAGCGCATAAAGAAAAATCACTCAAGGCAAGATTTACCGTAGGTGACGGTATCACATTAACTACATCTCGACCAATACACCCATTAAAAATATCAGTAACCGTAACGGTGTAAGAACCTGGCGGAACATTGATAGCATCGGTTCCCGTAATCGGAGTCATGGCTGTGCCCGACCAAGTAACAATATCGGTAGTAGCTGAATGCGCAACCACCAAAGGAATGGTAGCAGTACCGCCAACACAAATATTACCTGAAGGTGTTATTGAAGCCAGAACGATGGTAGAATTACTATATACAGCTGTTGTAAGTGTAGCCTGTGTTGGCGGACAACCACCGGCAGATACCACACAGTAATAATAACCCGGTGTGTTAACCACAACAAATGATCCAGTGCTAGAACCAATAATCCCTGGTCCGGTCCAAGAATAAGTTACCGGACTAACCGTTGTTGAAACAACCAAATTAACGGTGGGTATAGTACACCCTAGCAAAGCGCCAGAAATAGTAGCACCTTGCAAATTAGTGGCTGGGTAACATACGGGGCACGATGCAAAATCACCCGGGCTATTTGTGAAACCCGGAACAGCAGTAAAGGTGATACTTCCACCGGCAATTGTTCCGATATAAAAGCCTCCAGGAAGTGAAATATTGTTTTTTACATAAATGGTATTACCAATAATTGCAAAACCACCACCTGCCGAAGTGCTTGGCATTCCACTAAGGGTGTAAGTGCATTGCACTGCTCCGGTTGGGCTATACATGGTTAATCCCTGATTGGGACTAGTTGTGTTAAGCGCATAAAAATTACAATTGCAATCCGTTACTAAATCATACGGACCGCCGCCATTAAAACCGGTTAGCGTTGTGAGCAAAGTGCCGTTACCAGTTCCAGTGTATTTGTATATGGCTCCCGATCCCCCAACTATATTATAAATTGCTCCCCCACAGCCTCCCAAATTAACAGCGGCGCCATTACCGGTGGAATGCCCCGTATTTACCCACACAGCACCATTCCAATACCAGTAATTTCCACTTACTGTGGTGTAAAATGTTGGCGTTAAGGTCCCCCCATTTATATTGGGCATAAGGGTTAACCCCCCTGAACCAGCTGGAATAGGAATAGTAGAGGTGCTTGGATTGCTGGTGGATAAAGGCTGACTTGGATCATAAACTTTAATAAATGAGCCGCCATCCATGTATACATAAGGACTTGGACAAGATGGATTTTGTGCGAAACTAGTTTCGACCAGAAAGAAAAAAAACAGTCCTATGAAAAACAAATTTTTCATGCACAAATTGATAAGGTTAAATATAGCCTATTAAAAGTCAATTAGTAAAATTTAGATTTAAAGCCCTAGTTTTAATTACTGTATGTATCGCTTCAATGAGTAAACGAATTTTGTTTAAATCTTCTTGAAACGTAGAGGTTTAAAAATTAAAAAAATTAGCAATTTTAGAGGATGGATCATTTTTTAGAAGAACTCAACACATTACAACGTGCAGCCGCAAAAGCAACGGAAGGTCCGGTAATGATCATTGCAGGCGCAGGCTCAGGAAAGACAAGGGTTTTAACGTATCGCATTGCTCACATTATGGAGAAAAATGTGGATGCCTTTAATATTTTGGCTTTAACATTTACCAACAAAGCAGCCAAAGAAATGAAGGAAAGGATTGCGAAAATTGTTGGGCAAAAAGAAGCCAAAAATTTATGGATGGGCACCTTTCACAGTGTATTTGCAAAAATACTGAGGATTGAAGCTGAAAAAATAGGCTATCCCAATAATTTTACGATTTACGATACCGACGATAGTAAAAATGTGATTAAGGAAATTCTTAAACAATTTAATTTAGACGATAAGGTTTACAAACCTTCCCTGGTTCTTAACCGAATAAGTGATGCTAAAAACAAATTGGTTTCGGCAGCTCAATATCTCAACAATCCGATTACTCAGCAAGAGGATGCAAGTAGCCGAAAACCCTTACTGGGAAAGGTTTATGAAGCCTATCAACGTCGCAATTTTAAATCGGGGGCAATGGATTTTGACGATCTTTTATTTCAAACCAATGTGTTGCTTCGCGATTTTCCGGATGTCCTCCTAAAATACCAGAATAAATTCAGGTATATTTTAGTGGATGAGTACCAGGATACAAACTTTTCACAATACCTCATCATTAAACAACTGGCCGCTAGGTTTCAAAATATTTGTGTGGTTGGTGATGATGCTCAAAGTATTTATGCCTTCAGAGGAGCAAATATTCAAAACATCTTAAATTTCGAAAAAGATTATCCCGATCTTAAAACTTTTAAACTCGAAGAAAATTACCGAAGCACCAAAAACATAGTCGCTGCTGCCAATCAAATTATTGCAAATAACAAGGATCAATTTAAAAAAACGGTTTTTACCAATAACGAGGAAGGTGCCAAACTAAGAGTGGTGAAAGCCAGCACCGACAATGAAGAGGGACAAAAAACGGTAAACAGCATTTTCGAAACAAAAATGCAAAATCAGGCGATGAACAGCGATTTTGCCATCTTATACCGAACAAATGCGCAATCACGTTCATTTGAGGAAGCTTTAAGGAAGTTAAACATTCCATACAAAATTTATGGAGGGATCAGTTTTTATCAGCGTAAAGAAATAAAAGACGTGCTTGCCTATTACCGTTTAAGTATCAATCAAAACGATGACGAAAGTTTAAAACGAATTATCAATTATCCTGCGCGTGGCATTGGTCAAGGAACCGTGGATAAACTCTCGGTTGCAGCGGCAGAGCATGATATTAATATTTGGACAGTGATTAGTAACCTGAAAGATTTTAATTTGGGTATTAATTCGGGTATTTCGGCCAAGATTGTTGATTTTGTGACACAAATCAAATCGTACAATCTAACCATCGCCTACAAGGATGCTTATGAAATGGCCAATCACATCGCTGTGCACAGTGGCATAGTAAAAGATCTTTATTCTGATAAAACGCCCGAAGGTGTGAGTCGCTATGAAAATATTCAGGAATTATTAAACGGTATCAAAGATTTTGTAGAACAACCACGAAGTCCGCAAGAAAATGAATTAAACGAAATTATTAAACAATCATTAACTAAGGATACTGAAAGTTTATTGGGTGAAGCTTCCGATCAAGAGCTCAAAACCCTTGATGAGTTTATGCAAGAGATTACCCTTTTAACAAGCGTTGACAAGGAGGATGAAAAAGATACCAACCGCGATAAGGTGAGTTTAATGACTATTCATGCAGCAAAAGGACTAGAATTCCCATACGTTTATGTTGTTGGATTGGAAGAGAATTTATTCCCTTCACAATTATCCATTAACAGTCGCGCTGACTTGGAAGAAGAACGTCGATTATTTTATGTAGCGGTAACTCGCGCTGAAAAGCAGGCGACATTAAGTTTTGCTGCCATGCGTTACCGTTTTGGAAACGTAACGTATTGTGAACCCAGTCGATTTATTGATGAAATTGATGAAAAGTTTTTAGATTACCCCGAAGAACCTGCAGCACCAAGCTTTGCCAGTAATACCTTTGATCGTTTTAGGGAAAATTACACGAGTTCCGAAAAACAAAACTCAACACTCAACTTTAATCCTAAACCAAAAAAACTTATTCGTTTAAATAGCAATTTAAGCAGTACTTCGGCACCGGTTGATTTGAGTTTAAATAAAAGTTTAAGAAACGGCGATTTGGTGATGCATGAAAAATTTGGCAAAGGTGAAATCCTTGCATTAGAAGGGGTATGGCCTGAAACCAAAGCCAGTATTGCATTTGAAAAAGCAGGCACAAAAAGTTTACTTTTAAAATTTGCCCGCCTTGCCAAGGTTTAAAAGATTTAAAAGAGTATTCCTTCAAAATGACTAAAATTGCCGTTTGGATGAGTAGAAAATTTTTTTATTTAACATTTTTATTTTACTTTTAGTTCAATTAAATTCCATCGTATCATGAATAAAAAACTACAGTTATTCTGTTTAACTATTCTCAGTTCAATTTTCTTTCAGTGTTCACTTCGTGCTCAGTCAGAGGCCTGTGGTACAGGTGCTCCAAGCCAACAATGGGATGCTTGGTTCAACAAACTCACTGATGACTATAAACAAAAAATGATGGCCGGTAAAACAACTACGGTTACGCATATCATTCCTGTTATTGTCCATGTTATCTATTTTAATGAGGCTTTGGGAACCTTCCCTAACATTCCTGGCAGCCAAATCATTTCACAAATTGCTGTATTAAATGATGATTATGCAGGGGTTGGTTTGAATTCAGGCAACGTTCCCCCTTACTTTGCTCCTCTTAAAGCCAATACCGGCATTAAGTTTTGCCTTACAACCAAAGATCAGCAAGATGCTACCATGACTTCACCGGGTATCGAACGAATCAGCACCTCGGCCAACTCATGGTTAAGTTTAAGTACGCCGGGATTAGATGTAAAAGCCTATATGAACTCAGTTATTATTCCCGCTACAATTTGGGACCCTAACAAGTATTTAAATATTTGGATCAGTGATAAACCGGCCGGATATGCTTCAAATGGTTTTGCAACCTATCCTACTGGCACTGGATTAACAGGCTTGTATGGTGGTAACTTCGGAACCTCCAACAATGATGGTATTTGGTGCTGGGCTTCTGCTTTTGGCGATGCCGGTTCGTTAACTTCACCAAACGACAAAGGAAGAACAGCTACACATGAAATTGGCCACTGGCTTGGATTACGACATACTTGGGGTGATGGCAACTGTTTATCAGATTATTGTAATGACACCCCAACTTCCAAACAAGCTCACACCGGCTGTTTAACTTCTACACCTCCCGATCTTTGTGGCACCAATCAAAGTCCGAATGGTGAAATGGTTATGAATTTTATGGATGGTACCGACGATGCTTGTATGTATATGTTCACCAATGAACAAAATATGCGTATGCAAGTAGCCATGAGTCAATGCACAAACCGTTATTTATTAGGCACCCATAATAAATGCGTGCCATTACCAATACCTGCATCTACTTCATCAGCAGTTGCCTCATTTAAATTAGGTAATAATCAGTGTTTAAATTCGCCTTTTTATCCCTATAACACCTCCAGTGGTTATCCCTATCCTGTTTATGCTTGGAGTGCCTCTCCGGCTGCAATCTTTTTACCAAATTCAACTATTCCAAATCCCGGTATTACAGTAACAAATCCGGGCACTTACACCATTTCGCTGGCTTCAACAAATAGTTTAAGTTCATCTACCTACTCCTACGTTATAAATGTAACTGCTAGTTGCAGTGCCCTATCACCATGTATCGACACCTTAAAGGCAATTAAAAAAATCGATACACTTCAAGCATATCCTGCACCATATAGTATCTTGGTTCCAAGTTGTATTTCCGGTAATAGCGGTAATTTAACCGGAACCAACTGTTATAAAGACAGAGAATTTGCTCAGTACTTCGGACCGGCAACTTATACAGGTACTCCTTTTCCACAAGTGAATAGTGTCATCGTTTTATTTGATAGTCTTGGCACCCATGGTAATCCAGGCACCAGCATTAGTTGTAAAGTTTATGGCGGAAATGTTGGATATGGACCAAACGGATTGCTCGGCACAAAAGTTGAAAGCCTGGGTAGTATTACATCTTACACGCCAAAAGTGTTATCGATTGGTTATCTGGGGAAACCTAATTTCTCCCCATTAACGGCTTCTAAAATCATACCATTTAAATATGACTTTATTAGTCCAGTAATTATTAACCCTTCATCCGGATTCTTTGTAGCCGTTGAATCTCCGGTCAATTCATTTTTTGATTCCATACGTATTTTTAGTAATACCCGTTATAATTCGGCCATCGATTCAAGTGCTTGGTTCTTATCTTATAATAATACTTGGAGAACTTTTCGTTCTAATAGAGGGTATAAGGTGCAATTGGCTATGATTCCTCAAATCACCTGCAGTCCAATTGTTGGTATTAATGAGGCGAAAAATGATTTCACCACAAATGTTATGATCCTACCAAATCCAAGTAACGGCTTGTTTAATTTAGTTTTCACGCTTTCTAAACAGGAGGATTTAAGTATCACCATTTATAATTCTATGGGACAATTGGTCGTTGCTTCACACTTAAAAAATGTGAGTTCTAACGTAATTAACCTCGATTTGAGTGACAAACCGGATGGTATCTATTTTACTGAAATTTCAAATGGCCAGCAAAAAGTGGTCAAAAAAATCGTTATTAATCACTAATCTTATTTTTAAAACCCGCTCCAGCAGCGGGTTTTTTTTATCTATTATTTAAAATTCACCATGCAATTATATTCAATAAACAGTGGACATTTTAAACTTGATGGTGGGGCCATGTTTGGCGTAGTACCAAAAAGTATTTGGAACAAATTAAATCCTGCCGACGACAACAACATGTGTAGTTGGGCCATGCGTTGTTTACTCATTGAATCGGGTAATCGGCTTATTTTGGTTGATAATGGCATGGGCAATAAACAAGACGAAAAGTTTTTTGGCTATTATTATTTACACGGCAATGATAGTTTAGAAAAATCACTAAATAACTACGGTTTTAGCTGCGATGATGTTACGGATATGGTGTTGACCCACTTACACTTTGATCATTGTGGTGGAAGTATTAAGCACACTAAAGATAAAAGCGGATTTGAACCTGCCTTTAAAAACGCTACTTATTATAGCAATGCCAAGCACTGGGAATGGGCAACCAATCCTAACCCCCGCGAAAAGGCCAGTTTTTTAAAAGATAACATTATGCCCATTCAAGAAAGTGGTCAGTTAAAATTTATTGATGCCGGTACACAATTAATTCCTGAACTTTCTTTTTTAGAAGTAAACGGCCATACCGATGCCATGATGCTGCCCATTATTGAATACAAAGGTACCACCATAGCCTATATGGCCGATCTCATTCCTAGCGCCGGTCACTTGCCCATTCCTTATGTAATGGCTTACGACACCCGTCCATTGGAAACACTCAAAGAAAAAGAAATCATTTTGAATAGAGCCGTCGAAAATGACTGGAAATTATTTCTGGAACACGATCCAAGTATCGAATGTATTAGTTTAGAAAAGACAGAAAAAGGCATTCGTAAAAAGGACAGCTTTTTATTGGCTGAACTCTAATCAGGATACGATTCTTTGTAGGGTTAGGAAGATGATTTTAAGATCGGTTATTAATCCCACCTCCTTAATGTATTTTTTATTCAATGCCAGCTTGGCCGGCATTACCTCAGTAATATAGGTTTGTTCGGGATTTGTTGATTTAGCCAATAGATCATTTTCATTAAAATACTCCAAAGAAGCATAATCGGTAATACCGGGCTTCACCAACAATACCTTTTTTTGATCGTCGGTATAAAGCTCAACATATTTGCGTACTTCAGGCCGAGGACCAACCAAACTCATGCTTCCAAAAAACACATTTAGTAATTGGGGCAATTCGTCCAGTTTGTATTTTCTTAAAAAGTAACCGGTAGAGGTAATCCGTGGATCGCGGCCACCAACCGTTAATAAGCCCTTTTTATCAGACCCGCTTTGCATGGTTCTGAATTTAAACAATTTGAAATTTTTGTTATGCCTGCCTACCCTTTCTTGTAAATAAAACATCCCACCTTTTGAACCCAAAGCCACCACCATTGAAATAATCACAAGGAACGGCAACAGGATTAAGAGTCCGATTAAGGAAATTAAAATATCAAAAAGGCGTTTCAGCATACTTTGTTCACTGCAGCTATTACTGCATTTACAACGGTTTGAATTTGTGCGTCACTTAAATCATAAAAAACAGGCAAGCTAATTTCACGGCTAAAATTATCATAAGTAGTTTTATAATTCATGACATCGTAGCCCATTTTTTTATAAAAACTCATGGCCGGTACCGGAATAAAATGAACATTTACACTCACATCGGCATTAAAAATTTCTTGTATAATGGCATCACGTTGTTGTTCGCTTACACCCTTAATGCGCAAGGGATATAAATGAAAACTACTTGTCTTTTTATCGGTTTTAAAAACAGGTAATTCAAAACGCTCATCGCTTGAAAGTAAGCCGGAATAAAGTTCAACCTGATGTTTACGTTTTACTAAAGTATCATTTTCGTAGCGCTCCAATTCTATTAAGCCAATGGCTGCTGTTAAATCGGTCATATTGCATTTATAACCGGCCTCCACGATGTCATAACGCCAATTACCTTTTTGAGTTTTGGCTAAGGCGTCTTTATTTTGTCCGTGCAATGTACTTATGCAAAGCTTGTTATACACTTCTTGGTTATCAAACGGTTCAGGTAAGTTTAAAGCCACAGCCCCACCTTCGGCTGTAGATAAATTTTTTACAGCATGAAAAGAGAAAACCGATACATCGGTCAATGAGCCTGTTTTTTTTTCTTGATAGGAGCCGCCAAACGAATGTGCCGAATCACTTAAAATTAGTATTCGTCCCAGTTTTTTCTGGATCTCGTTAGCCGCAACAAATCTTGCTTGGTGTTTTTGTACCAAAGCATTCATTTCATTGTAATCACAAGGTAATCCACCAAAATCAACGGGCATAATTACTTTGGTTTTTGAAGTAATGGCCTTTTCAATTTCATTTATATCTATATTAAAATCCAAGGCATTTACATCGACAAAAACGGGCCTAGCCCCCACATGCATAACCACATTGGCAGTAGCCGAATACGTATACGCCGGCAAAATAACCTCATCTCCTTCCCCAACGCCAAACCAACGAAGCATAATTTCCAAACCGGCAGTTGCCGAATTTAAACAAAGTGTATTCTGGTTACCACAGTATTCGGTTATCTTTTTCTCAAAATTTTTTGTGCGTGGACCGGTAGTAATCCAACCACTTTTTAAGGCGGCAACTACTTCATTGCAAATTTTATCGTCGATGCGGGGTGGCGAAAATGGGATCATATATTTGTGATTATAAAATATTTACTTGAGTGGCGCCAAAACCATATTCTTTGTATGAGGCATCTTGAAAAGTAACCCCCTGTGTTTGTTTCAGTGCCAATTGTATTTCTTGCTTCAATCTTCCATTGCCAACGCCATGAATAAAAATGAGTTTACGCATGTGTTTTTCTATGGCTGAATCGAGTTCCTTTTCAAAACACTCGAGTTGGATGTTAAGCATTTCGAAATTTGAGAGGCCTGCCGTATTATCTACCAATTCCTCAATGTGCAAGTCAACCTCTTTTTCGAGTGATTTTAAGTACTCTTTGGTGGATTTGGAGTTTTTTTGTGCCGAACGAAATTCTTTGATAGCTTTTAATTTTTCAAGGTCCACTAAATTTAATTCTTGTTCCACTTTATTTTGATACGCAAATTCATCTTTTAGTAAAAAACCGTAAACTGGAAATTTAAACTCATCATGTTTTACCGTTTTAGAATCGTGTAGAATTTTTGGGGTAATGTGAATGACCTCAGCTATAGGTGTTTGTGCCTTAAAAAACGTGTTCTTAAATAACAAACATTCAATTTTATGGTAAAAATACTCTTTAAAGAATTGAAGTTTAACCTGGCGCAGAAGCACCTTTTGGTAAGCTCCAACTTCGCCGTGTTTAATGGTTTGAAAATGTTCTTGATCTTTTATAGAATAGGAGAATATAAGATTAAAGGAGGAGGCATTAAATAAATAAAGCTTATAATCGTTAATGAGTGAAGGGAAATCATGATCGGGTTCAATAATAAAATACACCGCATCGGTTAAATGCGCATCAGGATTTAGTTCGATGTTATCGGCATTTTTATCCAATATGAGTTCAGTATGAATGGGCACCAATTGTTTGGATAGAAATGGAATTTCAAAACCATCCTGCATTTCTACAAACACGGTATCCTTATCCTTAATTCTCGAAACTACGCCTTCGCCCACTTCATTCAAAAATCTAACCTTATCACCAATTCTGAGTTTCATATATTTTATGACTTATGGATGTAAATCAAGAAGAAAAGCCCCCTTATGTTTACAATTGTAAAAGCCAAGCCCAAATTTACGACTAAATTCCTCTGCTTTTTTAAGACTGTAGGCATTATTTGAAGCGTCGGCTACTATCCATTCAAGTTTTTGGAATTTTTGTAGGACTTCTTCTTTGAGACAATAATTATGAGAAAGTACAATGGTTTGAATTTCACTTAAATTGGTATTTGGTAAGGTTGCCTGATCGTTTAAAAACAAAATAGCCTGCTTATCGGTTAGGATATAATTAAAATCCCGTTTTTGTAAACTTGCATTATTAAAGGAAATGATTTGAGGCTTGAGATGATAATTATAATCCGATGTGTCGCAGGAATTTAAATACACCGTGGTTTTGTTTTTTATGGAGCAAACACTTTTGTTTTTAATGCTATAAACCGTTAGTAAACTTGTACCTTTAATTTGATAAGATTGAATAATGGAAGTAAACTGCCAAGAAATCAGAATTATTAGGCTGAATATCAACTGCCTATAGTTTCTGTATTGAACTGCTACCGAAAGAAAGAATATAAATAAGGAAAGAAAAACAAGATCGATAAAAGTAAAATGTATGGCATCGATAA
The DNA here is from genome assembly GCA_947480015.1 of Sphingobacteriaceae bacterium. Lineage (GTDB taxonomy): Bacteria > Bacteroidota > Bacteroidia > B-17B0 > Aurantibacillaceae > Aurantibacillus. Next base: position 81,596 of record CANKBS010000015.1, read on the forward strand.
ATCCAAAACCTTGAACATTAAACACACTAATAAACGAGATAACGATATAACTTATAAAATTTATCAGGTATGAAACCAAACCAATTTTAAAAACCACCAAAACGGCCAATAATAAAATTGCGAAGGTGGCCGGTACAACAACGAGATTCGCTAAAAAGAACCAAATAGGAAATTGTTTGAAAAAAAACAAGGTGATTGGTAAGGTGCTAATGGTGGCTGCCAGTGAAGCCGTTATACTTTGCCAGATATAGTGGATGAATTTATGTTGTACGTGCCAGAGATTTGAAAACTTGGGTTGGAAGTAAATAAGTCCAAACATGGCAAAATAACTCAATAAAAAGCCGACATCAACTATCAAAAAGGGGTCATAACAAAGTAAGATAAATGCCGATACCAATAAGGTGTTAAGCTGATTACGCGTATCGGCTCTGAAAAAAAGTTTACCAAAACCTAACAAATTAAACATAATTACAGCTCTTAATACAGGAGCCGAAAAGCCCGTCAATAATGCAAAACTCCATAAGAATAAGGTGATAAATACAAATCGACTGAGTTTGTATTTACGTTGTTTATCAAAAAGGTCGAAGAAGAAATTGAGTAACAAGTAAATTAACCCGGTATGTAATCCCGAAACTGATAAAACATGCAAAGTACCCGAATGCGAAAATGCGTCCATCACTGACTGATCAATATCGTCATCGTAACCTGTAAGCAGAGCCGAACAAATACCTATGGCATTTACACTTAAACCCGAGTGTTTTAATCGTTCTAATATAAACTGTTTACAATTTAACCCGAACTGCCACAGTGTATTAAGTTTCTGACTAACAGGCAATAAAACAAAGGAGCTTGAATCAACAAAACAAGTATGATGCCAATTTCGGTAATACATATAGTTTTTGTAGTTGAATTCGTATGGGTTTTTTGGTGACTCAATTTCTGATAAATGTGCATTTATAAAGAGTACTTCCCCCGCTTTAAGTTTCTTGGTAAGTGTTGATTTTCTGAAATATGCAATTAGTTGTCCACTCACAGGTATCATACTTGTCCATGATTTTGCTTGTACTAATTTTAAGTGAAGCTTGATGGATTTTTCTTTTTCGATGGGCAACTCGCTGATAACCGCAATAAAATGCAGACTTGAATCGGTTTTCACCTTATTGCCATAATAATTCACCTGTTCACTGCTTTTATTGTGTTCAACCAAACTAATTCCATAAAAGATTAAAAAAACGTCTAAAATAAGGAGTATCAATACTTTTTGCGACCGCTTCACTTTCGATCTTAAACTTAAAAAGAGTGGGATAATAAGAAGTACAAAAAAAACAGATAAATTTATTTTCGGGAACTGAAAATTTATTGCAAGTATGATACCTAATACAAAAGGTATTAAAATTCTAAAAAAAGGAATTCGGGTAAATGTTTTCAAAATTGGGCTTTGAAGGATAAATATAAAAAAAATCCCGGTCAGAATAAACTGACCGGGATTTTTATTTAAGGCTTAAAGCTATTATCGAATAATTAATTTGCTCGACATTTTAGCACCGTTCAGGCTAAGATTTACAAAATAAATACCTGGAGCTAAACTATTATCTTTATTGATGATTAACGTTTGCTCACCCGGACCATAGTGATTTTCAATTATAGGCAATACTTCTCGGCCCATTACATCCAATACATTAATTTTAACATTTGCAGCATCATTAAGACTGAAATTTAGGTTGGTTTCTCCGTTAGTAGGATTAGGATACAGGTTTAATAAAATACTCTTAGTAAGCTCATTTACACCGGTTAAGGAGTAAAAGTTTACCGCATCAATATAAATATTATTACCATTACCACCAGTACCTTCGATAAAATTAAAACGTATTAAAACACTGGCTGAGTTTTTGTAGGCAGACCATCCAGGATGAGTCGAGATAGGATAAACTTTCCATTCGTTAGTTGCCGGATAAAATGGATCGGCTGATACGCCACCAGAGTTAGCAGCCATTAGAGCGGCGCTCATCACGTATATATCTGACCATGTGCCACCACAATCTTTAGAACCTTGAATTTTTAATTTATCGTTTTGTCCTGAAGAACTTTGACGATAGGCATAGGCAAATTCAAAGACATTAGATTGGTTGTGTAAAACATCCATCATTGGCATTTGCAACATGTCAATGCTATTTGCCGGGTTACTTGGACCATCAATAAAATACGAGTAAGCTTGATCGTAGGCAGCTGAGGGTGTTTGCGCCCAGGTTACAGCGTCATTACCAATATTTTGAACTTCCCAGTTATTAGGTACTCCGCCACCTTCAAAACTTTCCATATAAGGTCCGGTTATGGCAGCAGACCCATCGATTACCGTTACCGTTTGAGTATCGGTACTCGAACCTTGGGCGTTACTAACTGTTAAAGTAACAATGGAAGTACCTACAATGGTGAATGTAATACTCGTATTTGAACTTGTTGGAGTTGCAATAATTCCACCAACATCTACCCCCCATTGATAAGAACTTGGAGTGCCATTGTAGGTAAAGTCTTTCATCTGTATAGAACCACCGGTACAAACAGTATAAGATCCTGTAGCCGATAAGAATTTAGCTATTGGGGCACAAGGAATTACACCATTTACATCGGTTGCGACTAAATTGATCGGTTGCCATAAGTTTTGACGATTACTGATCGTAGAAGTCAAAGCTGTGCGCATGCGAGTAGTTTGCCCAAAGGTGAAATTTTTCGGACAACTTGAATAATCCATTATATTTTCAACGTTTTGGTAATAATTTGCCGAATTTGTAGGGTTTGGAGCGGTACAAATGTAATTGGTATTGGTTGAACTAGCAGGGCAAGTACTAAAATTCCCTTTTGTATCAGGTGTATCAGATACGTTGTCACCACCAGAAGTTGAACCACAAACCACGCCAGGATTATTCGTATTCCCAAAAGTATGGATGAGATTTAACCAGTGACCAATTTCATGAGATAGGGAACGTGCATCGTAACCTCCTAAATAAGTAGATCGGTAAACAATGGCATCAAGTGGTGAACCTATTCCCCAAGTGCCCGGCACATAGGTGTAACCAATAACCGTTCCATTTTGGCCTGCTTGAGCAACAATATCTTTCACAATAATAATATTTAAATATTTGGTTGGATTCCAAATAATACCTGCATAAAGTGCCGTTAAGTTTCCACTACGATCCCATAACGTTCTTGGATCATAGGTATGAACTATGCCATTGGTACAATTACCGGTAGGATCTTTATGAGCTAACATAAATTTAATGTCGGATTTAATGTATAACGATTTAAAAGGTGCAAAAATAGAATTGGTATCGGCTCCTAATCGTGAGTAATCTGAATTAACTTGAGCTAAAGCAGCAATACATTGCGCATCTGTAATATTCTCAGAACCACCGGTATGTAAAATATGAAACACAACCGGAACGGTATATTCAAAAGCCGCAATTTTACCTGAAGCCTGATTAGCTTCAAATTGAGATTGCAGGATTTCTAACACTTTTTGAGAAGCTTCAAAATCTTTACGTGCTTCGGGATTGGCTTTAAACCGCTCTTCCATAGCTGCGTAGGTATCGCAAGGCTGAATGGCTTTTTGCTGTGCGAAGCCAGCAAAGCCTGAAATTAAACTGAGGGCGAGGGCAATTTTTGTAACTTGTTTTTTCATTTTATCTTTTATTGTTTAATTGTTGTTCGCACCTAAGCACGATTAGTTTTACTACTTATTGTTTTTACTCTGATTTAACTGATTTAAAGCAATCATGTCCTTCATTGTTTTTTGCATCCCCTCTACACTGCCGTCCAAAAATATCACATTTCCTTTACCTTCTTGTGCAAAGTTTTTCACAGCTTCGGTCCACATACTAAACAAAATAAGCGACGAATCAAGATTAGCTTCTTCCATTTCGCGGGCAGCACCGGCCATACCTTTAGCCACTTCTTGACGGAATAAGGCAATACCCTGACCCTTTAACTGGGAAGCATCCTTTTCGGCCTGAGCAGAAATTTTAATAAAATTACCTTCCGCTTCAGCGGCTTTGGTGCGCGTAATAAGTAAAGCCTGACCTTCGTTTTCGGCAGCCGATTTTAAATTGTTACTGGCCACCACTTTCGCCATCGAACGCATCACTTCCTCATCAAAAGTAATGTCATTAAGTTGAAGGTCGATAAGATGGTAACCCCAATCTTCTAGGGTTCTGTCGAGTTGATCTTTAACTGCTTCTACGATATCTCTTCTTAAAATTAAAACTTCCGATTGTTTTTTAGTCGCCACAAAAGCCCGTACCGAACCTTCTACCGAACGAACCAAAGCTTGCATAAAATTTCGTTCGTCAATAAATTTAAATGCAACATTTTTAATGGTTTCTTCATCGCTATTAATTACCGAATAAAGCAACATGGCCGTGAAGTTAACATTCGCCTGATCAACAGTAACGGCTTGAAAGCCAAGTTCGGAACTACGATTTTGAACAGATATTTTTTTAAATACTTTTTCAATAAAAGGTATTTTAAAATTTAAACCCGGACGGAGAATGCGCTTGAATTTTCCGAATATGGTTGTAATGGCAATCGTGCCCTGTTGAACTGTTACAAATGAAAGCACAACAGCTAGTATTATAAATACTAAAAAAATTAATGTTCCCATTGGCATCATAAGATATTATATTTGTATAAAGATAGGCAATTTAATCCTTTTTTTTCAATTGATTTATTAGTGGTATTAAGCTCTTATAAGTGGTTAGGTATAGTCTTTATCTGGTTTTTAAGCCAGTCTGCTTTAGCACAGGAAGTTGTGCATGATACCATTTACCCACATCAGGTTTTACTGAATAAAGCAGTAAAATTAATTGATTCGGCAAAATATAAAGAAGCTATTCCGATTCTTAAAAAAGCACTTAAATTAAAACCGGATTATTGGGAGGCTTTGAATAAGATGGCCTTTGCCAAAATTAAACTTTGCGATTATAAAGAAGCCACCAAAGAACTTGAAAAATCAGAAAAAATAATTCCGCTTAATTACGAAACAGTTAAATTAAAAGGTATTAACTCCTATCTCTCGGGCAATTTTCGTGAGGCAAAAGTGATGCTCGATACGGCGATGTATATTTATTTGGAAGAAAAACTAGATGACCCTGAGATATTCTATTACCGAGCACTACTCATGTTTAAAGGCAAAAGTTTTAAATCGGCTCTCGAAACCTGTGAGGCCGGAGTTGATTTGAAGCCAAATTATGTAGAGCTCATTTCGCTAAAAGGTGAGATTCGGTTTTTTCAAAAGGATTATAATTATGCCATAAAAGAATTAACCGAGGCTATAAAATACATGCCTGTGCTTAGTCCCGATTATAACGTTTATAAATTAAGAGCCAAAAGTAGATTTGAAGTTGGTGATTATAAAGGTGCTGTCGCCGATTGGAACGTTTATATTGAAGCCGTCCCAAAAGAAGAAGAATCGCTGGTTTCAAGAGCAGCCGCCAAAATCAACATGAATGATAACTCAGGGGCAGTGGGCGATTTGGATGAAGCCATAAAACTTAACGGAAATAATCCGGTTAGTTACTGCTACCGTGGTGTTGCCAAAGGCGGCAATAAACAATACGTAGAAGCCTTAAAGGATATTGATCACGCCATTAAATTAAAGTTCGATTACGCCACAGCATATGTTAATAGAGCTGCAATAAAAATGGCGAGTAAAGATAAGCGTGGTGCCTGCGCCGACCTTGAAAAAGCAGATGGTTTGGGTAGCGAAATGGCCATGAAAATGTATGAAAAATACTGTAAGTAGTGGAAATAAAAAATGAAACTTAGTTCATTTTACTTGGTACAACCAAATCAAACTGTGGAATCTCTACATTAAATTCCTTTCCATCAATTAACTTCACAAGGGAATAATATCCTTTCATAAAACCCATATCACTGGTTAAATTACAGCCCGAATTGTATTCGAATTTTTGTCCTGGTTCAATTTCGGGGGTCTCGCCTACTACACCTTCTCCTTCAACCACACGCTTGTCACCAATGCTATCAAAAATATCCCAATGGCGGCGTAATAATTGAACCGTGGTGTCACTCTTGTTTTCGATGCTAATAAAATACACGAAAAAATACTGATTCTCATTTGGCAAACTATGTTGAGGCCAATATTTGGCGGTAACCGAAATCTCAATATTATGTGTCCTTATTTTTACCATGAATATTCGGCTAAATTAATGGGTTTCTAAATATAAATGTATTTCTAAACCTAATTTAACACTTGTAAGATAGCAGCGTAAGCCTAATGGTGTTAACGAAAATAAAAAATGTTTATAGGCACTAACCAATAATGGCTTCTTTTATCATGAGCTGATTGTAAATTTTCTCATACTGGGGAAGTATTTTTTCGATATCAAATTTCTTCGCTTGCGTAAAGGCATTTTCTCTGAATTGATCGAGTAACTTAGCATTGCTTACTAATTTTATGGCATTGGCCGCCATATCATCAACATCACCCACATTGCTTAAAAAACCGGTTTTACCTTGAATATTTACTTCGGGCAAACCACCGCTATTGGTACTAATTACGGGTACTTTCATGGCCATGGCCTCCAATGCCGACAAACCAAAACTCTCTGTTTCTGATGGTAAAATAAACAGGTCGGCCATACTCAAAATCTCTTTTGGATCGGCAATCTTTCCTAAGTTAATAACATCATGGTTAATGCCTAAATGCCTAGATAATTGTTCCATGGCTGCTTTTTCAGGACCATCGCCCACCAAAATAAGTTTAGAAGGGACTTCTTTTCTTACCTGATCAAAAACATGCATCACATCTTCTACTCTTTTTACCTTTCTAAAATTACTGATGTGAACCAGAATTTTTTCTCCTTTGGGTGCATATTTTCTTTTACCGCAATGCTCACGGGCGTTTTCGTAATCTTTAATATTAATAAAATTGGGAATAACAGATATCTTATTATCTATTTTAAAGGTATTTAAGGTTTCCTTTTTTAAACTTTCTGAAACAGAAGTAATGGCATTGCTGTGATTTAATGAAAAACGGATCACCGGTTCAAAGGCCGGGTCGCGCCCAACTAAAGTAATATCGGTACCATGTAAAGTGGTAACGTAAGGCAAGTTAATTTTTTTTGATTTTAAAATTTGTTGTGCTGTATAGGCTACCGAAGCATGAGGAATAGCATAATGAACGTGTAGTACATCCAACTGCTCGTACATCGCAACATCCACTATTTTGCTGGCAAGCACACTTTCATAGGGCTGGTATTCGAACAAAGGATAATCGTTCACGTTAAATTCGTGGTAGAATAAATTCTCGCTAAACTGATTTAACCGAAAAGGTTGACTGTAGGACATAAAATGCACTTTGTGTCCTTTATTAGCAAGAGCAATCCCTAATTCAGTTGCTACAACTCCGCTTCCGCCATAAGTGGGAAAGCAAACCATTCCAATGTTCATAGACCTTAAAATTACAAATAAAAAAATCAGGAACAATGTTAAGTGATTTTAATTAACTGTTAGTTAGCGGGCCTTCAAATGGTTGAGTGGTACTTTTATTTTAGATTTAATCTAATCTATGCTTACCTTTGCAGCCGGTGAATTACAAATTACATAGTTTAAGCGCGAGCGACGATATTTTATTAAAAAAAGGGGAATTACTTCCACTCATGGAAGAATTTTATACCATTCAGGGTGAGGGTTTTAACACAGGAAAAGCGGCTTATTTTATACGCATAGGCGGTTGTGATGTGGGTTGCCATTGGTGTGATGTAAAGGAAAGTTGGGATGCCAACGTTCACCCCTTGACGCCGGTAGAAACAATCATCGAAAACGTATTGGCCTGGAAAGCCAGCAGCGTGGTAGTTACCGGAGGTGAGCCGCTCATTTATAACCTTGCTTATTTGACACAATTACTCAAAGAAAAAAACATTGAAACCTTTATCGAAACTTCCGGTTCCTATGCTTTAAGTGGCAATTGGGATTGGATTTGTCTTTCTCCTAAAAAAACGCTGAATCCAATACCGGATATTTACAAAAAAGCCAATGAGTTAAAAGTGATTATTTTTAATAATCATGATTTTAAATGGGCTGAAGAACAGGCTAAATTGGTTGGTAACGACTGTTATTTGTATTTGCAACCTGAATGGAGCAAGCATAAGGAATTACTCCCTCAAATTATTGACTTTGTAAAAGAAAATCCAAAATGGATGATCAGTTTACAAACACATAAATACATGAATATTCCTTAACTACTTGATAAAGCCCTTATCAAGGGCAAATTTAACCAAACCTAAAACACTGCGGGAACCGGTTTTTCGGAAAATGTTTTTGCGATGGGTTTCAACCGTTCGTTCACTTATAAATAATGCTTTTGCCATTTCTGCGTTGGTCATTTCTTTAGCAATACATTCAATAATGTCAATTTCGCGTTCGGTTAAATTAATTTTATTAAGTTCCTCACTGTTAACCGGATTGGTATCTATAACAAAAGTCACGTCATCGCTAAAAAATTCTTTACCCGTCACCACACTTTTAATGGCCCTAATCAATTCATCACGACCTGTGTTTTTTAAAACATAACCGCTCACCCCTGCTTGCAGCATATCTTTAATATAACTGCGTTCGCCATACATACTTAGGGCTATGAATAAGGTTTCGGGCACCCGTGGTTTTAATTTCCTAACTAAATCAATACCACTTAATTCCGGCATGTTGATATCCGTTAGTACCACATCTGGTTTTAACAATTGAATTTGTTCAATAGCCAATAAGGGCAAGGTACATTCGCCTATCACCCTAAACTCCGGCTCAGTAGTTATGATGGCTTTTAAGCCATCAATCAACATTTGATGGTTATCAACCAGATATAAGCTTATGTGTTTCATTTGTCCTAATTTAATAATGTTTTAAAAAATCAAACAGTGCTTCATAATAACTTCTAGCAACCTGCATTAAACGGGTATTGGTTTTTAAACCATAAAGGTCCAAATCACTTTTCATCAATTCCAGTGCTTCCTTTTCATTATCCTGGTATAAACTTTCTCCATAAACGAGTGGTGAAGCTATACGGCGGCAGAGGGCCAGGTTACGGCAAAATACGCCCGAACTGTGTGTACTCAAACACGAATTTAGAAGGTAGTCGGCATCACTCTGCTTTGCAGCCGGAATACTTAATTTTTTATGAAAATTAGCTACTGTTTGTTTGGCTATTTTTTCCGATTGGTTTACATGTTGGGTAAAAAGTAGCCGTAAAAAATTTAATTTGCTTTCAGGGTTATTAAGGTTATCGGCAGTAAAGGCCCCGCCAATAAAGGCCATGGTAAAGTTTTTGGTGGTAAATTTTTTCCAGGGATCATTTTTTTCATCCACGTTAAAGTGTATAATGGCACTCGCGTGTGGATTAAACTTATTCATTTTTGCTGAGCGGTTGGCCAGATCGTAATCCCTGAAAAACTCCCAAAACAGAATATAATCTGAACAATTTTGCAATTTATTGTATTTTTCTTTGCTAATAAGGTCTATACGAAGCAAACTATCCAAACTGCGTATTTTGTAATTTTTTATCCAATCTTGATAAGTACAATTAAAAGAGGTGAAGTTGGCCTGATCTCGGGTGAGCATTACGTTTGCACCCTTCTCCTCCAACATGCTTTGCAGCATTTTGGCCGTGTGAAAAGTAAGCAAACTTTCAAAAAGTTTAATGCTGTCATTTGGATTGGTTAAACTGTCTTTTACAAAATAGAGATATTTCTGCTCAATTTGTGCATCCGCCAAGTTCGTGCCAAAGTGACCGGGGTCGATGGCCACGCGATAGCCCTGCAATGGTAGTTGATGAAGATTTCGGCTCACTGTTTTTCGGTCGTCGATGAATATAAAAATACTATCGCGTTGACGTTTTGAGAATTTTTTTAAACCTTTATTTTTAAGGAGGGCTTCTTGTTTTTTAAAATTAGTATGCTCGAAAAAACTTGCCATTAATTTTAACTCTTCAGCATAAATGGCTAGTTCTTTGTTTCCATTAGCATCCAAAAAATAAATAACGTCTTTTTCGAAAATCACCACCTTATTCAGCGAATTCTTGAAATTTAAATAAGAATCAAAGCGATGCTTGCATTGCTTCATATTTTGCGCAAATGCAAAAGGGACTAAAAAATAAAAAACAATAACAAACTTTTTCACACAGTTAAATATAAATGAAAGCATGCGATTATTTTTGTATTTTCATTGGGGTTATCAAACCGGTTATGTTAACAGAAGAGCAAATACTGATTATTACAAAAAAGGAAATTCAATTCCATACCTCTCGATCGGGAGGAAAGGGTGGACAAAACGTAAACAAGGTGGAGACCAAGGTTGAACTGGAGTTCGACCTCTTTGCTTCTAACGCCCTTACAGAGAGACAAAAAGAAACCATTGCAAAAAAACAACCCGAACTCATTAATGGATCACTTATTAAGATGGTTGCTAATGTGCACCGGAGTCAACTTGAAAATAAAGAAGAGGCAAAAAGCAAACTATTTGCATTATTGGATAAACTCCTTAAGCCTGTAAAAAAAAGAGTACCAACAAAACCCGGCAAAAAGGCCAAAGAAAAAAAGCTGGTGAACAAAAAATTTAAGAGTGATAAAAAGGTACTGCGAAAAAAAATTCAAAGTTATTAACCTTAATTAAGCCTATTAAAGCACTGCGAAAATATACCATCATTATACTTCTGGTAATACTTTTGTGTATACCATTAATCTATTATTTTCCACGCATCCTCCTACATATTCATCACCCGGCACATATAATCGAATTCTTATATAACGCCTCGGGAATTGCTTCTTTCAGTTTAAATTTTTTACTAATTAATCTGGCCGTTTTTGCATCAGTGTAGCGTTTCAAACCAAAGTGTACTGATTTAATATAAAAACAAAGAGACATTTTCTTAAGTTTAACCAATGTAAAACAATAAGAAAATGGAAACGAATCCAAACAAGAAAACAGCTCAGAGTTTAATCAAGGATATTAAACGTAAGA
>CANKBS010000016.1 GCA_947480015.1 Sphingobacteriaceae bacterium
CAACCCTTGGCTATGACCTTATTTATGAGTGTTAGCAGTCCAACGGCCTGCGTGGGTGATAGCATTACCGTGGCGGGCATGAATACTGGCGGCTCTCCGCCTTATACCTATACCTGGACAGCCGGACCACCTTCACCCACCTATCAGGTTACGCATGCACTTGGCGGTTCTTATACTTACACGCTAAACAGTACCGATAATGTGGGTTGTCCCATTTCATCCATTGCTACCATTACGTTTGTACCTAGACCGAGTTTAAGCGTTTCCAATGTTTCCATTTGTCCCTTTGCTGTTGGGACTTTTACGGCCTTAGGCGCGAGTTCGTATACCTGGGCTTCGACTTCGCTCAGCCTGACAGGTGTTACCTTCACAGCTTCTCCGCTGACGAACTCTCAGTATACACTTATTGGAACGGCCTTGGGATGTACTTCGGTGGCGCATCCGAATATGATTTTGAAACCTGTGCCAAGTGTGAGCTTTAGTTCTAATTCGCCTATTTGCAACGGCCAAAATTTACAATTAATCGCAAGCGGTGGATCTTCTTATGTTTGGACTGGACCACTGGTATATAGCTCTTCCATTTCTAACCCTTTACTCATTGCCGCAAATCCGGCTACTTCAGGTGTTTACCAGTTCACGGCTACTGCCGCTAATTCTTGTACGGCTTCAACAAATGGCACTGTTACCGTTTATCCTACACCAACCCTTTCTGCCTTGGGCAGCACGGTGTGCAGCACACAAATACTAAGTTTAACGGCCAGTTCCTTTACCGGAGCTACTTTTGTATGGTCGGGCCCCTTAAACTATAACTCGGTTCAACAAACACCCTTTGTCTACAGTCCACTGGTACAAGCCTCGGGTAATTATACGGTAAAAGCCACCAGTGTGCAAGGCTGCACTAACACAGCCATAGCCAATGTAACGGTAACGGGCATGCCGGCGGCTGGCATTATCAGTAATAGTCCCCGTTGTTTTGGCGAGACCTTAAATTTAACCGGTACCGGAGGACTATTTTATAGTTGGAGTGGACCAAATGGTTTTAGCTCTACCAATCAAAATCCGCAAATAAACAATGTAACAGTACCGGCAGGGGGTGTTTATACCTTGGTTATTACCAGCGGTCCTTGTGTTGCCAGTGCCACCAAAACCATAACGGTTTATGCCTTGCCGCAACCAACGGCTACCAATAACGGACCATTATGCCAAACCAAAACCTTGATTTTAAATGCACCCACTAGTGGCGTGTTTTATAATTGGTCGGGCCCACTGGGTTATTCTAATTTTAACCAACATCCAACGCCACTCGATTCGGTAAAACCGGCTCATGCGGGGGTTTATACCTTGGTGGTAACAGATAATCATAACTGTGTGAACTGGACGACAACGACATTAAGCGTGATGCAAAATCCAAGCATTACAGCCATAGGTGCAACGGTATGTTTAAACGATACCGCCGTATTAAAGGCTCAGGGTGCTACGACGTATTTATGGTATGGTCCAAATAATTATTCTTACAACAAGGCTAATGCCCTTATAAAAAGTGCCACAAGTGTGGCTCCAACTATTTACACGGTGGTGGGCACGGCGGTGAATACCTGCAGCGATATCACGATAGTAAAATTAGTGACCATTCCCTTACCAATTCCATCACTTACAGCAAAACCAAAAACCCGTTTGTGTTTAAAGGAAACTTTACTACTGGAAGGATTTGGAGGTTTGAGTTATGATTGGCAATCACCGGGAAGTTTATTGTACTCGGGAAAAACCATTTCGGTTAATTTAATGAGCATGGCTTATGCCGGTGATTATACCTTAACGGTATGGGACATGAATGCATGCCATAATAGCACCAGCATTGCCATACAAATGGATGACTTACCGAATGGCAATTTGGGAGGAAATAAAATGCAGGGCTGTGTGCCATTTAAGTCGGATTTTAGTTTTTATTCAGCACTTAATATCACATCGGTAAAAACCACATGGCAGTTAGACGGTAAAGTATTTGCGAGTAAAACCTTTTCATATAATTTTGTAAAAGCGGGCGATTATCCCATAATTGGTGCGTATTTAGATACCCTGACCAATTGCCGCAATACCGGAAGCTTTGTAGTAAACGCTTATGCCTTGCCGCTGGCTAATTACACGTATAGTCCGGAGAAGCCGGTAGAGAGTGTGGATGATGTTATTTTTACCAATACCTCGAAGGGAGAATATCAAAAAAGTTGGACCTGGTTTTTTATGGATAACAATCCGATAAAATCAAACAGAGAGCAAATCACTTATTTGTTTAAGGACGCGGGCATTTATCCGGTGGTGATGATCGTGAAGAACGGCTGGGGTTGCTCAGATACAGTGGTGAAGGCAATAAAGGTAGAAGCTGATTTTAATATTTATGTACCCAATGCCTTTACCCCCAATGGTGATGGCATGAATGAAGTATTTATGCCGGTATTACGAGGGGTGAAATTTTATCATTTATCAATTTTTGATCGCTGGGGAGCCGAGTTGTTTGAAAGTGTGGAGATTAACAACGGTTGGGATGGCACCTTTAACACCGTGAACTGTAAACAGGATGTATATGTGTGGAAGATCACGGTCTCAGCCAATAACGGGCAAGAGAAAGAAATGACGGGGCATGTGAGTTTGTATCGATAGCTTTTTCTTTTAAGACTACGTTTAGCTTTCTACTCTTTAACCACAAAGGCGCACAAAGAAAAGGCACAAAGGACACAGAGCTAGATGCCTATTTTTTAATCACCCTTCGTCCGATGGCTATCGGACACAATATGTTTTAAACAAAGCAAAATATTTTTTTCTGTGCCTCATTTACTCTGTCCCTCAGTGTTAATCTGTACCTCTCTCCCTCTGTGTTGAAAAGAACCGAGACAGTTCCTGAATAAAACGAAAGCTAATTTTTTTTATTCTTTAATAATCTTAATCACTTGTTGTTGTACACCATCTATTATCTTAAGACAATAAACACCGGCTTCTAGAGATTTAAGATCAAGGGCATTCGTGGTTTTTAAGTCAGTTATTTTATACACCTCTTGACCAAAAACATTCTGAATACTTAGCTGCATGTTCTCATAATTTTGATGACTGAGATCCAAAAATAATACATCCTTTACCGGATTTGGATAGGCATTCATACTTAAATAATCAGATGTTGAACTTTTTAAACCGGCAAAAATGTTTTTAATATTATCACCCTTTGTACCCATGTAATCCACTGCACAATCGGTATACACGCGAAATGTCCAAAACTGTCTAAAATCACAACCATTGGCGCAAGTGCCCCAACCATATGAGTAGGTGAGTTCGGTATAATTTGGGTTAATCGAATCGGTAATATTTCTCACGTCATCGTAACCGCTTTCGATAACTGAGCTATTAACACCCGGGATGAGTGAAAAGGTTTTTGTTAGAGGAAGTAAATTGTAATTGCTATCGGCTTTAAAAACCACCTTATCGTCGAAGGTGCTTTGATAATAACTCCAAATCTGTAAATGGTATTTCGTTATTAAATTATCTACTGTTGGATTAAGTGTTGGCAAAATACTGTTTTTAAGATTTTGCATCCAGGATAGAGAAGGCGTTGCTGAAACACTTATAAAATTAAGTTCGGGACTAAGGTTGGTATGAATTTTTAAGGTATCAATTACCGTATCGCGTGAACTGGAAGTTGTGAGATTATTAACAGCTAAGAGCGCTTTCATGTAGAGGCTTCTTAAACTTTGTTTTAAAACAATACTGTCTTTGTAATTATCGTTGCTGTGGTAGGTTCTTCGTTGCGTTAAACGATCGGCATCTTTTTGCAATTTCGCTTTTAGAAAATCGCTGCCATTACAATTGGAAGGCGTTTGGGTGCCTTGCCCGATAGCCAGTTGCGACAAAACTAAAAAACAGCTGAGATATAGAATGTGTTTCATTTTAATTAGTTATTGGAAAAATGATTAAGGGAAAACTCTGATTTCGGTGAGTACCAAACTTTGTAAATTTAATTCTAAGGATTTGTATTCATGAAATAATTTAGTCGGGCTTAAGGCCTTTATGGTATGACAGGTAAGGGTTAACTCGTCGGGTTTAAATGAAATAATTGGATTGTCGTAAATGCGATTGGGGCAGTTTTTTAGAATTAATTCAGGAGTCAGTGTTTTTAGATTACACCTGTATATGCCATTCTTATTGGACCAATACAAATTTTCGTCGTTGTTATCGAGACAAAGATCGTCAAAGTAAATTTGGGCGTCTTTTGAATTATATGGACCGGAAAGTAAGGTGCTTTCGCCTTGACCACCCATGTCGTGAAGGATCAAATAAACCGCACTGCCACTAGTTCGGAGATAGATAATTTTATCTGATTTTTTAAAAACTGCAGTAAAAGGTATTTCTGTTGGAACAGAATTAATAACCAATCCGGATGAATTAATTTTCATTAATTGCGAACTGATGGTGGCGTATGCTTGCTGATAGTAATAAATATTTTTGCCGCTATAATCCCATTTTGGATCCTGAGTCGTTTTGCCCGTTGTAAGCGCTACCAAACTATCACCATTGGCTTTTATTTTATAAACGGTGTTGTCGCTTGAACTGAAAACTAACCAGCCAAATTGATTCATCTGAGGTAAAAAATAACCCGTACCGCCAAGTGGTATTGCGTTTTTCGTTATCAGATTAAAATTTATAACCTGATTAAATCCATACAAATCACCATTTACCCTACAAATCACCTCATCGGGATTAAGTGGGTTGTATATAAAAGCATTGATGTTTTTACTTTCATCGGTGGTACTGTCGGTCCAGCCAAATGGAATAGGCGTTGCAGGCAAGTCCAAACAAGCATTCACACTATCCACCGTAATTAGAGGGGGAGGCGTATCTACTGCCGGCGTGCTTTTTGAGGGTTTATGGCAATTAACTAAAAGACCGCTCAGCAATGTATATAATAGGTAACGTGTTTTCAAAACTTATGTATCACATAAAGTTATGAAAAATCAGCTTAGTCCTTTTTAATTTGGAGGTAATGTACTAACACTTGGTTTTTAATTAAAATAAGGTAAATAAAAGTCAATTATTCATGGTTAAGCAATTCGTGTAAATTTCCGTAAATGAGTTTAAGTCATTGATTGTTAGCGTAATTTGTTTCATTAGTTCGAACACTACTTTTTCACTAGTTTACTTTTGTTTTCCCTTCTTGAAGGGCCTTAAATACGATTAGCCGGCGCCCGCCTTCATTCATGCCCTGATTGGTCTTAAACTTAGCACCACTCGGAAACACCAGCATGACGGGTTTTTTTTGGATAAATTAAAAAGGGCCAGTTCGCGTTTGTATTCTTTGTGATCAAAGTCTTTCATGGCACGCGCATAATAAAAACTCGGATTATTCCATTTGATGCGCTCTAAAATTTCTTTATCATAGCCTAAGCCTAACTTACGAATGTATTCCACTGTAGTTTTTATTGCTAAATCTAACTTTTGGATAGGAACAGCTAAACTTCTTGTTCATTTAGTTTGACTATTGATTGTTTTTTGAATTCTAAACCCAGCTTTATTACTACTGCGTTAATCATTCATAACTCTTTTAGCCAATGCAGTTATTCCTTTTCAAAAGCAACATACAAAAACCGGGAAATGTATAATTCCCTTACTTTGACTAATTTTTAATTAAAATAAATGTTTTTTAAGCAATGAAGTTTGTACCATTTTAGTTCTAACTATAAAACTCAATTTATTCAAATTCTAGTTTGTTTCGCAATTGATTTTTGTTGAAGTAATACACTTCAAAGCTCTCTTTACCAATGTCGTGGACTTCTTCGATGACAAATGTTTCAGCGTTTTCGCGGTTAGAAATCACAAAGTTTTGTTGCTCCACCGAAAGTTCCTTAAAGGGGATAACCTGTTCAAATTCAAAACCCTCATCATAGGTAAATTCTAAACTGTAATTGGCTTGCTGCCATTTTAATTTGGCTTCTACACCTTCTGAAATAGGATTAGCCTGAAAGCTGCCGTTATTATTTAATAACAGGTCTTTACTTGTTTGAATTAACATAAATAATCCAGAAACAACCATGGCCAGATAACCTGTTTTTTGAAAAATAAATTCACTTAAAAATGGCAAAACCCATTTCATGGTAAAGGTTGAGAGCAGAGCCGAGCATGCCACAACCAGACCTATGGATACAACCCTTGCGGTGATGAGACCTAACAAAGCATACAGAATAATTTTAATGAGATGTAGAATCACTTCATTGGCTGCGCGGGTAGCAATAATTTCTTCCTTGCTTAAACCATAACGCAAATAAAATTTATTAAATAATAAACCAACGGCTCCTGTGAGTCCTGATAAAAACCCTGCACTAAAACCTATGAGCATTAATACCAGTGGACTATGGGTTCTTTTGGTTAGGGACTCTTTTGGGTTTTTAAATAAAAACGGCAGGTTGCTTAATAAGAACAAACCCATACTAATTTCGATGTAAATGGGATTTAGATACTTTAATAAAAAGGCACCGAGTAAAACGGCTGGTAATGCTGCAGGCACAAAATAGCGAACAATGGCCCAACAAATATTTTTTCTAAATACTAGGATACGGGTTCCTGAGCTGGTAAAGGTTCCGATGGATAAAGCGGAAGGAATAAAACTTACCGGTAACAATCTTCCCAAAACAGGCATGAGCATTAGTCCGGCGCCACCACCCACCATGGCACTTAAAGAAAAGGCCAGATAACTGATAATAAAAACAATGACTAGGGTGCTTAGCATTAATCTGAATTTAAGTGATCGTTAGAAAAATAAGTTAAGGATACATACACTAACATAGAAAAAAAAAGACTCTGATTTAAATCCATCAAAGCCTATTCAACTATACTTACAAATTTTATTATCAATCCTGGTCCGATTCTCTTTCTGTTTTCATTAAAATCTTTTCCTGTGCTGAACTAAACTCGGTATGTCTAATTTTACCGCCCAAATAAGCTGTCCAGCCTATCAAGCCAAAGGCAATAACACAAACAATCATAACCACTTTGGCAAAGCGAAAAGTAAGTGATGATTTTTTATAAATAAAATAAAGACCGATACAGGCAAGGAGTCCCAATAAAATCATGGATAATAATCCAAGCATGGCAAATTCTTCATGTTGCTCAATACTAGCTTTAACAATTCCCGGCAAATCTTCTATCGCTTCTTCAGCCGGTTCACCCGTAAAATATGCAACGCCTGCCCCAAGAGCGGCAATTAAAAGAACCCCATAGGCTGCGGCCTGGGTATCTTCGCTTTTTTTAAATAACCCGTAAATTAAAACCAAAGCTCCTAACATGGCGCCCATAATAGGAAGATGATTAATTATTAAATGCAAATGTGCCTGACTCATGGTGTTTTTTTTAAAGGTTATTGACTTAGAACATAAGGCAAAATTACATGTTAATACTCATAAACCTTACTCCATTAGCTGTTAAACTTGCCTAATTCGCAAGTTTACATGCAAGTTGTATAATAAATAATAATAATCAGATACAAGATGAGTGCATAATTCGATAAACTGAGCATGAGCCAGACAATAAAATAAAGCAACTGAGCTATCGCATTGTTTGGGGCGGCATCGATGTCCGGTTTTTTTCATAAGTCACACAATGATGCGTTTAGCAAAGCCTCATTGTATTCTATATTGCGGTACAAACTTGCTTTTACGCTTCTTCCTCGTATAAAGGCGGTGTATTCGGTTAATAAATGATGAATGTCGTGAATTTTAACGGCCGTGATACGAGCCTTGGTGTTGGGAACCGGAATAAAAACCGGACCGATCTTTATTCCGAAAAATTTGTCATCATAAGCGCCATTGGTAAACTGGTATTTTTTAAAATACAATTCCAGCGCATCGTTTACTTTTAAATCGTCGGCTTATGTTTTTAAATCGGACACCTGTTTTGAAACAAAATTACAACAAATCAGAATTCGAATAATTTATAATGAGATTTATCAAAGCGTGAAGTAAATCGATAAAATCGCAAAAAGTATTTTTATTTTATACAAACTGCAAATAGATCAGCAAACCTGCGGCCAGTGTCATTATGATGAGTGCCGCAAATCCCAAAACATTAGTAAGTTTTCCATTCACAAATTCGCCCATTATTTTTTTATTATTTGAAATGTGTAAAATAATGGCAATTAAAACAGGGGCGGTTAATCCATACAATATGGCGGTGTATATCAAGGCGTCAATAGGGGAGATGCCAATATAATTTAATGAAAGGCCAAGCAGCAGCGAAATGCCAATGATCACATAAAAGGCTTTGGCTTCGTGAAACTTTTTATCCAGGCCTTGTTCCCAGCCAAAGGTTTCCGTAAACATATAAGACAAAGATCCGCTTAAAACCGGTATGGCTATAAGTCCAGTGCCAATTACCCCAATGGCAAATAATAAATAAGCCAGGTTGCCAGCCAAGGGTTTTAATGCCATAGCGGCTTGTTCAACAGTATCTATCTGGTGTACCCCGGCATTAAATAAAACAGTACCGGTGGTAAGAATTATAAAATACATTACCAGTCCCGAGAAACTCATCCCAAAATCAACATCGTTTTGAACTTCATTTACCAATTGCTTGTTCACGACCACATGTCTGCTTTTCTGTTTAAATTCTTCCACTTCAACCGAAGCTTGCCAGAAAAATAAATAGGGTGAAATGGTTGTACCCAGAATACCCACAATGATGGCAATAAATTTTTTATCGAAGCGGA
The DNA here is from genome assembly GCA_947480015.1 of Sphingobacteriaceae bacterium. Taxonomy (GTDB): domain Bacteria; phylum Bacteroidota; class Bacteroidia; order B-17B0; family Aurantibacillaceae; genus Aurantibacillus. The sequence goes on from CANKBS010000016.1 coordinate 8,738, forward strand.
TGGTTGGAATAAAGGTGGCTTTCAGAATTTCGGCGTAATTTTGTTTGTATAAAAAAGGCACAATAAAATATACCAGCATAACGATGCATAAGTACTTTAACACCGAAGCCATTTTTTGATAAGGCAAATAAATGATCATGCCCAATAATAAAAAAGTAAAGAGCACACTAAAATACATGGCGTCAATGTTAGGGAACAATAAATTACCCACAGCACCCATGCCGGCAATGTCGGCGCCAATGTTCATGACTATGGCAGGGAAACTAAAAAGCAACATCACATATAAGATAGGTCTTGGATAGTGTTTTTTTAAAGTACCGGTTAACCCTTGACTGGTAACTAATCCAATGCGGGCGCACATTTGTTGAATGGCAGCCATTAAAGGAAAGGCCACAATGGACGTCCATAATGTAGCTAAACCATAAGCTGCTCCGGCTTGTGAATAGGTGGCAATTCCCGATGGATCATCGTCGCTGGCACCGGTAATCAAACCCGGGCCCAATACTTTCCAAAAACGCGAGAGTTTAGTGCCTTTTTTCTTTTCGGAAGTCATGGTTCAAATTAAGCATTAAGAATCAAAAGGAAAGTTAAGTAGAAAAGCCGAACTTTAATTGTGTATTCTTTGAATACCTTCAGTTTTTTTGTTGTTTAAAAAATTTAGTATTTAACTTTATAAGGCTATTAGGTTCCTTTATTTAACAAAATAGTAGTGGTTTTATGCGTACCTTTGTATCGTTATCTTGAAAGGCGATCTTTCTTTCTATAGTTAGATTGTTTGCAGAATCAAAACCAAACTCTGGTATAGACTCTGTTTTTTAACAAGCAATTGATTGGTTTAAATTATGAAATCTATTCAAATGTAATTTATTCTGCCTAAAAAAATTTAAGCATAGTTAATTACACATTAATTTAAAGTCAATCTTTATCAACATTATTGCTTTCCTCACCTGAAACTTATACCTCAATTATTTGGATAAAATTACCGAACCCTAGATAAGGAATACGAAGTTTTCATCATATTCTCAAAAGAATAAAGTTGAAATTAAAAAATGAGCGAACAGAAATCGATAAAATTAAAATAATGATAAACAAGGCCAGTCTGCAGGAAATTACCAAAAAATTATTGGAGGCAAATGAAGAGTTGGCTTATCTAAATTCTGAAAAGGAAAACAGAGCGGCTGAACTGGCGGTAGCTAATCAGGAATTACTGCATCAAAATTCAGAAAAAGAAAAACGAGCGGCTGAATTGGTTATTGCCAATAAGGAATTGGTATATCAAAACACAGAAAAAGAAAAACGAGCAGCAGAACTAGTGATCGCTAATCGGGAATTACTGCATCGAAATTCAGAAAAAGAAAAAAGAGCCGCCGATTTAATATCAGCAAACCAAAAGCTTTCTTTTCAAATGGAAGAAAATAGTATTCAATCGAAGCGGCTTATTGAGTCCTTGAAAAGTACAGCAAATTTAGAGTCTGCACAGGTAATTGCGCTCCTCGGAAACTGGGAATTTAATATGGAAACTGAATCATTCCATTGCTCGGATGTAATATATGCCAGTTTGGGAGTTGATACGCATAAAGAAATTCCTTCAATAGACTATTTTTTATCATTTATTCATCCCGACGACTTAGAGGAAACTAAATTAAGGTTTAATAAAGCCTTAAGCTATCATAAGTTGAGTGCTTTTCATTTTCGTTTTATTCGCAAGAATGGTCACATTGGTTATGGTTTTACTGAAATAAAATTCGAGTTCGATGAAAATAATAAACCCTTACGCGTTTTAGGGGTTTTTCAGGATTTAACAGTGCGCCGACTGGTTGAAATTGAAAAGGAAAAAGTGCATTCGGAGTTAATCCAAAGAACTGAAAACCTCGAACAATTCGCCTATATTATATCCCACAACCTTAGTGCTCCGGTAGCTAATATTTTAGGTGTTTCTGATTTACTTAAAGAAAACATTTCAGAGAAAGATCGCAATAGATGTATGGACGTCATATTTAAGGCAACGAGGCAGCTAGATATGTTACTAAAAGATCTCCATTTTATTCTGAATATTCAATCTGATGTTACAGCCGCTGTAAAAGAATCCTTCAATATTGAAAATCTCGTTCTTGACATTGAAGCCAGTATACAAAATTTACTTAAAGAGGAAACAGTTACTATTGAAACAGATTTTTTAGCATGCAACCAGATTATTTCAATAAAAGCATATGTTTATAGCGTTTTGTTTAACCTTATTTCAAACAGCATAAAATACCGAAAACCCGGAATCCCCTCTGTTATAAAAATTTGCAGCCAATTAACAAAAAAAGGCGTACAAATTAATTATAAAGACAATGGGATTGGAATTGACTTGAGAAAGCATGGCAATAAAATCTTTGGCCTGTATCAACGCTTTCATTTTCATAAAGAAGGAAAGGGTTTAGGTTTGTATATGATTAAAACTCAGGTGGAAGCTTTAGGTGGTAAAATACACGTATATTCTGAACCGAATGAAGGAATAGAATTTGTAATCGATTTGCCGAATTAAATTAGCGATCATCTTCGCTTACGCTTACTTCAACTAATGGGGCCCCTTGCCCTTTAGAATTAGACAGTTTGCGACTAATTTTAGGACCTCCGTTTTGTTTTTAGATCTAACTTCCCTGGAAGGCAGATCATTTGTGTTGTTCTTACACGTGTATCAATTCAAATTTAGGAAATTTCTACTCGCCCGAATAATCCCATGGATTAGAAATTTTGCTGAATGTTAAGCTTTCTTACATCCTTAGTAAATAAAAAACAAACAACTATATGTCCATTTAAAAAGCCATCCTCCCATGCTAAAACCTTTTATAATAAAGACTTAAAGATGACTTTGCTCAATGGCTCTTACTATCACTAAGCCTAACTTCGTTAAATTAATTCTCAACATGATTTCAAAAGCACTTTTAAACCCTGATAGCATTGTGGTAGTTGGTGGTTCAAACGATATCGCCAAACCGGGCGGAAAGGTTTTATTTAATCTCATCACCCATAAGTACCAAGGCAAACTTTATGCCGTAAATCCAAAAGAAACCGAAGTTCAGCAGGTTCCTTGTTTTGCAAACTGTGAGCAATTACCTCAGGTTGATTTAGCTATAATTGCGGTAGCTGCCAAATTTGTAGAAGAAACCATCAGAGTATTAGCCTATGAAAAAAATTGTAAGGGCTTTGTGCTGTTTTCAGCAGGATTTAGCGAAATAGGTGAAGCCGGAAAAGCGCTCGAACAAAAATGTGTCGCCATCGTAAATGAAGTAGGAGGAACCCTCATTGGTCCGAATTGTATTGGACTTATAACCGAAAAATACAAAGGAGTTTTTGCTGGACCTATACCCGAATACGATCCCATGGGATGCGATTGCGTTTCCGAATCGGGGGCTACCATGGTGTATATTCTCGAAATGGCCATTCCCCGTGGCCTAAAATTTAAAAACATTTATTCCATTGGTAATTCAGCACAAATAGGCGTTGAAGATTTACTTCAGTATTGGGATGAAACCTTTGATTCACTCACAAGTTCACGTATAAAATTAGTATACATGGAAAAAGTGAGAGACCCTAAACGTTTCTTAAAACACGCGCGTTCACTGGTTAATAAAGGCTGTCGCATTGCCGCCATTAAATCGGGGGCTACCGACGAAGGTTCCAGAGCTGTGTCATCGCACACAGGTTCGTTATCAGGTTCAAACGTGGCAGTAAGTGCCTTATTTAGAAAAGCGGGCGTGATTCGCTGCAGTAGTCGCATTGAGCTGGTATACATGGCAGCCATCTTTACGTTTAAACCATTAAAAGGTAATCGTATTGCTGTGATCACCCATGCCGGTGGTCCTGGCGTAATGCTTACCGACGAACTGATTAAAGGTGGTATGCAAGTGCCACATTTAGAAGGCCAAAAAGCCGATCGGCTTTTGGCCGAGTTATTCCCAGGTTCTTCGGTTTCAAATCCCATCGATTTTTTAGCAACCGGAACAGCCTCACAATTAGGTAAAATTTTGGATGCGGTAGAAAATGACTTTGATGACATCGATGCTTCGGTAGTTGTGTTTGGAACCACGGGTATGTGGCGGGTTGATGATGTTTACAAGGTTCTACACGAAAAAATGAATGCCTCGCAAAAACCTATATTCCCCATTCTTCCTTCCATCATCCAGGCAGCCGAAGAAGTGAGTTCGTTCAGTACTATGGGGCATGTGAATTTTACCGACGAAGTAAGTTTTGGCTATGTGTTATCGCGCATCTACCGTCGCCACCGACCCTTCACCGAACCCGTACTTCCGGCAGTAGATACCAAAAAAATAAGAGACATTATTGACCGTGTTCAGAACGGTTATTTGACCCCCGAACTCACCCGCGTTTTGTTGGAAGCCGCCGACATTCAAATGGCTCAACAAGTAACGGTTAGCACCTTGTCGCAAGCTGCAAAAGCAATTGACAGGCTTCATTTTCCGTTGGTGATGAAAGTCATTGGCCCACTTCACAAATCAGATGCCGGAGGCGTTAAACTCAACATCACTACCAAAGCAGAGGTTGAACGCACCTATTTGGAACTGATGGCCATTGATGGAAGCAGCGGGGTATTGTTGCAACAGCAACATCATGGAAACGAGGTTTTTATTGGGGCTTCCCGCGAAGAACCATTTGGTCATGTGGTGATGTGCGGACTAGGTGGAATTTTTATTGAGGTGTTTAAGGATCTTACTTCATCCATTGCACCGGTGAGTAAAGAAGAAGCGCATTCGATGATTCGTCATTTAAAATCATATCCTATTATTAAAGGGGTGAGAGGAAAAGAAGGGGTGAATGAAGATTTGTTTGTGGCATCCATTTTAAAATTATCAGCCTTACTTCAAGCCGCACCCGAAATAAAAGAACTGGATATTAATCCATTCATGGGTACTTCAACATCGCTCATAGCCGTAGATGCCAGAATTAGCATAGAGAAGTAAATAAAATGTTTTTTGCTTAAAAAGTTAACGGTGTTTTTCTTTCACCAGTTTACCGGCAATATAAGCCATCGGTAGGTAGGCTAACATAAGGTCAACAGCAGTAAACCAAAGAGGAGATGGCAGCAAAAAAATAGTAGTAATTCCTCCAATCAAAAACCATGCACCAATGCCTAAAGCATAACGCATCTTATGGTTTGTGGCCATGAGCGCAGCCAAATAGGCACCTAATAAGGTCCCCAAAGCATGCGCCAAAAAAGGCAGTAAAAAGTGTTTAGGTTGCATAAGCGGCATGGCTGCTTTTAAACCTTCCATGGTTTTAAGTTCAGCACCATCGGGTGGTGGAATTATAGAACCACTCATCTTAATAATGAGCATATTAAGTGCACCACCAATAAAGATGCCGACCACAACAGCAAGTATATTTTTTACAATGGGATTCATTTTTAATAATTTAAATGATCAATAATCAAATACAGCAACAAAAAAAACCGGGGAATCTTTTCGAATGCCCGTGGGTTTAGCCTTGTGGGACAGGGAATTTACTCATATCCATATAAAACAGTTCCCAGGTATGACCGTCAAAGTCTTCGATGGTACGCTGTTGCATAAAACCATAATCTTTCATTTCACTTGGTTCACCGGCGCCGGCAGAAATGGCATTATCAGCCACTTCATTCATTTTAGCAACACTTTCAAGCGATAAGGAGTATGATGCAGCCAGCGTGTTTTTAGTATCGGCAATGGGCTTGGTGGCAAATCCTTTAAATTTCTCAGCAGTCATAATCATTAAATAGATGTGTTCGCTCCAAACCATGCACTTGGCGGTGTCATCCGAAAACTGCGGGTTATTAGTAAAACCCATTTTGGTGTATAATTGCATCGATCTTTCAAGATCTTTTACGACTAAATTGATAAATACCTGAGCTGCCATAATTTAACTGTTTATGAGTGAATAACTGTTGTGATAGTAGAGTGAAGATAAAACATTTTTCATTTGGCTGAGTTAAATTTGGAATAAATTATCGAAAAATTTAGTTTTTATTTGTGTACGATTCTTCAATTTAAAATTTCTGTTTTTTCAAGCGATGTGCGAGTGCGCTAACACTGGCTTTGGTTTCTACTGTTTGATTTTTTGTCATTTTTGTAATTGTTAATAACAGTCACTTAGGAATGAAATATCAACTAAGTAAAATAAGGATAATGAAATTTATGACCGCTGTCTTTTCAAATTCTTTGAAAAATTTGCACGTTTTTTTGTGGCAAATTTTCTTGATTAACGATTTTCTTTATAAACCTGAAGAAAAAAACCGTTAAATTAATCGCAGCTTCATGGATTTTAATTTTTTGGATTCTGTAATAAATGACGAACGTAGTCCCGATTACAAAATCCGCTTGATTACCCTTAGGGTATGCGAATAGCGTTTGGTATCGGAAGTAAAAATACCATAATGATCAAAGCGTTCAATTTTTACACAACCACTGGCATGTATGACCTGATGATCATTTAATAAAATACCCACGTGTACAATCTTCCCTTCTTCATTATCAAAAAAGGCCAAATCTCCGGCTTCGGCTTCTTCCACAAAACTTAAAGGTGTGCCCAATTCAACCTGCTGGTAAGCATCGCGGGGTAAGGTATATCCGTTTAATTTAAAACTTAATTGTGTAAATCCACTGCAATCAATTCCAAAAGGACTCCGCCCCCCCCATAAATAAGGCGCATTCATAAATAAAAAAGCGGTTGAAATAATATCTTGAGCAGCGTTCTTTTTTTGAAACTGACTAACCTGACCTTCAAAACCAAAATCATAGGATTCAAGACGCATGTTTTGATCTTTATAAAAGGGGAGTGTAGCCCCAATGGTGATAGGGTAACGACTTTCGTTGGTTTTATTTTGGATAACCTGTACCAGTTCGTTGTTTAAAAAAACACTTTGTTTGTTTAATTGTGTAAAAGTGAGTTCAGAAATACAACTGTGTTGTTTCTCACTAATCCAACAGCTGTATTGATCAAATGCGGTAAGTATTTTTAACCAACCATGGCCTTGTTCTGTTACCGTATAGTGTTCGCCAAATAATAACTGCGTCACCATTTCACTGCTACCTGCAGGTTCTTTTCTAGCCGGTACAATACTTAATAAACAAATACCAAAGGTCATAGGCTAAAAATACTTATTTCCCTTTAATCGTCATATCAATTTACATCTTTTTTAAGAACAGCTAATTGCAATGGGCTTTTAAAATTGAACCCAAACTAGCCATTGTCTCGAATTAGGAGGCGTTTATAAACCTCATTAGCCAAAAGTGAAATAAATCATGTTCAATGAAAAGTCTTTAACAGTAAGGGTTCAGAACTTACCCCCAAAGCAAAACAACTCAATTCTCAAAATTTAGGAAATTATTTAATTTGTTTAAATTTTTAAAATGACTAATTTAGTTACGTTATATGAATCAGGATATAAAAGACGCTGTTAACAAGATCCTTACTGAGTATTTGGAGCTTAATAAGCATCGTAAAACATCAGAACGTTTTGCGATCTTAAACGAGATTTACTCGCACGAAGGGCATTTTGACATTGAGGGTTTATACCTCATGATGAAAAATAAAAAGTACCGTGTTAGTCGCGCTACGTTATATAATAACATCGAGATTTTATTGGCTGCCGGTTTAGTCATTAAACATCAGTTTGGTAAAAATATAGCCCAGTTTGAAAAGGCCTATAAATTCCGTCAACACGATCACCTAATATGCACCGATTGTGAAAAGGTATTTGAATTTTGTGACCCACGCATTAGTCAAATTCAAAAAAGCACCGAAGAAATGCTTAACTTTAAGGTATTGCATCATTCACTTAACTTTTTTGCGAAATGCCGCACACTTAGTGAAACAGGTACTTGTCAACATTTAAAAAAATAAACTATGGTTTTTGATTTTACAATTTCTAATCAGGGCACTTATTCGGTTATTAGCCTGAGTGGCAATTTAATTGAAAAGGGTCAGGCCTTATCGTTGCTCGAAAAGGTGGATGAATTGGCGAAAGATAACTGCAACAAACTGGCAATTGATCTTGAGAAATTAATTTACATGAATAGTTCGGGCTTAAACACCCTTATTCAGTTACTCACCAAAGCCCGTGTGGCTGGTGGTGAAGCGGTGCTTTACAACATGAATAAAAAAATAAACGAGCTTATTCTCATAACCAAATTACATACCCTATTTAAAATTGCCGATACGGAATTAGAGGCACTCAATTTACTCGGCGTTTAAAAAACAATAAGGCATAAAAAAAGGTACAGCTTAAACCTGTACCTTTTTTTATTTAAATCATAGCATGCCTTAGTACGAATGCCCCATTTTATCTTTTTTAGTTTGAAGGTATTTTTCATTATGAGGATTGGAGGGAATCACAATGGAAACATTCTCAACAATCTCTAAGCCATAACCAATAAGGCCGGCGCGTTTTTTCGGATTATTGCTCATAAGTCTGATCTTACGTACACCCAAATCGCGTAAAATTTGAGCCCCTACACCGTAATCACGTTCATCCACTTTAAAACCTAATTCTACATTCGCTTCCACGGTATCTAATCCTTCTTCTTGTAATTTATAAGCTCGTAATTTATTTAATAAACCAATGCCTCTGCCTTCTTGATTTAAGTAGACAATCACGCCTTTTCCTTCTTTTTGAATCATTTCCATCGAATGATGCAACTGAGCACCACAATCACAACGGCATGAACCAAAAATATCGCCGGTTACACAACTCGAATGCATGCGAACCAAAATTGCTTCGTCTTTTTTCCATTCGCCTTTTACTAAAGCTAAATGTTCCTGACCGTTAGTTTCCAGGTGGTAATCAATTAATTTAAAATCGCCCCATTCGGTTGGCATGTTCACTTCAACCTGACGTTTTACAATGCTTTCTTTTTCCAAACGGTAGGCAATCAAATCTTCAATGCTTATGATTTTTAAATCAAAACGCTCGGCAATTTTTATCAATTGCGGTAAACGAGCCATGGTTCCATCTTCGTTTAAAATTTCCACCAACACCCCACACGGTTCAAAACCGGCTAACACCGAAATATCTACGGTAGCTTCGGTATGTCCGGTACGACGTAATACCCCGCCCGGTTTTGATTTTAATGGAAATATATGTCCGGGACGTCCAAAATCGGCAGGTTTTATACTTGGATCAATTAATGCTTTTACTGTTTTAGAACGATCGGAAGCCGAAATTCCGGTAGTGCAGCCAAATCCAAGCAAGTCCACCGAAACTGTAAACGGCGTTTCATGCAGGGAGGTGTTTGAAGGCACCATCATATCGAGTTTTAACTCCTGAGCTTTTTCCTCGGTTAGGGGGGCGCAAATTAAACCTCTGCCATGGGTGGCCATAAAGTTAATCACCTCCGGTGTTGCATTGCGGGCTGCGGTAATAAAATCACCCTCATTTTCACGGTCTTCATCATCCACCACAATTATTACCTTTCCCTTCCGAATGTCTTCCAGGGCTTCCTCTATTGTATTTAATTTAAATTCGCTCATAATTAGGCCTCAAATTTACTTAATTTAAGGCTTTTATTCTCGAATTTGTTTTGGAACAATTTATAAATAAGTTAAAGAATGCACTTCTATTACCCTTACCAGGTGAAGAGGTGCAATATCAGATGGCTCCGCTTAACCGACAACGCATTGCCGTGCAGCGTTTAAAAGTGAGTGAATTCAAACCCAGTGCTGTAATGCTCTTGTTTTGCATGGATGAAGTAGGGGAGCATTTTATCCCACTTACCCAACGACTCGATTATAACGGCGCACATAGTGGCCAAATTAGTTTGCCCGGTGGGAAATTTGATTCATTGGATGCAAACTTGCAACATACGGCCCTGCGCGAATGTGATGAAGAAATAGGGATTAATAGGGTTGAAGTGCTTGGAAAATTAACCCCACTTTTTATCCCTTTAAGCGGCTTTTTAGTGCATCCGTTTGTGGGATTTTGTGATGTTAAAAATCCACCTATGCCTTATCAGAAAAGAGAAGTACGATCTATTATAAAACTCACTAAAACTGATTTGCTCAACGACTCTATCATTAAACAAGGTACCCTTGATTTTATAAATAAAATGAAAATTAAAACCCCTTATTTTGAAGTGAATGAACAGCGGGTGTGGGGTGCCACGGCAATGATGTTGAATGAACTAAAGGAGATTATAAAAACTATTTCTTAAACTCAGAAAGACTATTATCGTAACACAAATAGTACTCGCCCTTACCAAGATTGTCAATTTTAACTTGTTTGCCATAACCTTTTTTTACGATTACCCCATAGGTATCATAAATTTCGTAAGCCGTCTCGGAAGTAAAATCAACACTCGACATATTTTTTGGAATGATGTAAGAAGGTTTTTCAACTGTTGAAACCACCATTACATCTTTCGAAACCTTGGTGATGCTGTTGAAACCTCTTTGACGTACTCTGAATTTATTTTCACCACTGTGCATGGCTAATTGAAAGCTATATTCGTGGTTTTCGTTGGTTCCTAAACCATCTACTTCTCCAACAGGCACCCATTTATTCCATTTAAACTGCTCAACAATAAAGGGTAATGCGCCTTGTTCATTTTTGGTATTCCATTTTAATAAGCCACTGACACTCACACTCATCATGATTACCTCAAACGTTGGTTTTGGTTTGAGGTCCTCCATATTCAATATTTTTGGCGTACAACCATCACTGTGTTCAATTTCAATGATTACATTTTCGCCGTATTTTAGTTGGAGAGATTTTAAATCGATTTCAAAGGCACTTGAACTTATTTCATCGGTAGTAATTTTACCGTTAACTTTTACTTCTTTAGCACAGAAACCAACTCCACCAGTGCCTGCACCATTGTGCACGTATACATTTTTATTCTGATACTTTCCTTCAACAACCAGTACGGCCGAACTAATGGTTTCGCAAAGCGACACGGCAGTTAAAAGTAATAAGATTTTATTCAATTTAATCATATATACCATATGTAAATAGACGAGGCAATTATACGCAAATTTAGCGACAAAACGCAATATTTGACGCATGAATCGCCAAAAATTAAAGAAATTTCCTGATTTTAACAATTAAAAATTGTACTATTAAAAACAAAATAAGTGCTAAAAGTACTTTATAAGCTTTGTTGAAATGGATTTTATTAAGGGCTTTTTCTTTACGATAACTCCAAACTAAACCGGATACAAAAACCAACATAAAGATACTTACAAATATGATCCTACCTGTACTAAACATTTTACAAATATAAAACATAAATCAGTCATTTTTATTTTGTCGTTTTTTAAAAAATAACAATCTTCACCCCCCCTTGAATAAACAATTACATAGTTTTTTAATCGCAAGCTTAACTTGCACTTTGCTATTTTCAACGAAGCTTGTTATGGCTGCGAAAGTGGAGAAAGGTTTTGAAGCTTTAAAAGTGAACGATTATTTTCAGGCTAAAAAAATATTCTCTGAAGTGCTTTCAAAAAAAACCGATGTTTATGCTTCCTATGGTTTAGCGCTTATTTTTTCGCGACAAGATAACCCTTTTAGCAATGGCGACTCTGCCTGCAAATACATACACCTGAGTTTTAATTTATTTTTACAAAATAAAAAAGCCCTTAGCTTTTTTGATTTTCAGGTGGATAGTATCAGCATCATGAATTTGGCCGATAGTATCACGCTTAAAAATTACCGCAGCACCAAAAAACAAAACAGCATTGGGGCTTGCAATTATTTTTTGAGAAGTAATTACTTGGCTAAAACCAAATACATTCAGGAAATTGTAGAACAGCGGGATGACTTGGAATTTGATCACATCATTGCCCTGCATAATAGCGATAGCACTACTTATTTTATCCTCACTCATCCGCTCAGTGCCTTTTATAATGAGGCTTTTATGCTTAAGGACCGACAGATTTACGATGAGCAAACGCAGGGTGAACAAGCCGAAAAGTACATAGCCTTCATTAAAAATTACCCTAAAAATGTGATGGTGAATATTGCCTATGAAAAACTTTTTGACGTATACCGTCAAAGCGCCGATGTGAAAGGTTTGGCGGGTTTTGTCCAAAATTTTCCGAATGCGCCACAAAACCTTGAGGCTTGGAAACTCTTATTCTCTCTCAGCGCCAAAGAATTTTCGTACTATGAGTTAAAAGCTTTTGTGGATGTATATCCTAATTTTCCTTTAAAAAATTCGATCTTAATTGAACTTGAACTAAACAAAGTAATTCTATATCCCTACCAGCAGGGTGATTTTTCGGGATTTATTGACGACAAATTAAAAATAGCTATAAAACCCATGTATGATGAAGCGAGTGATTTTCACGAGGGATTGGCCGTGGTAAGTAAAAATGACTCTGTGTTTTTTATAAACAAACAAAATGTAAATGCCTTTAATGAATTTTATACAGATGCTTATGTTTTTAGAAACAACATTGCGCCGGTAAAAACCGCTAACAGTTGGTTTTTTATAAATAGACAGGGACAAATAATATCAAAGGCTTTTGATGAAATTAATGAATTGTGTAATGGGATTTACGTGGTTAAGGTTGGTGATAAATATGGCGCCCTCGATCATTTTGCACAACGCGTTATTGAACCAAAATTCAGCAAATTGGGGGACTTTAAAAATGATTTTGCCTACTACATTGAAAATGGCCTTTATGGTTTTGTATCGCGCAGTGGCAATGTGCACAAGGCTGAATTTGATTGGATTTCTGATTTTGATGAACTGCAAATTGCCATTATTAAACAAAATAATAAATACGGCCTCATAAACAATGCCGGCAAAATTATTCTGGATTGTCATTATGATCAAATTATTAAAACCGAAGGAACCGATTACGCGCTGGTAATCAATAACAGCTATGGTTTTTATACCATTAAAGGGTGTTTTATTAGTGGGCTTAGTTTTGATTATTCAAAAGAACAAAATCCGATATTTTACAGTAAGGATAAGTTATATAAATTAGTAAAGAAGGGCGAGCAGGGCATTGTGGACGCGAATGGACGATGGCTAATTAATTTCGGCAACTATCAGGATATTGGATTTGCGAACTATGGCTTAATTCGAGTAAAACAAAAAAACAAATACGCTTATCTCGATCAAAAATTAAATCTCATTATCCCTTATAAGTATATGGAAGCCGGTGATTTTATGGATAGTATAGCGATTTGTAAAATTAAAGAGAGTTACCTCTTAGTGAACCTGCAGGGTAAGGAAGTTTTTTCAACATCATTCCCAATTTTAAAAATATCCAAACATTATTATTTTGTAAACGACGAGGTACGATCAATTATTGATAACAAGGGTGAAGTGATTTTTAGCGATGTGGATAATTATCAAAAACTTGGCTCCAACAAATTAATTGTGACCCTAAATAGTGGCGAAATAAAATTGTTATCCGATTAAACATTAGTACATTTATAGCCTAAAAACACACTATGACCAAGGTACACAACTTTAGCGCGGGTCCGGGTATATTGCCCGCAGAAGTTTTAAAAGAAGCCTCTGAAGCTTGCATTAATTTCGAAAATTTAAACCTTTCTTTACTTGAAATTTCTCATCGCAGCAAAAATTACGAAAAGGTAATGGATGAGGCCCGTTCGTTAGTTAAAGAATTATTTGAGGTAGGTGATGCGCACGAAGTACTTTATTTAGGTGGTGGCGCCAGTTTGCAATTTGCCATGGTTCCCTACAATTTATTGCGCGAAAATGGCACCGCCGCTTATGTTAACACCGGAGTATGGGCATCCAAAGCCATTAAAGAAGCTAAAATTATTGGCACTACCAAAGTAATTGCTTCTTCTGAAGATAAAAAATTCACCTACGTTCCAAAAGGTTACGAAATTCCGGCCGATGCCGATTATTTGCATATTACCAGCAACAATACCATTTACGGCACACAAATGAAAAGCTTTCCTAAATCACCCATCCCACTTGTGTGCGACATGAGCTCCGATATTTTTAGCCGTAAAGTCAATGCCAAAGATTTTGATCTTATTTATGCCGGTGCACAAAAAAACATGGGTCCCGCCGGTAGCACCATGGTTATGGTTAAAAAAGAGGCGCTCGGTAAAACCGGCCGTAACATGTTATCCATGCTCGATTATCAGGTACATATTAAAGGTGGTTCGATGTATAACACCCCTCCGGTGTTTCCAATCTATGTTACCATGTTAACGTTAAAATGGCTTAAAAAAAATGGCGGAATTAGCTGGATTGAAAATTTGAATCAGCAAAAAGCCGATGCTATTTATAACGAAATAGACCGCAATAGCATGTTTCATGGCACAACCGCCATAGAAGACCGTTCGTTTATGAACGTTTGTTTTTTAATGAATAAACCTGAGCTTGAACCTGAATTTGATAAATTTTGGAAAGAAGCCAATATCTCCGGTATTCGCGGGCACCGCGATGTGGGCGGCTATCGGGCTTCCTTATACAATGCCTTACCTTTAGAAAGTGTAAATGTGCTGGTAGAGGTGATGAAAGCCTTTGAAAAGAAATTTGCTTAAAATCATAAAACGCCTAAAGCCTCTTAGACACGGTCTGAGAGGCTTTTTTTGTTTAGGATGCTTGTTTGCCAAGCCAATTTTTGGATGCACTGCATGTTTTCATTTTTTGTTTCTTAAAAAAACCTGCTGTAATTTTATATCTTCGTGCTTGATGATTAGTATAGTAAACCCTCGTATGAAAAAAGTCCTTTGTTCCGGATTACTTATCTTATTTGTTTTTAGTTCAACACTCAAAGCTCAGGATGTTTTGAATGCAACCTTATTAAAGGCTGATAAAAGCTATATCAGACGTGATTATCAAACGGCCTTACTGTATTATATTAAATACCTTGAAAAGTTTCCAAGAGATTATTATGCCGAAAGACAAACTGCTTTGTGTTATAATAAATTAAATAAACCCGATGATGCCATTGATCACTGGCCTTTGGTTATTGAAAGCAGTGAAGCCACCGAGAATGATTTTTTAGAATATGGACGCTCCTTATTAATCAATAACCGCGCTCCCGAAGCCCGTAAAATATTTTTGGTGCTGGCGCATAGTAAAGATAAATCGCTGTCAGACTGGGCCAAGGTGTATTTAAATCCAAAAGATTTGTTCAAAGATTCGGCTGCAACGAAGGTGATTGAAGTAAATGGTATCAATTCAGAATTTCCTGAATTTGCACCGGTTATGTTTAAAGAAAAATTGTTTTATGTTTCCGACAAAAACACCAGTATTCGCGTTTACCATGCTGTTAACGCCATACAAAGTCAAAATATAGCCGGCGCATTAAAAAAAGATTCTGTTTCCATGTTTCCAACCATTATATACGAGAAACTACAGGCCATGTCCATTAGTGGAGCCTTCAGTTTTAGCGGTGATGGCGCCTCCTTGTGTTTTTGTAAAGTGATGTCGAATAAAGAACTTAAAATAAAAAGCAAAGAACCTTTTTTTAGGTATCAACTTTTTACCTTAACCATGAGTACCATGGATAATTATCTGCCTGAAGTGAAACCCTTTCGTTACAATTCTCCTTTATACGACTTTATGCATCCTTGCATTAGTAAGGACGGCAAACGTTTGTTTTTTGCAAGCAATATGAAAGGTTCTTTAGGTGGAAAAGATATTTTTATGTGTGAGTTAATTAATGGAAACTGGTCGGCACCTAAAAATGTTGGAGCAGAAGTTAACGGACCCGGAAATGAAATTTACCCACACCTGAGTGAAGAAGGCCTTTTGTATTTTGCCAGTGATCACAAACCGGGTTTAGGTGGTTTAGATATTTTTTATGCTAAACCGGCTTCTCAAAAAAACAAATTATTTGAAGCATCAAAAAACGCGGGCGCTAATATTAACAGCCGTTTCGACGATTTTGGAATTTATGTTCTAAAAGGCGGTAAAAAAGGCTATTTAAGCAGTAACCGAAAAAATAACAGTAGCGACGACATTTATTATTTTGTTAGTAAAGCGTCTAATTAAGGCTGTTTAAATGGCATTGCCTTTGATGTAAAGACATTAAAGAAAGGCTAAGAGTAAAATTAAAACTATAACTATAAGGAGAATAGAGGCGTAAATAGATAAAAGGATAATCCCTAAAATCTTACCTACTTTTGCCATGATCGTTCCTTCGTAATACTTTGGCTGTTCAACAATCTTCCGAAGTGCGATATTGCCGAAAATAATAGCTAAAATAGCACTCACCAGACCTATATAGGGTATTAAGGAAAGTATGCCTAAAATTAAGGATGCAATTGATAACGGATGCGTTTTAGGTGGTCCGAGATAAGTTTGATTTGTTTGCTCACCGTTTGTTTTAGGGGCATTATCAGATTTAAATACCTCTCTTGTACCATTAGCATATTTAATCATAAATAGTTCCGATTTTTTTGTGCTGTAAACCGGCCCTTCTAAATTTTCGCATTTTTTATATTTAATTTCATTCGGCGTTATTTCAATCACCTTCACCATGGCTTCGGTACCATCTTTATAAATCAATTGATCACAGGGTTCGTCATAAAGCAACACTTTCTGTTTTGTTGCTAAATCGTGTGTTGTAAGTTCATTTTTTGTGCTCACCTGCAAAACATCCTTTTGAGTAGGCCTGGCTTGCGTGAGTTCATGTTCTTTGCGAGTAGACTGTTCTTTCGTTTTAGAACTTGGCTTTGCGGCTAGCGTTTCTGTTTTTTGTTTGTGCCAATCCACATAAAAGCCTTTTTGATATTTACGTTTTTGAACACTGCAGCTTAACACGAGTAAAAATGGCAGAATGAATAAGAGTTTTTTCATAAATAAATTAAATAGCGTTTAAAAACAAAAGCCTACGTTAAAGCCCATCCAAAAATAAAGCGAAAAGGCGTTACCAACGGCTTTAATTGTGTTTTTGGTTGTTTGATCAATGATGGAGGCATTTACGGCGTCATTTTTAAAACCCAATGATCCGAAAAAATTGGCATTTAGTCGCGATCGGGTGCGTATGATAACGCCATTGGTAATGCTCATGGAATAGCGGGTGAGGGTAGAGTTTTTGTATTGGGTACTGGTTACATTATAGATGCCATTGTAAACTGAACTGATATAACTTTGTGTGCCGTCGTATTGCATAAATTTAAATACCGGACCAATGTAGTAGTTGACATTCGTTTTAAACGAGGGATAATAATTTACACCAAATCCAAGTTCAAAAAGTTTTTTATTTAGGGTATAATTCGAACCGTTATAATTAGTATTGTTGCCATTAAAATAAACACTTTGTGTAACGCCCGGTTTATCAACACCCACAGCCATGGGTATAACAATACTGTAATTGCTTTTATAATTTTCGTATTGGTACATGAGGCCAAGTTCATTATTCATAAAATTGGCAAAGTTAATCGACAGGCTTTTGGCGTATTTATAAAAGGCCAGTGAATCGCCTTTGTTCATATATGGATTTGGAACATAAGGGATGGTTTCACGTGGTTGAGTGCTAATTAATTCATGTAAACCACTTTCGTAAATAATGAGTACCACATTGCTGCGAGATTCGGTTAATAAGGGGCCATCCAAATTTGTAAAGAGTTTATATCTGATTTCATCGGGGTTAACTTCCTTAATTTTAACCAGAATTTTAGAATTATCGCGTTTAAAAAGCTGATCCTGTGCTTTTATTGACTGAAAAAAAAGTAATAAAAATGCGAGAATACTTAAAGAGGTCTTTGTCATGATTGGGAATTTCATGAAGTAAAGATAGAAAGTTTTGTTATATAAAAAATTTAACAAACAAATTAATGAACCTTTGTGGTGTATTAGCGCTTTTCTTTTAACGTAAACCGGTCAAAAAAATTATATAAAAAAGCCCCTTTCTGCTTTTAAAACATTTAATTTAGCCCTATGAAACAGTTTTTAAGGTATTTTTTGCAAGGTCTGATCTTGTTTATTCCACTCATTATTACTGTTTGGGTCCTTTACCAACTCTTTGACGTTTTTGCCAGGCTTTTTTCTTTCATAGGTTTAAGCCAATACTCCTTTTTAAACACACTGCTTGGTTTTACGGTCACCGTATTTTTTGTGGCTTTATTAGGGATCTTAGCTTCCTCTTGGGTGTTTAAACAAATATTCAGTTTTTTTGAAGAGAAACTCGAACATGCGCCATTTATCAGACATATTTATTCACCGGTAAAGGATTTTACAAATGCTTTTGTGGGCAATAAACGTCGATTTAATAAACCGGTTTTAGTACTTACCAATCCCAATGCCAACATTCACGAAATAGGATTTATAACCCAGGAGGATTTAAAAGAAATGGGCATTCACGATAAAGTGGCTGTGTACTTGCCTTTTTCTTATTCCTTATCCGGTAAACTTATTATTGTACCAAGAGAAAACATTAAACCACTGGATGCCAATGCTTCAGATGCTATGAAATTTGTTGTGAGTGGCGGTGTAACCGATGTGGATTAATTTTTTTCCGTTCATATAAATTATCTTCCATCCAATTTAAATTCTTTTAATTTTGATCTTATTTTTTAAAAATGGCTGAAATTCTTCGTATTCAACAGGTTTCTAAACGCTATAGCAATCACGTGGCTCTTAACGAGGTGTCGCTAAACGTTCAAGAAAAATCGGTGTTTGGTTTACTCGGACCCAACGGTGCCGGTAAAACCTCGCTTATTCGCATTATTAATCAAATAACGGGTCCCGACTCGGGTGAAATTATTTTTAAAGGCCATAAATTAGGTGCCGACGATGTCGAACACATTGGTTATTTACCTGAAGAGCGGGGTTTATATAAAAAAATGACCGTTGCCGATCAAGTGTTGTATTTAGCGCGCTTAAAGGGTTTGAGTAAATGGGAGGCGAAAAAACGAATTCGTCACTGGTTTGAGAAATTTGAAATTAAGGATTGGTCGAATAAAAAAATTGAAGAATTAAGTAAAGGCATGCAGCAAAAGGTTCAGTTTATTGTAACCGTTATTCACGAACCCGAACTGTTGATCTTGGATGAACCGTTTAGTGGTTTTGATCCTATTAATGCGCAACTCATTAAAAATGAAATTTTAGAATTGAAAAAAAACGGGGCTACTGTTATTTTTTCGACGCATAATATGGGAAGTGTGGAGGAACTTTGTGATCACATAGCCTTACTTAATAAAGCAGAAAAAATACTGGATGGCGCTGTAAAAGAAATTAGAAAGACCTACCGCAGCAATACCTACAAAATTAGTTTTAAAGGTTCTGCCATGGGCTTTGCCAACACCTTATGGACAGGCGGAGAGGTACTCGAAAAACACACCGAAGACGATGTGCATAGTTTTACCATTAAATTGGTGCCTCAATTAAGTTCTTCAGCTTTTCTACAGGCTGTTTTACCCGGCTGTGAGCTACTTTCATTTAACGAAATCATACCCAGTATGAACGATATTTTTATTCAGAAAGTAAATGAAGGCAACGAGGTTTTTGGAACAAAAAGTAATTACACCGACTAATAGTTTATTATGAGCAAAATAGGATTAATTATAGGCCGCGAAATAAAATCAAAATTGTATAATAAAACCTTTATTATCATGACCATATTGGCTCCTTTGCTAATAACAGGGTTTATAGCTTTTATGATACAAATGACCCAGTCTGATAAAACCGAACAAAAGGTTTTGGTGCTGGATGAATCGCAGTTGTTTAAAGATAACCTCAGTGGAAACGATTACATTTCTCTGTCTTATTCTGATCAAAAATTGGAAGAAGCCGTTGATCAATTTTACAATAATGGTTTTACCTGCTTACTATGGATCTCGCCAACCATTGTAGAAGGTGGGGCAGGGGCCTCCAAACTATTTTATAAAAAATCGCCGGGCTTTGCTTTTCAAACCTATATCAAAGATCAAATGGAGCGTATCATTTATGAAAATAAATTAAAAGCCAATAACATCGATCCGAATATTATTTTAAACTCCAAACAAAATGTGAGACTTATTTTAGAAAAGGTAAACGATAAAGGCAAAACCGAAGAACAAAATAGTTTTGGCTTTTTTGGATTTATATCCGGCGCCCTTATGTTCACCTTTATTTTAATGTATGGCATGATGGTATTTCGTTCGGTGATGGAAGAAAAAACAAACCGCATTGTGGAAGTGATTGTATCGTCGGTTAAGCCATTTGAACTCATGCTCGGTAAAATACTGGGCATTGCACTTTTAGGCATGATCCAATTTATCGTTATGGGTATCATTACCTTTGGGCTTACCACAGCCTTGTCGACCATTTACCTCAAAGATATTTCGGCACAATTAAAAGTTTTTGATCAGCAACAAGAACTGGTAAAGAAAAACGGTACCAGTGTTGATTTTAGTAAACTCGAAAAATTTGACGATAAACTTGAAGTGTTTGATTTGGTAAGAAAACTCGAAAAAATTAATTTTCTGGAAGTTTTTGTTTGTTTCTTCTTATACTTTATTGGGGGTTATTTGTTCTATAGCTCCATCATGGCAGCCATTGGTTCGGCGGTCGATTCGGAGTCCGACTCCCAGCAATTTATAACGCCCGTCATGATTCCACTTATGATTGGGTATTTTATCTCCACTAAAACTATTCTCGATCCCGACTCAGCCACGGTTTTCTGGGGGTCTATGATTCCATTTACCTCGCCCATTGTGATGATGTCGCGTATCAGCAATGGTGTGCCACTTTGGGAAATTGCCCTTTCGTTAACGTCTTTATTTCTTTCTTTTTTCCTTACCACCTGGCTAGCCGGTAAAATTTACCGCACCGGTATTTTAATGTATGGCAAAAAAACCAGCTGGCGCGAATTAGGTAAATGGCTGTTCTATAAGTAGTTAAAAATCTAATTTATTTAGATATTTGTTATTTTTTTGGAAAAATTCCGTAAATTAGAATCACTAATTTCGAATTTCCATGCGGGCTATTCTTATTTTATTGCTACTTTTTTGTTTTAATCTAGCTGCATTTTCTCAGTCGGCAGTTTGTTCTTATAAATATCGGAAACGGATCACCATTGATCCCACTAAGGTAAGCGGACCAATTGACCTCACTAATTTCCCGTTACTAATTAGTATTTCTTCTGATAACGATTTGCGCACGGTAGGCAATTCAGGACATGTTGAAAGTGTCAATGGTTTCGATATTGTTTTTACCGCTTCCGATGGTGTAACCTTACTTTCTTTTCAATCAGAAAAATACACTGCCACTTCGGGTTTATACACTGCCTGGGTATTGGTTCCAAACCTGTCTACAAGCATAAACACTTATATTTATATGTATTATGGTAATACGGCTATAGTTACCGATCAGTCGAGCTCCGCGGTGTGGAGCAATTACCATGGGGTTTGGCATTTACAAAACGGGAGTTTTTCAGATAATTCACCAAATGGGTATAATTTAACCAACAACAGCACCACTAACCAGTCACCTGCGGTGATAAATGACGGAAGGGCCGATAATGGCACCCAGTGGTTGGAGGTGGCTAATACCTTTCCAAACATCACCACTAATTTTAGTATGTCGGCCTGGTTTTACACGACTGATAATACTAAAACAGGACAACGTGTTTTTTGTGATGATGTGAACAATACCGGGGGCTATGCTTTGAGTCTGGGAGATAATGGTACAGGTTCACTGCGGTTTTTTTCAAGAAGTTCCAATCCAGTAATTCTTGATTCACCAAATAATACTATTGCCAATAATACCTGGTATTATGTGAGTGCCTCAGCCGACATTACAAATTTAACCAAGAAGATCTTTGTTAACGGAGTCCAAGTGGCCTCCGGAGCCTATACCAACGCCTGGGGAACCGATAACGGTAATTGTTCTGCCGCAGGAGAAACAGCCAGTGGTGAAACGGCGAATCGTTTGAATGGAAGAATTGACGAAGTAAGGGTGGCAAAATCGGCTTTAACAGCCGACTGGTATTTAACCGAATATAATAACCAAAATTCTCCTTCAACTTTTTATGCCATATCGGTTGAACCAAAAGTATGGAATGGAGCTACCAGCACAAATTATAATACGGCGACCAATTGGTTAAATAATGCAACCCCGGTTTCGGGTAATGATGTGATCATCAACAATGGAGCAAATCAACCCACCATACAGGCTAACGAACAAGCGGGCAGTTTGTTTGTCAGAACCGGCGCTGTGCTGTCGTTAGGGGCCAACAGTTTATCGGTTAATTATGACATTTCCAATTGCGGCACCATTAGCGGCAATACGGGAGCCGTTGTATTGAACGGAGGAGCAGCAAGCACACAAACGCAGCACATTTCCGGTAGCGGTACCAATAACTTCAACAATTTTACTGTAAATAACGTTTTCAGTACGAATCCGGCTGTTGTTTTAAATAAAGACGTGAATGTATCGGGCGCACTGGCCTTAACATCCGGCCTTGTGTATACCAGTGCCACCAACATATTGGCTCTTGGCACGTCAGCTACTTCTAGCAGTGGTTCCTCAGCCAGTTTTGTATCAGGACCAATGTCTAAACTTGGTTCTGCCGATTTTGTTTTTCCTATTGGTAAAGGAACACGGTGGAGGAGGGCAGAGGTAAAAAGTTTAACTGCTTCGGCGACCTTTAGAGCTGAATATTTTAATGCAGCCTATACAAGCACTGCTCCGGTTAATCCACCTCTTAATAATGTAAGCTCCATCGAGTACTGGCAGGTAGATCAGATTGCAGGTTCGGCCAACGCGGTATTAGGACTCTACTGGGAAGCTGCTAATAACAGCGGTATTACCGATTGTCCCGATTTAACCATTGCACGCTGGAATGGCACTTCCTGGGATGAAAGAGCGGCGACCACCATTGGCGGATCGAGCTGCACGGGTGCCGGAACGGGTGCTGTGAGAACCAACGCGGTGCTCACAGCTTTTAGTCCTTTTACATTTGGGTCCAAACTTTCTACTGTTAATCCATTGCCCATTACCTTACTCGAGTTTAAAGGCAGTTGTTTAAACAACCATGTATTGCTTAACTGGTCGAGTGCTACTGAATACAATAACGATCATTACCTTGTAGAACGCAGTGTGGATGGAAATGAATGGACCCTGGTGAATACTCAAAAAGGGGCCTTTAATAGTTCTACCCGAAAAGATTATTCCTGCACAGATGATTATGTGAGTCAGGAGACCGTGTATTACCGCTTGAGTCAGGTAGATGTAGACGGCACTAAAAACGTGTTTCATGTCATAGCGGTTAACTGTGATGCCGATGAAAACCAGATAAAAGTGTATCCGAATCCAAGTAACAAAGAAATAAATCTGGAGTTGGAACTTTCAGGGAATTATGGCGATATGACACTTAAATTACTTGATCCATTTGGCAGAACCTGTTTCGAACAAGTGGTTCCCACCAAAAAGGGAAGTGTATCGTTTAAAGTCTTTACTAATCTAAATCCCGGAGCCTATGTATTATTACTTGGATCTGATTTACTGACCTTGCCCGCACAAAAAATAATTGTGAACTAAAGGCTCAAAGCCTTTAGGGTTTCCTGAAAAAACAAAAAACTGGTGAAACCTTATTTTGGTTGATTGAAGCCTTAGTTTAAGTGATTGAGATTTTATCCAATTTGTCGCCTATTGTTTAAATTAGTTGGTTAAACACACATGTGATTAGCTTTAGGCTTTGAGGTCACTTTTCAAAACATATTTAGCAGGTGTATGTCTTTTTTTAGGCCTGACAATTCATTCCCAAAACCAAAACAACAAATGGTATTTCGGAACGAATGCCGGTCTTGATTTTATGTCAAGCCCACCTCTTCTTCTTACGAATAGTGCAATGAACACCATTGAAGGTTGTGCCAGCATAGCCAATGCAGCCGGCAACCTTTTATTTTATACGGATGGTGTAACGGTTTACGATCAAACACATACCGCCATGGCCAATGGTACAGGTTTACTGGGCAATAACAGTCCCTGCCAGTCAGCTATCATTATTAAAAAACCCGGGAGTGCTACCCTCTATTATATTTTTACAGTACAGGGTATTTCAGGTGCCGCCGGCTTAAACTATTCCATAGTTGATATGAGTTTATCTTCCGGAAATGGTTCAGTTACGGTTAAAAATGCGGGCTTGTATAACAGTGGTTGTGCCGAAAAAATAACTGCTACTAAACATTGTAACGGGATCGATTTCTGGATCGTGACCCATGATTTTAATTCCACTAACATACGGGCGCACTTGCTTACTTCTGTTGGCATGGTAACCACAGCGGTGCTATCAAGTATCGGTCCTTCCGTTGGTCCTCCTTATTCTTTAGGTTGTTTAAAATTTTCACCCAATGGCCGGAAACTAGGTATGACCGATTATTACGGTTATGTTGATTTGTTTGATTTTGACAATAATACCGGTACTGCCAGTAATTGGATCTCGCTGCTAACAGGTTACCCTTCTTATGGCTGCGAGTTTTCACCCGATGGCTCCAAATTTTATGCAGGTTCGTTTGGCAGCACAACCATGCGCCAGTGGAATTTATGTGCCGGTTCTAACACCGCCATCGTTGCGTCGCAATACACCATTGTTGCCGGAAATCCCTGGAGTATGCAACTAGCCTCCAACGGAAAAATATATGTGGCCAGAAACGGATCTGACCTCGGTATTATTCACAATCCAAATGGTTTGGGCGCTGCTTGCAGTTATAGTAATACGGGACAGTCTATCTTTCCCAGAGGTACCGTAAGAAGTATTCCTAATATGGTGAATTCGGGTTTTAAGCCCATTCCACCGCCATTCACATTTACGGTAAGCAATGCTTACGGTTGCCAATCTGCCGCATTTATCGCCCCATTTACGGTACAAACTTACACTCTTACAAATTGTATTGCTTCGGGTTATTCCCTTACAGGTATGGTTTGGAATTTCGGAGATCCGCTTTCAGGCACAGCCAACACTTCAACGCTGAGCACACCTGTTCACGCTTTTACCAATTTAGGTACTTATACAACCAGTTTAATTTTATATTACAGTTGCGGGGGCGGTACCGATACCATTTTTTTACCGGTGAATATCAATCAAGCCTGCATTAGTGTGAGCAGCACCTCAATTACCTGTGCCAATTTAGGATCGGCCACTGTAGCCGCCACAGGTGGCATCGGACCTTTTTCTTATACCTGGACTCCAAGTGCCCAGACTTCATCAGTAGCCACAGGACTCAGTCCTGGCACCTATACTTTAACCGTTTTTGATTTCGGAAATAATTTTACCTATACCGCTACAACCGTTTTTACTTCGCTCATTCCACTTACGGGTAATTTAAATAACAGTGCTGCTTTAAGTTGTTTCGGTGCTTCCAATGGTACAGCCAATGTTACTAATTTAGCGGGAGGTTCGGGCAGTCAGACTTATTTGTGGTTTAATACGGTGAACTCCTACACCAATCCAACGGTAACTACTTTAAGTGCCGGTTTATGGAGTGTAACAGTGACCGATGCATTAACGGGTTGTCAGATCAAACAGAATTTTTATATCACACAGCCACCTGCACAAAATCTGATTCTCAGTGCCGCTAGTCCCAGTGCCTGCGCCGGTACCAGCGTGGTAGTGAGCGGTACGAATTCGGGAGGAACACCTTATTTAACAGGTGCAGGTTATACGTTTAGCTGGACAAGCGGACCGGCAAGTTACAGTACCACGGTTACTGAGGCTTTAGCAGGTACTTATATTTACACGCTCAGTAGCAGCGATTCCTTGCAATGTTTGATAAGCAACACCATCGCCCTCGATTTTATTCCTAACCCTGTTCTTTCAGTACCCGGTGTTTCCATTTGTCCACAAGCCATTGGCAGTCTTACTGCTTTTGGGGCCAGTTCTTATACATGGACATCTCCTTCGCTAAGCCTTACCGGTGCTAGTTTCACGGCCTCACCTCTTGTTAACACTCAATACACAGTAGTTGGTTCAGCCTTAGCTTGCACCACTGCAGCATACCCCATCATTAGCTTAAAAGCAGTGCCCGGCGTGACCTTTAGTTCTAATTCACCCATATGTAACGGACAGAACTTACAGCTAAATGCGGCGGGTGGCGTTGCTTATAGTTGGAGTGGTCCACTGGTATACAGTTCTTCACTTTCTAACCCTTTACTCATTGCCGCAAGTCCGGCTAATTCAGGCGTCTATCAATTTACGGCCACTGCCGCTAATTCCTGCACAAATACGGCCAGCGGAACGGTTACCATACATCCAACACCCACACTCTCAGCAACAGGTAGCACCGTTTGCAGTACTCAGGCCATCAGTCTTACGGTTAATTCACTTGCAGGCTCGGGCTTTGTTTGGACCTGTCCACTAAGTTTTACTTCGTTGCAGCAAACACCCCTTATTTATAATCCTTTAGTACAGGCTTCGGGAAATTATACCGTTAAAGTTACAAGTGCCTTGGGATGCACAAATTCAGCGATAGCAGGGGTAACAGTCACAGCCATGCCAAGTGCCAGTATCAGCTCTAACAGTCCGAGGTGTTTTGGAGAGACCTTAAATCTGAACGGTTCGGGAGGTTTGTTATACAGTTGGGCCGGTCCGAATTCTTTTAGTAGTTTGCTTCAATCGCCAGTTCTACCAAATGTAACGGTGCCTGCGGCAGGTATGTATACACTCACTATTACAACCGGACCCTGTGTTACCAGTGCCACCCGTTCTATAACGGTTTACCCTTTGCCGGTACCAACAGCTTCAAACAACGGACCACTATGTGAAACTAAAAAATTACTACTCAGTGCGGGTAACAGTGGCAACCTTTATGTTTGGCAGGGTCCACTTGGTTATACGAATTTTAATCAACATCCGGCACCCATCGATTCGGTGAAATTAAACCGCAGTGGTATTTACAGCCTCACCGTTACAGATGCCCATAATTGCAGCAACCAAACCACTACAACGGTTACTGTATTGCCGAACCCGGTGGTGACGGCCGTTGGAGCTACGGTTTGTTTGAATGATTCAGCCGTTATTAAAGCAAGCGGTGCCATCACATATGTGTGGTACGGTCCCGGCAATTATAACTCAAACAAAGCCAATGCCCTTATACCAAAAGCAAGTAATGTTAGTGCTGTTATTTATACAGTGGTTGGAACGGCTGCGAACAGCTGCACCCATACTGCCAGCGTTCAGGTAGCCACCATCCCTTTACCAATTCCTGCCTTAAGTACATATCCTAAAAACAGACTCTGTTTATTAGAAACCATACAATTGGAAGGTTTTGGCGGACTTTATTACGATTGGGTTTCAGTCCGTAATGTGCATTATACGGGAAAAAAGATAAGTTTTTTACTGAGTAGTTTGGATCAGGCAGGTGAGTACACTTTAACGGTAACAGACCAGAATGCCTGTAAAGCATTAACAGTTACCACCATCAGTATTGATGATCTGCCCTACGAAAATCTGGAAATGAGCAGCACACAAAATTGTATCCCTTTTAAATCATTTTTTAAATCGACTTCATCCGGTAATTCAGCAAATGTAAAATCTAACTGGAACATAAATGACCAAGTGTTCAGCACTAAAACCTTTTCTTATAATTTTACCCGTCCCGGAGATTATACCATGATCGGGAACTTTTTGGATACCACCACCAATTGCAGAAACACAGCCACCTTTGTGGTGAATGCTTATGCTTTGCCGGTGGCAGATTTCACTTATACTCCTGAAAAACCGGTTGAAAACATGGATGAAGTGGTTTTTACAAATACATCTAAGGCCGAAAACCAAAGTAGCTGGAACTGGTTTTTTATGGATAACTCGGGTTACCGATCGAACAAGGAAAACACCCGGGTTTTATTTAAGGATGAAGGCACTTACCCGGTAGTTATGGTGCTTAAAGACGGGCATGGTTGCAGCGATACCATTGTAAAAGCTGTAAAGGTAGAGGCCGATTTTAATGTGTATGTACCAAACGCCTTTACGCCAAATGGCGATGAATTAAATGATGTATTCAGGCCGGTACTTCGCGGCATAAAATTTTATGAACTGATGGTGTTTGACCGATGGGGACAAGTGATTTTTGAAACAACCGAACTTGAAAAAGGCTGGGACGGCACCTATAAGGGAGAATCCTGCAAACAAGATGTGTATGTCTGGAAAATGAATCTTTCAAGCAATAGCGGCATTGCCAAAGTGCTAAACGGACAGGTTTCGCTCACAAGATAAAATAGTAAATCCACACAGATTTATTGCTGTGTGGATTTAACTGTTTGAGAAATTAACTTACAATCTTAAAATTAAATGCCCCGCTTTGTTTCGCACCGTAAACACGTAACCAAATAGGTAAGGTGGCCTCTGTGGCTCTTGCTGCGGTAATATCACCAAGGTCGAGCAGGGACTCGTTTTTCCAGCCCAGTTCGTTCAGGAATTTTTTCACCGTATTTTTTGCATCGGCATCGTTGCCGCAAATGTAGTTCACATGATCACCATTATTAATCAGGCTTGGATTGATCATCAAACCATTCCACATGGTATTCAAAGTTTTTACCACTTTGGTATTCGGCAACAAACGCTGGGTTTCTTCGCCCAGTGAATTGGTATTGCTTAATTCGGGAATGAGGCTGGGAGGCATGCCCTTACTGAAGTCTAGCGGATTGGTAATATCTATCAACACTTTACCTCTCAGGTTTTTTTCACCGGCACTTTTAATCACCTCTACTGCAGTGGCGCCTTTACTCACATGAATGACTAATTCACCAAAGGCAGCTGCCTCGGTAAAGGTGCCGAATTTTACCTCCGGGTTTTTACTAATAAAATCGGCTAAACGTGTTTTAGTGCTTTGTACCTCGCGGGTGCCTAGCATTATGTCGTGTCCTAATCCCTGTAATCGGGTGGCGAAGGCCTGGCCAACACCACCGGTTCCTAATATTGCTATGTTCATGACTGTTTATTTTTTAGTTACTATCAATTTTATAGTTGCAAAACTATGTATAGTCTTTTATCTTTGCAACAACTGTCAAAAATGACAGTATTAAAATTTAACGATTTTTTTTAAACATGATCATTAAAGGTAAAGAATACGTTTATAAAATTCATCAAAACACCTATCACTGTGCCATGGATGTTACCATGGATTATATAGGTGGTAAGTGGAAAACCATTGTACTCTGGTATTTGCGCGATAAAACCTTGCGCTTCGGTGAACTTAAAAAACAAATTCCCGATATCACCGAAAAAATGTTGAGTCTGCAGTTAAAAAAACTGGAAGAAGATGGTCTGGTTAAACGTGAGGTATTTGCCGAAGTGCCGCTAAGAGTGGAATACTCGCTCACCGAATTTGGTAAAAGCCTTAAACCGGTGGTAGAAGCCATTGCCAAATGGGGACGAGCACTCGGCGAAACAGAAGGTAAACTGGTGGAACTGAAGTAGTATTATTTTCTTAATTTCACCCTTTTATGAGTCAGCACAAAATTGGTTTTAATACAGCTGTGTCGGTAGTTATTGCCAACATGATAGGCACAGGGGTGTTTACCAGCCTGGGTTTTCAGGTTATGGGACTTCAGTCGGGTTTTTCTATTATTTTATTGTGGATTGTAGGGGGTGTGCTTGCGCTTTGCGGCGCCTTAACCTATGGCGAAATTGGAGCGGCTTTTCCCGAGAGTGGGGGAGAGTACAATTATCTTTCTAAACTCTATCATCCGGCTTTGGGTTTTTTAAGTGGCTGGGTGAGCCTTACCGTTGGTTTTGCTGCTCCCATTGCGGCGGCATCTGTAGCTCTGGCGCATTATGTCACAAAAATTTATCCCCAGGCTCAGGCTAATGTTATTTCTTTTTCGGTCATCATTGTTATTACAGCCGTGCACTCGGTTAACCTTAGGGCAGGCAGTTTATTTCAACGTGGTTTTACCTGGGTAAAAATTGTTTGCATTCTTATGTTCGTGGGTTTTGGTTTATTTTATGTGCCGCAACATCACATCAGTTTTTTACCGGGACCTGGGGTGTGGACCGATATATTTTCGACAGCCTTTGCCGGTTCACTTATATATGTGGTGTATGCTTATAGTGGCTGGAATGCTGCTGCTTATATTTCGGGCGAAATTGCCAATGTGAAACAAAATCTCCCAAGAGCCTTGTTTGTGGGTACCTTGGTAGTAATGGCCATTTATACCATTTTAAATTATGTGTTTTTGTACACGGTACCGGTATCTGAATTAAAGGGCACCCTCGAAGTGGGTTACCTGAGCGCCAACAAAATTTTTGGTTCACAGGTTGGTCAGTTTATGAGTCTGGTTATTGCCGTATTGCTTATTTCCACCATTAGCGCCATGGTTTTGGCCGGACCACGCGTGATTCAGAGCATGGGAAATAACATTCATGGCTTGCGTTTTTTTGCTACGGCCAATAAAAACAATGTGCCTTATGTAGCCATCATTTTTCAATCCATTATTGCGTTAGTACTTGTGATGACTTCTTCATTCGAATCGCTGATCACCTACGTGGGCTTCACGCTGAACATTTTTACCTTTCTTACAGTGGCCGGTGTTTTTGTTTTAAGGTTTAAATTCAAACAGTTAACTACAAGTTATAAAACGCCTTTTTATCCCATCACCCCTTTATTGTTTTTGTCGGTTATCTTTTGGATTTCTTACAATGTGGTACGCGAAAAACCCACCGAATCGCTGTATGGCTTAATTACCGTGGCGGTTGGACTAGTGGTGTATTTTTTGACTAATAATAAAAAAAAAGAATCCAGGAAATCATAGAGCCTGATAGGAAATAAAAATTAATTCATTCAAATTAGGTAAGCTCATTTTTTTTCTGAGCAATTGAAAAGCCTCTCCTTCTTTTTTTATAATATGTGTGCAATTATCGGGATTTAAAATAGGCTATTGCGCCAGGGACAGGGCAGCAAGCCTGTGGCTTGATGAGCCAGTTAGTGCGCAGGGCTTGGTTCTCCGCCTTTTCGGAGGAAACCGAGGCGATAGCCGAGCCCGGAGTGGCCCGCCCGGGCGCCCAAGATAATTTGGTCAACTTGTTGAGAATAGAACTATTCTTCTACCTCCACAATGTGAGGAGCAATAATAAATTTCTCGATCAGTTTTTCAATTTTAGGACTGAGTTCATTGGTAAATACCAGATGCTGACACTTAGGTAAACTCAAGGCCAGACGATCTATTTGTCCTTGCAGAAAATTCTTAATAATCATTTCAGCATCATCTATCACAAACAGTTTTATTTTGTTCAGATTTAAGTTTCTTAAAAAGTAAACCTCCAGGGTGCGTTTGGCTGTACCAATCACAATATCGGAGCCGTCGTCGTATATGTCAATACTTTGCTGGTCGATATTACCACCTTCATATAATAAATGCACCCGTAAATCGGTGTATTTGGTGAGGGCGTTAAATTGTTCTTCCATAGCAATGGCCTTCTCTTTGGATGAAACCAAGATAAGTGCCCGCGGTGTTTTTTCGACAGCTCTTTGTAATTTCTGAATGGTACCCATCACAATGAGGCTCGATTTACCGGCATTGTCGGGACCAATACCGATCACATCAAAACCTCCGGTTATTTTTGTGAGGCATTGTGCTTGAATGGGTGTAGGTTCAGTAAAACCGTATTCCTCCATGGAGGCGGCCAGTTTTTTATTTAGTTTTTCTTTGAACATAGTTTTAGTTTCTGACTAAGCAATAAATTTATAACCCACACCCCTGATGGATAAAAAGTGTTGGGGTTCTTTAGGATTTAGTTCGAAGTGTTTTCTGAAATTTAAAATATAATTGTCGATGGTGCGGGAAGAGGCATTTTCATTAATGTTCCAGAGCTTATCAATGATCTCGTCACGCGAAATAACCTTGTTTTCATTTTGAGTGAGTAATTCAAGCAGACCTATTTCGCGTTTGGTTAAACTTTGTTCTACGCCTGCTATATCAACAATGGTAAAGGTTTTAAAATCGATGCGGCAGCTCCCAAAACTAAAAATGGGATCAATGGGTTTCTGGATGCGTTTTAATAAATTGCTTATACGTAATAAAACTTCTTCCAAGTCGAAGGGCTTGGTGATATAATCATCGGCCCCTAGTTTTAATCCTTTAATTTTATCGGAGCTTTGATATTTAGCCGTTAAAAAGATTACCGGCACCTCAGGTTTAAGTTCTTTAAATTTTGCACAGAGTTCAAAACCGTCCATATCGGGCATCATCACATCAAGCAAAACCAAGTCTGCCGGTGGATTAAAATTTTTAAAAGCCTCTAAAGCAGTGATGCCATTGCTTGCCAAACTCACCACATAATTTTCGAGTTCGAGATTAAGGGCCAGGGTTTTAGCCAGACTCTCTTCATCTTCTACCAAAAGTATGTGAGCTGCTTTTTGCATGTTTAATT
Organism: Sphingobacteriaceae bacterium; assembly: GCA_947480015.1. GTDB lineage: Bacteria > Bacteroidota > Bacteroidia > B-17B0 > Aurantibacillaceae > Aurantibacillus. Next base: position 41,012 of record CANKBS010000016.1, read on the forward strand.
AAAAAATTACCGTTTTAAACGAGGCATTAAAGATAATTGAATTAAAGTTTATTTAAAAAAAGGGAGGTGCCAATAATTACCAATGTATCATAAAATATTGAAATGCGGGGCTTGTGGCAATTTATATATACCTTCAAGCAAATTCTCAACCATTCGTAAGCCAATTAAAATATACACCGATGGCAGCTGTCATTCGCAGTTATTACTGGGTGCCTGGGCTTGTTTGGTATTTATAGAGGATGAAAAAGTGATTTTAAAAGGGGAAGAAGAAGCAACCACCCATAACCGAATGGAATTACAGGCCGTCATCAAAGCCTTGTTATACATTGATAAGCGTGGCTTCGAGCAACAAGAGCTTGAGATTTATTCCGACAGTCAGTATGTGGTAAATTTGCTGGGACGAGAAGAAAAACTGAAATCGAAAAATTTTATCACAGCTAAAGGCACGCCTATTCAGAATGTTGATTTGGTGCAAACCTTGTTGGCATTGATTAAAAGTCACCACATAAATTTTTTTAAAGTAAAGGCCCACCAAAAAGACGGTGATGTAAATAACCGGGAAGTAGATATTATTGTGCGGCAATTAGTTCGCAAAAATCAAAGTAAACATGACAACAGAACAAAAATCGAATGATCCCTTGCACGGCAAGACCCTTGAGACCATCCTCACGCATTTGGTGAATTATTATGGATTTGAGCATTTGGGCAATAAAATAAATATCCGTTGTTTTAATGAGAGCCCGAGCATTAAATCGAGTCTGGTTTTTTTACGCAAAACCGCCTGGGCCCGCAAAAAGGTAGAAGGTTTGTATGTGACTTTGGTACACGACAATTTGATTGATTAAATAAGAAAAACCGCTTTCTCTTGCAGCGGAAAGCGGTCAAACTTAATAACTATACTAGAAAAGGTGAACTACCAAAACACCTTTTCTGCGAACAAAGATACGTTGGTATTTTTGACTATATATTACTTGCAGGTTAACAAAACGCAAAGGAATTGCAGGCGATCATCATAAAAGGAAAAGCCCTGCAGCAGGCTACAGAGCTTAACAACAAGGCGAAATAACTTACTTTAATAATTTTAAAAATTCAGGACAGCAATAGCTGATCACTTCGGCTTTGGGTTCGCCACCTTTAACCGCGTATATACGCAGTTTATTAGGACTACTCGGGTGTTTACGGCATTTACGCTTTCCGATTAGTTTTTTTAAGTGATTAAATGCATGTTGTGCAACCGCATTGGAGGTGGTGATCGTTTTTTCATCTGCTTCACTGCTTCCTTGTTCTGTAAGCAGTTTTAACTCGAATCTAATCATAGTATCTTTTTTAAGACCTAGTAAATTTATACAAAATTTTTAATTATTCAAATTATTTGATAAGCCTTGACTGTTAGGCTTGGAAAGGTTAGCGGCAGGGGGTTCTAGGACTGGTGTTCGGAAACTTCTTTTAAAAGTTTAAGAATATGTGTTTTGGTTTTATTAAAACCCTTGGCTCTTTCCATATTATCGTAGGGCAAATCTTCGTACAAATCGAGGTCCTTTAAAGCCTGCTCAAAACCTTGTAATTGGCCGGCAAAGCGGTCTTTATCGGCCAGCAGGCTTGTGATGCTTTTTACCTGAACTTTAAGGTTGACAAACGGATTATAAATAAGGGCACTTATTTTGTTTTGAAATTCAGTTCACGATTGGTTCATACGACTATTTATTTATAAAATGAATACCCCGCAACACTTAGCAAACCATTTGGCTATTGATTAAAACCGGAAGCGAAAGGAGGCCTATGATTATGGTTAATTAGCCCTTAAGTCTTTCCGAAGGAAAGTATCGCAAACCCCGATACGCACAGTGTGGTGGTGTGCGAAGGCAATGAAAGGCCAAATTTTTATTTGGACTTCATTAGGGGCTATTTACACATAATCAATATTATATTTTGATTCCTCCGAGGCCGCAGGCTGAGCTGGGGAATTAGAATATAATAAACATTAGGTTTAATAAGGCTTTCAGAGATTCAAAGCTTGGGAAGCCTTGTCCACAAAGGTTTTTCAAATTTACTGTTTTTCAACGGGAAATACAATTTCGTATTGAGTCAAATTTGACTCAAATGTGCATTTTATTTTTATTAAAAAGGGAATTTTCAACCGGTTATAATTACCGAGTTTCAAAAATTCCGTTTTCTTTGGATTTTTACAATGTAGATATTCAAGAATTCATTTACAAACCCAAAATCAAAAAAAATTATGAGGTCGAAATTGACTAATGAAGCCCTTTTGGCTATTGCTGAATTTACATCCGATTTAATTACTGATCAGGATGTTTTTAAAAAATATTTTTTTGATCATTTCGGTGTTCAATTAAATTTTACAGATAAGCGAATTTCAATAGCTCCTGGGTATTCAGATATTGAAGTTCTTGTAAATGAGCTTTCAAAAGCTGAACGAATCAGTGAAAAGCGTTTTATTGAGTATTTAAAACATCTTCTTCCTCATCATTCATTTGAATATGTTGGTGTTAAGGATCGGAGGATTGTTTTTAAATAACGTTTTGCGGCTACCCGTCCGTTTAGCGTGGCCTGTGCGGAGAAAATGGCGGGTAGGTGCTGTTATATGCTGTTGTGGCTTACACAAATTTAAAGAATAAAAAAGAAAAATAAAAAGTTGATGAAGGTAATAGTACAATTTTCAGGCGGTAAAGACAGCGAGGCATCTTTGATATGGGCCGTGAATAAATATGGAGTTGAGAAAGTGGAGGCCGTTTTTTGCGATACTGTATGGGAAAATCAATTGACCTACCAGCATATAATGGACGTAATAAAAAAGCTGGGTGTAAAATATGTGATGCTGACTACCAAAAAGTTTGATGGCTTTCTCGGAATGGTAGCGAAGAAAAAGCGCTTTCCATCCACTAAGGCGCGGTTTTGTACCGAAGAATTAAAGACAAAACCAATGATTGACTATGTTTTGCAGCACTCAGAACACTTGATTTTAATACAAGGAGTGAGGGCAGACGAGAGTAAAGACCGTGCAAAGATGAAAGCGCAATGCACATATTTTAAATACTACTACCAGCCATACGGCAAGGACAAAAAGGGGAAATTAAAATTTCACACATACCGCAAAAAAGACGTTTTTAAATGGAGGGAACAATACGCTGACGATATTATAAGACCTGTATTTACTTGGACGGGACAGCAGGTAATTGACTACATAATCGAAAACGGCCACAAGCCTAACCCGCTTTATTCAATGGGAATGAACCGCGTTGGATGCTTTCCATGCGTGATGTGCAAGCTGTCAGAAATTAAACAGATAGCCGACAGGTTCCCGGAGCATATCAAGAAAGTGGCCGATGCTGAAAAGAAGTACAACACCAGCTTTTTTACTCATGGCAAAATACCGGACAGATATTGCAGCAAGGAAAAAAACGGCGTGAGATACCCGACCATTGAAGATGTAGTAAACTATGTGCAAAGATTCAAAGACCAGATAGATGCTTTTAAAGAGGAAACGACCGGAAACACAAGCTGTATGTCATTTTATGGAACGTGCGAATGACAACTTTTTATTTTTCCTCCGTAATGCTAAACGGGTCACGGCCACAATTGCATATAACGAATAGCTTGGAGCCGTTTTAATGGCTCCAAGGTTATGTTATTTAAAACCTAATAATCATGAAAAAATGGATAGCACATAACAACTTTTGCCGATTAAATAAATGTTGGCTTTTTTGGGACTTCAACGAAAATCGTTGGCTTTCCTCAAAAAAAGACCTTTCGGTTTACCCGAAAATTTTAAAAATTAAAAAATTTTAATATGTTTAAAAATTATAGATATAACGGGGATATTACAGGATTTAAAATTTTTATTCTTTTACTTTTTTTTGAATTTCATTTATTGACTTTAGGTTTATTAATAAAAACCTTCTTAGGCAATTTAGATTATTGGTTTACTTTCTTTGGTATTATTACCAAACTTTTTTGTTTTCCTTTTTTTATAATTTGGATTCTCTTAACTATTCCTTGGATTTGTATAAGGTTAATTAGGATGTTTAAAAAAGGGTATATGGAACTTGATCCAATTGCATTGGATTTAATAGATAGAATACCTAATGACAATACTTTAATTTTTTTAAGTATAATTTTATATGCAAATATTTACTTATGGAAGTAAACGAAATTCTTCAAGAAACTTTCAGAGAGTTTTATGGGCCTGAAAATGGTCCCCGTTATTATCAATATTTTTCTTCTGGTGATTTACGTTGTTCTACATTTATAGAACCAATTATTCTTAACCGAATTTTTAAACGTGCTTTGCATTTAGTCATTAAAAATTCGCTACCAGATGCAGAAAAAAAGCTTGAAAAAACAATTAATCAATTAGCAAATTTTCGAATTTATTCACCTTATCGTTTTCAACTTTATCATTTTTTTTTAAAAAAATGGCCCGGATATAAGGAAGCTTTTTTTAATAAGCATGATGATTTAACAATCATCTTAAAATCACAATCAAAATATAACACAAAAAAATTGATAGCCTATGAACTTGCAAATTTTAATAAACAATAATTTTAATGAATTATTTCAAGCAACTATGGTACTTTGTTGCTTACCATTTATTTATATAATCTTAATGTTATTAAGACATTATATTTTTAATAAATTACTTAATTGGAGCCGTATAAATGAGGCTGTAGATAAAAATGATTTATATTATATAATACTTTATTTATTTGCATTTATCATTATAATTTTAGCCATTCTTTTAATGCCTCTGTATTTATAATATATGGATACAATTGTATTTAGATTGCACGATGTTAAAAAGCATTTTTCTTTAGTAAATCAAATTATTGCATCAACTACCGGATATACTATTAATTTAGAATCTGTAGATGTTACAACTCCATTAAAATCATTATTTCAAAATTTAATTGAACAAATAGAGCAAGGTGTGGTATTGCAAAAAGGTGATATTATAGAAATTATGGATCATAAGCATGATGGCATTAATTCAGTTTCTGAATTTTTAAAAATGAAAACTGTTATTTTCGGAGATACTAATCGTAAGCTTAACGCTGCTTATCGTGGAAAAAATAAAATGCGTTCTTCTAATTATGATCTTACAACTTCAATTTGTTATGATCGTAATTTTATTGAATGGAATTTTTCTATTCCTAAATTTCTTTATGGTACTAATCTTTTTCAATTTGTTCCGCATCCTGGTGAACATAATTACAATCATACTGTCATTAATTGGTCTATGTATAAACGAGATCTTTTTGATCGTTTTATGACCTTTGCTAAAAATTTTTTTTCAAAAAATTTCATGCTTGGTGGCGAACATAAATTGGACCTTATGGAATTGGAAATTAATCGAATTGACTTTTGTTGGAATCAATTTTTTCGTTCTAAGAATGAAGCTTTAGTTCGTCTTGGTTATATTGAAAAAATGAAGTTGCGCGGTGTACGTTCCGGTTCTGAGCGTTTTACAGAGTATAATGAGAGCACTATGTGGATTACAGATGGTTATAGTAAAAAAGTTTATCATAAAGGTGCGGAATTTAGAAAAAACGATATGAAGGAACTCACCAAAAAAGGACATTTTTCTAAAAATGAAATTGAAAATATGGCAGATATGGCCGACAGGTGTTTACGTTTTGAAGTAACATTAAGAAAAAAACATCTTTCTTATTTATATCAAACTACTTTGTGGCGTTCTAAATCAGCCGGTCAAAATGAATTCCGGGAGCGCGCAAAGGATGGCCGTAAATTTTACAATCTTAAAAAAGAAAATTTACCTGAGTATGAGAAGCAATGTAAGCAACTTGGAAAATCTGATATTGATGGCCGTATTAATGCTTATATAATAAATGAAGCTTGTAAAAATTACAGACGTTGTTTTGTTCTGGGAAATAGTGATTCTGTAAATTATTTCAATGAAAATTTTTCACCAATTGAATTGGATCCAAAAAATAAGGAAATAAGATTGACTAAAGAAGTCTGCATGAATAAACAAATTTTTAATTTATGGCATGATTTTTTAGAAAATTTTATTTTAGAAACTGAGGTTAAATTCCTTCCTTCTTACGATGCTTTAGAGGAAAAAATAAGAAAACACAATGAATCTCGATCCATATATCGGGAAACTTTCGATGTAAAATATCTCGAAAGTATTGATAAGGCCACAAGGATGGCCGCAACAAGAATTTTTCGTTCTTTAAATATTCTCGAAAAAAATACTATTGAGGAAATTGAAAAATTTCAGCTTTTAAGCCGCACAACCATTTGGCGGCTTAAAAAGGATCTTAAGACTTTAAAAATGGATTTAAATGTAAATATGCATGGTGATAGCGAACGAGTTGCCTTGGCGAGTGATTTTATATCTGCGGCTTATGATGACGAAGGCCGCATGATTAGAGAAGAGACAGGCTTTTTAAATTATAGTTCATTCATAATTGATATGAAGAAAGTTCAAAACAAAACATATTGTTAGTAATTTTGATGCATCGAATTAATCATTCAAAAAACATTAAAATGAAAAGAATTTTCAGATGGATCATGAAACCGCTTAACTTGGTTCTAGTGGTTGTAGGCTTTTTAGCTTTTAAATTTTTCACAAATCCCGCTTTTAAAGCTACGGCAATCGCTCGTTTTCCTTTTTTAGCATCATTAGGCGGAAAAGCATAATTAACTCTTAAAAAAAAACAAAATGGACATTTTAGTTGGCAGACAAAAACAATTTATTCTTCAAAATAAATGTGTGCGTGGTTTAAATTTTACTGTGGAATTAATTCATGGTACATTAAATACTGACTTAGTTTTAGCAGATTTATTGCCTGAAAATATTATTATTGGTATGACATTGGTTCGCGGTGGCCAAAATATGGTTGTAATGAACCCAGCCAATTTACGCATCCTTCATTTGGATTCCACTTTCTATCGTGCAAATTGGAATAAAATTGCTCCGAATGTGGCTACTTTAGCCAATTGGACCGAAATTGTTCAAAAAGGTGCCGCTGCTTATAATAAACGCATTGTTGAATTAGCTTTTGATTTTCATGGTTGTTATGATCTTACCGGAACCGATGAGTTAATTGTAGACATTAACTTTCAATCAAATGCTGTTTCTGCTTCTGCAGATACTAACAGTAAATTAGTTGTTACTGAAAATATAGATGATTTTGGATTTGAAAAATTCACTCCTTTTTTCAATATTAAACAGATTCAACCTGGTGAGTCTACTTTTCAAGATTCTTACAACAATTTAAAAGAATTGAGAATTATCAATTTAGATAAAACTAGCATGCTTTATTCAGCTGCTCCGGTTACACAAGCTTCTTTGACTTCTGAATTAGCTTCTTATGTTGATGTTTATTCGACTATGTTGACTAAACGTGTTAATTCTTTCTTTAACCAAGCTGAATGTGATGCCCGTACACAATGTTTCGACTTATATAATGGCGACATTGCTCGTACCGCAAATTTGAATTTGACTTTGGCTAGTACTAACATCAATTCAAATAAAAATTACATTGTTTCTCGTCTTGCTTATCAAGATGCTCGTTTGTTTAATTTATATCAGGCTAAAGTTGCTGCAGATTCTCTGCAAGCCGCTGCAGATTCTGGTGTACCTATTCCAAACAATCAGATTGCACAAGTTTCGCAAGCGATTAGCAATAATACTGTAAATTAATATCTTGTGTTCCTTCATCATAAAATGCCGGCCGGCTCCGGTCGGCATTTTTTTTAAAATTTAAAAAATGGGCTATTTAGCAAATTTATTCAACGGTAAAAAATTAGGCAATGTTCTTGATACTTTCAAGGAAATTCGCATTCATAAAATCGATGCTAAATATGCTTTTAAAACTGCAAAAGTTGACGATAAATATTATGCAGCTAATCAATTAGCAAATCAGGGAATAGATTCTCAGCATAATACATTTATGGATGCCTTGCCAAGTATGTTTCAAAGTGTTGGCGGTACTGTTTCAAATTTATTTGGAAATGGCAAGGGTGCCCTTGGGCAATCAATTACACCGGGCAATTCAAACATAATTGTTTATGTTCTTGGTGCGGTTGCTGTTTTATTTATGTTTATGACAATTAGAAAAAAATAAAATGCCAAACGTTGGTGATATAGTAGGTGATATTAAAAATAGTGTTTCTAACGCTGTTAATAATGTTGTTACAACCGTACAAAATACGGCCGGTAATATTCAACAAAATGTACAAGGTGAAATTAATATAGTTAAAGATGCCGTACAAGAGGGTATTGATTCTATAAAAAATACTCTTAATCCAACTGCTCCTGTTGATCCTATTGTCATACCTCCAAAATTTAATCCTGCCGGTACTCAAATAAAAGGCGGTTTGGATGGTGTTGTTCCTGGTTCTGGTAATTTTGATGAGAATTTTCAAACCGATAAAGGGATTATGACTACTAGCGCACTTAGTGCGCTTGGTTTAAATTCTTGGCAAGTTAACCAAAATTATCCGGAGCCTGACTTAACCGAAGCTTCTAAGCCATTGATTTTAGGTTTAGCCGTTGCTGGTGCTTTACTTTTACTTTACTTTTTTAAAAAATAAATATGCGTTTTTTTTATCTAATAACTGAGGACCAAGCCAATCAAATTGGCTCTTTTCCTTATACTCATGGTAAGGATTTTGATCCTTTGGAATTTCCACAAGGTGATGGCATTTATGCTATCGATGCCATTTTAATGGATCGCATTGGCCATTTTGAACAATTTTCTCATTTAGATTTTTCTAAATTGGAAATTATTAACGAACTCAATTTAAAACAATAAACTATGTCAAAAATTTTTGGTGGTAAAATATCACATTGGCTTGAAAATGCCGCTCAATTTACCGGTGACACCGGGAGTGCCGGAAATAAGATGTTAAATAATATCTCTGGTAAGGTTAATACTTTTTTAACTGATTCTACAAAGGGAATTGGTATTAAAGTTGATAATTCAAGCCTTTTAAAAATTGGTGGCGTTGGAGCTGCTCTTATTACCCTTTGGTATTTCATGACAAAAAAGAAATCACGTAAAAACCGCTAAATATGAAATTTGCAATAAAATTATTATTCAGGTTAATTTTTCAATTTGTTCCAATTGACGAAGAGGATTCAAGCCGTATTTTAGGTAAGGCCAAAGATTGGGCCGATACTGTCCGGATTGATGATGATGAGGACAATAAAACTCCTCAAATTTATCGTACAATTGGAAAATATTGTAATATGTGGGGCGTTCAACTTGGTATGTGTGTTGTTTATTTATTCGCATATCAAAATATGAAGTCAGCTTTCATGGAATCAAAGGATGATGATGATGATAAATTTTCAAATAAATAAAATTTAAATAAAAAATCATGGATGCAATTTTAAATCTTTTACAAACTTATGTTGGCGAAATAGCTTCCGCCGGAATTACAATGCTTTTTGCTTGGATTCATCGTAAAGCTTCTTTAAAAAACTTAAAAGATTCAGGTCAATTAATACAAAAGCCATAATTATGAAAAAAATAGTTTCAAAAAGTTTATTTCGCAAGCTTTCAGCTGCCGGAAAAAAAGCGGTAATTAAAATCGCTAAAAAAATGACTTCTCGACGTAAAAAAACTACTAAAAGACGTCGTTATTAAAATGGCCTTATTTGGTTTAATATCTTTTAGTGGTTTTAAGAAATTAAAACCAAGTGAGAAAAAAAAACTTCGAAGTGTGGGCGATCTTATAGATTCGTCAAACTTTCAAAGTTTTCTTCCTAAAAAAGTTAGTAAACAAAAAAAAGAAAAATATAAAAAACAAACTGAACTATACCAAAAACAAGCCGGTTTTCGTAGGTATTTAAATATGGGTGGTTTTTTAGATAAATAAAAATATGGCACTTAATAAAAATATGGATTCGCGTGAAGCGAAAGGATGGGGTCAATTAGTCATTTATGCTATTATTGCTCTTGTCATTTTACCAATCTTTTTAAATGTTGGCAAAATTTTTAAGTTTGGAACTGGTTTCCTAACTAATTTTTTTTCAGATAAAACTGCAACCGATCAAGTTCCTGTTATTCAAGAGCAAGTTGTTGATCCTGTTAAGAAACTTTTAGTTAAAAATAAATGTACTAAAGATGATGCTTGGTTTACCTCTACAGCTTTAAAGCTTGAACAAGCAATGCAAGGTTGGGGCTCTGATCGTGGAACAATTTCACCGTTAATTTATGCTTTGAATAGTGATGATGATGCTAGGGCCCTTTATATTGCTTTTGGTGTTCGTATAAATACAGATGGCAATAATGAGGCCGGTGATTTAACTCAGTGGTTTGGTTGGGAGTTCTCCAATTTACCAGAGTGGCTCGGCGGTTCTTCAAATATGGTTTCTTTAATTAAAGATAAATTTCAAAATAGTGGTATTCCACTTCCTTGGTAATGACAAATAATAGTGTAGATTTTGTAAGAACAAAGGCCTTAGTAATGGATTTTATTGCCAATGCGCTTGGTGTTACTCCTATTGGAGCTTCTTATTTATTAAGCGGTCCCGGCGGTCCTTTGGGCGTTGGTGTCGCTTTAAATAACGCTGCTTATTTTGGTGATTTGGATATAAATTTGAATACTGCTTTAGGCACTAATTTTAAAATTTATACACCTGGATCAGGAATCATAGAAAATAGTGGCGTTATGAATGCCGGTTATAATGGACCTATTATTTTACCATTTTCATATAATTCAATTATTTTTAATCGATTTGATTGCAATGCCGGTTCTCATACTTGGCGTTTTCAAGGATGGATAGTAACTTGGTAGATAAAACATTAAAAGGCTTTTATTTGCTTTTTAAGGACTTATTAGCCGTCCCCTTGTCTTTTATCAAGTGGTCGGCTTTTGTCGCATTAGGAAGCTTATTAGTTGCTTTATTAGTCGCTTTAGCACCTTTATTTTTGGTTGGTTACATTTTTACTGTTTTTTTTGATCTTTTCAAAAAACCAGATTTAAAACCAAAAAAAGAAGATAAATATTCGGCATTTCCTGATTTCCTTAAAAGTGGTTTTTCGGCAATGTTAAAAAGACAAGAAAATTAAAATGGCCGTTTTAGCATCACTTAAAGTAGGTGAAAATTTTAAGTTCTATAAAGTAACTCAAAATTATCAAATAACCGGTTCTTTTAAGGTTGGTGAAACACTTTTTATTACTTATAGATCGCGTTCTACTTTGCGCGTTGGTGATTATAAAAGTACTCGAATTTTTAAACGTATTATCAGAGTATAATGGAACAAACTTTTTTAAATATATCCAAAGATCGTCCGGATGAGCAATTTGGCCATTTTACCGGAAAAGAACTTTATTCACGTTCTCTTGATGCGCCAAAAGAACATGAGTTATCTGAGCAAACTGTTAATGCTTGGAATATTGTTCGAGATTATTATAATAAACCTTTAAAAATCAATTCAACTTATAGGACTAAGCTTCATGAATTAAGTCTTAAAAAAGGTTTTATAGGCGAGCATTATTATAAACGTGCTATCGATGGCGCGTTTTTAACATCGGTGGATCAAGAAACTTTGTTACCTGATTTCATTGCTCAAATTTTAACACAAGGCACATTATTTAAAAAACTACGTAACGCCGGTATTAATGGCTTTGGAGTTTATGATACTTTTGTACATTTAGATTCAAGGCCTCAAAATGGCCTTGCTCATAGAGATGAGTTTGGGACTTTTGCTTTTTGGGATAATAGAACAAAAATTGATGGCGTACAAAAGCCTTTTTTTAAATCTTTGTGGGATGGTTATGGCAAGGAGGATGGTGATTTAGGTGTGCCCAAAAACGATTCCAGGATCGTAACACTTTTTTTAATTGGCTCTTTTGTAGCTGCTTTTTTTTTTAATTAAAGACCGTAAAAATAATTAATGAGATTAATCAATTTAATATCTTTTGGCGGCATTAAGCCTACACCCTATACAGATGCCTTAAAATCAAAGGTAATTTTAGCCGGCGGTTTATTTAATCCAACTTTAGAAAGTGCTTTTAAAACTTTTGAGGGTGCAATGGGTTCTGAATTAGTAAAATATGATAGATTAAATTTTTACGGTGTTAATAATTCAATCGCTGCTATTTATGACTTTATTAATCCTACTATTACTGTTTCAGCTGTTGCCTCTCCAACATGGACAAATAATTATGGATTTACCGGAAACGGAACTAGTTCTTATATAAATACGCGTTTTAACCAATTAACTTCAGGTACTAATTATACTCAAAATTCTAATTCCTTTGGAGCTTATTTTTTAATTAATAAAGGTGCAACTACAGAGGTTAATATGGGACTTTCGAATGGCTCTAACTTAACTTATTTAATGCCAAACAATGCCGGTTCTTTTTATTTTGTTGCTAATCAGGGAACCAATACAACAACAACCGGCCAAAATACTTCCGGATTAATTTCAGTACGTAGAACTTCTAGCACTAATGTTGAGGGATACCGTAATTCTTCTTTGATTAGTTCTATTACTGTATCTTCGGTAGCTTTAATTAGTCAAGAATTTTTCTTAGGCGCATATAATGCATCGGGATCAGCTGCTGGTTTTTCAAGTAATCCTTTTGCATTTAGTTACATGGCATCAGGTGATATAAATGTTACTACATTATACAATGCTGTTCAAGCTTTTGCCACTACTATGGGATGGGCTGTTTAAATTTTTTTTATGACAAGTGAAATTTTATTTTCAATAATAGTAGGTCTTTTAACCATTATCTCATATTTTTTGAGATCTATTGGTACTGATATAAAAGAAATAAAGACTTCAATTGTTTCCCATGGTGAAAAAATTGCCGTTCACGATGTTCATCTGGACAATATAAGGGAAGATGTTAAAAAGCATGACATTGCCCTTTCTAAATAAATTTTTCTGTATTTTTGAGGAAAATTACTCAAATGAAAAATTTTAAACTTTTTTTAAAATCTTATCTTTTAGCTTCTCTTTTTGCTTTAGGAATTTTTTTAATTTTTTCTGCATGCAAAAAACAAACTTCTGGCTCTGCCGTAATTTGGTATGACAAAACGGCTTCTATCGGCTTATTAAAAGTCGGCTCAACTTCTTTAAATTACTATTTTGATGGTTCTTTGATTGGATCATCTGCCTCCGGGACTTTTTGGACAGGACCTCCCGATTGTAGTTCAACCGGGGTTATAACAATAAAAAAAGACCTTGGCGGCGCCAAAATCAAAAATTTTTCTTATACTATAAAAGATCAATTAAACCGAATTGTTTATTCGGGATCAATGGACATAAAAGATGCTAGCTGTAATAGTTTGCAGCTTCAATAATTATTCAAAAATTTCCGGGTGTGTTTCGAATATTCGAAGCAATTTAAAGGGAGTAATTTTTTTCAATTTATAAAGTTCAGCTGCTTTATGCAAAAACAAGTCAATACCTGTTTTAAGCTTCATCCCTTCACTTGAACAAATTAAAACCCACTGAAATTTTGTCCCAGATTTCATGTGCACTTGTGATTGTAGTTTTTCTTTTCCTGTTGAGGATTGTAGTTTGTATTTTTTTTCTTTCATGTTTTATTTATTTACGTTATGGTTAACTAGGTACGGGTGTTTAAGGTCTGGGAGTTAACCCAATAAGTTAAAACTTACTGAGTTTTTAAATCAAATTTCTCCTTCGTCTGAAAAAGAATAATAACTGTTTTCCCCTATTATTATATGATCTAATAATAAAATTTGTAGAATTTTTCCCGCTTCTTTTATTTGTCTTGTGATCTGTTTATCTGGATCACTTGGTACGATTTGTCCACTTGGGTGATTGTGAGCGATTATAATTCCGCTTGCATTTGCTGTTATTGCTATACTCATAATTACCCGAACGTCAATAACCGTTCCCGCAATTCCACCTTGTGAAATTTTAACCCACCCTAAAACGCTATTAGCTCTGTTTACAAGCAATAAAATGCATTCTTCGTGGTGTTCTATTGTTTCAGCGTTAAAAACCTTTAAAAATTCATTGTAAGCGTCTTGGCTACTTTTAATTTTTGGTCTGTCAATTGCCTTAACTTTGGTTTTATAACTAATCATTACCTCTGCTAAATTTTCCGATTTTTCAATTTTATATCCTGTTTTCATGGTTTTAAATACGGGAGCCGTTTAACCGGCTCCCGATTTTTTTAGTTTAATAATAATGAAATTACTTCTTCACATTTTTGCTCAGATGCTAAAGGTCCGACAAGTGTTTGTTCTTTATCATTCAAATAACTAACCTTTAAAAACCAATTTCTTTCTGTGCTTCCTTCCTTTTCTTTTTGTTGAAATGGTGAAATCATTTTTATTCCTTTGCTTTGTAGATAAACTACTGTTCCGTTCATTAATGTTACTTTTTTCATTTGTTTTGATTCGATTCACCGATATATCGAGAGATTTTAGTTAAAATTTAAAATATATTTATTGCTGTCTTTTGTGTCATTTTACATTAATTTAAGTTGTGTATTTTGTTTTCCTTTTAGCCTTTGTATTTCAGAGTGAAGCGAATTTATAGACTCTGTTTGTTGGTGTAAGCATTCATACAAATGAGTTATTAAATCTTTTTTTTCTTCAATCTCTGTTTTTCCCACTGAATGTCTGGGAAGATTTTTTGTTTGCTGTCCTATTCGTTCTATTAGATTTTTCATTTTTTTTTTCTGATGCCTGTGGGTGAGTTTCTCGTCTCGCTGTGCCAAAGGATCATAAAACTTAAAAAAGGCCTCAGGGATATAAAACCGAGGGCCCCGAAATTTTGAAAAAATTTTGGGTTTCGGTGTGCGTTTTTGATAGGGCAGGGCTTTGTCCCTGACCATCAAAAAAAGGCTTTGCATAGGCCGGCTTTGTCCGGCCGGCAAAAAGGGTTGTTTATGCTCCCTGAGGCCTTTTTTAAGTTTTACCTTTGCACGAGCGAACGAGAAAAACTCACCCTGGCATTCAGTAAAAAAATGAAAAAAGAAAAATTCCATTGGATGGGAGCCGGTTGAGGCGACCTTTCTAAAAAAAGCGATCCGGATTGTCGTGGAAATCCTTTTTTATCTAAATTAGATTCATTCTAAATAAAAAAGATTGAAACAAAAGCCGGGTTTTTTATCGCCATAATCTTATTTATAATCATTCTAAATTTCATTTTTAACAATATTGAATGAAATTTTATTTTATATTTGTTGAGGCGAATCAAAATGCCTACATGATGTGAAGTCTTATAACATATCACATCATGTTTCAGAATGAAACAAATTAGTAATTATTTTAACAATTTTAACAATAATAAAACAATCTAATTTTATGCAAAATTCAATTTATACGGCAAATCAGCCGTTTTTTTTGAAATCTGAAACGGACATAATAAACATTATGTTAAGTAGTATTGGTAAAAGTAAAAGTATCATTACTGATACTTTCGACATTTATACAGATCTTTTTGCGCTCTGCTCTACCTTGCCATAAGCAGGACAACGCTCGTGACTTTTACAAGAAGAGAAAGCTAAAGCTATAACAAATACGATGAGACTTACTGAACTAATCTTTTTCATAATTTAATTTTATGTTCTAAAGGTAAGGTTTTACTTTTACTTACGAATGTTAAAAAACCAGATTGCCCTAATTTTAATAACAATACAAAGTTAATGATCAAAAGTCTCCCGCTTCACTGGCAAGCATTTCTTCAAGCTGAAACTGATAAAGCCTATTTTGCCGAGCTTCAAAACGCCTTACTTAAAGCCTGTGCTTCTAAAACGGTTTACCCACCGGCATCTCTTATTTACCATGCCTTTGAGCTCTGTTCACCCCAACACGTTAAGGTGGTTTTAATTGGTCAGGATCCCTACCATGGTCCGGGTCAGGCCAATGGGCTCAGTTTTTCGGTTAACGACGGCATGAAATTACCACCCAGTTTAAAAAATATTTTTAAAGAATTAAAAACAGATATTCCGAATTTTGAATTTCCACTTAGCGGTAATCTCGAAGGCTGGGCCAAACAAGGGGTTCTGCTCCTTAACGCCGTATTGAGTGTTGAAGCCGGTTTGCCGGGCAGTCACAAAACCTTTGGTTGGGAAAATTTTACCGATGCTGTCATAAAACAACTCAGTGATCAAACAACACATCTGGTGTTTTTACTTTGGGGCAATTATGCGCGTAACAAAGCTCCCTTGATTGATTCCAACAAACATTTGATCCTGGAAGCAGCGCATCCTTCTCCCCTTGCCAGAGGCGCATTTTTTGGTTCAGCTCCTTTTAGTAAAACCAATAAGTATCTGACAGGAAAAGGTTTAGAGCCTATTAATTGGGAATTGACTTCGGGTTAAATTTTTCGATGTGTTTGTTTTTACCAAAGGCATCGTAGCTATACCATACGCCGTTTTTATAATAGTGTTTCGTGTCATAGGAGTAAACTAAATTGCCTTCTTCTTTTAAAACAGCATTGGGATAATAGCATTTACGCTGGTATTTTTTTGTTTTCAAATCAATCAACTTAAATTCTAAAGCTATGTTACCGTCGGCATACCAGGTTTTTTCCTGAATCAGGTATTTCTGATCCTTCGAAAATTCGATTTGCCTTTTAGGAATGTTGTTTGAATAATAATCGGCTACTTTTTTTACCAAAGCATTGTAATAGATAATCTGACGATGCAAGGTACCATCCTCATAAAAAATATCAAGCACCGAATTAATCGGATCGCTGCTTTGAAAATTACGTTCGCATTGCCCGTTTTCGAAAAAGTTCTTAAATAACACAAGTTTGCCGTTCTTGTAAAAGCCCTTGTGTAAAGACTTTCCCGAAGGATAATAATCTTCAATCCAACCTTGTACCAAAATACCAGTGCCGGTATAACGCATCGAATCGCCGGCTAAAACGTCAATGAGTTTGTTATACGCATTATTACCAAACAAGGTATCAATGGCAACCGACTGTCGAATGCCAGCGAGTGTTGCTTTTTTTATTGAGGGATTTTGCGCCTTAACCGGAGAAAAAAACAGTCCCGTAATTAGAATTATGCTATACTTTGTTTTCACTAATTTGCAAAGGTAGCAATTTGAAAGTCCCTTTAAAGTCAAGTAGTACAAGGCTGCGCTTAATTTACTGATTATTAAGTGTGTATCTCATTTGAACATGAGGGATATCATCTTCCAAATAGTTTTCGCCTTCGGACTCAAAACCTAAGTCGGTATAAAATTTTAAAAGATAAAGTTGGGCAGATATGAGTAATTGTTGATTTGGAAAGAGTTCCAGAGATTTACTAATCGCATAATCCATTAATTTTTTTCCGGAGCCATTGCCTCTGGATTTTGAATCAACTACTACTCTGCCAATGGCCACTTCGGGATAAGCAAAGCCAGGTGGAATAATTCGGCAATAGCCTAAAAGTAAATGATTGTCGAGCATCAATACATGAAATGCTTTCAGGTCTTTTTCATCGATGTCCTGATAAGCACAGTTTTGTTCCACTACAAAAACCTTTGCCCGGAGTTTATATATTTCAAATAACTCGTTGGTAGATAATTTCTCGAATTCTTTTACGGTAATATGCATCTTAGTAATTTCCTATACTTAAGAGCACCAGCGTACAAGCCTCCAAACAGTCTATGCCCTTTTCGGCTGCTTGTTTTTCCAATTCTACATTTTCGGTACCGGGATTAAAGATCAATCGTTTGGGTTTTAAACTAAAAATATAATCGGACCATGTTGCTTGATTTTTAAGGCCAATGTAAAGCGTAACAGTGTCAACATCAATTATTTGAGGCTGGTTAAGTAAAATGGTTTCTCCATCAATAACACCGGCATGCATGCCTACCGGAAATACGTCATGCCCGTGTTTTTTAAGGCTCAAGGTAGCCTTATAACTATAACGTTCGGGATTTGAAGAGGCCCCAATAACAACGGTTCGTTTACTCATGGTTTTCGGTATAATTAAGATCTTTATGGAAGGTTTCTTTTAAATTGATCCAAGCAATTAGTGCTAATACAGCAACAACAATGCCAACCCCAATGGCTGCCATTTTTGAATCGGGTTTACCATTTACATCTAAAAACAGCGATTCAAACATACGAAACAATAAACTTAAAAAGATGACCGAACCCCGCACAAAATTAGGCGCCGTAGTGGTTGCGGTAGCGCGAATATTGGTGCCAAATAATTCGGCGGCGGTACTCATAAATACTGCCCAATAACCGGTGGCAAAACCAATGATTGTAATAATGACATAATAATAGGTTTCTGAAATAATGGCATATTTAAAATAAAGGATCACCGAAAAGAAGGTCATGATCATAAAAATAGCCAAGGCCTTTTTTCGGCTTTTTAAAAGTTGGGAGATTAAACCACTTGCCAAATCGCCCACAGTTATTCCTAAGTAGGCAAACATAATCGATTTACCGGCATCGGGTTTAAACGAGGTTACACCCATTGAAAGGAAGATCTCAGGCGCAAACGTGATGAGGATCCCCATCACATACCAAACCGGTACTGCAATCATGATGACGCTTAAATATTTTACAGCAGTTGCCCTAGTTTTAAACAAATCGAAAAAATGTCCTTTGCGGTGTTTTCCCTTTTTTATTTCTTCAAACATGCCCGATTCTAAAATACCAAAACGCAGTACCAATAAGATTAAGCCCATGGCTCCGCCGAGGTAAAAACTATAACGCCAGTTTGTGATCACGTGTCCCATGAAACCGGCTACCACAGCGCCAAAAACACCCACAGTAGCCACAATCATCGTGCCAATGCCCCGCCTTTCTTTGCTCATGCTTTCACTAACCAAGGTAATGCCTGCGCCCAATTCGCCGGCCAAACCAAAGCCTGAAATAAAACGCAATGCGGCATAAGCTGTTACGGTTGTAACCATGCCATTTAAAATATTGGCTAAAGAGTACATCAAAATAGAACCAAATAAAACTGAGAGTCGTCCTTTTTTATCACCTAAAATACCCCAAAATAATCCACCAATGAGCATACCGCCCATTTGCCAGTTAAGTAGGGCCATGCCAATATTTTTTAAATTTTGTGGAGTGGCCTCGCTACCTAATATTTCGCTAAGTGAATCTTTTCGCTCCACACTAAAAAGCACAAGGTCGTAGATATCAACAAAATAGCCTAATGCAGCTACAATGATTATTTTGTTAAGTGATGAAGCTTTCATTGATCCATACATAAAATCAGCGCTTCAGAATTTTTTTAAGTGAACTTCCTTTTGACGTTTTTACTTTGACCAAATAAATGGCATCCGCAAGCGCACTACCATTTAATTGAATAAGGGTGTCGTTAGGCTGCATGGCTCCGGTTAATAATACATGACCCATTAAGTCATAAATTTCAATTGAAATATTTTCGTAAGTAGCCTCCGTTAACTGTATGGTAATGATGTCGGTTACTGGGTCAGAAAAGGCTTCAAACCCGAAGGTAAGGTCAAATTTTATTTGTTTGAAAGGGGTGGTATCGCTGCAGGGTACACTTAACTGATTATCCACTTTTAAATAAGCTTGGTAAGTACTTTTAAAGGTATTGGTATAGGTGTGCACAACTGATTGACCGGTTCCGCTTGTGCCATCTCCAAAGTACCAGGTAAAGGCACTCAACGAATTAGTAATCACAGAAGTGCTGGTGAAACGCACCGATTTATCTTCATACAAATCAACATTAAAAGAAGCCTTTAGGTTACAGGTCCTTACACAGGGCATTTTTGGTAAGCCCCAACCCATAGCGTTATTCGGACTAAGTGAATTAGTCCCTAATTTTTTTAAGGAATCTAACACTTTCATGGCCGTTAAATTACGATTGGCTTGCCAGAAACATGCCACAGCACCTGCTAATACAGGCGTTGCAAACGAAGTGCCATTTCCCGGAAAACAAACATTGGGCTGATCACACACCCAGGTATTGCCCCCGCGGGCAACTAAATCGGGTTTAATGCGACCATCTGATGTTGGGCCCCAGGAGCTAAAACCCGTCACCGCGCCTACACTATCTACCGCTCCTACGGTACAAATACTATCGGCATCGGCAGGTACAGCAATGTAATGCCAAGGATTTCCACCTTCATTACCGGCAGCATTTAACACAAATAAACCTTTGCGTGCGGCCATCGTTGCGGCAATACTCATGGGAGCTGTTCGGCCATTTAGCGTGGCATACGTATGGTTTTGGGTGGGATCGTCAAATTCATTATAAGCCAATGACGTGGTTAAAATATCTACCCCAACCGAGTCGGCAAACTCTGCTCCTCTTATCCAATTGTATTCTTCGGAGATGGTTTCTGTTGCTCCATTTTCGGTTACCAATAACCAATATTTAGCTTTGGGTGCTGAACCTAAAACGATGCCTGGTTTATTGCCTGCCATGCAAGACAATACCATGGTGCCGTGTGAACCGCCTTGATACGCATTGTTATCACCGGTAACAAAATTTCGGGTCCCTAAAATACCGCCACCCTTGCGTAAGCTGTCAAAAACCGGACTCGACTCAACACTAATAAAACCCACATCCAGCACGGCAATGGTCATTCCTTGTCCACGGTAACCTTTGCCGTGGTAACAATCGACATTGAGTTGTTTATTTTGCCAATACGATCTTCCAAAATTATAGCCATTGGACGTATCGGCCGCGGTGCCACGCGCTTCAGGTGTAGAAGTATCTTCAAGTAAGGCTTTAGGTTCGGGGATGTTAACTTTATAACGATTTACTTTAGCCGTGTTTTGAACAAAGGTAAAATTTGAAATGGCCGTTAGAGCTGCCGGAGCCACCGCAGCACTATCAATGGCCACCACTACCCCATTAAGCCATTTAGAAACATAAAGCACTTTTACACCAGAAACATTTTCAACTTGAGAAATGTAGGTAGGTGTTACGGGTAAATCGCTTGGATGGATGGCTATGTTTTGAGCGGTACGTCGCGCGATGGATGCTGCGCTTAAAAAGGCAGAAGGATTAGAAATGGTAAATGGCGTTCCGGTTTTGTTTTTAAAATTAACCCAATATTTCACCGAAGGGGCCGGTGCAGCGTTTAAAGCAAGTACAGAGCAAAAAATCCAACATCCAACAAGTAATGAGATCCTATTCTTATTCATATCCGTAAGTTACCAATGTTTGTTTATAAATGATTCCACTTTCAATTCTATTTTCTACAGGTTTACCGGGCGCAATGGCATTTGAGAGTAGATCAACGATTTCACGGTGCACCAATCCAATGCCTCTGGCATATTTTTCCTGATAATGTTGATATGAAATTAAGGTTCTGAATTCTTTTTGTTCAACCTGCAGTACTTGCTCTAAGTGAATTTGATTAACTACCTCAGGATTATCCAGATAGATATAACTATATAAGCGTTCACCTAGGTTATTATACGCATTACCATTCCAGGTTTTTTTTGTGCTGAGTGGAAAAACGAGTTTCGTATAGCGAATATTATCTTCAACTACTTGCACATTAGTTTGATTCGCGTTTACTAACCATACCTGTTTAATCGTCCAGGGTATGCTGTCATAAGCCATTTTTGGATCGTAACGTTTTATATAGCGCTCGAGGCGAATGGCCGGTTGACCGAGGTTATCGGTAAAACTATCGCTTAATTTTTCTTTGATGCGGTATTTAAATTGCAGGGTGTCTTTTGGGATTTCGGTGTATACCGTGCTATCTATATCATACACCACAAATTTACCTTTGGTGGTTGGGTAATAATCAAGACCTAAATTCAGCTTGCTTTCGGGTATCTTTTTTTTGATACAAGCTTGCAAACTAATGGCCAAAATACAGGCTATGAAACTATTTTTTTTCAATCATTTAAAGGTAATAAAAAAAAATAAAAAGAAAGGGGGCTTTAATTATTTTCCAAGCGCGAAAAAAAAACTAAACTTAAAAACCATAACCCTTGTGCGTACGGGTAAACTCGTCATCTTCAAACTTTGGATTTACCTGCAGGAAGTGGTAATTGTATTCTTCAAAAAGTCCTTTATCATCATTCACCATCATGGAGATGGGTAAAAAATAAAGCATGTCAACATACATGGTAACTGTGCGGGCGTACCAGGTTGGAATTTTTATGACCTGCCCTTTTTTAAGAATATCAAAATAATCGTTGAATTTAGGATTCTTCTCAAGGATCATGTATTCGGCAATGTGGAATTTACGGGCAATGGAAGTAATACTTTCACCTTCACCAATGGTATAATCAACGTATTTAAAGTCCTTATTATCAATGAGTATTTTGTAACAGGGGCGGTTATTGATACGTTCTTCACCGGCCAGAATAAAGGTATCGTCAAATTTATCGCCCAAACGATCGATGGTATTTTGAATAACACTTGCAAAGTAATCGTAACCCATTTCGTTGAGTGTATGGTGTTGATCTTGACGCATGAGGTTACCCATTGGGTCGAGGTTAAGATTAAAAAAGGCGAAAGAACTTGGTTTTACTAAGGCTTTATCATCGTTTATACCATGTATCCAAAGCACTTCAATGCCTTTGATATAGAGGTAAATGAGACGAGGATTACGGTTAAACTTAACGGCACTTTCGTAATGATTAAAACCTTTTTTACCGCGTTCAGTTATTTTTAAATGGTATTTTAAACCCTTCACTTCCTTAATGGCTTTGAGGCTTTTTGAAACAATGTCATAACTGCTTAATTCTACTTTTTGAGAAAACGTAAACAGAGTATGCAGTAATAAAACCAGAAATATAAAAACGGACCGTTTTGCTTTAAAAATCATAGAGCGGCAAAAATACTACATTCGAAAGAATGGCTGACATAAAAAGATTTAATTTTTGAAATTATTTGATAAATAGTTGATGGAAGGCCTTTTTGTTTCTTTATATTTGAAATAGAAGATTACATTTGTGATTCTGTAAAATGAACGTGCAACAAACCATAATGAAAGGTATTAAGGAACAACTTTTCCTTAACGACTATTTGGTATTGCCTAATTTTGGGGGGTTTGTGCTAAAGGCGCGACCAGCCCATTTTTCAGTAAGCGGTGCACAGTTAATGCCACCCTCTAAAACAGTGAGTTTTAATGCCCAGTTAAAACAAAACGATGGTATTTTAGCCTTGTGGTTGCAGCAAAAACTTAATTGTGAGGCTTCTGATGCATTAAATCATTTGCTGGAATTTTCGGCTTATTGCAGTAGTTTATTAGTGGCCAAACGTCGCCTAAGCATTGATGGCATTGGCTTTTTCTATTTAGACTTCGAAAACAATACCTGTTTTGAACCACAGCAAGATGCTAATTTTTTAAGTGCGGGTTTTGGACTGTCGACACTTAGTATTAGTGAATTAGAGCCGGTAAAAGTTGAATTAAAACGTGAGTCGGTTTTTGTTGATAGAACAGCTGAAAGGCATATAGAAGAGCAGGAAAATGTAAAAACGCGGCGTAACTACCGCCGATTGGTATTACCGGCCATGTTTAGCATTTTATTTATTTCTTTGTTTTTACTTTTTGTATCTAACCAAAAAATGAAAGGTGAATTACAATCCGCGCTTTTCTCAACCAATGCCAGACTTAATTACAGTCCTATTAGCTACCCCGATTTAAATTTAGCCGCAGAAATGGTTTCGAACAATGTTTATGTGGCCGATGCCAATGGCATTGCAGCTTTAAACATTGATAACGATAAAAGCATTGCAGTGAAAACGGAATTAAAACCATTTAACCATTTGAACCTGAGCAGTTCGAATACAAAGGCAGTAAGCCATTCAGGTAATTTTGAAGTGGTTTTAGGTTGTTTTTCAATTCGTGATAACGCCACAAAAATGATTTCAAAATTAGATGCTCAAAATTTGGAAGCTGTGATAAGCGGGCAGAATGCTAAGGGCATGTACATTGTTGCAAATGGTTATTTCGACACGAAAGATCAAGCCATTGAACGTTTGCAACAATTAAAAGGCAAGTTTCCAAATGCCTGGATCAAACAACGCAATTAATTTTTTTGGTTAAATCTTAAACCTAATTTATTTTCTCGGTGCCTCAGTAAGTTTGTGTTAATTGTTCTATTGGCTCTCGAGATCTTGTTTACGGCGTTTTTTGTAAATGTATACTGCCAGCATTAAGGTGGCCGCAAAACCAATTAATCCAAGAATACCCCAAACCAATCCTGATGTTGATTTAATCACCACTAAAAACACAATGGCCACTAAAAATATGGTTGCCAATTCGTTTAAGAGTCGAAGTTTGAATGAAGAATACGAAAAAACACCTCTTTTTTGTTGGTTAATAATACGCTGGCATTCGAGGTGATACAGGGCTAATAAAACAACCGTGATGAGTTTTAGCCACATCCAGGGTTGATTAAAATAATAGTCAAAATTGTTAAAGTACATCCAGAAACCAAAAATAAAAGTTCCAAGCATCGCCGGCCAGCCAATAATATTAAAAAGTTTTTTTTGCATAAAAACCAACTGTTCGGTAATAATAGTTTTCTTAGGTTCGGGTTTTTGTTGTGCATCGGTACAATAAATAAATAACCGTACAATATAGAACAGCGCTGCAAACCAGCTAACTACAAACACAATATGAATGGCTTTGAGATATAAAATTTCCATACAGCAAAAGTAAGGTATTATATGTAAATTTGTGCCCTTATACTCTTATGAAATCGAAAACACCTTCGCAGTCCGTAACCATTAATACCGAAGTGGTATTGCCAAATGATACCAACCATGTTGGCAATTTATTTGGCGGTAAACTCATGCAATGGGTTGATATTACAGCAGCTATAGCGGCACAACGGCATTGTGGTCGGGTGGTTGTTACGGCCGCAATCAATCACGTTTCATTTGACAACCCCATTAAACAAAATTCGGTTGTTACCTTAGAAGCCAAGGTGAGTCGATCGTTTAGCAGTAGTATGGAAGTGTATGTGGATGTGTTTGTAGAAAATACCACAACCGGTGCGAAAACAAAATGTAACGAGGCTATTCTAACCTTTGTAGCCATCGATCAAAATGGCTCTCCCCTACCCGTTCCGCCATTAGCGCCGGAAACGGAACAAGAGAAAAAACGTTTTGAAGGAGCACTTCGTCGTCGTCAATTATCGTTAGTGATTGCCGGAAGAATGAAAGCTGCAGATGCCACCGAATTAAAAGCGCTTTTTGCCGAGTAAATTTATTTTTCTTTTATTGCTTTTATTGCTTTAGGTGGATGAAGATCAAAACGTGATTTTGGTCGTTTGGCATATTGCCAGTTAAAGCCCTTAAGTTTTGCGTTCTCTAAATCCACTGTTTTTAAAGGGTCGATGGTTCCTTCGGTATGTGGTTTTAAGGTCACTCGTTCAATATCACCGGCTTTCATCCACATGGTAATTTTATCACACGTGGTTTTATTTAATCCAACCGGTTTTTCTTTATTTTTAGGATAGTATAAAATTTCGGCATTACTGCTTACAATCACTCGGCGAACGGTATCTTCCGAAATAAGGCCTTCGATGCTTTTGCCTGCCAATTGATTAAAACGAAGCGCATTGGTACTATCCAGCTGTTGAATTAAAAAAGCTTTTCCATCGAGTGAAAAGGCCTTCACCGAATTTTTGACGATGGTAATCCTAATTTGTTTTCCGGTACCTTGTGATAAATTGCTCCATAAAAACGGACTGTAAAATAATTGGAGTAATGAATCCTTGGTACTCATACTAGCGGAATCACATACAGCTTGCATGTCCTTTTTATATATGCGTACTTGATGAAAGGCATTTAAAAATTTATTTGCCGAATTTATGTCGCGGTGATAAAGCGTATCGGCCGCAATAAACAAGGTATCCAGATCAATTATTCTGGCATAAATGGCTTTTTTGGTAATAAAGGCTTCTGACTTTTCTTGTTTGTATTGGATATAGTCGCCATAAATGACCGATTTTTGGGAGGTATCGGTTAGGCTTACATTTCTGTAGGCTCTGCCAATTTTGGCATTACGGTCGTAATACAAACTATCTCCTCGTAATTTCTGCTGTGAAGTGACTAATATGGCATTCTTGCTAAATGCGGCACGTTCGAGTTCAGTATTATACCAACCGTTTTCGCAATAGATATAATCGGCTTTTGAAAGAATAATACTGGGTCCGAGAAAATAAGAGGTTTTCGTTGGAATCTTGTATTTAAGCGTATCGGAGTTCATTTTGTAATCGGGATTGGTAAGCACCACATCGTAGTGAAAGGTAGCTTCTTTGGTAGCTGAGTAATAATGGCCGTTTTTACTTACCAGTGTGTTTTCTTTATTTACCAGAGTGCCGCCATTGTAATAATTGGCAATGGATTTGGCTACATCAAAAGTGAGGTAATTGGTAGTTAGGGTCATGTCCTTTTCAACACATTTCACGTTATTCTCTAGCGTGGCTATTTTTGTCTTGCTATCATAAATTAATTTTTCGCCGGTAACACGAATGCTATCACCCTTGGTAATGAGGATATGACCGGTTGCCACCATGCGGTTTTCGTCCTCATACATATAGGCTGTATCGCAGTATAGAAGAGCACCATCGTTTTCACAAATCACATTTCCCCTTAAAATTTTAGCATTGTTTTTTTCGCGATCAAACGAGAGGCTTTCGGCCTGAATGATTTTAATGACCTTGGAAGAAGCGCCGGGCTTAGGATTAGTTTGGGCGCTAAGACCTAAACCGATACACATGATTAATATGAAAGCACTGAGTTTACACATTTCTTTTAATTGGTTGCCACACGCTGCTTTTAATGCCTTTGGTAAATTTTATAAATCCTTCAAACAGTGCAAAATTCATGAGGTAAAAATGAGCGATAAATTTTAAGCCTGTATTTTGGAATTTAAAAATGTAATTAAAGAGTGGAAAAACAAAGCCAAAAAATTGAAAACAAAACAGAATCATAAATACAGGCTGTTGTATAGCCAGTAGCGCTGAGCTAATGAGACAGATGAGCAGAAAAAAGGGTGTTAACCAACGCAGCACTTTATGTGACCAAAAGGTAAAACTAATGGCTTTCCAAAGTGGAAACAGCAGATTTTTAAAGAAAAATAAATTCTGAAAATTACCCGACGAGATACGCACCTTACGACTGTATTCACCAGCTGTATCGTTAGCCACATCTTCAATACAAATGGCATTGGGATTAAACAAGGTAAATTTTCCACGGTTTAACACCTGAATGGTAATAAAAAAATCATCTACAATAAACTTTAGAGGTACTTTACTGAACAAGTTATTACGAATGGCATAACAACCTCCTTCGGCGCCCATAATGAGGTTAAAGGCATTACTCTCACAGGCTTTGATTTTATTTTCGAGGGATAAGTATTTTTTTTCCTGGAACGAAATACCCTCGTTAGTAATCGATTCTTTAATAATATTTGCTGCTACGATGCCTACCCGTTCATCTTTAAATTGTTTTATCAGTTCAAAAATAGTGTCTGGCGTAAAAATCACATTGGCATCGGTCATAATGAGAATATCTTCATCACCCATCGATTGCAGGTGATTGATAATACTGATCTTCCCTACCCGACCGCTGAATTTCACCAATTCTAAGTTTTTATACTTTTGTTGAAGGTTTTCGATAATTTGATCAGTTGCATCGTTTGAAGCATCAGAACCTAAATAAACTTTAATGTTTTGAGCCGGGTAATCGGATTTAAATACCGATTCCAATTTTTCACCAATTACTTTTTCTTCATTATATGCAGCAATAAGCACCGCTACTTGTGGAAGGGTTTCTGTGCGATCGAATATATTTATTTTTGTTTTACTCTTTTTTACAAAGAACATCATGCCTAAAGGATAAAACAAATAGGTATGCAAAATGAGCAGCGCCGAAAAAATAAATATGATGAGCAGCAGATTATACATGCAAGAGATCTTTATAAAACTGAACCAATTTAGAAACCACTTCAAAATTGTCAAACTCCCTTCTGGCAAAGTCAGCAGCGTTTTTTTCTAAGTTATGACGAAGTTCATCCTGCTTAAGCAGCGCAATAACAGTTTGTGAAAATTCGGCTGCCGAATCGGCAATGAGTATGTTTTTTTTGTCGGTATATATTATACCTTCTGCTCCAATAGTGGTGCTTACAATGGCTTTACCGTGCGCCATGCCTTCAATAATTTTGATGCGCAGACCACTGCCCGACCAAAGTGGGACAACCATAATTTGATGCTGCTGAAAAAAAGCTTTACCATTTTCTACATTCTCAACAATCATCACATTGGGACGGGTAATGTGAAAAAACTCCAACGGCATGCCTCTACCAGCAATGATAAATTTGGCTTCCGGCACAGCTTTATGAATATCTTCCCAACAATGTGTGAGAAACCATGTTGCAGCCTCCTGATTGGGTAACCAATCCATTGAACCAAAATAAAAAATGGTTTTGGCCTTTTCAACCACCTCTAATTTAAGTTGATACTCTTTTACATCAACACCTGTAATGCAGGCAAAAAGGGGTTTTTTAAATCCCAGTTTTTTAAATTCGTCTTCGTCGGTTTTGGTAATGGGTACAATGGCATCTACTTTCGACATCACCTCGAGCTCAAATTTTTTGAGTCGTTTGTTTTGCAGACTTAAGTATATTTTTTTGGTATTAAATTTTTCGTGAATGATATGCCTGCGCCAGATAAAATGCTCCACATTATGAGCGCGGAGTACAATTTTAGCATTGCTGTATTTTTTTATGGTGTCAATGTAAACACCCATAAATAAACCTTCCAATTGGATGAGATCGTATGTGTTTTGACTTAATAATTCGATGAGTTTGGTCTTAAATTCTTTAAAATAAAAGCGTGACACAAAATAAGAACGATCGCTGAACAAATTAAGAAATGCCCCGCACAGAGAGGTATTGGTGTTTTTATACACCGAGGTGTACTGACTTTTTTCTTTAAAATCCTGCGGGATCCCGGTATCGGGTTTAAAGTGTTTTTTGGTATTAATGGTAAGCAGGTGCAATTTAGTGTGATTGCCAATTAAACCTTTGGCCATGTTATAAATGGCTATGCTGCTTCCATCATTAGCCGGGAAAGGTGCTTTGTTACTTATTTGCAGAATACTAAACACCCTTTTTTTTATTAAAAAGTTTATTGATCAAAGAATAATACACAGTGATATCAAAGATGACAGAATCTTTGGCAGCTTTGGTGGTGAGAAAAATGCTGATGGGCAAAAAAATCACCAGTGGCATCCAAAGCGCTTGCCAGGGGGGCAAAATCTCATCGATTGCCAATTGCATAAACACTTCGGTTAAAATATAATAGGCCAGAAAAAACATAACCGACACAATGACCGGCAAACCGAGTCCGCCTTTTTTAATAATGGCTCCCAAAGGAGCACCTACAAAGAAAAGTATGATGCAAGCAAAACACACCACAATCTTTTTGTGCCATTCCATAAGGAACTGCACAATTTGTTCTTTATCAGCGGCAATACCCGAGTTGTAATTTTCGAGATTGGTAGCATTGGTGCGGCAGAGGTTAAGTGCATTTTGAATGGCCGTATTAAACTGATCGGTGGTTAAACTGTCGTAAAACTGCCTGACATCCATGTGAGGGAATTCGTTTTTTACTTTAATGATGGAAGAAGTTCTTGAGTAGAAATAAGTGCCAGCCTGTACTTCAAGGGTATTGATGCGTCGTTTTAATACCCTTTGTGTGGAATCTACTACTGAATCGAGTTGCCATACATTCAGCATTTCACCGTGCCCTTTAAATAACTCTTCATTGGTGCGTTTTAATTTAAAATCTTCCAAAGGAATATTTACCTGTAATTGTTTATAAACTAATTGTGACAGTGATTTTTTATTCGGATCGTTGGCATCAGCTACCTCTGCATATCGGTTCCCATCTCTTAAAATAAGAACTAAAGCCGAGGTATCAGAGGTGGTTGTGATCTTGCCGGTTTTGGAATACATCTGCACATTATTACCTTGATGGCTGCTGTGATCGTAAATGTAAACATCGTGTAAAATTTCTTTGTTCTTCGATTTTTTTCCAACCCTAATACTATAATTATCCACTTTATTGTAAAAGATACCTTCTTTAATGTTTACCGTGGGCTTCTTCTGTCGGATATCATAAAGCAGAGATGTTGATTTTAGATGCACCACCGGTAAAATAAAATTATTAAATAAAAAGGTAATTCCTGCTAAGACAAGAATAAACACGAATACCGCTTTCATGATCTTAAAAAGTGAAAGTCCAGATGATTTCATAGCCGCCAATTCGTAGCTTTCGGCCATATTGCCAAAACTCATGATAGAAGCTAAAAGTACAGCTAATGGAATACACTGAGGAATAATGGTAATCCAGGCATATCCAAATAGCTTTAATAAATCGGTGGTTTTAAGCCCTTTGCCAATAAAATCGTCGAGATAGGTAATGACAATTTGTACTAAAAACAACAGAAAAACACTAATAAATAATGTAGCAAAAAAGGGCGGTAAAAACGATCTTAACGTGAGTGTATGTAGTTTTTTCAAAGACACAATTTCGTGTATAAAAATACATTTAATTGCTTAATTTAATTTATAAATTAAACAATCTTTGTTATTTTTGTTGAATATGATTAATGGAAAAAAAATAGTGGCGGTTCTGCCTGCTTACAATGCAGCGCTCACTTTAAAGAAGACTTATGAGGAAATTCCTTTTGATATAGTAGATGATGTGGTGTTGGTGGATGATCATAGTAAAGACAACACCTCAGAAGTAGCTAAAGAGATTGGGATAAAACATGTCATTCGTCACGAAGTAAATAAAGGGTATGGCGGAAATCAAAAAACCTGTTATGACACGGCTATGGCCCTTGGGGCAGACATTGTGATTATGCTTCACCCCGATTATCAGTACACACCAAAACTCATACAAAGTTTAAGTTACCTGATTGCCAATGATCTTTATCCGGTAGCTTTTGGATCACGCATTTTAGGCAAAGGAGCCTTAAAAGGCGGTATGCCCATGTACAAATACATTTTTAACCGTTTACTCACGTTTACACAAAACGTTCTCATTAATCAAAAATTATCCGAATATCATACCGGTTACAGAGCTTTTTCAAAAGAAGTGATCCAAAAAATCAATTATCATGCTAATTCGGATGATTTTGTTTTTGATAATCAAATGATTTCTCAAATCTTTTATGCCGGATTTGATATCGCTGAAGTAACCTGCCCAACCAAATATTTTCCGGAGGCCAGTTCAATCAATTTCAGAAGAAGTATGAAATACGGTTTAGGTGTTTTGGGTGTTTCCTTCAATCATTTTTTTAATAAGATAGGATTAGCAAAGTCTGAGATTTATAAAACAAAAAATTAAAAAATGTCGATATATCGTTTTAAGGTTTTTCTGGAAGATAATGAGGACGTTTTCCGTGACATTGACATCAAGGTAGCTCAAACCTTTGAACAATTTCACGGCATTATTCAGGAGGCCTTTAAATTTGATGCCAAACACGCCGCTGCTTTTTTTGTGAGTGACGATTACTGGCGTAAGGGTCAGGAAATCACTTTACGTAAAGAAGATTTGCCTTTAGAAGAAGAAGAGATTCGCGAAAAAGTAGATCCTAAAAAATTAATGGCCGATACCAAAATCGGTAAATACATCGAGCAACCGCATCAACGTTTTGTTTATGTGTTTGATCCAAATGTGCAATGGACCTTCTTAATTGAGATGATGAAAATTGCCGATGAAAATAAAAAACTAAGCTACCCGGCCATTGTAAAAAGTTTTGGAACAGCGCCAAAACAATACAAACAAATTAACATGGCGAAGGAAGAATTAAGCGCTGATATGGCGATGGCGGCTTTGTTGAATGATCCTGAGTTGGACGAAGAAGAAATCTTCAAAGCCATTGATGGCGCTGAAGAAGGTGTAGAGGAAGAAGACATCAACAGTTTGGAAGGGGAAGAAGGCGAAGAAGAAGAATTGGAAGATCCGGAAGAAGATAGCGCTGAAGACTTTATGGGCGATGAAGAAGAAGAACGTTAAGGTTTCTTCTCTTTTTCATTTAAATCCTCAAAATTAATATCTAGAATTTTAATCACTGTTTTTTTATTAAAGTGGATGCGTTTAATCCGTGCTGCCTTTATAAGTAAACCCGTGCTTAGCATGGCAGCCGACATATAAGCTGCTGTAGGACTAAATACAGGATGAGTTTCGATAATTAAATTATTAAGGCTGTTGAGTGAAATAAAACCAACGCCACCCATTAAAAAAAGGCTTTGAAAAGTAGCCAGCAAGTGGTTGGTTCTGGTGAAGCGAATGCCTTTTAATTCGTCCAGTTTAACCTGGGTTTCATTTTCGAATATGAGCGTGCTATCTTTCATGCCAACGACTCTCTTTCGTTGATAATGCCTGTTACCTATGCCTTTATATTCGATCACATCTCCAGTGTTAATTCTAATACTTTTTGTTGCAAAGTGGCCATAATTGATGCGCAAATAACCTTTGCTTTGTGCCTTGTTAAAGCCAAGAACTAGAATAAAAACTATGAAACAACCCAGACGCATAAGTAATTAGATAAAACACGAACAAAAATTGTATGGCAAACTTATTTTAGGAGTTTTAATCGTTTAAAGACCTTATTCACTTCTTCAATGGTTTTATAACGGATATTCATCAGTGAAAATACAATTACAGTTATACTGAAACCTATCAAACTTTTAACAACGGCATGCAAACTTGAAGGTAATAATAAAATAGGAATGACACAGGCTAATACAGAAATAAAAATGTATGCGGTGTGTTTGGTAAATGGTTGCATTTTAAAACGAATAAGGATATAAATGTATTTTAAAAAATTAAATGTCCCAATGGCAATTAATGTGGCCATGGCGGCACCCGAAATACCAAAAGGAGCAATGAGTAGGTTGTTAGCAATAAAAGAAACTCCAATTAAAATAAACAGAAAAATAGATGCCGCAAAATATTTATGTGAGAAGAGAATTACTGAAGAATTTACGCCCGTTAATAGATTAAATAATGAGGAAAATGAAATAATATAAAAGGCGATTTTACCCAGTTCATATTCGGCTGGTAAAAACATAAAAATAAGATCAATACTGGCCCACAATAAACAAAATAAAAATCCGCCTATGAAAAACATATAGCGACTGCTCATTTCGTAGATTTTGGACACTTCAGCGACATCACGGACGTTCCATGCATGGGCGATTTTAGGCTGTGCAATGCGATCGAGACTATTAAATGGAATTTCCATAATGGCACACATCATTACACTGGTTGCATAAATACCCACCATGTTTGCATTAAAAAAATGCCCAACCATTAGTTGATCAATAAACTTAATTCCCAAGGAGGCAAAGGCTGTTACCATCATTAATAAACCAAAAAAGATAATTTCTTTTAATGGCAGGGTTTTGAAAAAGGACCAATCGATTTTTAAACTAACCGATTTATGGTAAACAAGATATCCGATGAGCAAAATTAATTGGATTAAAAAAACACCCATGTAAGAAAATATAAGAATATCTTTTGAGATAAGTTGGTAATGATAAAGAATAACCAGAACCAACTGCCCTACCCGTGTAAATATGTCGGTTAAAAATACCGTGAAACTGGTTTTTAATAAGGAAGAGGAATAAAGACTATAAGCTGAAATGAGTGACAGCACATAGGCAAAAACAATGGCTTCGTTAAAATACGAAGGGAATTCGGGCGATTTTTGATAATAAGACTCAAAAAAATGTTTGTTTAAATACAAGGTTATGCCTATTAACAAGGCTCCCAAGGAGGCAATTAAAAAAATAAGTGAAAAAAAACCATGATGCCTGCTTGTCTCATCTTTAATCTTAGGAAAGAAACGCATGGTAATACTGCCAATACCCAAAGGCATCACAACGGCTGCCATCCAAGAGAAAGAATAAAGTAATCGTAATAAGCCAATATCAGAAGAAGATATTAAATGTGGTTGAATATAAATGATTAAAAAACCAAGTCCCGCACCGATATAACTTAGGAAGGTGTTATTAATACTCTGTTTTTTAATTTCTCCCATTCGTTAATAAAATATCCATGAGTTTAAATTCTTTTGTGATCTATTAAATTTCAACAAAAATCCAAAGCATCTTCCTTTTTGCTTTTCCTTAAAACTAAGGTATTTACCCCTTAAATTAAACTACAAATTTTTCAATTAGTGATTTTTTTTCATTTGGAATTAAATAATAATCCACAAATATCGATTCGTTATTCAAAAATGTTTCAACTAATTGTAATCCCTTATCAGTAGCCCTATAGTACAAGTAGTCATATTGATTAAGAATTGATTCCAGTTCGTTTTCGATCTGATTTTTGAGAATTTCGCATTGAATTATCGGACGGTGTTCGCGTAAAACGAGGCTTGAACCAGAAAGAACGTGATGTTCATTAGCCTCGGTATCTAATTTTATTAAGTCAATTTTTATGTTTCCGAGTTGTTCTTTTACAAAATTATCGAGCGTATTAATTTCCACTTCAAAATGAGCCTTGCTTCTGGCTCCGGATTGTGATTGGCTTAGTCCACCGTCACCTGTTAATTGAGGTAGATTTTTAAACTTAGGATTAACAATGGAATAAAAAGTTGCATTTCCACTATGAGATGAGAGTGCCAATTGTTGAGGATAAATAGTTGTGAAATTATTTAGTCTGATATTCTCAACCAAATAAGAAAAGGCTGAAGGCATAGGCTCAAATGCGTATACATGGATGTTTTTATTTTTTATGCTACTGGCCAGTAATGAATAGTAGCCAATATTAGACCCAATATCAAAAAAAACATTCGAATTCTTTGCCAATTCACAAAAAATTCTTACCGAATTAAATTCGAAGCCTTCAATGTTATCCCAAAAAACCTTTTTAGAAAACCAACTTGTAGGGTTTGTACTTATTTTAAAAGGAGGCACATCATTACCTTTAGCAATAAAAACGCCGTTTATAGGAAACTTGAACCTTTCGGGAATTAATTTTGAAAAGGGTTTAAAACAAGTTCTTAGAAAACTATTTATACTTTTGTTGTAAATTATAGAAAATTTCATTTATGAGTCCGAACTCTATTTTATTCTTCACTTATTGGTACCCAAACAAAAATAATAAAAGTTTTGGGATATTTGTAAAAAGGCATGTTCAGTCCGTAAATATAGATAATAATCCCGTAGTTCTTTCCTTAAATATTACTAAAGGAAAGGCCTTTTTTAAAAAAAACAAGCTAGTTTTTACCGACGAAAATGGTGTTGAAACGCATCAAATTACTTTAGTTTCCCGATTTTACAAAGTACTTTATATCCTGTTGCCATTTCATTATTTCTTGCTTAAAAATTACATAAAACGTGAATTGCTTACCAAGCATACATTTGAAATACTTCATTCGAATATAATTTTTCCTTGTGGAATTGTGGGTAATCGGTTAGCCAGGAAATTTAATTTGAAACATGTCATATCTGAACATTGGACAAAGTTGGATAAATTTTTTACAGTTAATGCCTACGCATTTTTCGGGAAACAGGCATTACATAAAGCGAATGCCATCACCTGCGTTTCAAAACAACTAGAGGGGACATTAAAAAAGTATACCACAAATAGTTCACTGGTTATTATCCCAAATGTGATTGAGTCGAATGAATTTTATTTTGACCCAAGTATAGTAAAAAACGCAGTGTTTACCTTTATTGGCGTGGCGAATTGGGCGCAGCATAAAAATCCATTTTACTTTCTCAATGCTTTAAACGAGCTTGTTATCGAAAAAAAACTCGGGCCCTTTAAATTAGTGTTGATAGGAGAAGGAGAACAATTAAATAGAATTAAAGAAAAAAACTACTTATTTAACATTGAATACAAAGGGATTTTAAGTGGTTCTGAAATTTGTACTGAGTTAAACAAAAGTCACGTTTTTTTACATGGCTCTGATTTCGAGACTTTTTCGGTTGTAATGGCAGAGGCCTTGATGTGTGGATTGCCCTGCGTCTTGAGTCCGGTTGGAATTGCCAATGACGTAATTAATGATCAAAATGGCTTTGTGACAAATAATACCCATGCCGATTGGAAAGAGAAAATAGTCAAGTCTTATCAAGCTAAGTACGACAGCAAACTAATATCCGATCAATTAAAAAACAAATTTGATCTTAAAACGATAGCTTCTTTATTCAATAAACTTTACGCTAGTTTGTGAGCCATTATGGGTTAGGTCTCAAAGATAAGAGTCAACTTTGGCACTTTCTGTTAGATAGTAATCTTGGAGAATTAATTCATGATGAGATCGGGAAAAGAA
This sequence comes from Sphingobacteriaceae bacterium, assembly GCA_947480015.1. GTDB lineage: Bacteria > Bacteroidota > Bacteroidia > B-17B0 > Aurantibacillaceae > Aurantibacillus. The sequence continues at coordinate 77,219 of CANKBS010000016.1, forward strand.
ACCCTGGCTGAATCGTAAAAAGCTAATTCGTGTATGGAGATTTTGATGAAGCGGATAATTGGAAAGGTGCTTAAAATATCCATCACTTCTGTTTCATTTTTTGCTTCAATAAATGCCCAAACATTTTTTCTATCCATATCTAATGAATAACTCAACACAATGCGTTTCTCCATTAAGCGGTTTATGACTTCCCTTTGTTTTGGGATTAAATCATAAAATTGTTTAGAGAAAACATCCGGCAAAATAATATGAACATAAAAAGCGTTTTTCATATTAAACCAAAGTTAAACTAAAAAGCGGGCAGTTTTACTTGAATATGAGAAAAGTCACTTTATGTGGCTGTTGATAAAAAAAACCAGGCAATCGTCTTACCTATTTTTGCTGGAAACTATAAGGTTTTTAGCCAAAAGGAATGACTCTTAAACCCACTGTAAAAGGATAGAGTTCAGGTCCTTTACCCGGTTGAAATAAAGTAGTTAAACTGTATTCGCCAAAAAAGGTCCAAGCACTGTATCCAAAATCGACATGGGCTTTAACGGCAAATGGACTTAAATTATAATTATCCTTACGAATTTTTTTATAGTTATCGTTATGATCTTCTATAAGTTGTTTGGTGCGTCCGCCTAGTAAATATTGGCCTATAACACCAAAGGCGATGTGGAAAGTTTTATCGGGACTATTGCTGGTGTTAAACTCTACTAACAATGGCACCTGAATAAAAGCTGTACGGAATCTGTTTTTTGAAATCGTTCTGGATGTGCTATCCATGTATGCAGATGTATAGGAGCTGTCCGAATTTAAAACGCTGCGGTGCGAAAGATCGTAGGAGTGAATATCGAAGCCAACACCGGTAATAAGCTTCACGTTATCTTTTGCAAGTTTAATTTGTATTTCACTTAGGTTAAGCTGAAAATTATAACTTTTACCATAATTCAAATCCATGTAATTGTATTTTTTTGGAATGTTAATATCGCCAGGACTAGTCATATAACCATTTACGCCCATTGAAAAACCGCGCCAGTGTTTGAAACTTGAGTGATGCAGGTCTTCTTCCCTTTTTTCCGGATCCGTGCCATTCACCACAATGATTTTCTTTTTCTTCCACACATAAGTCATGCTATCGTTTACTGCTTTTTGATTTGGCTCTACAATGCGGGTAATGCTTGATGCGGTGGTGCTTTCGGCAATAATTTCGGTTGGATCACCTTTTACTTTTATGTCACTGGCACCATTTGCATTGGCGACCAAACGGCCGTTTACGAGTACTTTGGCGGTAGATGCTCTAGTAGTCGTAAGTTTGGCATCGGTGACATTGAGTTTATAAGCCTTAAATGTAGAGGCGCCAGTAATTTGTGCGTCCAAATTGTCGCAGGAGCCAATTAAATTTATTGTACTGGCGCCACTTTCGTGGCAATTAATTTTTTTTGTGTTGATGGTTGCCATCACTTCAGAAGCCCCAGAAACATAAAGACTCATCGAATCTGAAGTTATCGTATTAAGTGATTTAAATTCGGAAGCCCCACTCAGTTCGACTTTTTGTAATTGGTTGTTTTTAATGTAAACCTTAAGCGGACCATTGTAGTTTCCTTTGGTTGAAATATAAAGTGTTGAATTAAGCACTTTGGTTTCAATCCGATCTATTTCATCTTCATCGGCTTTAACACTTAAGCCAAGAGTATCTGATTGGGTGTAAAAAACCGAAACGGCCCCTGAAATCTCAAGCTTAGTAAAAGCTGTAACCGGACGTTCTTGTTTTTTTTGAGCTGAACAGCTTATGACTACTGATAACAAAAGCATCGACAGCCAACTTGTTTTAAGCACTTGCGTGGTTTTATTTACTCGAGTTAAATTCTTCATTGTTATGTTTGTTTGAAGTAAGACGCTTTAAGTTTTAAAAAAGTTACAGACTATTCGATTATTTTTTTTCGACGCTAAAGGAATTAAAAGAAATACGATACTGATGTTTTGAATTTTCTTCCGCATCCACCGATTTTATTCCGAACCTGTTAGCTTCCTTAGCCAGTTGTACCGCACGTTTCCAGAAACCATGCCCGGTGTTTTCATTCTCATACCCTTCATAATCCACTTCCACTTCTAAGGAAGCCAAGGATTCGCTTTTGGTAGTTACTGAATCCTTTTTGGGTTCAGGTATTTTGTTGAAGACCGTGTTTTTTTCAACTGCTAACTCCGTGTTTACAGGTTTTTGTTGCAGCGTGTCGTTTTTAGTTCGAACAACCACAATAGTTTCTTTTGTAACACTTGGTACTAAAGGTTTTTGCTGAATCTTATTTTTATTGATTGATGGTTTATGACTTGAATTTTTCGAATGTTCTGCCTGCTTCATTTCCAAAACCTGCGCCTGTTTTGGTTGAGCAGCCAGATTTTTAGCAGTCTCGGTTTCTGCACCCTGTGTCATTTTTTTAGCCGCTAATCGTGAAACCGAAACTTCTGCCCTATTCCATTGATAAATAACCGTAAGTCCAATCAAAAGCATCAAAGCTGCTGCCATTTGATAAGGTGTGCGGTTTAAAAACAAGGCCAATACACGGGCTTCTTTTTTAAGTGCTTGTTTGTTCGGATAAATAAGTTCCCTATCAACCGGTAATTTGGTTTTACTCAGTTTATCCAACTCCGCTTTTAGGTCCTTATTACTGGCTAATTCCACTTCAAAGCCTGCTCTTTCGCCTAAACTTAATTGGTCCTCAAAATAAAGTAAAGCGCTTTCCGATATAAAACGATCATGTTCGGATTTATAAAGAAAGGCTAAGTCCCCGATTTTCTCTGTAACATCGGGGCTTAATTTGGTTTTTTGATAAAGTGCCAGAACGCTCGCCAATTCAGCATCCTGACCGCATTTGTTTTCGAAATTGCGTTTTTCTGATGGCGATAAATTGCCTTCCAGATAATTCAGTAATTCTTCCTCCTTACTGCTTATGTCATTTTTAAACAAATCGGCTTTAAATGACAGGCTTTCCGACTCTTGTTCTAAATAAGGTAAATCTGAAAGGCCCAGATTAATCTCCAGTTCCGGATGCAAAGCCACAAAGGCTTTCAGCGCTTCCTGATCCTTAACAGATAAAGTGCCTTCACTCCAATCGAGTAAAAATGCTTCGTAGTTATGTAAATCAATGCGGCTCATTATATAACGGTTTCCATCTTACCGATGTAGTTTTTTAAAAAGGTTCTGGCTCTGAAAATATAAACTTTCACCTGACTCTCCGAGAGGTCGGTAATCTTCCCAATCTTGGCATAATCATAACCTTCGTAGTCACGCAGTAATAAAACCGATTTCTGAATGTCAGGTAATAGCTCGAGACCTCGGTTTAAAATTTCTTTTAAATCGGAATAGTGCGCACCGGGAACAGCCTGATCGTGCTCATTTTCAGACAAAGTGGTTTTTTTTGATTCACGACGGGTATGATCGATTAAGGTGTGATAAGCCGTGGTAAACAAATAGGTTTTTGATTTGCTTCCATCTATGGTATTCAATTTGCGCCACATTTTTTCAAAAGAATCCTGCACAATATCACGCGAGGCATCCTTATCACGAATATGTTTCATTACAAAACGAAACACACCATCGGCATGAAGGTCAACACAATGATTATAATCGGCAATTGTCAATTACAGATAAGACGAATTAGAAAGGAAATAGTTACAGGCTACAAGCGAATTTAATGAATTGAAATTCAATACATTAAGAATAATTCACACACAGGTTTATCCGGCCAGATGTTGTAAGATCTCGGCTTCAATGTCGGGCGATTCCCAATTGTTTTCAATATTTGGTCGGGCCATAATTTTATCCATAATGGTCTGTTGTTTTTCGCCTTCTTTCAAAGCCTTACTATATCTAATGTGCGGACTATAAGTCACCATGGTATACAAGGGGATCCATTTATCGGGATGATTGGCTGCGAATTTGGCTTCGATTTTTTTCTGCAATAAAAATTTAGGATCGGCTGTTTTATCGCGCATTTCCACAAAATTGGCAATGGCCAAATCGGCAATGGCATCGGCATCGGGCTTTCTTAAACTTTCGTATTCTTTTAAAATCTCTTCCCAGTTCTCCTGATGTTTATCTATCAATTCATTCAAAACCACACAATCCTCAAAACCACAGTTCATCCCTTGTCCGTAAAAAGGCACAATAGCATGAGCCGCATCGCCAATTAAAGCAATCTTTTCATCAAACACCCAAGGAAAACATTTTACTGTAACCAAGGAAGAAACCGGATTTGTCATAAAATCTTCGATCAGTGTCGGCATCAAAGGCACCGCATCAGAGAACTCGGTATCAAAAAAGTGTTGAATGGCTTCATTGGTTTTTAAATTGGCAAATGATTTTTCACCTTCAAAAGGCAAAAACAAGGTACAGGTAAAATTACCATCGGGATTTGGCAGGGCAATCATCATAAAACTGCCACGTGGCCAGATGTGCAGAGCATTTTTCTCCATTAAAAACTCGCCATTTTTACCCGGCGGAATGATTAGTTCTTTATAACCACAATCAATATAATGTTGGTTGTATTCAAACCGATCGCTTTGTAACTGCATGTTCAGGCGTGAAGCCGCAAAGGCGCCATCGGCACCAAACAGCAAATCAGAACTGGTATCGGTGATTTTTTTTGTGATGTTATGTTCAAAAGTGGCCTTTAGTTTTTTACGGTCAATGTTGGCACAACGTTCGTCAAAATGAATGGTCACATTTGCTTGTTGTTCGGCCAGATCCATTAATTTCATGTTAATATCGGCACGTGACACCGAATAAATAGCCTGACTGTCTTTGCCATAAGGCTGTTGCGCTGTTGAACCGTCTTTATGATGAATAAAACGACCATACATAGGGATCCCGATTTTTCTGATTTCATCGGCAATGCCCACACCTTCTAATCCGCGCCAACCGCGATCACTCAAGGCCAGGTTAATGGATCGTCCTGCCGACATGCTAATTTTGCGCATATCGGAGCGGCGTTCGTATATGTTAATGGTATATCCTTTTTTAGCCAGGTAAATTGATAACAAGGAGCCAACGAGTCCTGCTCCAACAATGTTCACTTTTTTAGTCATTTTATAAAATTAAGGTAAAATCTGCATTCAAAACTATCAGTTTATTTTATTTAACCCATAAATTTGACTTTTGTTTTATTTTCTTTTTGTTAACTTTTGTTGCAGGGATTTTCGTATTCGGTGCATCGAAACAAATAATAAGCAATTGCGCGGTCATTTTATTAACTTTGTTTGTGCTAAAAAAGTTTGAAGAACATATTCAAAAAGATCAACTTTTCACCAAACAACATCGTTTGTTAGTAGCCATTAGCGGTGGTAGCGATTCGGTGGCTCTGGTACATTTGCTCAAAGCTGCCGGTTATAAGCCTGCGCTGGCTCATTGCAATTTTAAACTACGGGGTAAAGACTCCAATTCGGATGAACAATTTTGTAAAAATCTGGCAAAAGACTTAAACCTTGAGTTTTATGCGAAGTCCTTTAAGACCCGCCAATACTGCCTTCAGAATAAGGTCAACATTCAATTAGGCGCCCGTCAACTCCGTTACGAATGGTTTTCTGAATTAATCCACACCCATCATTTTGATTGTCTTATAACGGCGCATCATGCCAACGATGTGGTAGAAACAGTTTTGCTCAATTTGCTGCGAGGAACCGGCATTAATGGCATTAAAGGTATTCCCGATAAAAACAAAAAGATCCGAAGACCTTTGCTTCCCTTTAAAAAAGAAGAGATTGAAGCTTATTTGAAAAAAGGGAAAATTAAATTCAGACGTGACAAAAGTAATCAGGAAGAAAAGTACGACCGCAATTTTTTACGCTTAAACGTCGTGCCTCAGTTAAAAAAACTCAACCCGAATCTGGAAACGACTTTCTTTCGCAATAGTTTACATTTTAAGCAGGAAGCGGCCATAGTAGCCGAATACCTTTCTAACCGGTCGGTTGAGCTAATTACACAAAACAACGATTTACTTTTTATTCATAAATCAAAGCTTTGTAAGGAACCCCATATTGAAAGTGTTTTAAATTTTATTCTGGCCGATTTTGGCTTTAATGAAAGTCAGCAACAAAACATTTTACAAAATATTTTAAAGGATGGTTTGGTTGGCAAAATAATTCATTCACCCAGCCATCAATTAAGTATCGACCGGAACGATCTGGTATTGAAAGTCAACAGCAGCAGGGTAACGGATGAAATAAGCATAGGGAATTTAGCTGAATTAAAAAAACAAAGTTTGTTCAAGCTTTCTAAAGAAAAAAATTTTAAGATCCCCTCGCCGGCCGAATTTTACGTGAAAGAATCGCAACTCATTTATCCCTTAGTTGTTCGTTTTGTAAAAACCGGCGATAAGTTTAAACCCTTTGGTATGAAGGGATTTAAGCTAATGAGTGATTTTTTAAAAGATGAAAAATTAAACCATTTTGAAAAGGAAAATTGCCGGGTGTTGGTAAATGGCAACGACGAAATTTTGTGGTTACTGTCTTACCGCAGTGATGAGCGTTACCGTGTTGATGCCGGGGATACTAATTTATTAAAACTGAGTTTGAGTGGAGAATAGAGAGCTACTTTTCGAAGAAAAACAATACCTGGGCCATAACCGCCTGAGCATTGTGATACGCACGGCACTCACCATATTTTGTTTTTTAGGCTATTACTGGAGTGAAAATCCTAAGGCGATAAAACTGGGTTTCTTTACTATTGGCTCCTACCCCATTCAAGATGTGAGTCATTCGGGTTTAATCTTTTTTATGCTAGGCATCAACATTTTGTTTTTAAGTGCGGGCCTCACCTATGTATTGCACATTCAAACCAAGGTATATGTAGGTTATATGTTGGTTGACGGGTTCTGGACTTCACGAAAAGTGAAGATTGATTTGAGTAACATTACTAACATTCGTAAAAGTCGTTATAAGAAAAATATTTTTCGGCGTGCCGTTTACAATTTACACAATGCCGGCATCATTCGTTTTTATACCCGTGGTGAAGATTTTATTGAATTAACCGATAATACAGGTTTTGTATACAAAATTGGTTCGCAAAAGCCTCAGGAATTATTTAACATATTACAGGCTGAATTAGGTAAATCTTAATGTGATTTGTTTGGATTTGTATGGCAATTGACTAAATTTGGTTAAATAGTTCAATTACCGGTCTTATTACTAATTCTTTAATCTAATACAATATGGTTACTACTGATTTCGAAATTATCGAAAAAGAAAGAATTGAGAATCTAAAATTCCCGAATGAGGAAGTTCTGACGGACAAACATCTGATGAATGAAAGACGGGCTGACCTTGACAGAGCCTTAACTCTGGGTAATCTCGAACACTCCAAAATCAAGATCTATTTTGCCGATGATGAATCGAATAAAGTTGTTGAAACAACGGTTTGGGCTGTAACCGATAAACGTGTCATCTTAAAACAAGGAGTTGGTATTCCAATTGCTCGGATTTTATCGGTTACGCTATAGGAGCTTCAACAATACGTAAACAAAAGGTGAAACCACGATCAGACTGTCAAAACGGTCTAAAATACCTCCATGTCCCGGCATGATGTTCCCACTGTCTTTTACATCAGCCTGACGTTTAAGCATACTTTCCACCAAATCACCTATGGTAGCAAGCACCGGAACAAGCGCGCCGAGCATCAACCACACATTAAATAGATCGTTATTAAAATAACGCTTAAGTAAAAAACTTAAGCCAAATGTCATGATGATGCCGAAAATGGTACCTTCCCATGTTTTGCCCGGTGAAATTCGTGGGCTCATTTTATGTTTGCCGAATAAGCTTCCACCCAAATAAGCAAAGGTATCGTTACTCCAAATTAATAAAATAACACCCAATAAAACTTCGGGTACAAAAGTAGAAATACCAGTGACGTCATCTTTAAATTGAACCAAATCCTGCAACAAAGCAAATGGCAACACCGCGTAGGCAATGCCACCCATTGTAAATAAAGCATTTTCAATGGGATGTTCTTCTTTAGAAAACAAGGCTTGTGTGAAAATTAAAAAAGGTAAAAGTGCCAGCACCGGCTGAAGCCAGAAAAAATCGTTGGTAAATGCCAGGTAACAAAGCAAACCTGAAATAAAGCCAATGGCTTTAAACGGTTTAAACCGGAGGTTTGCGGCGAGTTTATAAAACTCATTTAATCCAAGCATAGCAACCAGCAAAAAGAAAATGGTAAAACTATAGTAATTCCAAAGTAAACAACCTACTAGTACCACAACAAATACAATTGCGCTGATTGAGCGGGTACCCAATGTTTTTAAATTTAATGCCATACTTTTATTATCTGCTTCAAAAATAGGATTATTTTGTTTGTATTTTATTAACTAATAACAACTAGCCTTTGATTTGGGAAGACATTAAAAAGTTATTTTTACACCCATGTTAGAGCCATCCGTATTTCTTACCATTTTAATTGGTCTGTTCTCCCTTATCAATCCTATGAGTGCCTTGCCTGTATACATTGGCCTCACGCAGGATTACAGTGAAGAGCAAAAACTCCGTACACTAAAAAAAATGTGTATCTACATTTTAATTGTGTGTTTTGTTTCCTATTACATTGGCGTTTACCTGCTTAATTTTTTTGGTATTACCATCCCCGCCTTGCGTTTGGCCGGTGGTTTAATCATTTTACGCTCGGGCTGGCAGTTATTAAATGTGCAGCATAAAAAAGAATTACGGGGCAATATAAAAGACGAAAACGAAAAAAAAGACGATATTTCCTTTTCGCCATTGGCCATGCCTTTATTGGCCGGACCGGGCTCCATGTCCTTTTTAATTACCCTTTACTCAAACCGCAGCGATACCTTTAATGTGGCTATTTGGCAAGATGTAGCTGCAGTGGTTGCCATACTAATTGTGGTCCTCTCCATTTATTTCTTATTCAAATTTGCCCCGCGTTTTATGAAATATACCGGTCAGGCCGGCTTGACTTCCCTGTCGAAGGTGATGGGTTTTATTGTCATTGGAATTGGGGTTCAAATGATCATTTCAAGCATAACCGCAGTTGTAAAAGCCATTTACCTCGATTTACACTAAGCTTTACTCACTTCAAGAAATTCGCGGTAAAACTTTTTCATCTTGGTCGTAAAACTATCATTATGAAATATGCTGATGAGCTCTCCGCCATAAGTCTTAACTTCATTTACCAGCGGGCTGGCCAATTCCATGAAGGTTTTATGTTCGCGGGCTGAATTACTCAGCAAACAATTTTCGGAGATACAAAAGGGGTGAATGGTGAGCGAGCTTACCGATTCAATATCTAAACTATACCATTTGTAAGGATAACAATACGACGCCCTAAACCCATTGTGGTTAGTGTAACCCATGGAGTAATCAGACATTAAACCAGCCTGCAGTAAATTCTGATACGTTTGCGGAAACTTAAGCATGGAAAAATGTTGTCGGCTTTTGGTAATGAGCCTATGAATGATATTACCCAAACGAGCCACTTCCACTTTTAACTGGCGTAAATTATTGTTCGATCCGTAAGAGGGATGAATGCCCATCATGGAATAATCGCCCAGATGTTTGATCAGGGACTGAAAACGAAGGTCGGTAGCTGAGTGGTTTTTATCATTGGGACCATAATCGCCCAACAGCAAAAAATAAATGGCTTTGCTTTGACTGAGTTTATGGCTTTCAATTAAAAAATCATAACAATCAAAAGGGTCCTGTTCCTGATTCAGAATAATTCTCAAACGCTGTTTACTTTTAACCCAGCTTTTATCGGAGATAAAACCCGCCAATGTTCTTACAAAACCCTTGTGTTTGTATTTGTAAACATTATCAATATCGATGGTGCTGATGGCTTCGTAGCTTCTGATATCAAAACGAAGTTCGGAATACTGCGTTTGTAAGATGGCTTTTAATTCAAACAACCATAAATTAACCAGTGGCACTTCCAGAAACTCATATTGATAAGCCAAACACGAGCGGTAATGAAAACGGTTTTCCTTATCGGGTTTATAAGGCAGGTACTCCTCATAGCGGGTTAATAACCAAAAAGCCGCGCCGAACAAATCAAAAGGAATCGTGTTGCCTGTATTTTTGAAGAATATTTTTTTGTAGCGTAGGTTGGTATTCACCTGCAACTGATAATCGCGAATGCCGTGATCAAATAAGATGGTGTGGGGTTTTATGCTGACGATGCCGTCAAAAACTTCCTCCGAATAATTAATCTTTGGTAATGCGGAAGCAGCGAATTGTTCTTTGTTGGCGGTGATTTCATGCCTTAAACCCAGCCCCTCATGAAGCAAGGTGCGTAAAATGTAAACCAAACGATTACCGCTTTTTGGCGAATATATCAGGATCTTATTGATTCAACTAAATTAAGAAAGTGATCAGGGATAGAAAAGTAAAGCCCAAAAAGTTATTGCACCTTGGCTGTTAGTTTTGCCAAATTTTATAAACAAATCTTAAAACAGGTTTTTGAAATAGGGAATAAAAATAACGAGTCCACATAACGCTGCAAACAGAGCCACAAGCAATACGGCGCCTGCACTCACATCTTTGATGTATTTAATTTCAGGTTCTTTCTCAAGCGTTACTCTGTCGCAGAGTTTTTCGATGGCTGAGTTTATCAATTCGAAAGCCAGTACCAAACAAATGCAAAGTGCAATTAGCAACCATTCCTTATTAGTGATGGAAAAGTAAAAACCCGCCCCTATTACCAATATGGCAATGCTCGCTTGCAACTTCAGATGTACCTCCTTTTTAAAGGCCTGAGCTAAACCGGCTATAGCATGCAAGAATGCTTTTTTTCTTTTTTCGAGGTAATACATTTGTTCTTAAAATTAGTGAATTTCATTCAATTCAGTAAATGCACAGTTTCTAAGACCACGCTGTTAATATTAACTGAGAATACTTGCTTTTACCATGCATCTGACCTTTATTTTTAGATAAATTAATTTGCACATGAGCGAAATCGATCATTTTTTTAGTCCGGTAGCTGTTGAAGAAATACTGGACAATGCCCAGTTGAAAGAATTTCAGTTTGGTAATTTATTTGCCATTCATACAGAGGGTGATTTTCCCGATATAAGCAATGTATCTATTGCCATTGTGGGTGTTTTAGAAGACCGCCATGCCGAAAACAACGAAGGCTGCCGTTTGGCGCCCGATGCGGTGCGCAGCTATTTGTATAAATTATATGGCGGCAGTTTTGATCTGAATGTGGCCGATCTGGGAAACATAAATGCCGGCCATAGCAGCGAAGACACTTATTTTGCATTACGCAGTACCATCGATTATTTGATTCGTAAAAACATTGTACCCATTATTATTGGCGGCTCTCAAGACCTTACCTACCCTCAGTTTTTAGGGTATAAAGATCTTGAACAAACTATTAATGTGGTGGCCATTGATTCGGTGTTTGATTTTGGTAATCCCGATCTCGAAATCAGTAATACCTCTTACCTGGGCAAAATAATTTTATATCAGCCCAACTATTTATTTAACTACAGTAACATTGGTTATCAAACCTATTTGGTTGATCAGGCCAGTTTACAAATGATGAACAAATTGTATTTTGATGTGTATCGTTTAGGTACGGTGCGCGATAAAATAGAAGAAGCTGAACCTATTATTCGTCAAGCCGACATGCTGAGCTTTGATATGACGGCCATTAAACACTCCGATGCCCCTGCTAATCCCAACGCTTCGCCCAATGGTTTTTATGCCGAAGAAGCTTGTCAGATGATGCGCTACGCCGGCATGAACGATAAATTATCCTCAATAGGCATTTATGAAATTAATCCGGCCTTTGATGAAAGCGGAAAAACTTCGCACTTAGCGGCGCAAATGATCTGGTGTTTTATGGATGGTTTTTATAACCGCAAAAATGATTTCCCGAATCGTACCAGTCCTGATTACACCCGCTTCCACGTCATTTTGCAGGATGATAAATACGAGATTAATTTTTACAAATCTAAAAAAAGCGACCGTTGGTGGATGGAGATCCCCTACCCGCCGCATAAAGATTTAAAGTTTGAACGACATACGTTAATTCCTTGTAGTTATAAGGATTATGAATTGGCTACCAATAATGAAATTCCTGACCGCTGGTGGCAGACTTATCAGAAATTGAGTTAATTCTTTTATTTGGGCGCCCGGGCGGGCTGCTCCGGGCTCAAGGCACATGCTGGCTCATCAAGCCACAGGGTTGTTGCCCTGCTACGGTTTTTTTTTATTGACACTTAACCATAGCTCTTCAAAAGATTTGTTGTTCTAATAGAAAAAATAAAATCCATCCTTTTATGGCTCCGTAGGAGCCGTCTGATTGTAACAAACGAAACGCGATTTCTCACAAGCTCCGTAGGAGCGACCTGTAAAGCCTTACTAATTCTCAAGAATTTTAATCTCTACCCTTCGGTTCATCTGTTCTTCTTCGGGACTAGTTTCGATTAAAATTTTTGGATGACTGTGTCCGAAGCCTTTATAATATAAGCGTGATTTTGAAACGCCGTTTTTAATCAAGTAATCATAAACAGCCTTGGCCCTGTTCTCAGAGAGTTTTCTTTCGCCATTATCAAAATCAAGACCATCCACTTCATCGGCCAAGCAACAAATGTGACCTTGAATTTCAACTTTTAATTCAGGATGATCTAACAAGGTTTTTAAAACTTCTTTTATCACCGGCTCTGCTTCGGGCGTTAAAGCATGTCTACCGGGCACAAAGGTTAAACCTTCAATGGTAAGCGTCTCTCCTTTTTCAAGTTCATTAATTGTTTTTGGAGGCTCCGGATTTGCCGGTTTATCCTGAACGGTATTTTGATGCTGACTGATTTTTTTACGGCTTGCCTCCTCCCGGATCATCAGATCTACCCGACGTTGCGCAGGTTCTCCCAAAACATCCTGTGTTTCTTTTGAATTGACTTCACCCATGCCACTGCATGATTGGATACTGATTTTTGAGGCATTGCTCAATTTTACAAGATAAGCTTTAACCGCATCGGCTCTTTTTTCAGAAAGGATTTTATTGTAATTGCTAGTGGATAAAAAATCGGTATAACCGGAAATTTTAATGGTAAGTGCAGCTTTGCCGGCTAAATCATTTAAGGAATCGAGCCTTTTAAAATTAAGTTCCGAATTTACTTCATTGATGCTGAAATAATAACTCAACTGATAGCTTTTAATTTGGCTATTAAGCTTCAAACTGAATACCAGTAAACAAATGCCACTTAAAAAAAAAGTCTTCATGGTTATGAACCCTCTTTAGAGTTTAAAAAAAATTCCGAACAGAAGCGAAGGTCTTATTCCTCGATCTTATTCAAATTACTGTGTCGACGGCTGTAAATAAAATAAACAGCAATCCCTATTGTGCCCCAAATTAAAAAGGCCACCCACGTTTCGGGTCTTACAAAACACATGAGGAAAATATTAAACCCAACGCCTAAACTTCCCACCAGATAAATAGCCGGTGTTTTGTATGGACGTTCAAGGTCAGGACGTTTGTAACGCAACATCATCACCGCAATACAAACCATGGCAAATGCCAATAAAGTACCCATACTACACATTTCCGAAATTTTACCGATAGGTGTAACCGCAGCGATGATTGAAATTAATGCGCCAACTAAAATGGTACTGCGATAAGGTGTTTTAAACGTGGCGTGCAAGGTGCCGAACATCCATTTTGGCAATAAGCCATCCTTTGCCATACCCAGAAAAATGCGGGTTTGTCCGAGCATCATAACCAGCATAACCGAAGTTAAACCGGCTGTAGCGGCAATGGTAATAATAAACACTGCCCAATTAATACCAATTCCCGAAAAGGCTGAAGCTACCGGAGCGGCTTTATCAAGTTGATCGTATCTTACCATACCCGTTAAAACCAGTGATACTAAAATGTATAAAACCGTACAAATAATAAGGGAAGCTACAATTGCAAAGGGTACATCTTTTTTAGGATTCACGGCCTCACCGGCTTGAGTAGAAACGGCATCAAAACCGATGTAAGCAAAAAACACAATGGTAGCAGCGGTTAATACACCACCAAAACCGAATTTAAATTTGCCGGTCTCATGGCCAAGTTCATCTAAGGCCGGTACTTTATCGGGAATAAACGGCGACCAGTTGGCAGGATTAATATAAAAAGCTCCTACAATAATCACGAATAAAACCACGGCTATCTTTACGATTACGATCACGTTATTCGTACTGGCGGCTTCTTTAATGCCTTTTACCAAAACAGCCGTTACGATCCATGTAATCACAAATGCCGGAATATTAAAAGCGAAACCTGGGGCTGCTAAGCCGGCGGCTAAACACTTTTCGGTAGCGGTGGCTAAATCGTTACACAAGTATATTGGGAAATCGATGTGAAATAAATGCAGGAGTTTCACAAAGTATCCGCTCCAGGCTACAGCCACGGTGGTGGCACCCATCATGTATTCTAATATTAAATTCCAGCCAATAAACCAGGCAAATAATTCACCCACGGTGCCATAAGCGTATGAGTATGCCGAGCCTTCTACGGGTAAAACAGATGCAAATTCAGCATAACAAAGGGAAGCAAATAAACACCCAATACCGGCAATTACAAAAGATAAGGCCAAAGCGGGACCTGCAAAATCGTGGGCGGCAATACCGGTTAAGGTAAAAATCCCGCCTCCAATAATGGCTCCAATTCCTAACGAAGTGAGTCCCCAGCGGGTTAACACACGTTTTAAATCGCTTTTCTTCATTTCAGCCTCAAAAGCTGACACCGGTTTTGTTCTCCAAATCGACATAGATAAGTACTTAAATTTTTAGTTTAACGATAACCAAATTAACTAATTAAAGTCCGAATTACCAAACTAAGGATCAGTATCAAAACCTGTGGAGTAATTCTCTTAGCATATAATTTTGCAAGTCTAAACAAGAAGAAATTTACAGGATCAATCGGAAATTTTGGGAGAAGAATTCTAATCTGAATTTTATGGTTTCTCTTTTTGGATAATTCGGCGAAG
>CANKBS010000017.1 GCA_947480015.1 Sphingobacteriaceae bacterium
GCACTGTTTGGAATTTTAAATTATACTTCGACCCTAATGCACGGTAGCTGATTCTTGTTGTTAGCTTTTCTGCAATAATACTCTCTTTTAAGCTTTCTGTTATCATTTTAGTTGACTTTTCAGTGTCAACCTATTTTAGGACGAGACACGGTTCGGTGCACAAGCGAATGTCGTAGACTAATACATGAATCGATTTAACTTTATTTTTTTGCATTTTTTCTGATTTGTCTTTATAAGTGAATGAACATTCATTTAACTTTGCCATCAGAAATGAGAATCCGCGACGAGCATAAAGAAGAAGCCATCCGAGAAAAAGCCTACGAGATTATCGTAAAAAAAGGTTTTGAGGGTTTGAGCATGCAAAAGCTGGCCAAGGCTGCGGGCGTATCGCCGGCTACCATTTATATTTATTATAAAAACCGCGAAGATCTTTTACACAGTTTATTTAATCATGCTCAAAAAGAATTTGCATTTTTCGCTTTAAGAAATTTTGACCCCAGTGTTTCATTGGAAGAGGGCTTATGGCTGCAATGGAAAAATCGTTTGGCTTTTATTTCTGACAATCCAATTATTTATCAGTTCTTCGAACTGTTTCGAAATTCTCCGCTTATCAATCATAAAAATGTGAGCATGAAAGAATTTAAAGAAAACATGGTTCTTTTTGTTAAGAATGCGATTCAACGAGGTGAACTAGCCCGCATGGAGCCTGAGATCTTCTGGTCCATTGCCTATGGGTCTTTTTATTCGCTAGTAAAATTTCACCTGCAGGAAAAGAAAATGATGACTGAAAATTTTAAAATAACCGATGCTAAAATGAAACAAACCCTTCACATGGTAGTGAAGGCGCTTAAACCTTAATAATATGGAAATGATCATGGAAAATTATAGCCACATTCTCATTTTTAAAACCAATATAAAAACAGCGGACGATAAATTCCGGATCAGCGAAATGCTAAGCTATACAGCAGGTATTAACGACTGGAGTGTGGATTGTGATGACATTGATTGCGTTATGCGCATTGTATCCTATACCTTAAACAGCGCTCAGATCATAGAACTAATTAATAAAATGGGCTACCAATGCCAGGAATTGGAATAGAACGAATGAACGAAACACCGAAAGATTCTAAACCGGAAATGACCGGAACCATCGCCAAGTCGCAACCTACTGCTAGTGGACCCATAAAACTCGAGGCCATAGAGTTTACTGCTTATCAAAAATTCATGATTGGTTTACTGGCCTTATTACAGTTTACCATTGTGCTTGATTTTATGATATTATCGCCACTAGGCGATATTTTAATGAAGTCGATGGAAATGAGTACCACACAATTTGGATCTGTGGTTTCGGCCTATGCTATCAGCGCCTGCATTTCGGGCTTTCTGGCGGCAGGGTTCGCCGATAAGTTTGACCGCAAAAAATTACTTTTATTTTTTTATGTGGGTTTTATTATCGGTACTTTTTTCTGCGCCTTGGCTTACAATTACGAAACACTGTTTATTGCCCGCATAGTAACCGGTATTTTTGGTGGTGTGATTGGTTCAATATCCATGGCCATCATAACCGATGTGTTTAGTTTACAACAACGCGGCAAGGTGATGGGCTATGTGCAAATGGCTTTTGCCGGGTCTCAGATTTTGGGTATACCCATTGGTTTATTATTAGCCAATGCATTTAATTGGCATGCCACTTTTTACATGGTAGTTGTTTTGGCTATCCTCATCGGCATTGCCATTGTTTTTGAATTAAAACCACTTACCGAACATTTGAAATTACAAAGTGATAAAAACGCTTTACAACATTTATGGCATACCATCAAAAAGAAAGATTACCGCATTGGATTCATAGCCACGGCTATGTTATCGATGGGTGGATTCATGCTCATGCCTTTTACAACGGCCTTTCTGGTGAACAATGTAAACATCGCGCAATCGCAAATACCACTTATCTTTTTCTTTACAGGCATTTCAACTATCATCATCATGCCACTAGTTGGTAAATTGGCCGATCGTTTCGATAAGTTTAAACTCTTCACCATTGGTTCGTTAATAGCTTGTGTGATGATCGTCATTTATACAAATCTTAGTCCGGTGCCTATTTGGATGGTAATCATCATTAATATGGTCTTGTTTATGGGAATTATGAGTCGCATGGTGCCTGCAACGGCTCTAAACTCTGCCGTACCAGAAATGTACGACCGGGGAGCTTATATGAGTGTGAATTCATCTTTACAACAAATGGCCGGTGGTTTAGCGGCTATTTTTGCCGGTATGGTAGTTGTGCAACAAACAAAAACCAGTCCCATTGAGCATTTTGATACACTTGGTTATGTGATGGTAGGCTTAATACTTTGGTGTGTTTACCTGGTAAGTCGCGTGAGTAAATTGGTAAAAGCAAAACGCAAAATGGAAACGGTTTAAGCCCTTATTATTTTTTTAGAAATTTTAAGTATTAAAGGTCTTTTACCGCCTTATTTTTTAAGGTACTGATTAGTTCCACAAAGCGCATGAGGTCATTGCCGTTGCTGGCTATACCAACCGAAACCCTTATGGCGCCACGCATTTTACCGAGGTAGGCTACAATGTCATGGTAATCGCCTTTATCGCGACTCACAAAATAGTTTGCCAGTTCTTCGGTGGTCACGCAGTTATTTATTTCGTCAATACCCGGATTACAGAAGCATCCCGAACGTATGGAGATTTTTTTAGCATTGGCCATGGCTTCTATTTTCTCAAATGGAAAAAGTTTCCCCTCGGGATCAAAAAAGTTCATGATAAGTGTGCCGCCATGGTGTTTAAAATTATCGGGACCAAAAATCTTCACAATGTATTTACCAGTATCATGTTTTAGTTTTTTTAATTCGATAGAGAGGTTTTCAATTAAGGAGAGCACACGTTTGGAGATCCTTTCCATGCCAATAGATTCAATATAATCCAATCCAATCGTAACCGCCGGAATTCCAAGATAATTTAAGGTGCCATCTTCAAAGCGTTCGCTGCCATATACCAAAAATTTATTTGGACTAACCACCGATACCATAGTAACCGTGCCGCCGGCAAACCAGGGTTTTACCAGTTTATCGAAACTTGATTTTTTTACCAACAAACAACCAATGCCGGTTGGGTAACCAAAAATTTTGTAAAATGAAATGGAAACAAAATCGGGTTTAATAACAGACAGATCTAATTTAGAACTCGGCACATAAGCCGCCGCATCCAATAACACATCAAAACCTTTTTTCTGCGCTTTTTCTATCCAAGCCAAATCATGCTTTACGCCCGACACGTTGGATTGTGCCGGATAAGCAAATAAATTATTAGCCTTCGGATCAGCCTCTGAAAGGACTTTTTCAAGCAAGTCGGCTTTTATTTCTAGGTCTTCATATTGAACTGGAATGTAGGTGGTTTTGCCGTTTTTAGCAGTACAATATTCGCGGATGCCGTTAACCGAATTATGATTATCGGCTAAGATTACAAAACTACTTTTTTCATTAAATGGAAACGATTCACCAACAATTTTTAAAGCACCCGACGCATTGGAGGTAAAAATACAGTGATAGTCAGTCGCATTAAAAAAACTCAGAATTTTTTTTCTGGCATCTTCCACTAAAATGGTTGACAGATGAGAAGTGGGGTTGGTGCTGTGTGGATTGCCGTAAACATTGTCGCGTAGCAAGGCTTGGTGTTTTTGAATCTGACTTTGCGTGTACAAATTCCCACCGGTATAATCTAAATAAGCATGCCCTTCTTTATCCAATCTGCTGTATTCAGCATTTCTGAGCTTTGTAAAAAACGTATCGTCTTCAAGTGTTAATTGATGACTCTCAGTTTTTTTTGACTTGAATAGTGACAGCATGTAGTATGATTTTAGATTCCCCTTATTTTAAGAATTATTCTTATTCAAATAAAGTTAAATATTCTGTGGCTTGCAAACGCGATTAAAACAAAATTTAAATATTCGTGGAATTGTGTTTTTAAACGATTATAGATTGAAAGCCATAGAAAGTGTAAAGAAGTAATTTCTGCTTGTTTTCATCGTATATTTTTGAAAAATCTGATCTTTGCTGCCAAGGGCCCTGCCTTCAAAGCGAAGGCTCATTTGCTTATTAAGGAGGTAATCAAAATTCATCGAGAGTCCGCCGGTTTGAAAACCATTGAGCCCGCCTTCCTTAATAATAACATTGTTTAAATCGCGGTAGTATTCGGCTCGGAAAGCTAACTGAAAATGATTATTTACACGATAACGGGTTATAATAATGGGAGCAAGCACTTTTGCGTAGTTCTTACTTCCTTTACTTAATTGCTGAAAACCAAAGTCCACACCGGTGGTTATTCCGAAATGTTTTCTGAATTGTATGATGGCGTAGATGTTATTGTAATAACGCCAAAGATTTACATTGTCGGGCAAATCGTTGCCAATAAAAGTGCTCCAGTTAATGCTGATGGTTTGTTTTGGACTAAAAGTAATTTGCGTGCCAAAGGAAGGACTGTGGTTATTGGGGTTTTTTTTATTTTTTTGCCAACCATTCAGATACATCAAAGCCAGGTATAATTTCTCGCTTTTAGTAGTATAGCCTAATTTAATTCCCGATTCAAAATACGGAGTATTATCAGCCTGTAAACTTCGGGTTAATGCCCAGCAATCCTTGGCCATAGCACTTTCAAAACCTATGTGTGAAGGCATAATACCGGCATCGAGCCAGAGTTTTTGTTTTTTTAATAGTTTAATCCCTGCATTACATTCAAAAATTGCTTTAAACAAACCATCTTCAGTGTTCATGTTGTATTGGGCATAAGTGCCGCTCATGAGCGCGAAATTGGCTCTGAAATGTTCGGCGTGATAACTCAGTTTTACAAACCCAAGATTTAAATTTATTGATCGATCTCGGTTGAAATTATAGAAGTAGGATTTACGGTCTTGGTTATCGTGCCCTCCAAGATCGAAACTGCTGTACATTTCAAAATAAGTCGTGGCGCTAAGGTTATTGGTTTCTGTATTGTTTTGTGCGCATAATTTATGGCTCATCAACACAACCATTAGTGTAATGATGGAAGAGTGGCGTGCGGATTGAAAGTAAATAGCTGTTTTGGCTTGCAATGTGACTTTCAGTTTTGTTGGCCTGATTTTTTTATTCATAAATACAAGAAAACAAAGCTAAGTGTTTTTACAGGCATAAACTAGGCCCGAAGCAGGTTAAGTGCAAAAATAAACTGAATCTTACATCTGAAACAGGTAGGGCGTTTAGGTAAATAAATACAACAATTCCTGAATGACCTTTGTATCAGGATAGTTTAAACATCCTCATACAATGAAAACTTTAATCATATATTTTTTTTTGACAACTCTAATCGGATTTGGATTTGCGCAAGAAACACCTCGTAAAGCATCTGTTGTTTCTCCCTGCACACTTATATACTCTTACGAGGAAGATGCGCTAGTTTATAAGGATAATGCGATTATACCTTTAAAAGCGATATTGATTGAAAGCTTACCGTATTCGGGTAAACTTACCATACCAATTTATCTTAGTCCGAATATGAAAGGAACCTATGTTTTTAAAAAACATCCGGCATTAGCAATTCCGGAATATTATACGGCTGTGATAGAAGATACATTTACCGGTGAACATTATGACCTTAAAGCAAGCGATTCTTGTGTTTTTGAAACCAGTAAAAAAATGGAAGAACGCTTTGTTTTGAAGATGGATTATCAAAAGTGTAAGCTCACCGCAATGCGTTAAAAATTAATGACAAAAAATAAAATCATGAAAACTATCATCGCCTGTTGTTTAGTTCTGTTTTTGCATAATATAAGTTGGGCACAAAACAATTCTTCCAACACTTCAAAAAGCACCGACTTCGATTTGAATGTTGGTTTGGTTATAACCCGCAATTCAACGGAATCCGGGCATGTTATAAATATTGTCTGTTTGCCGCATAATTTGGAATACTCCGTAGTTTTAAAAATAGAACTTAATCCAAAGGAGGTTTATACTTTCGTGAAATCAAACGATTTGTTTATTCCTGAAGGATATGCTGTTTATATTAAAGATGAAGGTACCGGCAATGTGTTTGATCTAGATTCAACTGAGCGTCACAGTTTCGTCACCAATCGGCACATAACCAAATATTTTTTATTAGAATGTCGTAAAATTGATCAGGTTGAAAATCTGTTTGTAAAAGCCAACTAAAGTTATTTGTCGTCTGCTTTTTCGAAAGAAGCGATGGTGGCGCCGGGCGACATAACAAATGGAATCTGGTTCCAATCATCGTACTTGGCAACTAATTCCGTTTTTTTTGAAGGATCGGAGGCAGCTGTTTTCATATCGTTAAAGTAAGTTTTAAAATTATCAATAAGTTCAATGCCGCCAATTCTGCCGTGTCCCGGCACAATGGTTTGAATATCAAAAGCAGTGGGCAGCCAATCCAGCGTTTCCTGATAAGCCGGTGCATTGGCAACACCAATCATTACCGGCGCCTGTTTGTTTAAAACTACATCGCCACCAAATAATAATTTACGTTTATGTAAATACACAAATACATCGCTTTGTGTATGCACATTTTTGTTGAGGTTTAAAATAGTCAGCGTGTCATCTCCTATCCTAATATCCATGCGGTCTTTTATCCATTCCGTTGGTAAATTTTTTTCTCCGACTTCTTTTCTCCAAAGTTCTTTACCAAAATTTGCTCCGGCAAGAATAGAAGCTCCTTTATATAATTCATTGCCTTTAACATGGTCGGGGTGAATGTGTGTATTAATAACCAGAATGGGTTTAGAACCCGCAATTTTCATCACCTCCGTATGCAATTCCTCGGCTGCAGCATCCATCTTCGTGTCAATTACCACCACCAAACTATCCGAATTGAGTATACCTGAATTACCGCCACCACCGGTAATGAGAGTTAAATCCTTATCAAATTGCACCACTTCGGTTTCCTTCATCTTTTTCATAAAAGGATAGAGGTATTTAAAAAATAAAATGCCGCCAATGATGGCAATTATTAAAACCATAATACCGAACCATTTGACTATTTTTTTCATGTTATTGTTTTTTATAAGAATCTATTTTTAGAAATAACACATGCGGGGACCAATTGTTTTAAAAAATCCGTTTTGCGCGTAAAATAAAGCGAATCCTTTACGTTCTTTGTTACTTTTTTTCTTATTGTTTGATCGAAAATTTCACAAACATAGAAGCCTGAATTTTTATCTTTTTGAATTCAATTTCATTTTCTGATTTGGCTTTTGTTTCATCAACGCTTAATTCTTCCAACATGGCTTGGGCTTTGTACATCACATTCGCCGTCCTCGGATCAGCATAACAGCCCTCTCTTTCCTGCACAATAAGAGCCTTGTCGGTTTGCTCGTTAATGGCCTTTAGCAAATAGTCAGCTTTGGTTTTGGCAGCTTTAATGGCCTGAATACGGATTTCTTTTTTAAGACTGTCAATTTTTGAGTGATTAACCTTGGTGATAAAAGCATCGGTTATTTCCAGTTTATCCAATTGCTGAAAAACTTGCCCGACTTTTGTAGCATTGGTTACTTTAAGCAGGTAATCTTTTTTGGTCAACACATCTTTTGTTTTCCATTTTACTTTTACGTGATCGGCATTAGCATCAGCTAGAAATAAATTTTTCATATCCAGTTCTATTTCGATCAGGGCAAATTTCAGTTTTTCTTCCCGCATGTCAATGGTTTGTTTTTCCTTTCCAACATAACGCTCACGAATAACAATACTGATGTATATCTCATCGGGAACAACTTCTGTTTCTGCTGTTCCTGTAACTTCAATATAAGGTTTTTCGGCACTTTGGTTATTAACCTGTGCAATGGCAAGCTCCGCCATTAAAAACGAAAGGAATAAAAGTGATTTTTTCATTTTAAATAAATTATTTTTCTTCACAATACAAATACATACTGGCCATTGCCGAATGTCGTTCGGCTTGCGTTTTATGATAGACGCTTATTAATTTGTAGATATGGTTGCTGTAGAATAAAATGCCCTCATCAATTGATTTAACTGGAATCACTTCCAGACCTACCTTCCCTTTTGAGCCAATCATTTCTGCTTTATAGATACTTAATCCAGTAGTATTATCAATAAGTTCGAGTGATTTACAAAAGGGATGCACATGCACTGAAAAAAAGTGTACCAAGGTAGTTGTACTGAGGTTCAACATGCGCGTTACGTCGGTACACGTTGTTTCAAGACTGTCTGAAAGAACCCAGTGTCCGGTAAATTCTCTACTATAATTATCGCGAAAAGGATATCCGTCTTTCATTTCTACACCGGTATTACTGCAACACAACTTTAACAAATCATTGGAAGTTATCAGGGTGTCGGTTTTTCCAGTTGGTTTTTCATCAAAGGCACCACGCGGACCGGCTACTTGTTTACATTCAAAAACACTTTGTTGGTACAAGGCGCGCATGCTTTCAGCGATTTCACAATTACGCTTGTAGTAAATGGTAACTTTCTGTTTAACCTTCACATTTACAGGAAGTTGATTGTGATTAAGTACCTGAAAGTCTACACGCAATCGCTGATTCGACATAAGTGGAATGCCATAATGCTCCGGTAAATGTATTTCGGTTTGGCCTTCGGTTAAGGTAAACAAACGCTTATCGGTACCAAGGGTTTTGAGTTTCCAAGGCAATATGTTGTTATGGCCAATGTTTAAATTGTTATGACACATAAAATCATAAGTCAAACGCGTATTCTTGTCATCAAATAACTCCACTTTATAACCGGTAATCCATAGGAGCTCAGGTAAAAAGGCAGAACTTATAATTTTGGTAAGATGATCATTTATAAAAACTTCCTTAGCCGTCATGGGCCCTTCCATTGATCGGAAAATGGTATCAATTAAAAGATAGGGGGATTCGATACTGCGACGGTATTCCTTTGCCTGCTTACTTTCAGTTTTATCTACTTTTAAATTTAAATACCAGTCGCTAAAAGAAAGGCTTTACGACTCTCCGGCATTTTGTACACATAAAGTTTAAAGAATAGGAGTCCGGCTGCTATGACAATAATTGCGGTGACAATAAAAAGTTTCCAAAGGATATGGCGTTTTATTTTTGGCACAAATCTTTTTTATTTATCTAGCAAAGATAAGCCTTTAACAAGCATAAAAAACAGGTAGATTACATCCTTTTAGGCTTTTGTTAAAGGAAATGGATTTTAGACACGGGCACAGGACTTTGAATGAAGCGTATCAGCGTGCATTAATACACGCGCACTACTCTCCACTCCCCAATATCAGCTTGCCTTTCAGCGCGTATTCACGAGTATATATGGTGTAAAAATAAATCCCGGGTATATGTCCGATTAAATTTATTTGTTCGCTTGGCTTTGAGCAGCAGATTCTAAATAGTTCAGTGCCGTTCAGGTTTGTAAGTGTGATTAAATCACCTGTATTCAGATTGTTAAAATGAATAATGCCGCTACTAGGGTTAGGGTAGGGCAGTGCTTTGGCTTCGTTTTTGACGTCGTTTAAACCTACTGTATTCACTTGTGTTACATGAGCAAATTCAATGCCGCTTAACTGGTTTAAGTTTTTAATAGTGTCCTGCACTTTACCGTTTTGTGCGCTGAGGTTTAAAATATTTTGACTTGTTTTTGTAAAATAGCGGTGATTTTGTTTATCAAAACTGGTTTCGCCTTGTGTCATACCTATGGCGCCAAATAATGTATCTAGGGCGTTAAAGGATTTCGTGCTCACGGCAATACTGGCCGATAACTCAAAGCCGAGTTTATAATACGTGCCAACTAATTTGTCGGAAGCAGGATCATACTCCATTCCCCTAAACCCAAACTGGGGATTAATCGTGTCAATGAGAAAACCGTTAGAATCTACAACCATAATGCCCCGGTTATTTATTGCAAAATACCTTCTTAATACTTGGTCAAAGGTCGATTCCCCGCTTCGAATTCCCAGCACTTTTGGCAAGGTGTCAACGCTGGTAAATACTTTTGTGTTTATTTTTAGGCGAGCAAAAATTTCCACATTGCCCGAGGTATAAGAGCCAACCAAACTATTAATACGAGAATCAAATTCAATGCCATGCAAATCCTGAGCGGGTTTAAGGGTGTCTAAAACAAGTCCACTCAACACATCAATCATTAATATACCCACACTGCTTTTAATAAAATAGTGTCCGCTTGCATCGTCATAGGTCGATTCGCCCGACTGTATGGTAAAACTGCCGTTAAGCAATGAAACTGGTGTAAAGTACTTGGCAGTAATGTCGTAAGAACCAAAACTAGCCTGGTTGTTCTTCCAGCAAAGTCCGTAAATTTTATCGGCAGGTTGCGCCCTGTAACGGATACCTAAAAAAACAAGGGCACTGAGAACGAGCAACAGTTTATAAGTCATTTTGGGTTGAAACATAATAGGAGTTTTGATTAACGAAGGATTAATTTACCCTCCTGTTTGCTGTGTTTATCGTTGCTTACCCGGTAAAAATAAATGCCCTTAGCTCTGCCATCCAATTCTACATTTACAGTGGTTTCTTTGGCTTCCGCACTATAAACGGGTTTT
Source organism: Sphingobacteriaceae bacterium (assembly GCA_947480015.1). GTDB lineage: Bacteria > Bacteroidota > Bacteroidia > B-17B0 > Aurantibacillaceae > Aurantibacillus. Next base: position 10,546 of record CANKBS010000017.1, read on the forward strand.
CCATTAATATCAAATACTTCAATGACTTCACCGCGTTCTAAATTACTGAACGTAAATTTGCCAAAACTGGGATTCGGAAAAATATCAATACCCGTACGTGCACCACTAATGCTGTTGATGCCGGCTGTTTCAGGACCTTTGGTGCGGAAATTCCAGATTGGCGAATAGGTTCTATTGCCACCATTGGTGACCTTAATGCGCCAAAAGTATTTGGTATTGGATTTTAATTGATTTAAATTGTATAATAAATTGCTGGCATCTACCGAGCGGATAGTGTCATTCACAAACAAGGAATCGGTACTCACGTCTAAATGGTAAAAAAGTGCACCTGGAACGGCATTCCATTTTAATTGTAACACCGTTAAGGTGTCAACATTGTCGGTACCCTTAGTCGGTGTAATTAATACGGGTGCCGGTAAAATGCTGTCGTTCGAGCCGAGATAGGTTACAAACATTTCTATTTTTTGAGCAGGCATGCTGGCATACGGACTTGCCATGCAGGGAGCGCCCACAATGGTATCAACACAGCCCATGCCTGAAATAACACGACCATAGGCAGAATACAAGCCGTTTAAATTGGAGGCAGCTGCCACACAAATAAAAAACTGAGACGTGGCACTGTTAATATTTTGAGAGCGGGCAGCAGATAAAATTCCTCGGGTATGTTTTAGAAATCCAAATTCGGCATTTACGGTCGGTTGTCCGGCCTGACCGAAACCCCAGGTTGAAATGGCGCCATGACGCGAATTAGGATCGCCACCCTGAATCACAAAGCCCGGTACCACACGATGAAAGGCCGTGGTGTCGTAAAACTGAACACTTACTAAACTATCAAAATTACGCACATGATGCGGCGCAATATCCGGAAAAAGTTCGATCTTAATTTTACCTAACACATTTCCGCCACGTTTGGTAAGGATCTGAAACTGCGGTTTGCCGGTGTAAGTGTAACTGGTTTGGGCAAGTAATCCGCCAAAAAAACACAGACTTAAAAATAAACTAAGACGTAAAGATTTATTCATTGTGATGGATTTAAAAATTCAATAAACTGAAAAAAGTTCAGAATTATATTCTTAAATCAAATATATCTATTTTTTCTGATGATTGGAAGAATTGTGGAGGGAAATAAAAAAACACAAGCAAGAATAGCTTGGAGCTTGTTTGTGGTTTATGTGATTTTTTTACAAGGTTAATTCGGCTATTACAGTCCAGGCTTCTTTGGTGCTGAGTTCAGCGCGCCCATTCATTTTTAAATACATAAACAACTGCATGCGGTAAGCAGCTAACCATTTGATGGGAGCATTAATAATAGCAATACCTAGAATCATTTTTTCTTTGGAAGGCAATTCCACTTCCATTTTATTCATATCTTCTTCCGAAATCATATTCATATACATCAACATATCTTCCATTTGCTGATCCAACCGTTCTTTAAAATTCTCGCGGGTCAGGGTTTTACGGTGTTCGCGAATTTTTACCCACTCTTCGGGGGTTAAATCGTTTTTAATAAACCAACGTAACATGGTGGCACCAATGCCCGACAGGTATTGCATCAATTCAAGCGTACTGCGCATTTTTTCAGAGGGACGAAAATCAAGATCGCGTTCTTCAATAAATGGCGCCAGTTGTTTGAGTAAAAATATTTCGCGTTGTAAATTTTGTAATAAAGCTTGTTTGTACATAATATGTGGTATTGAGATTAAAAATTAAAGATCTAAAATTAAGGACTAAAAATGAGGACAAGTGATAAAAAATGAAAAAGAACGGCGTAAAAAGTTTTAAATTTCTTCTGTTTTTTTCTTTTCACCCAAGGCCAGTCGAATACAAAAAAGCGCCAATACAATGGTAACCGGGGCAAAAGAACGTTCAATAACATTAATGGAGTATACATTGGCGAAGGTGTTTAACGTAAAAATAAGTGCCATAAACCAAAGTAATATTTTTAGGAGCGAGTCACTTAACCGTATTTTTAAAATCCCACTTTCGATTAAGAGTATGGATAATAAAAACAGGGTGGTGATGGTTGAAAAACCTTCGTAACGCATCATTTTTAATGGCTCAGAGAGTTTTCCTCCCCAAACCATGTCGTAAGGAATTATGCCCGAAAGAACGAACACATGAAAGGTGAATACCAAGCTAAGGAGCATGATTGCGCCTCTGCGTGCAAAGGAAATACTAATGAATTTCATAATTTCTAGCCCTCTTTTTTTACACTTCCCCAAACACCCAGAGGAAGCTTAATGCCGCTTTTGGCGGTTAAATACAGTTCTCCTATACTTAGGTCGGATTTGTTTTTTTGTGCAAATGGTTTTAATAAATTCTCAGGCACTAAAGCCGAAAAGCCCAATGAATAAGCATTTAAGATCAATAAATGTTCTTTCGGATCAAGAAGCTGTAATACCGAATCCATCATTTCACCAATATTGTCTTCCAGTTTCCATTTCTCACCGTTTGGTCCGTGCCCAAAGGCAGGCGGATCTAAAATAATGCCCTGGTAAAAATTACCGCGACGCATTTCTTTTTTTACAAACTTCAAGGCATCATCCACCAACCAACGGATATTATCTAAATGCGATTTTTGCATGTTTTCGTTGGCCCAAGTAACCACTTGTTTGATACTGTCAACATGTGTCACCTCTGCTCCTGCTGCACGGGCAGCAATGGATGCACCGCCGGTATAAGCAAAAAGATTTAAAAATTTGGCTTTGGGTTTATGTTTTAAAAACGTGTAAATCTTATCCCAATTAACAGCCTGCTCGGGAAAAATTCCCACATGCTTGAAGGATGTTAACCCCAAACGAAAAACTAAATCACTGCCTGCAACAGTCTGCTTACTGCCAACTTCCTTTAGTTTATACGTAATCTCCCACTGATCGGGCATTTGTTTAAATTTTTTCCAATCACCGCTGCTCGACGAACGGGGCATAAATTTTACATGCGCCATTTTTTCCCAGTCCTTTTCTGTATACACTTTTGGCCAAACAGCTTGAGGCTCGGGACGAATGGTGACGTAAGTACCAAAACGTTCGAGTTTTTCAAAATTGCCGCAATCGAGTAATTCGTAATCGGTAAAATTGCTAGGACTGAGTAATTCCATAAATAAAAATTAAATGTTCCCCGACTTCATATAAAGGCTAGGTGTAGAGGAAAGGCCTTTTTCCCGAACGGAGAATAATTCGAGCAAAGGTACATAAAGGTTTAAAGAATTAATACAAAATGGTTAACAAATAAACGTTGGTTAATTGGCAAAGAGGATTATTTAAAATATATTCGGTAAAATTTAAAAGCTTTATGCATACTAACCGTTCGGCCTTTGTTACCTTAATTTCTGTTTTCTTTTTTTGGGGATTTGTTGCAGCCAGCAACGATATCCTCATTCCGGTATTTAAAGAGAAATTGCATTTAGAGCAATGGCAAAGTCAACTTATTTCAGTGGCCTTTTATGTGGCTTATACCGTGGGTTCAGTCATTTATATAATACTTTCTAAAATTTATGGTGGCGATATCTTAAATAAAATTGGCTACAAGAACGGAATTTCGCTTGGACTCTGTTTATCGGCGTTAGGCACCTTGTTGTTTTATCCTGCTGCTGAGCTGGTTTCTTTTAATTTAATGATCACCGGACTTTTTATTGTGGCACTGGGATTTTCACTGCAACAAACTGCCGCTAATCCATTAGCCATTGTTATGGGTAATCCCGAATCAGCTTCCCAACGCTTAAGTATGGCCGGCGGCATTAATAATGTGGGCACAACCATTGGACCGCTGGTAGTAAGTTATGCTATTTTCGGTAATGTAGGTTCAGGACTAAAACTCGACAGTATTGAATCGGTGAAATTCCCCTATTTAATTTTAGGCGCCGCATTTTTAATAGTAGCACTCATTTTTAAATTCTCATCTCTGCCAAATCAAATACATCACAACGACACAAAACCTTCTAAAGATGGACAAGAAGCTCGTTCAGGCTCGCTTAAATACCCACAATTGGTTTTAGGAATGATTGCCATTTTTTTATACGTGGGCGTGGAAGTATCAACGGCTTCCAACTTGCCGGAATACATGCGTCAATATATTAATATTGCAACCGGTGATGCCGCCCCCTATATTTCTTTGTTCTGGGCTAGTTTAATGATTGGTCGCTGGACTTCTTCAGCCGGAGCGTTCGAAACATCCATGGGTATTAAAAAATTGCTTCGTTTTATCATGCCTTATCTGGCTTTTTCGGTTTTTTTATTGGTGAATGCCATTGCAAAAAGTGATCTCAGTGTTTTTTACCCGTATGCATTTGTGATCCTTATACTCATCGTTGCCGACTTTTTAAGCAAAGGAAATCCGGCCCGTCAATTGGTAATTTTTTCAAGCTGTGGAATTGCGGCACTTGCACTGGGCATGAGTACTACAGGACTTGTGAGCGTTTATGCATTTATCAGCGTGGGTTTATTTTGTTCCACCCTTTGGCCTTGCATTTTTACTTTAGCCATCAGTGGTTTGGGAAAATACACCAACCAGGGTTCGAGTTATTTAATTATGATGATTATGGGTGGCGGTTTGGTAAGTTGGCTGCAAGGTTGGTTAGCTGGCTCTGATCATTTAGGCATTAAAGCCAGTTACATCGTTGGTGTTTTTTGTTTTGCCTATCTGGCCTTTTATGGTTGGAAAGCAGCCGGAATATTACGTAAACAAGGCATTCAATTAGGAGAAACTTCAGAAACAAGTTCACATTAAAAAAACACACCATGACATCACGCAGAAAATTTTTAAAACTCTCGGCACTAACCGCTTCAGTGTTTGCTGTAAATAAAACAAAAGCTTTAAACCTTGCCGAAATGGCCGCACCGGCAGTGAAACCCATCGTTTTATCTACCTGGCGTTTTGGTATTGAAGCCAATGCCGAAGCTTGGAAAATTTTAAACACGAACGGTCGTGCCCTTGACGCCGTTGAAGCCGGTGTAAAAGTTCCTGAAGGTGATCCAAAGGAACGCAGTGTGGGATTAGGCGGACGTCCTGATCGTGATGGTCGTGTAACCCTCGATGCCTGTATTATGGATGAATTTAGCAACATTGGTTCGGTTGCTGCTTTGGAACACATTGTACATCCCATTTCGGTGGCACGTGCCGTAATGGAAAAAACACCACACGTCATGCTAGTAGGTGATGGGGCCTTGCAGTTCGCACTTTCTCAAGGATTCAAAAAAGAAAAATTATTAACGGCCGAATCGGAAGCCGAATGGAAAGAATGGTTGAAAAAAGCCGATTATAAACCTCAGGCCAATATCGAAAATCACGATACCATTGGTATGATAGCTATGGATGGTGCCGGAAATTTATCGGGTGCTTGTACAACCAGTGGCATGGCCTTTAAAATGCATGGCCGAGTTGGCGATTCTCCAATTATTGGTGCAGGCTTATATGTCGATAATGAAGTAGGCGCTGCTACTGCCACCGGACAAGGGGAAGAAGTGATTCGCATTGCAGGTTGTCATACCGTGGTGGAATTAATGCGTCAGGGTATGAAACCTGAAGATGCCTGTAAAGAAGCGGTAACCCGAGTGATCGTCAGCATGAAAAGAAGAGGCAAATCTTTTACTGATTTACAGGTTGGTTTTATTGCGCTTAATAAAAGAGGGGAATACGGCGCCTATTGTTTACAAAAAGGATTTAATTACGCGGTGTACTCGGTCTTAGAGGATAATCATTTGGTTGATGCACCAAGTTTACGTTAATGCCAGTAAACAGAATTCTTGAAATAGCTTGTTTTAATGTGGAATCGGCCATCCTAGCTCAGCATGCAGGTGCTGATAGAATTGAGTTTTGCGAAAATTATAAATTAGGAGGCATCACTCCTTTGCAACAAAACATTGCAGAACTTCGTAAAAAAATACACATTCCTCTGTTTGTGATGATCCGACCAAGGGCTGGTGATTATATTTATTCTGCTTTTGAAATTGAAAAAATCAAACAAAGTATTTTCTTTTGTAAAGAACAGCACATCGATGGCCTGGTATTTGGAGCTTTAACCGCAGAGAATAAAATCGACATAAAGCTCTGTGAACAGGTCATTCAATGGGCAGCACCGCTTCCCATCACCTTTCATCGCGCCATTGATGAATGCCCTAATTTCGATGAAGCCATAGCGCATCTAATTAAACTTGGATTTAAAAGTGTTCTTAGTTCCGGTGGTTCTGCCTCTGCACGGCAAGGCCTAAAACAATTGCAGCACCTGCAGCAAAAATTTGGAGATCACATCAATATCATTGCTGGTGGAGGCATTCGCTCAACCAACTTAAATCAATTATTCAAAAGCCGCTGTGTCAATTACCATTCAGCCGCCATAACCTCAAACACTGAACTACCCGATACAAACGAAATTAAAACCATGAAAGACCTGTTGACAAATCAATCTTTCTTCTAAAATTATTTCTTTGTACTTTCAAAAATAAATCAAAGCCTCATTTTAATGAAAGCACTTTCAACCTTTAGTCTCCTTCTTTTTTTACTCGTCTCAACCTTAACAAAAGCACAAACAAATTACGCTGCTCTGGTTAATCCTTTTATCGGAACAGGTGGTCACGGACATACCTTTCCGGGACCGGTTATGCCTTTTGGTATGGTGCAGTTAAGTCCCGATACCCGCGTAGATGGCAGTTGGGATGGTTGTTCGGGATATCATGTTAGTGATAATTTTATGTTTGGTTTTTCACACACACATCTAAGCGGCACCGGTTGCAGCGATTATGGCGACATCCTCTTAATGCCCATGCTCGGAAAACCATCCATGGATAACAAAATTTACGGGTCAAAATTTAATCATAAAAGCGAAAAAGCCTCTGCCGGTTTTTATGAGGTTTTATTAGACGACGATAAAATAAAAGCTGAACTCACCGTGAGTCCGCGCCTTGGCATTCACCGCTATAACTTTCCAAAATCAACGGAGGCTAATGTAATTCTTGACCTGTTGCACCGCGACAAAACACTTAACTGCGAAGTAATTATTGTGGATAGCATGACGGTTTGTGGTTTCCGACTCAGCGAAGCCTGGGCCCGTGAACAATATGTGTTTTATGTGATCAGATTTTCAAAACCTTTTCTTCGTTACGAATTAGCCAACAAAGGTGTTTTTAAGGGAAAATCCCTTGCCTCAACAGAGCGATCAGAAGGGGCTTATTTTGCATTTAATACCATCGACGGACTTCCATTAACTGTTAAAGTTGCGCTTTCATCTACCAGCATCGACGGGGCTTTCAGAAACATGAAAGCCGAAGGTTCTCCCGATAATTTTGACGATTATAAAAAAGGCGCCGAAAAAACCTGGAACGCGCAATTGCAAAAAATAGAAATTACCGATCCTGATAAAGACAAACTCACCACCTTTTACACCGCGCTTTATCACTGCTGTATCCATCCTTCTTTAAATATGGATGTGGATCATCAGTACAGGGGTCGCGACAATCTGGTGCATAAAGCAGATGGCTTCACTAATTATTCGGTGTTTTCTTTGTGGGACACCTACCGAGCACTTCATCCACTTTTAAGTATTCTTGAACCGAAACGTACGTCCGATTTTATGAATACCTTTTTAGTGCAATATGAACAAAGTGGACGATTACCGGTTTGGGAACTTTCGGGCAACGAAACCGATTGTATGATCGGATTTCATTCGGTGCCCGTTATTGCCGATGCTATGCTGAAAGGAATTAAAGGCATTAACGAAGATAAAATATTTGCCGCCGTAAAAGCAGCTTCCACCTACACGCGATTTAGTATTCCTACTTTTAATAGAAATAATTACTTGCAGGTCGACGATGAAAGTGAAAGTGTGAGTAAATCGTTAGAATATGCCTATGACAATTGGTGTATCGCCCGATTGGCACAGCATCTCAATAAAAATAATGAAATAGTCGAATACCTCAAACGCGCCCAATCCTATAAAAATTTATTCGATTACCAAAGCGGTTGCATGCGTCCCCGTAAAAATGGTAATTGGTTAAGTCCTTTTTATCCCTCCGAAATCAACAACCATTTTACCGAAGGTAATAGCTGGCAATACTCTTTTGCTGTGCCTCAGGATATCAGTGGCTTGATCCAATTACACGGTGGCAAAGATAAATTCGAAAAAAAACTGGATGAATTGTTTACCACCAGCGAAAAAACACGTGGCCGCGAACAGGCCGATGTGACCGGTTTAATCGGCCAATACGCTCATGGCAACGAACCCAGTCATCACATGGCTTATTTATACAGCTATGTTGGTAAACCACAAAAAACAATTCAACGTGTCCGCCAGATCTGTAACAATTTTTATAAAAACAGTCCCGATGGTTTAATAGGTAATGAAGATTGCGGACAAATGAGCGCCTGGTATGTATTTAGTGCACTGGGCTTTTACCCGGTTTGTCCGGCTTCTAATGAATATGTTTGGGCTGATCCACTCTTTAATAAAGCCATTATTCATTTAGATAACGGAACTTCACTTAGCATTAATTCAAATCGTTCGGGGGCCGAGGCAGTAGCCGGGATCACCATTAATGGTAAGACTACATTACGTTCTGCTCTTGATCATAAAACAATTTTAGCTGGTGGGAAAATCGATTTTATTTATACCAATCCTGCTAACACGGCTAATAAATACGGACAAACAGAAATGCCTTCCTCACTTATTAATACTTATCCAATTGTTCCTGCAGCGCTTATTCATTCAGCCTCTCAGGTGTTTAAAGATAAAATGGATATAAGTATTGAAATCATCAACCAAGCGCTTGCCGATTGTTATTATACCGTAAACGGCACCGAACCAAGTCGCCGTTCTATGCCATACGCCAAACCCTTTGTAATAGATTCTAATTGCACGGTAAAGGTAAAACTTTATGCAGGCAGCGATAGTAGCTCAATTATAGTGGCGCATTTTTATAAAATCAAATACAATTACGATATTCAGATTCTGTCTACCCCAAATGCGCAGTATGCGGCAGAAGGAGCACAGACCTTAATAGACGGGATAAAGGGCGATGTTAACTGGCGTAAAGGAAATTGGTTAGGTTATCAGGGACAGGATTTTGACTGTGTGATTGATTTGAAAGAAGTGAAAGAAATTAGCAGCATGAGTCTGGGTTGCCTTCAGGACAGCCGCTCCTGGATCCTTTTACCTAGTCGTGTGAATTTTTATACTTCTGAAGATGGTAAAACTTTTAATTTAATTGATGGTGTGGATTCAAAACTGGAAGCACAAAATGATGACGTGCAAATTCAACGATTCGAAAAACAATTTTCGAAAAAGATCACGACCCGTTATTTAAAAGTAATTGCTAAAAACTATGGTAAATTGCCCGACTGGCATCAGGGTAAGGGTGGAGAAGCTTTTATTTTTGTGGATGAGTTGGAACTGAAATAGAAATTTTGTTTTTTATTTGCTTTTTTTTCTCAATTCTTCAATTCGGATGAGTTGATCAAGATCATTAATATCCTTTGCTCTGCCGGCAATCATCTTATTTTGTTTGAGGTGGTTTAAGTGTATAAATGGAATTAAAAAATCATCAAGTTCAATTTCAGTTTTCATTTCCCATGCCTCAGTCCATTTTACACCAACAATCTTGGTCAAAAAATCAATCACAAAAGGAGGTTTATTACCAATATGAAAAGCCATTGGAAGGGAAAAATCACTTTGATTAATTAATTCTATGTCCTCTTCCAAAATCTCTAATGCTTTCAGTGAATTTACAAGTTTAATTTTATTTTCATTGGTAGGCTGAAGCCAAACATCTAAATCGCCTGTAGGTCTTGAATAACCGTAAAAATTAACTGCTACTCCACCAACCAATAAGAAATTTACTTTATGTTTTAATAACACTTTAAGTAAAGCCAAGTGTTCATCATGGAATATATTCATACGAAGAAAAAATTAAAGGCGCGTTTTTAAAAACCAACTTCTCAGCATTTACATTTTTATAGGCGTATTTATTTAATTCAAGTAACATACGTAATAGTTCTTTCGGCTTTTTATCCAAATTTGCAATAAGAAGTATATCGCCTTGTGTTTCAAGCGTGCTGAATTGTATGCCAGTATTTCTGTATACAGCCAGTGAATCAGCTAGTTGAGAAGACTGAATGCTTTTTTTTATGTATTTTTTTTTAGCCATTTTTTACCAATAAAGGGGGTCTTTAAATTAGCTTATTAAAGGTAAGATTTCAATTTGTTTATAAATGATTTGTTTTACTAAAATACGTTATTTTTTAATTTTATTTATTGTTTGAATCATAATAATCTTTGGTTTTAACATCCATAAAATAGGCTTATCTTTGGGCTTCTAAAATAACCATGAATTTTTCAAACAAATACTGTAATTCACTAACTCAGTACTCACGTTTTTTAACCCGCGAAGTGAGTATTGGCGATCTTAAAATGGGCGCACTAAATCCTATCAGGGTGCAAAGTATGACCACCACCGACACCATGGATACCAAGGCCACGGTAGAGCAAAGCATTCGCATGATAGAAGCGGGTTGTGAATTGGTGCGTATTACAGCGCCAAGTATGAATGAAGCAAAAAATTTAGAATTTATAAAAAAGGAATTAGTAGCTCGGGGTTTTAATACACCCATTTGTGCCGACATTCATTTCACGCCCAATGCAGCCGAGTTTGCAGCGCGTGTTATTGAAAAAGTGCGAGTAAACCCGGGGAATTATGCCGATAAGAAAAAATTTGAAACCATCGACTATACCGATCTGGCCTACGAATCAGAACTCGAACGCATCAGAAACCGTTTTACGCCACTTGTAAAAATATGTAAAGAATATGGCACCGCCATGCGCATTGGCACCAATCACGGTTCATTAAGCGATCGCATTTTGAGTCGCTATGGTGATACCCCTTTGGGTATGGTTGAAAGCGCTCTGGAGTTTTTACGCATTTGTGAGGATCATGATTTTTATAACATTGTTATTTCCATGAAGGCCTCTAACACGCAGGTAATGGTGGAGGCTTACCGATTACTTGTAGCAAAAATGATGGAAACCGACCGCAATTATCCTTTGCATCTGGGTGTTACAGAAGCCGGCGATGGAGAAGACGGAAGAATTAAATCGGCCGTTGGCATTGGTACTTTGTTGGAAGATGGCTTGGGCGATACCATTCGTGTATCGCTTACCGAAGAACCTGAATTCGAAATTCCCGTGGCGAAATTATTGGCTGAGCGTTATTCAAAGCGGGCAGGGCATAAAGCCATAAAAGAAATTGATTTTGAATTACCTTATAACCCCTTTGAACATAACCGCAACCCTACCCGGGAAGTGATCAATATCGGGAATCAGAATGTGCCCCGTGTGATTGCTGATTACAGCATGAAAGCCGAAGTGAGTGCCGCCAGTTTATTTGGCGTAGGTTATATTTACTCAGTACCACTCGATAAATGGAACTTAAGCGACATGGCGGTTGATTATTTGTTTTTGGGTGACAATGCCATAAGTTTTGAAGTGCCTGGAACCCTCGGACTGATCTACAATTCAGAGAGTTGGTTAAAAAACAAAGAAAAGAAAAATGCCTTCCCTTTGTTTTGTGCCGATGACTATTTTAAAGTGAAAGAACGCTCAACCACTTTAAATTTTGTGGCAGTAACTAGTAATGTATTGACCGATGAATTTATAGCAAAAATTAAAAATGAAACTTCAGTTTGTTTGGTGTTAGATTCGTTCAATACGCATACCATGCCCGAACTGCGCCGTATGGCGATTGATCTGAAAAAAGTATCTTGCCAATTGCCTTTTATTATAAAATGTAATTACATTAATTTAAAGGAAGAAGAATTTCAACTCTATAGCAGTACCGACATAGGTGCTTTGCTTCTGGATGGTTTTGGGGATGGTATCTGGATCAAAGAAAAATATTGTGTGAGCACTCAGATGTGTAATTCGACAGCCTTTGGTATTCTTCAGGCATCACGCACCCGCATCAGTAAAACCGAATACATATCTTGCCCGAGTTGCGGACGAACCTTATTCGATCTGCAGGAAACTACACAAAAAATCCGTGAACGGACTTCTCATTTAAAAGGAATAAAAATAGGCATCATGGGCTGTATTGTAAACGGTCCGGGCGAAATGGCCGATGCTGATTACGGTTACGTGGGTAGTGGTCCCGGAAAAATAAGTTTATACAAAGGTAAAGAAGTGGTGAAAAAAAATGTCACCAGCGAAACAGCCGTTGATGAACTTATTAATTTAATCCGTGAGCACGGCGATTGGGTGGAGAAGAAGGAAGTGGAAGCACATAATTAATCTTTCACCAAATAGCCGATTTTTTTTCTCTTCACTGGTTTTTTCTCTATTAACTCATCTAGGTGTTTAAAAACCACTCACTATTTTTACTGTGATTTTTTTTTCTTTTTGATCGATTCTATTTCCAATTTTAATTCAGTATTGTCTGAAAGAATGCTTCTTATTTTTGTAAAAAGCCTTATTATTTGAATATTCACGGAAATAGCTCTTTTGCTATTCAATACACTTGAAAGCATTGCCACGCCTTGTTCTGTAAAGGCTAATGGCAAATATTTTGAATGTTCTCCTCTCTTTAAAGACGCAATTTGCGTCCTTAAAGAATCATTCTCGGTTTTTGTTAATTCAAACATAAAATCAGTCGGAAAGCGATCAGGATTTCTTTTAACGGCCTCTTTCAGACGCTTTGTTTCTACCTGATATAATTTCGCCAGATCCCTGTCCAACATCACTTTTTGGTTTCGGATAAAATAAATTTTGTTCGCGATGAGTTCATCCGATACTAATTCAAAACTTTGTCTACTTGTCATGTTTCCTCCTTTTGGATAATTAAAATTAAATACAATCAGAGTTTAATAGTGCTACGTTTTGTAGAAATAAAAAAACCCTTCTCATTTCTGAAAAGGGCTTCTTTGTTTAGTTAATTTCTGAAACTTATTTCAAACTTCCAATCATATCCTCCGGTTTTACCCATTGGTCAAATTGTTCGTTGGTTACATAACCTAATTCAATGGCGGCTTCACGTAAGGTTTTATTTCCTTTGTGAGCAGTCTTGGCAATTTTAGCGGCTTTTTCATAACCAATGTGGGTATTTAAAGCGGTCACTAACATCAACGAATTTTCTAAATGTTGTTTTAACATCGGTAAATTTGGTTCAATGCCATCGGCACATTTTTCAGTAAAACTCACACAAGCATCGCCAAGTAAACGAGCCGATTGTAAAACATTATAAGCAATAACCGGTTTAAATACATTTAATTCAAAATGCCCCATCGAACCGCCAATACTCACCGCCACATCATTCCCCATTACTTGTGCGCAAACCATCGTCATTGCTTCAGGTTGTGTAGGATTTACTTTACCCGGCATAATAGACGAGCCCGGTTCATTATCAGGAATAATAATTTCACCTATTCCACAACGTGGTCCCGATGACAACATACGCACATCATTTGCTATTTTCATTAAAGCTACTGCTGTACGTTTTAATGCACCGCTTAATTCAACCATGGCATCATGTGCAGCCAAAGCTTCAAATTTATTGGGAGCAGTAACAAAAGGTAACTTGGTTAATTCTGCTATTTTTTTAGCTACCAACACATCGTATCCTTTTGGTGTGTTTAATCCTGTACCTACCGCTGTTCCACCTAAAGCAAGTTCTTTTACAGCACCTAAAGCATTGTTCAAAGCACGAATGCTCATATCAATTTGCTGCACGTATCCGCTAAATTCTTGTCCTAATGACAATGGTGTGGCATCCATAAAATGGGTACGTCCCGTTTTAATAATGCCTTTCCACGATTCGGCTTTTTTGTTTAAAGAGTCTCTTAATTTCTGCAGACCAGGAATAGTAATTTCAGCCACCTGTTTGTATGCCGCAATGTGCATGGCAGTCGGGTAGGTATCATTACTCGATTGTGATTTGTTCACATCATCGTTTGGATGTAATATTTTTTTCTCGTCATTTAAATTGCCGCCATTCATTACATGAGCACGGTAAGCAATTACCTCATTGGCGTTCATATTACTTTGTGTGCCAGAACCCGTTTGCCAAATCACTAAAGGAAATTGCGCGTCAAGTTTGCCTTCAATTATTTCATCACAAACCTTGCTAATAAGGTCACACTTTTCTTTACTTAACACCCCTAATTCATTATTTGCTAAAGCGGCTGCTTTTTTTAAATAACCAAAGGCATAAATAATTTCCTTTGGCATGCTGGCCTCAGGACCAATTTTAAAATTGTTGCGGCTGCGTTCGGTTTGAGCACCCCAATACACATGGGCAGGTACCTTTACCTCACCCATGGTGTCTGTTTCTATTCTGAATTCCATAAAAATAAAATTTTGTGCCACAAAAGTAGCGTTTTTTGAGCAGTTGGGTTTATAAAAAACCAATAATTTGAAATGATAAGAATCAGAATTTACTTTTCTGCAGCGAGGTGAAAATCCTCATCCGGATTTTCAACAAACATGTCGATGCTTTGTAATAGCACATCCCCTGCGTCGAGCCATAAATAACGGCTTCTGGCCAAATCCTTTATGGCTACATTTTGAAGATTGTAGCGTGAACGTTTCAGTTCTGGTTCGCTTCCCTTTACAGTGCATTTATTTTGGAGAAATTTACAGGCGTCAAACTCATATAATTTAGCCACTTCAATTAACTGAATAAGTTTTTCGGCATAGTCGGGCGAAGTGGCGTAACCCGCTTGTTTTAAACCAATACACCAGCTTTTATAATCAGTAACATTTAAATTAAATAAGTGCGCGTAGCGCGCCCTTGATCTTAAAAACAAACTGTGATCGGTATAGGAATCTTCAATCCGATCGTATTTCCTAAAACATTCATTTAAGGTGTCATCGTTTTTAACAATGGTGTCGCCGCCCCATTCAACATGGCATTTAATACCAAAATGATTGTTTGATTTTTGTGCCAGTGCACTGGTACCACTGCCACTTTCATAAATAGCCTGGGCTAAAATAACACTAGCCGGAATTTTAAATTCAATCATTTGTTCAATTGCCCGCTCTGCATAATTATCGATGTACAGAAAAACTTTATATAGCGGAGGCTGGGCTTGGGCTCTGCTTAAAAACAAAAAAAGAACGAAACATTGTAACGTAAGTTGACGCGTAAGAAAAGTGGTTATTGAATTTAAGGCATTAATCATCTACATTTACAAAAATATAGGACCGATGCCTGCATAACGGCACTACAATTATATGATATCAACAAAGTGTTTTTAATATGAATAAATTTAGCTGCCTTATGGCCCTGAGCATTTTTACTGCAAATCATCTTTCTTCACAAAAGCCCTTAGTTTATCCACTTGCCAAAAAGGATACCGTTGCAGATACTTATTTTGGAACAAAAGTGGCCGACCCTTATCGCTGGCTCGAAGATGACCGAAGCGAGGCCACCGAAGCCTGGGTTAAGGCTCAGAATATTTGTACCGAAAACTATTTGAAAGAAAGTAAATCACGTTTGGTCATAAAAGAACGTCTAACCGAACTTTGGAATTACAACAAACAATCGGCCCCTTTTAAAAAAGGGAATTCGTTTTTCTGTTATAAAAACAATGGACTTCAAAACCAAAGTGTGCTTTATAGGTTGTCGTCCTTAACGGATGCCGGAGACATATTGTTAGATCCAAATACACTCTCACAAGATGGTACCGTTTCATTAAGTGGCACCTCCATTTCTAAAGATGGGAAAACACTGGCCTATGGCATTTCAAAAGCAGGATCCGATTGGGTAGAAATCCATTTTAAAGATATAGCCACAAAAAAAGATTTACCCGATGTAATCAAATGGGTGAAATTTAGTGGTATGGCCTGGCGCGGAAACGGCATTTATTACAGCCGTTACGCCGAACAGAGCGGAAGCGGACGCTCTCAAAAAAATCAATTTCACAAAGTTTATTTTCATCAGCTGGGTTTAACACAACAAGAAGATGTTTTGATTTATGAGGACAAAGATCATCCCGATTATAATTTTGGGGCCTTTCTAACAGAAAACGAAAATTACCTATTTTTAAGTATCAGTGAGTCAACCAGCGGCGAAATGTTATATGTGAAAGATCTTGCTAACGAAAAAGCAGGTTTTAAAATGATTTCGGGTGAATTTGATTTTGATTATTCTATTATTGATGAGGTAGACAAAACCTTTTACATGCTCACCAATCGTAATGCTCCTAAATACAAACTCGTTTCCTTTACTCTCGATGCTACGGATCCGGATAGTTGGAAAACCATTATTCCCGAAAACACCAATTTGTTAGAAAGTGCCAGACTCTGCAATCATAAATTAGTGGCCAATTACTTGGAAGAGGTTTCGTCACATGTTTATTATTATGACCTTAAAGGGAATAAAGAAGGAGAGGTTAAATTGCCCGGCATTTGCCGCTTAAATGCGTTTAACAGCGATAAATCCGATAACTTTGCCACATACAGCCTCATAAGCTTTACCTCTCCCGAGCGCTCTTATTATCTCGATGCGATTACATGGGAAAGCCAGCTTATTTTTAAGCCCGATTGTAAATTCGACTCTGAAAACTACCTCACCGAACAGGTTTATTATCCCAGCAAGGATGGTACTAAAATTCCCATGTTTATAACCCATAAAAAAGGATTGGTGATGAATGCCCAAACACCATGTTTTGTATACGGATATGGTGGATTTAATATTTCCATTGCTCCCGAGTTTCGAATTGACCGCACTGTTTTTCTGGAAGCAGGGGGAATTTATTGTGTATCAAATTTGAGGGGTGGAGGCGAGTTTGGTGAAGACTGGCACAAGGCTGGCACCAAATGCAATAAACAACATGTGTTTGATGATTTTATAGCGGCATGTGATTTTTTGGTGGCTAAAAAATACACCTCGTATAACAAAATTGCCATTCATGGTCGAAGTAACGGAGGCTTGCTCATTGGCGCCGTTATGACCCAACGACCTGATATTTGTAAGGTAGCACTACCAACTGTTGGGGTGTTGGATATGCTGCGTTTTCATTTATTTACCATAGGTCGGGCTTGGACAGTGGATTATGGTTGCAGTGATAATAAACCGGAGTTTGATTGTTTGTACCGATATTCTCCTTTACACCATATAAAACCTGTGGATTATCCGGCAACCATGATACTTACAGGCGATCATGACGATCGCGTAGTGCCGGCCCATTCCTTTAAATTTGCCGCCACCCTGCAAGAAAAAAACAAAAGCGACCAACCCATGTTGATACGAATAGATGTCAACGCAGGCCACGGAGCCGGAAAACCAACAAGCAAACAAATCGCCGAATTTGCCGATATGTGGGGCTTCGTGTTCGATAATCTATCTTTGATTCCGATTAAATAATTGATTTAATGACTGATGTTTTCAGCCACCCTTGGGCTATTAAACTGAAATTAAAACTCAGGTCTTCTGCCAAATTAATTTAGCTAATTAAAACCCTAAAACAGGGCTGCTTGGTTTACTCAACCTATAAATGTGGTGAGACACTCAAATGAACTAGTGAAGGCGGCTAAGGAATGAGTGAAAAAATTTGTTTTCTTTTATAATAACTTTATTTTTATAGTATACAATTAGAAGATAGTATCATGAAAAAATTAGGAATTTTAATGTTTTTTGCACTGGGCTTAAATGGATCATTTAATGCGCAAACCGCTCAAGCGAATTCAGGCTCACTGGCCGGGCAAAAACAAACAGATGTTAACCAGTCTGTTGCAAAAACAAAATTCATAGCTAACCAGGATTATTTATCCGCTAGTTCAAACAAAGACTATAAGAATTTCTATGGAGATTCGCTGAAAGGTTTTGACGAAATGCGTCTAAAAACCGATTTATTAGCCAAAGGCTTATATGGTCAGGAAATTATGGGTCATATTGAAAACCAAAAACGTATCTTTATTAAGCAAAAATATCACATTGGGGTTCAACCAACTTACCTTCCGGCTGATATTCAGTTAAATACGATTAATTTCGGTACTCCTAAAGGTAAAGTTATTGGTACTGGTAATACCATTAATACCGCACCTTGTATAAATGAAGACTTTGAATTATGTTTACCAGGTGTTTATTCAACTTCGTTATCAGTAGCCGGTTGGACATTATCCAGCCGTACTCAGGACGGTAACTGTACTTCTCCTTCGTGGAACCCCGGAGCGGCAGAATTTTCAATTATTGCTACGCCGGTTATTGGTTATCCAACCATTGGTACCATTCCTCACTCGCCTTTAGGTGGTACTAAAATTGCTTGGTTAAATAATAATGTTAATAATAATTCGGTAACACGTATCGTTCAAACTTTCCCTGTAACTAATGCTAACACCCTGTTTCAGTTCGCTTATGGCGGTTACTGGCAAGATGGTGGTGGCGGTCACGGTTGTTGCGATCAACCTGCCGTGCAAGTAAGGATGAGAGATTGTTTAGGTGCACCATTAGCTTGTTCAAATTTAAGTTTGGCTCCGGGTGCCGGTTGCCAAAGTGCTAATACAACGTTCACAGTTGTAAGTGGTATTGCTTCTTGGACAAACTGGCAAGTAAAATACATCGATTTAACGCCATTTATTGGCACTTGTGTAACTTTTGAAATTTACACAACTGATTGTGCTTTTGGAGGTCACTACGGAACAACCTTTTTTGACGCCCGTTGTGGTGGTCAGTTAGTTGGTCTTGGTTTAGGTGGTCCTGGTGGAAGTATCGCCGGTCCGGTTAGTTTCTGTGCAGGGGCTAACGTAGCTTCAGTTGCTGCTCCATTAGGTTATTCAACTTACCAATGGTATGCTCCAGGAGGGATTCCAATTTCCGCTCCACAAGGTACTATGTCTACTTTAACGGTTACAAACCCAGTTCCTTTTAGTGTTTATACTGTAGATTTAACTGCAGCTTCAGGTTGTCAATTTGTGGCTACGAATACCATTGTATTTTCGCAAGTAAATATTGCGGGTATTGGTTCTTCATCTACTTGTGCTGGCGGGGCCAGTGGTTCTGGTACGGTGCAGGGTAATGGTAGTGGCAGTGGGTATAATTATACCTGGCTCAACTCCAGTAGTTTAACGGTCGGCACGGCCTCCGTCGTCAATAATTTGGCGCCGGGTATCTATAGTGTCGTCTTAACCGGTTTTGGTGCGGCGGGCTGTGGGTCCGCGGTGGCAACTATTACCGTCGTCACAGGTCCTCCGGGTATTATTTCCTTATTAAAGCCATTCTGTTCTACAGAAGCATATTTGGGAACCTCGGGCGGCACAAATTATCATTGGTATCATAACACAACGGCCATATTAGCTCCTCTAGGCACAGCTCCTGGTTATACGGTAACCGCTCCTGTTAACTTAGATATTTACTGGCTTTCTTATTTATCAGCTCAGGGCTGTCAAGATTCGATAAGGTTTCAATTATTAACCTCTCCTCCAGGTTTAATTATGGTTACACCACCTAATTTTATTTGTCCGGGTGGTAATAATGGTCAGGCCGTTATTAACATGTCCCCCGCACCTAGTGCGCCTCCGGGAGCTAATTCCTATTTGGTATTTTCTACCGGTCTAACGCCAGCATATAACTCTTCCTTATATCCTACTGCTTCAAACGTTTACACGGCAACAGGTTTACAGGCCGGAAGTTATAGTGTGGTTGCGTTTGACGGGTCTTGTAAATACAATACAACCTTCAACATAGCGCCTTATATATTCAACTATTCGGTGAGTCCTACTTCACCTACTTTATGTCCGAATAATGCCGTAGCCGCCGCTATTACTTTTCCAACACCGGTAGGTTTTGGTGAATATACTTATTCATGGACACCTTCAACCTTCTTGGCCGGTAACACCCAGCAGTCTACCATTATTCAGCCTTATACGCCTATTGGGACACAAACCACTATTATTTACAATATTGTTGTAACGCCTACATTGGTTAATTGTCCAATTGCTAAAACCCTCACCATTACAGCAGTTAATCCACCAACGCCAACCATTACACCAATTCCTAATTTGTGTGATATTAGTTCACAGTATCTTATTAATGTGAGTCCTTTAGGCGGCACTTTCCTCAGTGGTATTACTGGTACAGCTAACCCAATATCTTTAAACAGTGGTTTGTTCTCACCTACGCTAGTCCCAATTGGCGTGGTGAAAACCTTCACTTATTCAATTGCAGTAAACACCTGTGTTGCTACTAATACGTCTACCTATATTGTATCTAAGTTTAATACCGCGGCACTGACCTCTTCGGTGCCTGCACATTGTGTAACCAATGGGGCATTTAACTTAATGAATATCGTTCAAAGTACGGTAACCGGTGTTTGGAGTTCAAGCCAACTTCCCGGATCGGTGGTGAGTAATAACTTTATACCAAGTAATACCAACAATTCCTTCCCTGCAAATGTGACGCAAATGAATATTCAGATGAATTACAACACCACCTCCACCCCAATACAAGGTGTCTGTGATCACAGTGCTTCCATTTCAGTGGCCATAACCAAAACCATTACGCCTCTTATTTCTACGGTTCCTGAGTTTTGCACCAATGCTGCTTTTATTAACATGACGGTTACACCATCCGGTGGAACTTGGTATAATAACAGTGCAATTAGTGCAGCCGGCGTTATTAATCCTACTATTATGGTTAATACTCCATCCAGTGTAACGCATTACTCCATTCAAATAGGGCCCTGCGTAAATACAAATACTTCAAACATTTACGCTTCAACATTTAATCCGGCTGGCTTTACAGGAGCTATTAATAATCTTTGTTATAACAGTCAACCGTTTAATTTGATGAGTGTTGCTCAAGGAACTACTTATGGTAGCTGGACTTTGCCGGCGCCGTACTCGGGTGCCATCTCTCAAAATTCCTTGAGTCCATTAAGTTTGATTACTGGTGTATACACCTTAACCTATCACCGTTCATCTTTCCCTAATCTCACCTTATGTGAGGATACAAGAACCATTACGGTTTCTGTTATGAATCCACCAGCACCGGTAATTACCACTTTTGGACCAATATGTAGTATTGATGCCATAAAGCAACTGAGTGTAACGCCTAATTCAGGCGCTTGGACTAGTTCACCTTACTTGACTACTAGTGGTGTTTTCACTCCTTCTGCTTGTGCAGTTGGTAATAACGTAATACAATATGTGATTGGTAGTTCAACGTGTAACAGGTCTCAAACTAAGTTTATCAACGTTGAAGGTTTTATACCTGCTACAATCTTAAGTAAAATCTCCGATCAGTGTAATACCGGATCAGCAGTTAACTTATCACCATTTACCTTAAGTAATTTAGGTGTCTGGAGTGGAAGCGGTATTTCTGGTACAAGTTTTAACCCTGGCTTAACTGGTGCTGGTACCGTTGTGTTAATCCACAAAACAGCGTCTTCACCAAGTGGTTTATGTCCCGATCAGGCTACCATTGCCGTAAATGTTTACTCATTGGCAGTTCCTATATTAACAAAGGTAAATCCGGTTTGTAACTCATCAGCCCCATTCCAATTTACAGTAAGTCCTGTTGGTGGGTTATTTGGTGGAGCTAATTCGAATGTGGTTTCTCAAGGAGGTAAGTTTGAACCATCGGCTGCCTTTATTGGTAATAATATTATTAATTACAGCATTACTTCCGGCCCTTGTGTTGCCTATGCTCAATTAATCGTGTCTGTTGAAAAATTTGTTTCTGCTGATTTCGCGAAGGAAGTTCCTAAATTCTGTAAAACAGATGCTGCCATAAATTTAAATAGTTTTGTGCAAAATCCTAATGGCGACTGGGCTGGTTTGGGTGTTACGCCAAATACAGGTATGTTCACACCTGGTATTGCCAACATCGGTAATGTAAATACAGTTACCTATACCACCCACTCTATGCCTACAGCTACACTTTGTCCTGATACCAGTATCGTGAGAATAGATGTACGTGAAACACCAACGGTTGTTGCCGTGAGTTCAAAATCTGAAGGTTGTGCGCCACACGAAGTGTCATTCAATACCCCAAGTTATAATGAAGGTAAAGGGGTGTGGGATTTCGGTGATGGATCAGAGCTGGTAACAAGCTTAGTGAGTAATTATGTATATACCAAACCGGGTGTTTATCATGTAACCTTTAACTATGCCAATGATGCAGGTTGTAGCGCTAAAACAACTATTTCGTATCCTATAAAAGTTTATGATGTGCCAAAAGCTGATTTCATCTTACCGGATGAGGTGTTTATTTCAAATCCAGAAATCCAAATCTCTAATAACACCACTGTTTTAGGAAATAATACTTATGAGTGGAAAATCGCAGGTGTTACGAGTACAAACAAAGATGTGAATCCTAGATTTGAATTACCGAAAATTGGTAAATACCCTATCACACTTACCGCAACGTCTTACCACGGCTGTAAAGATGAAATAACAAAAACGCTTGAAATAAAAAATGATTTCAATATCTTCATTCCAACTTCATTCTCTCCAAACTTTGATGGATTAAATGATTATTTTGCTCCTGTATTCTCTGAATACGGTTTAGATATGAAGAGCTTTGAAATGGAAATCTTCGATCGTTGGGGTCACTCTTTATACCGCACTAAAGATCCTAACAAAGGATGGGATGGTTCGGCACTTAATAAAGGAGAGCCACTTAAAGAAGAAGTTTACATCTTCCGTATCAAGTACAAAGACATGGATGGAAATGCTTACAACAAGATGGGTCACGTTTCTTTAGTGAAATAAGACCTCATAAAAGCTCAATTACAATCTGAACCTCCGAAAAGAAATTTTCGGGGGTTTTTTTGTTTTCACGCAGAGCTTAATCCAAATGTTATTGTTAAAAACATTAAACAAGCCTCAAAACCTGCCTTTCTATTAATAGTAATTTTATGAGGATGAACAAAATTGGTTTAGGTTTTTTAGTGGTACTCGTATTTGCAGCTTTTTCTTTCGTTAAACGACCTAAAACGATTAAGGAGCCTGATTTTATTGGCATTCAAAATAAATGGGTCGATTCGGTTTTCGCTTCCCTAAGTGCACAACAACGCTTAGCGCAATTATTCATGGTGGCAGCTTATAGCAACCGAGATCTTAAACATGTAAAAGAAATTAAAGAACTCATTTCGCACTATAATATTGGGGGTTTAATTTGGATGCAAGGTGGTCCGGTGCGACAAGGTAAGTTGGCAAATTATTTTCAATCGATTGCCAAAACGCCTTTGTTGTATAGTATAGATGCCGAATGGGGACTGGCTATGCGTTTAGACAGTACCGTGCGCTATCCTAAACAAATGACCTTAGGCGCCATTCAAAACGATTCACTCATTTATCAATTGGGCAAACAAATTGCCATCGAATGCAAACGCTTAGGCCTTCATGTAAATTTTGCGCCGGTGGCCGATATAAATAATAATCCTTCTAATCCGGTAATTGGTATGCGGAGTTTTGGAGAAAATAAATTTAAGGTGGCTAAAAAAGCTTGCATGTATATGCAAGGCATGCAAGATCAACATGTGATGGCTAACGGCAAACACTTTCCGGGTCATGGTGATACAGATAGTGATTCACATAAAACCCTGCCCTTTATAGGTCATTCGAAAGAACGACTCGATACCCTTGAGTTGTATCCCTTTCAATATTTATTCGATCGTGGATTAGCCAGCATTATGGTGGCACATCTAAATATCCCCAGTTTAGATACAAGTCGTACTTTACCAAGTACCTTATCACCAAAAGTGGTAACCGATTTATTGAAAACAAAAATGGGTTTCAAGGGATTAGTATTTACCGATGCTTTAAACATGAAAGGTGTTTCTAAAAATTACGAAGCAGGCATCATCGATTTAAAGGCGCTGCTGGCGGGAAATGATGTATTATTGTTTAGTGGTGCTGTTCCCAAAGCGATTACTGAAATCACAAAAGCCATCAAAGAAGGAAAAATCACTCAGGAAGAAATAGATAGTCGCTGCAAAAAAATACTAAAAGCAAAATACTGGGCCGGGTTAAATACAAAACAGGAAATTGTTACCCGAAATTTACACAAAGAATTGAATACCAATCATAGCGACGAGCTGAATGACAAGCTCGCAGAAGCTTCTATGACTTTATTAAAAAATGAGCGTAATTTTTTGCCATTAAAGGGTACCGATAGTTTAAAGATTGTTGAATTGTCATTAGGGGTTGAAGAACCCAATGCCTTAGGCAATACACTCCGCGATTACACCTATGTTGAACACCTGGGCTTAACACACGATGCCAAACCTGCAGCGATTGCCAAGGTATTTGAAAGTATCGCTACAGCAAACATTGTTATACTTCAACTTAACAAAGCCACCTTGAAAGCTGAAAACAATTACGGTGTAGGTAATCAAACGCTGAGGTTAATGGATACCATTGCTCGATTAAAACCTACTGTATTAGTGATGTTAACCAACCCATATTTACTCAATAAATTAATTTCAGTTTCCAATTACAAAGCCATTTTATTGGGCTACGAATACCTTCCGTCCTTGCTAAGAGCCTCGGCTAATGCACTTGTTGGCGTGGCCAGGGTTGATGGCAAGTTACCGGTGAGTACCACGTATTTTAAAAGTGAAAGCGGTTTAGTGCTTGAACCGGTGTTTCTGCCAACTAAAACCACCATGAAAGAAAGTTTCATAAATAAAAAATTCGGAGCCGTGGATAGTTTAGCACTTTATGGCATCGCTCAGAAAGCCTATCCGGGCTGTCAGATCGCAGCGTTAAAGGATGGCAAGGTCATTTATCAAAAATCGTTTGGGTCCTATACCTACAGCAATGACTCAAAAAAAGTAGATAATGGAACGCTCTATGATTTAGCTAGTCTCACTAAAATCGCATCAAGTTCATTGGCCCTTATGAAATTGGAATCGGAAGGTTTGTTTGATTACAAGCGTACCTTAGGGAGTTATCTGTCATACTTACAGGGAAGCAACAAAGAAGGCCTAGTTATAGAAAATGTATTAACGCATCAAGCGGGATTACAAGCCTGGATCCCATTTTATTTAAAAACCCTCCAAAAAAACGGCGATTACAAACCCGGTATTTATGCGCGTAAAAAAACAGAGGAATATCCGGTTCAAGTGGCTAAAGATTTATATACCACTAAAGCTTTTCACGACACGATTTATCAGCGAATCGTAAATTCTAAGATTGAAAACCCTGGAAAATATTTATACAGCGACTTGGGTTATTATTTTGTGCTACAAATTATTGAAGAACAAACACACAAAAAAATGAATGAATACGTTCAGGATTTGTATAGTAAGGTAGGTATTGGATTAACATTTTTACCTTTAAATTACTTTTCTAAAACACAAATAGCACCTACCGAAAATGACGAAAAGTTTCGTAAACAAGTTATTCAGGGTTATGTGCATGACCCTGGTGCGGCCTTATTAGGAGGTGTTTCAGGGCATGCCGGTTTATTTGGAAACGCACTCGACATGGCAAAACTCATGCAATTATATTTAAATAAGGGGGAATTAAATGGTATTAGGCTAATAGATAGTAATGTGGTGAACGAATTTACACGTTGTCGGTTCTGTCCCGATAACCGCAGAGGCTTATGCTTCGAGAAACCGGAGCCCGATCCCAAAAAAGACAATCCGGTTGTTTCCGATTGCAGTGCCGAAAGTTTTGGCCACAGCGGATTTACCGGTACCTTTGCCTGGGCCGACCCGAAAAATAATTTGGTAGTTGTTTTTTTAAGTAATAGGGTTTACCCTAGTATTGAAGAAAATAAATTAACTAAACTTGGTATCCGCGGTAAAGTTCACAAAGCTTTTTACGAAGCTCTAAAAAATTAAAAATTTGAAACTTTTAATTCTTACACAATATTTCCCACCTGAAGTAGGTGCTCCTCAAAACCGCTTGTTTGAGTTGGCAATTCGTTTGCAAAAGTCAGGTGTCGACATTACAGTGCTTACGGCCATGCCTAATTACCCCCAAATGGAAATTTATGAGGCCTATAAAAATAAAAAATATGTGTATGGAGAAATGGAAGGACTCAAAATACACCGCTCGTCCATATACGTTTCAAAAAGTAAAGCCATCGTAAATCGTTTAAGGAATTATTTTTCATTCGTCATATCCAGTGCTCGTATTGGTAATAAGCAGTTGGGTGATTTTGATTTTTTACTATGTGAATCGCCTCCTTTGTTTTTGGGCTATACAGCCATGTTTTTGGCCAAAAGAAAAAAAGCAAAATTAATTTTTAATGTGAGCGATCTATGGCCCGAAAGTGCAGAAAAATTGGGTGTTGTAACTAATGCCCAATTATTAAAACTGGCGTATAATTTAGAAGCTAAATTGTACAAACGTTCGGTTTTGGTCACCGGACAAACACAAGGTATTTGTTCAAATATTAATCAACGCTTCCCCGAAGTAAAAACTTACTGGCTGCCGAATGGGGTAGATTTGAATTATTACAATCCGGAAAAAATTGCAGCAACCAATTGGCGACAACTTAATGATTTTACCGATAACGATTTTATTTTTTTATATGCCGGCATTATTGGTATTGCTCAGGGATTAGAAATCATACTTCATGCGGCAAAAAATGTTGAAGCGCAATCACAGGTAAAGTTTGTATTAATGGGCAGTGGTCCTGAAAAGCCACGACTCATAACTTTAAAAGAAGAGTTAGGTTTAACTAACCTTATTTTTTTGGAACCAGTTTCGAAAAAAGAGATGCCGGGGATCCTAAAAAACTGTAATGCTGGTATTATTCCTTTACGTAAACTCGATTTGTTTTTGGGCGCCATTCCATCAAAATTATTTGAAAATCTGGCCATGCAGGTACCAGTGCTTTTGGGAGTGGATGGGGAAGCCAGAGAACTCTTTATAACGAAAGGTAAAACCGGTATTTATTTCGAGCCCGAAAATGTTGATGCGCTCACAGATGCCATTACTGAACTCATTCAAAACCCGTCATTGGCCATTGAATTAGGCGCGAATGGACGAAAATTTGTGTATGACTATTTTAACCGTGAAATCATTGCCAAACAGTTTTATGATCGTTTACTGAAGCTTTAGTTATTTTATATTATACCATTCAATTGCTCTGGAATAAATCTTATATTCGCTCTAACTGAAAGAAAAATGGAAATGTCGTTAAAACAAAAATTATTTTATTTCTTTCCTGTACTTTTTTGTTTTTGTTTGCCGTTCGGATCCCTGACTCTATCTGTAATCATTGCCTTTTGGACCATTGCTTCCTTTTTTAATCTTGATAAAACACAATTAAAAAACGGCTTCCTGAATAAAAATGCCTGGTTACTACTTTTGTTTTACCTGAGCACTATTTTGAGCGCCATTTTTTCTAAAAATAAAACCGAAGCATTTTCAGCCATGGAAGTGAAAATGAGTTTTTTCTTTTTTCCGTATTTAATGTTTTGTTTTAAATGGCCAATCGATATTCTCAGGCGTTGTGTGATATCTTTCGTGTCGGGTTGTTTTTTCGCTTGTCTTTACCTTATTGGCCGTGCCTTTGTGTTTTCGATGAATGGCCAGCCGGAGTATTTTTTTTATACACTTTTTTCAGATTTGATACATGCGTCTTATTTTGCGATGTATCTAATTTTGGCCATCGTTTTTGTGGTTATGTTTTATCACGATTGGTTTAAAAGTCAAAGAAGTGTCATCTATAGTTCTTATTTTTTTGTTTCCGTATTTGTAACAAGTATATTTTTATGTTCTTCTAAATTAGGCTTGATCAGCTTTTTTATCACCATGCCCATTCTGGTTGCTTATCGGTGGCGACATCTTCTCACTACCACACGTAGTATCCTCCTTCTGGTGGCATTAGTCATGGTGGTTTTCATTTCAGCCAAGGTATTTCCCGGTACATTTGCGCGTATGAATTCACTTTCCAATGTATCACTAGGGAATCTTGATAAAACATCGTCTGAAAGCACCACGGTGAGGGTGTTAATATGGGAACAATCAGTCAACATCATACGTTCTAATTTTATACTCGGAACCGGAGTAGGGGACGCCAACGACACATTATATGAGTCGTATCGTGAGAATGGCTTAACAGGCGCTTATACCCACCATTTTAATGCACATAACCAGTTTTTTCAAAGTTTTATAGGATTGGGAATTATTGGTTTTTTGCTGCTTCTGATGTTAACGATTGGACAAGTCATAAAGGGCCTGGTAAAAAGAAACTTTTTATTATTTCTTTTCTCTTTAATCATTGTTTTGAACTTTTTCGTTGAAAGCATGCTACAGACTTCTGCCGGCGTTTTGTTTTTTGCCTTCTTTTATTGTTTTTTTAATTTAATCAGCGAGACAGAACTCAGAGGTCAACCAGCACAGGAATAACACTTCTGACATGTTTTTATTTATGCAAAACAGATTAGTTAGTTACTCACATAGTGTTGTAATTGCAGTAAAGGCTTTTTGTTTGCTTTTATTAAGTTCTCAATGCTTTGCACAAAATTATCACAATTATATCTGGCCCATCGATTCGCCTTTTTCGGTGACGGGTAATTATGGTGAACTCCGACCCAATCATTTTCATGCCGGTATTGATTTTTCAACCCATGGTGTAATTAATTTACCCATTTATGCCGTGGAAGAGGGCTATGTGTCGCGCATTAGAGTGAGTACGACGGGTTACGGTAAATCAATTTACATCACACATCCCGATGGTAAAGTGAGCTTATACGCGCATTTAAATGTATTCAGTTTAAAGATTGCTAGCATCGCAAAAAAACAACAATACAACATTCAGAATTACGAATTTGATTTACTGCTGAAACCAAAAACTGTGTTTGTGATAAAAAACGAAATCATCGCTTTATCAGGCAATACAGGCAGTTCAACGGGGCCACATCTGCATTTCGAGATTCGCGATGAACTCAGTGAAACCCCACTCAATCCTTTTTTGTTTTATAAACTAACAGATAATAGCCCCCCTGAACTTTGGCATTTGGGTTTTTATGACCTGTCTGACACCTGCGACCCGAGATGGATGAACGGCGTTAAGGTTACACGCAATCACAACGATAGTTTGGTTTTAGCGGATGATCATTTGGTTCTCGAATATTCCATTGTTGGACTTTCATTTGCTGGTTTCGATCGTTTATTTCCACTTGGAAATCCAAATAATATTTATTCGGCCGAACTGTATCTTGATGATCAACTTATTTATTCCCATACTTTGGATCACATTGATTTTGCCGATGGGCGCTATTGTAACGAATTTAGCGAAGCGATTGGGAAACATAAATATCAGAAATGTTTTTTGCCGGAGATGACGCCACCCGAAATGTATCATAATTGTATAAATAAAGGGCGACTCATATTAAATGATTCCGTTTATAAAAAACTTCGTTTAAAAGTGCAGGACGAGTTTGGTAACAGTTCATCACTGCAATGCTATGTGAAAGCACGCAAAATAAATGGATACAGAGGTTCCGCGATCAAAAGTGATTTATTTGTGAAGTCTCACGAGAATTTTGATTTGGCAAAAGATAATGTACAAATACACATACCTGCTAATACCTTATATTATTCAACCCCCATTATTATCGAGAATACCATTGCCAGCAGTGGCAAATTAATTATTTTGCCCCGAGAAGCCAACCTGCGCTCGCCTTATACATTGGGATTGGCGGTGCCTGAAAGATACAGAGCGCATGCAGAACAACTGGTTTTAAGGAGCGGTAAAAGTGTGTTTACTCCGGTGCTTAGAAATGATTCACTCTTTTATTCCTTAAAGAATTTCGATTGGTATCATCTTGAACTCGACACCCTGCCTCCACAAATAAAAACTGAGTATTCTTCCCGTAAATTAAAGGAGGTCTGGAAAATGGATTCCTTTTCCTTTCATATTACCGATCATTTAAGCGGCGTAGGAAGATACAATGTGTGGCTCAATAATATCTGGGTACTTGCAGAGTATGATACAAAAACCGATTTACTGACTTATTACTTCGACGAGGAAACGCCCATTGGTTTGTTACAGTATAGAGTGGAAGTGATTGACAGGGTTGGCAATAAAAAGTACTTCGATTATTTATTAAAAAAGTAATTATTTTTTTAAATAAGGAATCGATTCTAAACCCCGGTTAAAGATCAAATCAAGAATACTAAGATTCGGAATAAAATTAAATTTAGCTTCAAAGGTCTGGTAATAGTTTTTTTGAAGCTTATCCGACACCTCCGTATCATTTTTGAAACTTAGTTTCGGATGAATCAATTCTCTCAGATCACTAAAATTTTCCGGTGTTTTTTGATAGGAATTGGTAAACGTGATTTCTTTTTTGAGTTTTAAAATTTTTAAAACGCATTGGATCTGTTCTAATTCGTAATGCACTAACAGTTCGTATTTATTGGTGTAAAATTTGCCGATCTCCGATTCAAAATAGTCGAAGTAAGGCGAATTGCTGTAAGCGCTTTCAATGGCCCGCCAGTGTTTTTGTGGCCAGTTTTCGGCATAACTTATTTGAATGTCTTTGCTTAGTTCTTTGGCAGCCTGTTTTACAACAGGAATCGACAGGTCAAGCACGCCATTCGCAGTTAAAATTTGAGTGCGATTTCTGAAACTTTGTTTTTGATAATTTTCATACTGCTCAATTTGTACCGATTCGGAATTAAGCAAGTAATAGAAAAAATGTAAATTAGGCCAGTATGCCGTGCTTAAAAGTACTTTCATTTGGCATGCTTTAATACGGCAATTACTTTCCCTTTAATTTTATCTTCCGGTAAAAAACCCCATACCCGTGAGTCGTTAGCATTATCACGGTTATCGGCCAATACAAAATAATAGTTTTTCTTTACAAGGTAGGTGCTAGTGAGCGAACCGTTAATGAAAATACTGTCGTGTTTTACGTCCAGATTATTTTTTTCATATTCCTTAATTAACATGCTGTAGATAGCTAAATTAATGGTATCAAGTTGAAGGGTATCGTTTTTTTTAGGGAGATACATTTTACCATACTGATCTAAATTCCAGGCATAACATTTGGAGCCCGGAAAACAGAGCTGATCAAAATTATTCACTTTTTCTTTTTTTAATTCAACTGATTTAATCAGCGAATCTTTTTTTAAAGCCTCGGCTTCTACATTGGTTAAAGAAAAACTATAGTCAAACTCATCGGAGATTTCGCCGCCTTCGGTAATATGATATCTGAGTTTAAATAAACTGTCGAGTTTAACTTTATGTGTTTTTACAAAATAGTTATGCTTGATGCTTTGAGGAGGATGTAAACCAAATCCATTTAAAAACACTTGTTTGTCTTGTAATTGCACCGAGTCGCCGGGTAAGCCGTAAATACGTTGAACCAGATAAGTTTTTATGCCAGAACTATCGGGTACCGGAAATTCAAAACACACAACGTCTTCGGTATGGTAGGCATTAAATGCTTTTTTTACCAACACCGCGTCACCCAAACTGTAAGTGGCTTCCATGTCGTGACTGTTAATACGCATCACATCTAAAACAAGTAATTTAATCAGTATAAAAAGGGCCAGGGCAGTTACTGCACTAAACAACCAATTGGTGCTTCTTAGGTAATTAAGTATGTGGTTTATTTTGCCGATGCTTTTTCTAATTTCAATTTACGGCGATGGTTCCATTTGTTGAAACCCCAAATGCCTAAAATGACAGCTAGGAAAGGAGTTTTAACCGAGTGAAGTGTTCCGTCTTCCACATAACAGAGAAAACGACCCCAACGGAATTTACCTTCTTGTGCGTTTTTAAATAAAGAGCCTAAAACAGATTTTCCACTCACCGGATTGTTTTCAGAATACTTCATACTAAACCAAACAAAAAAGGGCGAACCAACAATGTGATCATACGGAACTAATCCCCAACTTCTGCTATCGGCACTGTTGTGACGGTTATCACCCATCATAAAATAATAATCCTGTTTAAAGGTATAGCTGCTAATTGGTTTACCATCATATAAAACTTGTGCACCTTGTTTTGAAATTTGATGAATGCCATTGTCATAGGTGTTTAGTACTTTTTCATACAAACAAATGTTGTGTGTATCAAGAGGGATGGTCATGCCGGCCTTTGGTAACAAAAGCGGGCCAAAATTATCGTTGTTCCATGCATAAGCAGGATTATGCGGGAAATTTTTTGAATCGTATGAATTGGCCATATCCACGCGTTTAAACACGTGATAAACGTTTGGATCGTTTTTTACTTTTTCGGCGGTGGCTTCGGTCATATTTAAGCAATAAACCGTGGTATCTGAGGTATTAAAGGTGGTTTTGAAAAGTTTTACATCCACATTTTTTAAAGGGTAATAACCTTGATTAGCCCCGGTGATCGGTTCCAAAAAGATCATTTGTTTCCCATCAGAACTTCCGGCAGAGGCTCTCAGAGCTTCAGTAACGTAGATATCCAGATTATCCAGATAATCAATGGAAATAAAATTAGATTTGGCTTTTACAAAATAATGGTGCTGTGCCATTTTAGGCATGGTTTGTTTCACATCATTGATAAAAATTTCACCGTTTACAATTTTTAATTTATCACCGGCAATGGCCACACAGCGTTTCACATAGTGATCGCGTTTATCTATGGGCCTGCCAACTATTTCGCCAAACTGCGCTTTATTGGTGTTCACATAATTCCAAACCTTTTCGTAAATGGCATTTTTATTGACATTCGGATCTTTTGATTCGGCGATTTCACTTTCGGCAATGTCGCGTACAATTTGATAATAACTCGAGTTTTGATGTTTGAGCGCCACCGTATCACCATCAGGGTAATTAAAAACAACAATCTGATTATTTTTTACTTTGCCGAAACCCGGCAATCTGAAATAAGGTAATTTGATCCACTCCAAATATGATTTTCTACTTTCGCTGAAAGGAAGGGTGTGATGTGCAAATGGAAAAGAAAGCGGTGTTTGCGGGATCTTAGGACCATAAGCGAATTTATTCACAAATAAAAAGTCACCAACCATCAATGATTTTTCGAGTGAAGAAGTTGGAATCGTGAAGGCCTCAATAAAATAACCCCGAATGATAGAAGCTGCAATAACCGCAAAGATGATAGGATCGATCCAGTTTTTAATCAGTTTACTGGGTTCTATTTTAAATTTACTTAAGCCAACAAATTTAGCGGTATCATCAAACCCCAACTTAACAAAAAAGAGGTAAGGTAAAACAGATGCGAACAGAAGATCTTGATTGCTTGGTTTATTAAAAGCACGGGCCACATTAAAACCATAAACGCCATACATTAAAATGTTTACACCCGGTACAATCATGATTAAGCACCACCACCAAGGCTTTTCGAGTATTTTGGCCAGAACATAAAAGTTATAAACCGGGATCCAAGCCTTCCAGCTTTCGGTTCCAGCTTTTGTAAATAATTTACTGAGTCCGAAAAAAGAAGCCAGTACTAAGAGTAAAAAAATATAATTTCCCATAAACATCGAGTGTGAAGATATGTAATTTAAATAAATCGTAAACGCTTCAAGGTAAAAAGGAATTGTGTAAGCCTTGTTAATAATTGTTAGTCGTTGATTTGCGGCGCTTATCCTTGCTTTGAACCACCCTTCGGCAGGCTCAGGGCAAGCATCTGAGCATATAAAAGCACATAATATGACATGTGAGTTTTTTCAAACTGTTTTGATCTTTAACCCCTTTGAACCATTTTAAACTCCTTTGAACCCTTGAACCTTTGAACCCTTGAACCTTTGAACCATTTACACGTCACCCTGAGCCAGTCGAAGGGTGAACTCCTTTGAACCTTTGAACTCTTGAACCTTTGAACCATTTGAACTTTTGAACCATCCTGAACTCCTTTGAACCTTTGAACTCTTTTGAACCCTTTTAAACGCTTCTTTAAACAATTTTCCCTATATTTACTCTCGAAAATTAAACCTGCGTTGTTTGCAGGTCTGCTATAAAATATGATAAAAATTACGTTACCCGATGGTTCTGTTCGTGAGTATGAAAAAGGAACGTCATCACTGCAAATCGCTCAAAGCATTAGCGAAGGCTTAGCAAGAAATGTTCTAGCCGCAAAAGTCAATAACGAAGTGTGGGACGCCGGAAGGCCCATAAACGCTGACTCTTCAATTAACCTCTTAACGTGGAACGATACCCTTGGCAAAGAAACCATGTGGCACTCCTCTGCGCATTTAATGGCCGAAGCTCTTGAAGCTTTGTATCCGGGAGTGAAATTCTGGGTTGGACCACCATTAGAAAACGGATTTTATTACGATGTTGATTTAAATGGTCAAGTGCTCACCCCGGCCGATTTTGAAAAGATCGAGCAAAAAATGCTGGAATTAGCCCGACAAAATAATACCTATATCCGTAAAGAGATTTCAAAAGCTGACGCCATCACTTATTTTAAAGATAAGGATGATGTGTATAAATTAGATCTCTTAGAACGCCTTGAAGATGGCACTATCACGCTTTACACACAGGGTAATTTTACTGATCTCTGTCGTGGTCCGCATATACCAAATACCGGATTTATTAAAGCTGCAAAAATTTTAAACATTGCCGGTGCTTATTGGAAAGGCGATGAAAAAAATAAAATGCTTACCCGTATTTATGGCATTACTTTTCCTAAAGACAAGGAATTAAAAGAATACCTGGTGATGTTGGAGGAAGCGAAAAAACGCGACCACCGTAAGCTTGGCAAGGAATTGGAATTATTCACCTTCTCCGAAAAAGTTGGTTTGGGTTTACCCTTATGGTTACCAAAAGGTGCCATGTTGCGCGAACGTTTAATTCAGTTTATGCAAAAAGCACAAACCAAAGCAGGTTACCTGCCAGTGGTTACACCGCACATTGCATTGAAAGATCTTTATGTGTGTTCGGGACATTACGAAAAATACGGATCCGATTCTTTTCAACCCATTAAAACACCGCATGAAGGCGAAGAGTTTTTCCTTAAACCGATGAACTGTCCGCATCACTGCGAAATTTATAAATCTTCACCAAAATCTTACAAAGATTTACCGGTGCGTTATGCGGAGTTTGGCACTGTTTACCGTTACGAGCAAAAAGGTGAATTGCACGGTTTAACCCGTGTGCGTGGCTTTACACAGGATGATGCGCACTTATTTGTACGTCCCGATCAGGTGAAAGAAGAATTTTGCAAAGTGATTGATTTGGTGATGTATGTTTTTAATGCCTTGGATTTTAAAGATTATACGGCGCAAATTTCGTTACGTGATCCTGAAAATAAAGAAAAATACATTGGCAGCGATGAGAACTGGAAACTGGCCGAGCAAGCTATTATTGAGTCGTCAGCTGAAAAGGGATTGCGCACGGTAGTAGAATTGGGTGAAGCGGCTTTTTATGGCCCTAAACTCGATTTTATGGTGAAAGATGCCTTAGGCCGTAAGTGGCAACTAGGTACCATTCAGGTGGATTACAATTTACCTGAACGTTTTGAGTTGGAATACACCGGTAGCGATAACCTCAAACACCGTCCGGTTATGATTCACCGTGCACCATTTGGAAGTTTAGAGCGTTTTATAGCAGTATTAATCGAGCATTGTGCCGGTAATTTCCCGCTTTGGTTAACGCCCGATCAAATTGCCATCTTACCTATTTCTGAAAAATATAACGATTACGCTCAAAATGTATTAAATTTATTGAGTAATTTTGATGTGCGCGGATTTGTGGATGATAGAAACGAGAAGATTGGTAAAAAGATTCGCGATAATGAGATCAAAAAAATTCCGTTCATGTTGGTAGTGGGAGAGAAAGAAGAAGCCGAGCAAACAGTTGCCGTTAGAGCACACGGAAAAGGTGATATAGGCTCATTTGCCATTGCCGATTTTGCAGCCTATTTAAACGAATTGATCTTAAGTGATTTTAAACAAAAAGAAGCAAATTAAATGATAGCATAAGTTACTGTTAACCCAATCTATCAAAGCATAAAACAAACAAAAGTATAATTAAAAAGCGGAGGCTACCATCAACCAAAAGAAACCAAACATCGCACCAACAACTACTTCAGGTGGTGATCAAAAACCAGTGTTTAAACAACCGAGAGGTTTAAAAGCCGGATTCAAACGTCCGGGCGTTAAAGAAGAATTACATCGCATTAACAACCGCATCACCGCTCAAAAAGTGCGTGTGGTAGGCGACGATATCGAAGCCGGTGTTTACCCCATTGCCAGAGCTATTGAAATGGCCCGTGAACAAGGATTAGATCTGGTTGAGATCGCTCCTAACGTTGATCCGCCGGTTTGTAAAATAGTTGATTATGGTAAATTTCTTTACGAACAAAAAAAGAAAGCCAAAGAAATAAAAGCAAAAGCTGCTAAAATTGTTATTAAAGATATTCGTTTTGGTCCACATACCGATGACCACGATTTTAATTTCAAAAAGAATCATGCTATTAAATTCCTGCAAGAAGGCTGTAAAGTAAAAGCTTACGTGTTTTTTAGAGGTCGAGAAATAGTTTTTAAAGTACAAGGTGAAATTTTATTACTTCGTTTTGCCAATGAATTGGAAGAGTGGGGTAAAGCCGAACAATTGCCAACCTTAGAAGGTAAAAAAATGCTCATGCTTATTGGACCAAGAAAAAAATAAGCGGTATATAAATACTAAAACAAAAAAAATCAGGAATTCCTGATTTTTTTTTGCTTTATTTTCTTTGTTTGAATTCTTTTGGATCAATCGTGAAAAACATGCAGTAGAAATTAAAATTCCGTGCAATAAAATTCTTCGATGATAATTTCGAATTCTGCGCCAAGACCGCTGAGGCAGCTTATTAAGCAGTGAGCACTTAATTTTATTTGGAAATCTTACACTTAAATATGACAATCAAGTACTTAACATGTATTCTTTTTTTTTAAAATAAACGGAAAATTGGATGAACCTAAATTAAACTAAGCGCCATGGGATGTATGGCAGCAAGCCTGTGGCATGATGAGCCAGCTTGTGCGACAGCTTTAGTTCTTTTTTGCCGCTTGTCTCTTCGGCGGTAGGACATCAAGGCTGTGGCTTGATGAGCCAGCTAGAGCGTTGAACCGCAATGCGGAACCCGATTGCTATCGGGTCGGAGCAGCCCGGTCCCAATCAGGCTTCCGGAAAAAGAAAGAGCCTGATTGGGAGGCGCCCAAAAATTACCGACTAATACCTTACTTCAAATCGTTGATCACATTGCTAGCCTCGTAGATATAAATATCCTTAGCAATGTTCTTCGCCCAACGGTTCTCGCGACCCAAGCGGGTGGTGTCGTTGGATGCTTTTAATTTATCTTCTTCTAAAATGCTCGCATCAAAACCTTTAATCTCTTTTCTCAGATCTTCGTATTTTTTGTTCTGATCGCGCCATTCTTTTTGTTCGGCACGGAAACTTTCGAGTTTTAAATTATATTTTGTGTCGTCTTTCTTCACTTTTATTTCCGACGACTGTTGTTCAATTAAACCAAAAGCTGCGCTGCTCTTCACCCTTTTCTGACTGTTTTTAACCACGATAGGATAGTTGATATTGGTAAACTCGGTATAAGATGCTTTACCAATCTCATCCCAAGGCATTGGATTATCTAACTGTTTTTCGCCAATATCTATTAAAGCGTAAGGATCCGGTAACATCACATCCGGTGTCACCCCTTTTAACTGTGTGGCTCCACCATTGATGCGGTAAAATTTTTGTTGGGTGATTTTTACTTCACCAATGGGTTTAATAGTGTCAAATTGTGGCAATAAATAATTATCCAGATTTACAAAGGATTGCACAGTGCCTTTACCAAAACTTGGGGTGCCAATGATAACAGCTCTTTTATAATCCTGCA
The DNA here is from genome assembly GCA_947480015.1 of Sphingobacteriaceae bacterium. Taxonomy (GTDB): domain Bacteria; phylum Bacteroidota; class Bacteroidia; order B-17B0; family Aurantibacillaceae; genus Aurantibacillus. The sequence continues at coordinate 48,249 of CANKBS010000017.1, forward strand.
TGGCAGCGGCTAAAATTTCGCTGGCAGAAGCACTGCTGTGATTTATTAAAATGGTTAATGGACCATCCCACAATACATCCGAATTTCTATCTTCCATAACATTAAGTGCGGTATTGTTTTTACCTTTTACTTGAACAACAGGGCCTTTTGGAAAAAACAAACCGGCCATTTCAACCACTTCTTGCAGCGACCCGCCACCATTGTCGCGCAAGTCAATAACGAGTCCTTTTATTTTTTGTTTTTTCAATTTTTCAATTTCTTTGCGCATGTCGTTTGAACAGTGATGTGCGCCGTTACGTGTAAAATCGGTATAGAAAGAAGGCAAATAAATATAACCGATTTTGTTTTTGTTATCGAGTAAGGCACTTTTCGCAAAGGTTTCTTCAATCTCAATCACATCGCGAACAATGGGAATGACCTTTAAACTGTTATCGCTTTTCTTCACCGTTAAACGCACTTCGGTGCCTTTTTTTCCTTTAATCAGCTCAATGGCATCTTCCATGTCCATATTCGCAATGTCAACCGCTTCACCGGCTCCCTGAGCTACTTTTAAAATATCATCTCCGGCTTTTAATTCGCCTTGTTTGTAACTCGGACTTCCCACAATAATTTCGCTCACTTTTAAAACACCGTCTTTTTGTTGTAAGCGGGCACCAATGCCTTCAAACTGGCCGCTCATGCTCTGATCGAATTTCTTTTTTTCTCTTGGCGCGAAATATTGGGTATGCGGATCGTATACACCGGTAACTGCATTGGCAAATTCCGAAAAACGATCGCGTGGGGTGATCTTTTTTAAACGTTTAAACCAATCATCTTGTGCTTTTAAAGTTTTGCGACGGGCATCTACTTCCAACGAATCATAGGACTTAATTTTTACAGCCGTGTCTTTCTTCTCAATACCTTTTTCTTGTCTGGTAAGTGATTCATCCAAACGCGACAATACAAAATACTTCAGCATTTTCCGCCATTCATTTTTTAGGTCAGCCTCTGTTTTGGCAAATTCCATTTTTTTTGAATCGGTCTCGTATTGCTCGTCAACACTGTAATCCATGGGTTTTGATAATAACTCCTTACTCCAGTTTTCTTTATCCTTAATGCGTTTATTAATGATTTGTTGTGTGTTATTATAGAAGTCATGACGCTGGGTTGCAATCTGATCGTCAATATCCGTTTTGTATTTACTTAAAGCATCCATGTCCTCTTGCAATAAGAACTTCTTATTAAAATCGGTGTTTAAATAAAGATTAAAAATCTTTTCACTAAAGGCATCATCCAATTTTTCGGGCGAATAATGTAATTGATTGATGGTATCGAAGAGCAAGCCAAAGATGACATCGTTACGGTCAAAAACGTATTTGTAAATTCCAAAGGAAGATAAAAGAATGACACTTAAAACGATGCTTGTGCGCTTAGTGAGTTTCGAGAAGAATGCTTGCATATATTGATTTAATTTTTGCTATCCACAAATTTATATTTTTAATTAGCAATTATCGGGCCGCCCATCATTTATTTTTCCCTGCTGACTTAAAACTTGTTTAAATATTGTTAAAAGCAATGCCCGCAAGAAAGCTATATTTAGGGCTTTAGAAACCAACTTATGATCGATTTTTCGCGCGCACAACTCACACATTTTACCATACACTTTGTTGGAAACAAGGGCTTAGGAGAAGAATTAACCTATGGCGAAAAAACCATAGAGTTTAAAGATGACTTTGTAAAAGAAACCATTCTGCGTTATTTTTTAGCACCCTTCAAAACCGATATTTATCATCAATTTAAAGGAAAGGTAGATGTGTCGTTAGCCAGCGTGGCCAATGCCTGCGAAGATTTGTTTACTTCGCGTAAAGATTTTATAAAACTATCTAAAGAGGTAGCCGAACATTTATACAACCAATCCATGCATCCCAAAATAAATGGTGGTGAATTTTTTGTTTGTTATTTTAAAGATGCCATGGTTGACGGTGAATTTACGGATGCTGTAGGGTTTTTCAAAACCGAAAATAAGGAAACCTTTTTAAAGGTTTATCAGCATGTAGATGAGTTTGATGTGGATTGCGATAATGGTATCAACATTAATAAACTCGATAAAGGTTGTTTGGTTTATAATACCGATAAAAAAAACGGTTATAAAATGAGCATCATCGACACGAATAACCGCGTAGCTGAATGCGCTTTGTATTGGGAAGAAGATTTCTTGAATGCTAAAATTAAGGCAAACGGTTATTACCATACCAAAAATTTTATTGATACTTCGCGGGGTTTTTGTGAGGAAATTTTAACCGAAGCCAACAATGTAAATAAACAAGATCAGATGATGATGCTGAATAAAAGCACGTCTTATTTTAAAGAAAAAGATAAATTCAATATTAAAGATTTTGAAAAGGAAGTGTTGGTTGAACCCGGTGTTATTGAAGCCTTTCACGACTACCGAAACGATTTCAATAAACGCATGGATCTTACCGCTATTGATGAGTTTGATGTGTCGAACACCGCAGTGAAGAAAAATCAAAAGTACATGAAAACCGTTGTTAAACTCGATAAGAATTTCCACATTTACATTCACTCAAAACACGATTATGTGGAGCGTGGATATGATGATGAGAAAAACTTGAAGTATTACAAATTATTTTACGTAAACGAAGAATAATCCGACTTCTCCATTTTATGATAGGTTTTTGTAAAAAACTGGACTTTTTTCAAAAAAAAGCTTACTTTCATCTTGCTTTTGTTTGTTAAATGCTACTAACTTGCTATAGTTTGCCTCTGCGTTTTATTTAAAATTTTAAAATTAAACCAATGCCAGTAAAAGACGATAATTGGGACGAGCTTTATTTCTTTGCTAAAACTTTGGCTGATCGCGATTTGAGCTTCAACGAAATTGAAGAACAGCTCGGTAAAAAAACCAGTGAACAAGACGTAGTTAGTGAAATAATGGCACAAATTAAACGGGTGCGTTATGCTGCCAAACGCAATTCAGGCCTCATTAAAATTGGTATTGGGGCCTTTCTGTTATTTCTCGGTTTTTTTATAACCTGTATTAATTTTCATTCCGAACGATCGTTTACTGTATTTATGTACAGCTTTACCAGCATTGGCTTATGCGTGTTATTTTTCGGACTTTACGAAGTTATTGGTTGATTTTTTTCTTGATTATTATCAGTATCTAATAGTGACGCAGGTCATATCATCTTGATTGTGCTAAAAGTAATTTTAAACAAAATTACCTATATGCATAACGAACATTCCGATTCAAATTTTCAGTCACGCATTGACAAAGGCGAACACATTGAGGCACGCGATTACATGCCCGAAAACTACCGCAAACACCTTATTCGCCAAATGTCGCAACATGCGCATTCAGAGGTAATAGGCATGCAACCCGAAGGTAATTGGATTACCCGCGCCCCGAGTTTACGTTCAAAACAAATTTTACTGGCTAAAATTCAGGATGAAGGCGGACACGGCTTGTATTTATATTCTGCTGCCGAAACCCTTGGTATTTCTCGTCAGGAGCTTATTCAATCATTACATTCGGGAAAAGCCAAATACTCAAATATTTTTAATTACCCGGCTCTTAACTGGGCCGATATTGGCGCCATTGGCTGGTTAGTAGATGGTGCCGCCATTGTGAATCAGGTTTCACTGCAACGTACCTCTTACGGCCCCTATAGCCGCGCCATGGTGCGCATTTGTAAAGAAGAAAGTTTCCATCAACGTCAGGGTTACGAAATTATGGCCAAAATGATGAAGGGTACAAAAGATCAGCAAGCCATGGCACAAGATGCTATGAACCGCTGGTGGTGGCCTTCTCTCATGATGTTTGGCCCACACGATACCGATTCGCCACGCAGCAGCGATGCCGTGAAATGGCGCATTAAACGCGAAACCAACGATGAACTCCGTCAAAAATTTATTGATAAAACCATTCCTCAAGCCGAATTAATTGGTTTAAAAGTGCCGGACGATAAAATTAAGTTGGATGAAAAAACAGGTCACTATAAAATTGGCGAAATAAATTGGGAAGAATTCCAACGTGTGGTAGCCGGTCATGGTCCGTGTAACAAACAACGCCTCGATCATCACAAATTATATTTTAACCAGGGTGCCTGGGTGCGCGAAGCAGCCGAGGCTTACAAACAAAAACACCTTAAACAAGAAATGCAAACCATTTAATAAAACACTATGAATTCAGATACACAGTTAGACCTTTGGGAAGTTTTTATACAAAGTAAATCCGGTCAACCATATATTCATGCAGGTAGTATTCATGCTTCCGATATGAAAATGGCCATGCAAAATGCGCGTGATACTTATACCAGAAGAGGTGAGGGCACCAGCATTTGGGTGGTGCCATCTAAATACATTGTGGCATCCAATCCCGATGATAATGCGATGTTATTCGACCCCTCCAACGATAAAATTTATCGTCACCCCACTTTTTATGTAATGCCTGAAGGCGCTAAAAATATTTAATCCAACATCATGACAACTAAAGAAGCTACATTTACATATACCTTGCGTTTAGGCGATGATGCCTTAATACTTGGCCATCGTTTATCGGAACTCTGCAGCAAAGCTCCCTTCATTGAAGAAGATCTTGCCCTTACCAATATCGCCTTAGATATGATTGGCAGAGCCCAGGCCATGCTTAGCCATGCTGCAGAACTGGAAGGCAAAGGAAAAACAGCCGACGATCTGGCTTACCGCCGTCCCGAAATAAATTATTACAATCACTTAATTACCGAACAACCAAACGGCGATTTTGCCCATACCATTGTCCGTCAATTATATCTTTCGGCTTTTGAATTTTTGTTTTACTGCGAACTCGAAAAAAGTAAAGACGAAACCTTAGCAGCCATTGCAAAAAAAGCCAGCAAAGAAGTGCAATACCACTGGCAACATGCTATGGATTGGACCATTCGTTTAGGTGACGGAACGGGAGAAAGTAAACGTAGAATGCAAATTGCATTATATGAATTATGGATGTACACCGGCGAATTGTTTGAAATGGATGCGGTTGATGAAACACTTATTAAAGCTGGTATTGCAGTTGATTTAACCTCCTTAAAAACACAGTGGTTGAATTTGATAAAAAACACAGTAACCGAGGCAACCTTGTTAATGCCCGACGATACTTATATGCAAAGCGGCAGCCGCAAAGGCATTCACAGTGAACACCTTGGACATATTTTAAGTGAACTCCAATACTTACAAAGGGCCTATCCCGATGCTATATGGTAACCACTGAACAACTAGCGTTAAATGTTTACAACCTGATCTCGGAAATCCCTGATCCCGAAATCCCTGTTATTACCATAAAGGACCTTGGTATTTTAAGGGATGTTGTATACAGCAACGGCGAGTTTGTGGTGAACATTACACCAACTTATATGGCTTGTCCGGCCATGGGTATGATCGAAGATCAGATCAAAGAAATTCTGGCAACCAATGGCATCCAACATGTGCGAGTGAATTTAACTTATACACCGGCATGGACCACCGATTGGTTAAGCAGTGAAGCCAAACAAAAATTAAAAAAATACGGCATTGCCCCACCAAGTCACAGTTCGTGTACCAAATTAGTTAACTCACCCGAAACGGTGGCTTGTCCGCAATGTAATTCTAAAGATACCGAACTCATCTCACGCTTTGGTTCTACAGCCTGTAAAGCTTTGTATAAGTGTAATAGCTGTAAAGAAAGTTTTGATCTGTTCAAATGCCATTAGGCAATTGCTTTCATACAAAATAAGTTTGCTCCGCAAGAACCACAGTAATTGATTTTTATCATAATTAATAAAGAAGAAAATCAGGCTCGTTTTTGAGATTTTTTTTCTTCTTTGTAAAAACTAAAAAAATATGCCAATTTATCAGAAACACGGTAATGTACCCGACAAGCGTCACGTTGTATTTCGTCAGCCAAACGGTGAATTATACCATGAAGAACTTTTTGGAACAGAAGGCTTTTCAAGCACTTCCTCTTTAGTCTACCACCTTTATCCACCAACCATGGTGAAGGAAATTGGGAAAGCACATTGGGCCAGACCTGAAGTGGCCATTGAAGATAACTTAAAAGCCCTCAGTTTTATGGGTTATGATGTAGAACCTGAAAAGGATTACATGCAAAGTCGTAAAGTGTTTTTCTTTAACGACGACATGCAAATTGGCATGGCCTGTCCTTTAGAATCGATGCAGGATTATTTCTTTAAAAATGCCGATTCGGATGAAATGCTTTTTATACAAAAAGGCAGCGGACGTTGCAAAACCATGTATGGCACGGTTGATTTTGAATACGGCGATTATGTGATTATTCCTAGAGGCACGGTTTATAAACTCGAATTTGATACCACGGAAAATAAAATTTTATTTGTTGAGTCGCACAGTCCTATTAGAACGCCAAATCGTTACCGCAATGATTTTGGCCAATTGCTCGAGCACTCACCATTTTGCGAACGCGATTTTAAATTGCCTTATAATTTTGAAACGCATAACGAACATGGCGATTTTAAAATTATGATCAAAAAACGCGGACTCATTTACCCTTATGTTTATGAAACGCATCCATTTGATCTGATAGGTTGGGACGGGTATAACTATCCTTATGCTTTTTCAATTTTTAATTTCGAACCCATTACCGGTCGCATACACATGCCACCGCCAATTCACCAACAGTTTGAAGGAAGAAATTTTGTGATCTGCTCATTTGTACCACGTATGTATGATTACCATCCAAACGCCATTCCTGCACCTTATCATCACAGCAATATTGATGCCGATGAAATTCTCTATTATGTGGATGGTGATTTTATGAGTCGTAATAACATTAAGCACGGTCAGTTCACCTTACATCCGGCCGGCGTGCCTCATGGGCCACACCCGGGAGCCATTGAAAGAAGTATTGGTAAAAAAGAAACCAAAGAACTGGCTGTGATGATTGATCCGTTTAATCCTTTAAAAATAACTACAGAGGCCATGAAGTATGAAGTGAAAGATTATTACAAATCGTGGATGAGCACTCCGGTATTAAATAAATAGTAAATACAGTAAACATTAAAATGGAAGCAAGAGATTTAACTACAGTAAAAAATTTCGACTACAGCGGCGAAAAAGTTTTTGAAAAAGCTCAGGATTTTTTACCTATTAATGGCACCGATTACGTGGAGCTTTATGTGGGTAACGCCAAACAAGCTGCTCACTATTATAAAACTGCTTTGGGATTTCAGGAACTGGCTTATGCGGGACTGGAAACCGGAGTCAGAGATCGTGTGTCTTATGTTTTAGTTCAGGATAAAATCCGTTTAATTTTAACTTCTCCTTTTGATCCGGAGAGTGATATTTCGCATCACATTCGTAAACATGGCGATGGTGTAAAAGTAATTGCCCTTTGGGTAGAAGATGCCCGCAAGGCTTTTGAAGAAACCACCAAACGCGGTGCCAAAGTTTATTTTGAACCAACCGTAACTAAGGATGAATTCGGAGAAATAGTAAAAGCCGGTATTCATACTTATGGCGAAACAGTACACGTTTTTGTAGAACGTAAAAATTACAAAGGTGTTTTTATGCCGGGTTATGTAAAATTGGAAACCGAATACCAACCAAGCACAACCGGATTAAAATACATCGATCACATGGTAGGCAATGTTGAAATGGGTTCCATGAACAAATGGGCTTCCTTTTATGCCGACGTAATGGGCTTTGCCAATTTAATCACTTTTGATGATACTGATATTTCAACCGAATACACCGCTTTAATGAGCAAAGTGATGACCAACGGTAACGGTCGAATTAAATTTCCTATTAACGAACCTGCTATTGGTAAAAAGAAATCACAGGTAGAAGAATACCTTGATTTTTATTATGGTCCGGGTTGCCAGCACATTGCTGTAGCTACCGACGACATTGTATTCACCATTTCTGAAATGCGTAAACGTGGGGTTGAATTTTTATATGTGCCGGGTTCTTATTACGACACTGTAAAAAACCGCGTAGGTATTATTGAAGAAGATTTAGAAGTTTTAAAAAAATGGGGCATTATGGTGGATCGTGATGAAGACGGTTACTTGCTTCAGATCTTTACCAAACCGGTAGAAGATCGTCCTACTTTATTTTTCGAGATCATTCAACGTAAAGGCGCTAAATCATTTGGTAAAGGTAATTTTCAGGCCCTGTTCGAATCGATTGAAGCAGAGCAGGCCAGAAGAGGAACTTTATAATTTAAATTAAAAAATAAAAGGCATGAACATAATCCCCCCATTTAATTTTAAAAAATGGATCGATGAAAACCGACACCTTTTAAAACCACCTGTGGGAAATCAGGTGGTTTATAAGGACAGTGACTTTATCATCATGGTAGTAGGCGGACCAAATGCCCGCAAAGAATTTCACTACAACGAAGGTGAAGAATTCTTTTATCAGCTGGAAGGCGATATGGTTTTGCCCATTCGCGAAAATGGCAAGATTCGTAACATCACCATTCGTGAAGGCGAAATATTTTTATTACCGGCCGGTGTTGAACATTCGCCACAGCGTTTTAAAGATACCGTTGGATTGGTAGTTGAAATGAAACGCAAATCAAATGAGATGGATGCCTGCAGCTGGTATTGCGAAAAATGCGATGAGCTTTTATATAAGGTAAGTTTTCATTGTGATGATATTGTGGATCAACTTCCAAAATTAATGCAATCGTATTACGACGATATTAGCTTACGCACCTGCAAACACTGTGGCACCGTAATGGAGCCACCAAAATTAAAAGGTGAATAAGCAACACAGTTCTTTTACAGACTGATCTTAAATTAATTATTTTCAATGTTATTGTTATGAAACACGCTACAATTGTTGGTTCCGGACTGGTGGGCTCTTTATGGGCTATTTATTTATCAAAAGCAGGTTATAAAGTGAAGGTGCTAGAGCGCCGTCCCGATATGCGTAAAGCCCATATTTCAGCCGGAAAATCCATTAACCTCGCTACCTCCTACAGAGGTTGGAAAGCTTTAGATGAAATGCAAGTGGGGGATGAGATCCGTAAAATAGCCATTCCCATGTTTGGACGCACCATGCATGACATGCACGGCGATACCACCTATCAACCTTATGGTTTAAAAGATCAGGCAATTTTTTCGGTATCGCGCGGTGAAATTAATTGTAAGTTAATGGACATTGCCGAAGATCGTGGCAATGTGGAGTTTCAATTCAACGAAGAATGTATTGGAAGCGATTTGAAGGGTGGAACGGTTCAATTAAAAAATACAATTACAGGAAAAATTACAGAAGTAAAATCGGATGTGGTGTTTGCAACCGACGGGGCCTTTTCGGCCGTTCGTTATCATGCCATGCAAAAAACCGATCGATTTAGTTATTCGCAAAATTATATTGAAGATGGTTACCGCGAAATTTTATTACCGGCAAATGCCGATGATAGTTTTAAACTCGCAAAAAACACCTTGCATATCTGGCCCCGCGGAAGGTTTATGCTCATTGCCCTGCCAAATTTTGACGGTTCATTTACCTGTACTTTATTTATGCCTTTTGAAGGACATAAATACTGCTTTAATAATTTAACCACTAAAGCCAAAGTTGCTGCATTTTTTAAAGAGTTATTTCCCGATTTTTATAAAATGATGCCGCACATAACCGATCATTGGGAAGATCATCCATTGTCGTCCTTAGCCATTATTCGTTGTTTCCCTTGGTCGAACGGTAAAACTGTTTTAATGGGTGATGCTGCACATGCTACGGTTCCTTTTTTCGGACAAGGTATGAATGCCGGATTTGAAGATTGTTCGGTGATGTATTCACTCATGAAAAAACATAATCACGATTGGGATAAAATATTTAAAGAATATGAAGTGATGCGTAAACCCAATGGTGATGCGGTTCAGGACTTGTCATTATTAAATTATGTAGTAATGCGTGATAAAGTGGCCGATCCGTATTATTTATTACAGCAAAAAGTGGAACGACGCATTGCCGAATTATATCCGGGTAAATATTTCCCAATGTACTCCATGGTTTCCTTTTCTGATATCGAATACCAGGTTGCCTTGAGTAAAGGAAAAGAGCAAGATGCTATTATTCAGGACCTCATTAAAGAACATAAAATTAACGACGAAACACCATTAACAAAAATAGATCGTTACATTCACAGTTTATTTAGCGATAAAACAAAAAACTAAAAACATGAATAAAGCTCAGGAAGATTTAGTTAAGCGCATCAGCGAAAAATACAAAGCCATCGATCAGAATCCGGATGTGCATTTGGAAGGATTAGTTTGGGCAAAACCCATCACTTATTGGGATTATATTTTGCCCGATGCACTTTTGAATTTGCAGGTACAACGCACCACACAGCCCGATGAGATGGTGTTTATCATGTATCATCAAATCAACGAACTTTTGTTCAAAATGATTCTATGGGAAATTAATCAGGTAAGTGCAGCAACAGAAGTAAAGGCCGCCTTCTTCACCGAAAAATTACGTCGCATCTCCCGTTATTTTGACATGCTTTCTTCTTCTTTTGATATTATGGGCGAAGGCATGGAGAAAGAACAGTACATGAAATTCAGAAATACACTAACACCGGCTTCCGGCTTTCAGAGTGCTCAATACCGTTTAATTGAATTTGCCTCTACCGAATTAATTAATTTAATTGATGCCCGTTTCCGGGCAAGCATCGATCGTAATACGCCTTACGAACATGCTTACGAGCATTTGTATTGGCAGGCTGCAGGCAAGGACCATGCCACCGGCAAAAAAAATACTTTAATTACATTATTTGAAAAGCGCTATAAAGCCGACTTCCTGCGAAAAATGGAAGACTACAATCAAACGAATCTTTATACCAAATTTAAATCACTGCCTGCTGAGGTAAAAGCCGATCCCGAATTAATAAAAGCCATGCGTCATTACGATTACACGGTAAATGTTACTTGGGTAATGGCTCATTACGATGCCGCAGCAAAATACTTAGGCAATGCCGAAGCAACAGGTGGCAGCGATTGGCGCAAATACATGCATCCTAAATACCAGCGCCGTATCTTTTTTCCCGAAGTGTGGACAAAAGAGGAATTGGAAAATTGGGGTAAGGATGTTTAGGGATTAATTATCTTTACTATTTCATCAGGTGTCATTACCGGTATTTCGCAGTTGTGAAAGTCTTTTATATTTCTGGTAACAATACAATCCATCTTATCAATTGAATAAGCACATTGCATTTGTATAGCGTCTTCAAAATCTTTGTGTTTCGAATGCAATCCTTTTTTAAGCATTTCTGTTTCAATAGGGATAACATGGAGGTAATCTAGCAAGGTGGAGAGTACCGACCTGAGTGCTTTTTCGTCCATATATTTTTTTAGTAAATAATGGGATGTGGCAATGCTATGTGAAGAGGTGTACAACTTTACCTTATTCGATTCCGCTTTCGAAAAAAGATCAATAGCAAATTTACTGAAGGGTTCTCTGTCGGCTATCAGGTCAATGATAATGTTTGTATCAACAAATATTTTTTTCATAAATGTTTGTTTTCCAAATAGGAGCGTAATTCTTTCGCTTCGTCAAAATTCTTGGGAAGTTTTACCGCACCCACAATCTTTTTTAATTTAGGCGACACCGTTTCTTCTCCTTTTTCCTGAGTAATCGATTCGAGATAATTTTCGATAATTTCTGATAGACTTCTACCGGTTTGTTTGGCGTATGATTTAGCCCTATCTATCACCGATTTTTCGACGCTGAGTGTAAGTTTCGTTGTCATTATACGTATAATTTATTCAAAGATACGTATAAATAGAATATTTTGCAAATGCTTGGTTTCAGGTGGATTAAACGCTCTGAAAATTTTATTTTTATGCCTCCGCCTTTCGTTTCACAATCAGAATCAGATCTTTCTCAATGGGCAAATACCCGTACTCGTAACAAAAGGTATAAATATGATTGTTTTTGGTGGTGACCTGATGGGTAAAAAAAGTAAAATTAAAGCCTTTATCTATTAATTTTTGCTTAGGCAGCGTGGTCTTTTCTCCCTGTAAATTTTCTTCCAAAATGCGCCTGTTTTTTCTCAGCGAATTATTGATGTTTCTTACAAAATTATTGGTATCGCTGTTTTGTTTGTTGTTAAAGGCGTTGCGACACATATCGCTGCAGAATTTTTTGTCAATTCTTCCTTTAATCACATCTCCGCACTCTGGGCATGTACGTTTTTCCATAGTTGTTTTTTCTAAGCTATCACCTTTAAAGTGTTTTTTACCAGTTTGGCTTTTTGTTTGGCCTTTAAAATATCTTCATCTACAATGGTTACATGTCCCATTTTACGAAAAGGTTTGGTTATGGCTTTTCCATATAAATGCACATACACACCACTGAATTTTAAAACATCTTCCAGGCCTTGATAAATTGCGGTTCCTTCATGACCAAAATCGCCAAGCAAATTTACCATCACACCGGCTCTCACAATGGAAGGATCACCCAAAGGTAAATTTAAAATGGCTCTTAAATATTGTTCAAATTGTGAAGTCACATTGGCCTCAATGGTATGATGTCCGCTGTTATGCGGCCTTGGCGCCACTTCATTCACCAGCACTTTTCCGTCTTTGGTTAAAAATAATTCAACTGCTAACAGTCCAACAATTTCTAATTTCTCGGCAACCAGTGTTGCAATTTTAATGGCTTCCTTTTCAACACTTTTTTTAATATCAGCCGGTGAAAATAAAAATTCTACCAGGTTAGCTTCGGGATTAAATTCACATTCCACCACCGGAAAACATTTTACCTCACCGCTTTCACTGCGGGCAACAATTACCGATAACTCCTTGTCAAAATCAACTAAACGCTCTAACACACTGGGTGCATCAAAGGCTTTATCCAAATGGTGTGGACTTACTAATTTAGTCACTCCTTTTCCATCATAGCCACCACGACGTAATTTCTGAAAGAAAGGAAAATAGTCGGCGTACTTTGAAATTTGTTTTTTGTTTTCTACCAGAAAAAAATCAGGACTCGGAATGTTATTCCGTTGGTAAAACATTTTCTGAGAACCTTTATCCTGGATCAATTCAATAATATGAGGTTGCGGAAAAATTTTCTTGCCTTCTTTTTCAAGGGCTTTGAGCGCATCAATGTTTACGTTTTCAATTTCAATGGTGATCAGATCTTTGTCTTTTCCAAAATCATAAACGGTATCATAATCGTTTAAGCTGCCACAAGTAAATTTTTTTACCAGGTGTCGGCAAGGCGCATTTTTATCGGGATCGAGAATAGAAATGTTCAAATTAAGATTAACCGCACTTTGTAAGATCATGCGTCCCAATTGTCCGCCGCCCAGAATGCCTATATGTAATTGTTGTATGGTAGTATGCATGTAATATTTAAAGCGCAAAGATAATTAAACAATGCTATTTCTTGAGGGCTATTTTTATTTCGGTCAATTCATTTTTTATTTCCCGCAAAAGCTCAGTGTTCAGGCTTTCAGATGTCTCATCTTTAACCGTTCCGCTGAATTGGTATTTTTCTTTCATTACCTTTTCGCGTTGGTTTAAGATATCCAGTTTAAAATTTTCAGCGTCATTAATGCCTAACATACTCATCATGTTATTGCTGTGTTGCCCGCCACCACCGGCTGTTTCAATGCGAATAAGGGTAAGGCCGAACCAGCGTAATACCGGACCGCCATAAAAGGAAAGATCCTGAATATTCTCAAGCGGAATGGTTTTTTCGATGTGGAAAATAAGTCCCTTCGAAAAGCGAAGATTTTTAGTCGTTAACTGGCATTCGAGGGTATGGAAGAATTTAGTAGAGATCCATTGTCCTAAACCCAACAACCAGAAGGGCAGGAGCAACCAGCCAATGATGCTTACAACCAGGTAAAATAAAACCACTAAAAAAATATAGGTTTTTACTTTCGGATTAAAGCTGGCCTTTTTTAATACACTTTCGTTTTCTAACATAAAATAAAGATACGATAAGCTTTATTATAATTTTAATCAGGGGTATTTAATTTTATATGCGTGAAAAACAAGGCGTTAACTGTTTTTTGATACGCAAGTCTCTTATACATAAGAAAATTATGTATCTTTGTCTTATGTAATTAATTATAACACCATGATCTACTCCACAGAACTATTAAAAGGAACCTTAAAAACCATTGTATTAAAATTGTTGTCCGACAACAAACGCATGTATGGTTACGAGATCACACAAAAGGTAAAAGAATTAACGCTCGATAAAATTCAAATTACCGAAGGTGCGCTTTATCCCACTTTACATGCCTTAGAAGACGATGGTTTGGTGACCACCGAATCGGAATTTATTGGCAAACGCGTGCGTAAATATTATGCGCTCAGCCCAAGCGGAAAAACCAAAACAAAAGAAAAGGTAAACGAACTGGCTGATTTTATGAGTACCATGAAATTTTTGTTGGACATTAAAACAAAAACGGCCTAAGTGTATACCCTCAGTCAAAAACAAATAGATCATATTCTCAGCGACATTAGTGCACGTGGCGTTGAGATGGAGAGCCTGCAGCAAAACCTACTGGATCATATTTGTTGTATCATTGAACGGGAGCTAAAAGTAGACGAGGACTTTGAAAGCTTTTATTCAGAAACAATTAAAAACTTTTACAAACACGAGCTATGGGAAATAGAAGAAGAAACCATAGCACTTTTAACTTTTAAAAATTATTATACCATGAAAAAAACAATGTTAGTAAGCGGAGTATTCTCTGCCTTCACCATCACTTTTGGAATTATTTTCAAATTCATGCACTGGCCGGGAGCGGCAGCCTTATTAATCATGGGCATCTTCACATCGAGTCTGCTTTTTCTGCCACTGCTCTTCGTATTAAAAGTGAAAGAAAAACAACAAACCCGCGATCGTTTGGTGATTGGTTTGGGTTCACTGGCCGGTATAGCCATTAGTATGGGCATTTTATTTAAACTTATGCATTGGCCCTATGCAAACATGTTGGTGTTTAGTGCAGTTATGCTTATGCTTTTTGTTTTTCTACCGGTTTTTTATTTTACCGGCATCCGAAATCCTGAAACAAAAGTGAACACCATGGTTACCTCCGTGCTTCTCATCATTGGTTGTGGCTTATTTATGGCCCTGATCAGAACACCCAGAGCTACCCTGATAGCCAAAACATCGGATACGCAGGAGTTTTTAAGAACAGAAAAAATGATAGCCACCGAAAAGAGCATGCTGACGACCTTACAAAAAACAGACAGTCTTGTGCCAGTAATTAATAGCGGTGGACAAGAACTTGTTGCGCAATGTGAGTTATTAAAAATGTTTTTGATTGAACAGGAAAGCGGAAGAGCCGACGCCATGGCAGCATTGCAAAATAGAGAGGTCACTCTCGAAGATCACTCCTTTTCGGAGCATCCTTTTGGTTCTGATTCGGTGAACATAAAAAAATACCAGAACATGGTTGAAAGTCTTAACAACTACAACACATCTTTGGCTTCACAAAAACTGGCCTTAACCAGCATCGATACCGAGAGTACTTTTGTGCAGTTTATTGCGGAGTTTAGTTACAATCAGGTAACTTTAAAAGGCATACTGAATCAACTGAGTCAAATTCAGATGCAGGTTTTGCAGAATGAAGAAGCTATTTTGATCCACAAATAAAACAAGGGGCCCGGAGATGATATTTTTCATGCTTCGGGCCCTAAATTTTACTTATTTTTGGGCATGAAAAAAATTTACAGCTTAATTCTACTTGGCCTGATCAGCATACAGATCTCCGCACAAAAGTTTGAAGAAAAAAACATTAAAAAACACATCAGCTTTTTAGCATCCGATAAATTAAAAGGCCGTGCTACTTCTTCAGCCGAAGAAATAAAAGCCGCGAACTACATTGCTGCTCAGTTTAAAAAATCGGGATTAAGTGCTTTTCATAATTCTTACTTAAAACCATTCGTCTATAAAAAGAGTAACAATCCACACGATACTTCAACGGTTGGTATTCAGGAAAAAGCCTCAAACAATGTGGTTGGTTTTCTCGATAACAAAGCACCTTATACCATTGTAATTGGCGGCCATTACGATCATTTAGGCTTGGGACACGATCGTAACAGTTTGGATGCAAATCCCGATGGTAAAATTCACAACGGTGCCGATGACAATGCCAGCGGTACTGCCGGGGTAATTGAATTGGCGAATTATTTTTCGACCAATAAAAAAACCGAACCTTTTAATTTTTTATTTATTTGTTTTAGCGGCGAAGAACTGGGTTTACTGGGTTCGAAAAAATACTGTGAAAATCCAGACCTAGAACTTTCTAAAATCGATTACATGATCAATATGGATATGATCGGTCGTTTAAATGACTCCACCAAAAAACTCCTCATCTACGGCGTTGGAACTTCTCCTGTATTTGTGCCCTTGCTCGATTCAATAAACACCAAATTAAGTTTAAAAAAAGACAGCAGCGGTATTGGTCCAAGTGATCAAACCTCTTTTTATTTAAAAGATATTCCGGTTTTGCATTTCTTCACCGGTCAGCACTGCGATTACCACAAACCTTCGGACGATGCCGATAAAATTAATTATGCCGGTGAAGTGGAAGTTTTAAATTACATCACAGCAGTGATTGAAAAAACCTATCACTATCCGAAATTGACTTTTGCTAAAACCAG
The DNA here is from genome assembly GCA_947480015.1 of Sphingobacteriaceae bacterium. Taxonomy (GTDB): domain Bacteria; phylum Bacteroidota; class Bacteroidia; order B-17B0; family Aurantibacillaceae; genus Aurantibacillus. The sequence continues at coordinate 64,877 of CANKBS010000017.1, forward strand.
AAATCCTGATCTAGGAAAATCATCTTATAAAGTTACCATGGGTGTAATGCCTGATTATACCTACGAAGGCGAGGGCATGCGTATTGATGGGGTGACCGATAACAAACCTGCCTTTAAAGCCGGTTTATTAAAAGGCGATGTGGTGAAAAAATTAGGAAGCTTTGAAGTGAAGGATGTACAGGGTTATATGAAAGCTCTGTCTAACTTTAAGAAAGGCGATTCTACTACCATTGAAATTCAAAGAAATACCGAGACCAAAGTATTGAATCTAACTTTTTAATAATTTTAAAAACATCAAACATGAAAAATCTATTTCTACTGTGTGGCCTCTTGGTTTTTTGTACAGGTCTTAAAGCCCAAACGAATGCTGAGGCCGATAAAATAATCGGACTTTGGCAAACGGGGAGTGGTAAGGGACGGATTCAAATTACCAAATACGGTGATAAGTATGGTGGTAAATTAGTTTGGATCAGAGAACCCAACGACGCGCAAGGTAAACCAAAAACCGATTCGCAAAATCCTGATCCCGCAAAACGCAGCAACCCGCGTTTGGGTTTAAATAATTTACTGGGTTTTACTTACGAGGGTAAGAACAAATACGAAAACGGAACGATTTATGATCCCGAAAATGGTAAGACCTACAAATGTGTCATGACATTAGATGGGGAGGATAAACTGAATGTTAGAGGCTATATAGGTATTACTCTGATTGGCCGCACTGATGAGTGGACCCGCGTAAAATAAAGAACAGTTTAACGAATGCGATCGGCACTTTTAAGTAGTTCAATATCTTTTTTAATAAAACGGGCTGCAATGAATGTGGCTACAATTCCAAAAAGACCAATAACCAGACTAAAATAATTGCGTTCAACACTTTGACCTTCTGTAGGCAGAATAAAAGTGCAAAAGCCCATCATTAAACTTACAATCAACCACAGCGCCATAATCAGCCAGCACAGTTTTATTTGAAGTTCTCTTCGTTTGTAAATAAAAACGGTTACAGAAGCCAGTATTAAGGTAAAAAAGTTGAGGATTATCGCAGTTAAATGTCCGCTGGTACTATGTATGGCCGCATCTTCAACGGGTATTAAATAAATACTGCTCGATCCCGAAACCGTGTTAACATAAGCGTTTGGAACAAATAATAAGGCTATTCCTAAAAAAACCACCTGAAATAAAAATAATGTTTGTTTACGTTGTATCATGCCTCAAATTTAATAATTAGAATTTTACCACGTCAATAATTTTATCTCAAATTTACTTTCTTCCACTTGTTTGGAGATGATAAATTTTCCCTCACCGAATAGTTGAAACTTAGGGTTTTGAGATTTAGGGATTTCCTCAATAGGACTCAATTGGTATTTTTTACTGAGAGGGTCGATTTTAAGAAAGCTGAAAGTCGTACTGTTCTTCTTTACACTTGATTTACTCAGAATCCACTGTGGATTAAGTTCAGGATTTAAGGCAAAGTCTTGTTTTACTTTAAAGTTAATGACCCTGTAATAGAAAGTATGCAAGGGATTGAGGGTGTCTACAAGTAATTTTCCATTCATATCCAATGGATCTTTACTAAAATAAAAATCTTCTATCAATCCATTATTAGTTAACGAACATTTATCGAGTTTAAGTTTGTCTTCATGAGGCAATAAATTAATGAGGCTGGTATTTACATAATAATAACAAAGTGGATTTTCGGTGCTTTTGTAAACATCTAATTCAAGTTCCATTTTCCCATCGGGTTTCTTTACCAGCCGCTCAGTGCGAAACAAAAAACTACCTGGTTTATTTTTGCTTCCGCTTTTAATATCATTTATCGGGATCTTAAATTCTTGGCGAATAATAAATTCACCACTGGAATCAAGTTCGGTATAATACAAATTGGCAAAGGGAGCATTGGCAATAAATAACTTATTTTCTGTTTGTAGAAATTGCTTTTCGGTAAATTTTTGACCGACTAAAAGCATCGAGTTTTTCGCCGCATCAAAATAAAAGTTGCCAAAGTTATAAGTACTCAAATCGGCTTTTTCATTGAGTTTGCTGGCTTTTATGAGTTGTCCACTAAGGGCATTCAGCTTTAAGATCCACTGACCTTTTTTTGTTCCCTCGGAAACAATTACATACATAAATACAAAGCCTTTATTTGCGAAAAATGAATGCGCTGCAAATACATTTTTCCTTTCAAATGGGAATTGCCATGTAAACGTATAATCAAAATTTTCGGCTGTAGATTTTAATTGGTATTTATTTAAATAAAATTGGATGCCGCTGCTGTCTTTAACTGTTTTTATCGCATAAACCTGATCCTTGTGAAATAGACACTCCTGACTAAAAAGGCTGCTATTGTTTAGTCGGGCAACATCAATATTGTCGAGCTTTGCCAAGCTTGTTAATTGATCATCAAAACGAAACAAACTTAGTTTATTGTCTTCTTTACTCGGCAAATAAATACTTAAACAATTGTGAAGGGTATCGGAATTTAATTGAACTAATTTAGTTGTTGCAGTGGCGGGGAGTGCCGCACTAAATTGTTGAATGGTTTGAAGCGCCGCATTTAATTTTATTATGTGAAGGATTTTACTGTTGCTTTTTTCCCGGATACCGAACACAAAAACAGAGCCTTTAAATACGCGGCAATTGGCCAGTTTCAGGTCGTAGTAACCATCTTGCGCTAAGAATTCTTGCACGCAAAACAGTAGGCTTAAAAAATATAAAAGTTTATTCTTCAATCAAACCTTTTTCCTCGCGTTTGTTATAATCTAAAATAAGTAAATAATATAAAACTACGCCAATAGCATAAAGCAGCGACGTAATGAGAAAAATATTCGCAAAACTAAAATGGTACACAAACAAAACAGTTACCATAATACCACTCAATACCCAACTTCCGCTCCAAATGGCTGAAGTGAGGGCACTCGTAATTTCACGGTTTCTTTTGCCAACATAATTTAAAACCAATTCCGAGGTCATGGGACCTGCCAGGTTCATTAAAGGCTGACGAAGCAAATAACAAATGGCTGCAATAATAAAGGCAATGCTATACTGACTGTAATATTGGGTGGTGGCTAAGGCTACCAAAGAAATAACAGCCAGTGATTGTGTGGTTGGAATGGCAATTTTATAGCCTATTTTTTCTTTTATTTTAGGCACCAGCATGGCAAAATAAGCCACCAGTAAAGAGGCAATAAAACTTAAAACAGAAAAACCACCTTTATCTACATGATGCACTTTATCAAAAAATAAACTGATAAAAGGAATGGTTAAACCGGCTCCTGTTGCTATGATTAGAGTGGGGGTGAGGGCTTTTAATACCAATGGCCAGTCGGTTTTTTTATGTTTGCCTTTTTCGTTGATGGGCTGCATGTTCTTTTCTTTAGCAATTTCATGAAAGTGTTTAATTCGTTTTAAAAAGAACAAGCCTCCAAATCCAAAAACAGAAAACAACAATAAAATAAATTGTTCGTCAAAAATAATCGGATTGATAAAATCAAGAACTGCAATCGTTACACCACTTAAAATCCCGCCAAAACTCCAGGTGGTATAACTTAGCGAAATAGCCGCTGTTTGATTTTTTTTCGCCGTATTTCTTAATATAAATGGAAAGATAGGGATTTGCATAAAGGTGAATGAAGCGCCCCATAAGATCAACGAAACAAGCGTGAGGACCTTTAATTGAAAGGCAATAGATAAAACGATGGCAATGCCAAAAAAGGGCACACAAAAATTCGACAAGTAGAACAATGGCATCAACTTTCTTCCTTTAATAAGTCGCCCTAAAGGCAAGGCCAAAATAAACACGCCAATAAACCGAAAGGTAATAAACAAGGCTATTTCGTCATCGCTAAAGCCTTTCCTATCCATATACAAGGGCAGGATGTTCATAAAAGTGGCATTTACGGTTTGAATAAAAAACTCAGAGGCAATGGCGTTGCGAATGGGTTTTTCAATTTTTTTGTAATCACTTATAAAGGACAATAGCTTACTCATATAGGTCAGGCTCTTTTATAACCAAAGCAAGAAGGAATTACCGTGTTTTTTAATTGGGCAGACATCATATTCTAGTAAAAAACATAAATGTAATTTTTTAATTATTGATTTATACTAAAATCGCTAAAAAATTAGGCTTAAATCCCAAATTTAGTACAAAGCACCGATTTTGTAAAACGGCCTGCACAAATCAATTTAATGTCGGCTTCACAATTGTCTAATCTTGTATCGGATTACAAAAACAAAAATCATGAAAACAACAAAACAAAATCAGAAAGTCCTTACAGCAAAGGCAAACAAAGCAGCTCATGTACTTACTGTTTTAATTTTTATTTTTTCCTTAACGCAAGTGCCTCTTTTTGCGCAGGATAAACTAATGATGCGCGATGGTTCAGAAATTATGGCCAAAATTGTAGAAATAGATGATTATCAGGTTAAATACAAAGCCCAAGATAATCTGAACGGACCGGTTCACTTAGTTTTGAAATCACAGGTATTTATGATCAATTATGAAAATGGAAGTAAAGAGGTGTTTAGTGCTGAGCCTGTTCAGGTTCAATCTAGCATCAACGGTGCTAATCGGGGGGATACGACTATTTTTATTTCAAAGCCTAACCGCAAATTTGGTGGACCCCGTTTAGGTTTAACTTATATTACACCTGGCACCCTGTCGGATCAATTGAGCGATAGAGGGAAAACCGCCACCTTGGTGCAATTTGGATGGCAGTTCGAAACCCGATTGTTTAGTATCGAAAACGGACCAACCGGTATTGTTGAGTTTGTTCCCTTAGTAGCCGGTATGGAACAAGGTTTGTTTTTACCAAGCGCCAGTTTATTGGTGGGTTTAAGAGGTTCGGGTCCCAGAGCGTTTGAATTTGCTGTTGGCCCCAATTTATCTGTTACCGGCTTGGGTATGGTATTTGCTGTTGGAACAAATTTTACTTCTGGTAATGTTAACTTTCCTGTCAACCTCGCCTATGTGCCTTCGATAAGTAGCAATAATACTGTAAATGGCCAAAAGGTGATTGAACACACCGGCCATAGAATTACCCTCACTGTTGGGTTTAACATGCGAAAAAAATAAATCATACATAAATTCATTTAAAAATGCCTCACTATGAAATGGTCATTAAAAAATACGCTGAGTTTTCTTGGCCTGCTAGTGTTACTTGTTTCTTGCACGGTTCAAAAACGTCGTTACCGTTCGGGTTATCAAATGAGTTGGCACCATTCACTCAAAAACACGAAACAAACCGAAACGCAACACGCAGCAAAAACCGAAGCGCCGACTAAAACGAGCTTTAGCGAAGAACTTACCAAGCCCCGTGAGGCCAAGGAGCAGCTTTACGCCAGCGCCTCCAAAGATAAATTCGCCGAATTTAACCTAACTGCAAGTAAAATACGTGCAACTCCACCCGATAGTTGTGGTGATGTATTGATTTTAAAAACCGGTGAAGAACAAAACGTAAAAATTGTGGAAGTAGTCAATCGTATGATTAAATATAAACGCTGCAGTAATTTAGGTGGACCGCTCTATTCCATTAATAAGGATCTGTTGTTTTTAATTAAACATGCCGATGGCACTAAGGAAGTGGTTCAAGAAGAAGTTTACACCATAAATGGTGTACCGGTGGATAACAGTCCGGTGATCAAAAAAACGAATGGCTGGGCTATTGCCAGTTTTGTGTGTGCTTGCACCTTCTTTTTGATTATTCCATGGATACTGGCGCCCATTTTTGGATGTATCGCCGCTTACAAAATTGATAGTTCGCCAAAAAAATACAAGGGTCGTTGGATGGCACTGGTGGGTATTGCCATCGGATTTATTGGTTTGTTGATATTAACGGCACTTTAGCTGTTTAGGCATGACAAGGCTTCCAACACTTAGGCTTCTTGCATAATAATATCCAGATAGGCTTTTATTTTATGTAGTTCATCCGGCGCAAAACGTTCAAAGTCATCCTGATTTTTAAACCAGGTTAATTGACGCTTGGCATAGTTACGGGTATGTTGTTTTATTTTGTCTACGGCTGTTTCTAATGAATAACTGCCGTCGAGATAGGCATAAAGTTCTTTGTAGCCCACCGTTTTAAGGGCATTCAGATGTTTGTAGGCCGCTAAACTTTTTACTTCATCAAGCAAACCGGCTTGCATCATCTCATCAACGCGATGGTTAATGTTTGCATAAAGTTTTTCTCGCTCTGAGGTGATTAAAATTTTTATGGCACTAAACGGTCTTTCAATTTTAGGTTGATTTAAAAAAGAAGAATAAGCTTTACCGGTATACACACAAACTTCTAAAGCACGCACCAAACGTTGAGGATTATAAACATCGGCCACGGCATAATAGTTGGGGTCCAGTTGTTTTACTTCTGCTTGTAACCACGCCATCCCTTTTTCTTTAAACTGCTCGTTTAAGTCTTGTCTTACTTCAAACGGCACTTCCACAAAGTCATCCACGCCATTCAGCAAAGCATCAATGTATAATCCCGATCCTCCAACCACTACCACAGCGTTATGGGTTTTAAATAGGTCATTTAATAGGGAAAGCGCATCCTTCTCAAAATGTCCGGCACCATACAATTCAGAAATAGACTTGTTATCAATAAAATGGTGTTTTACACGGGTCAATTGCTCAGCACTTGGTTTAGCCGTGCCAATACTCATTTCCTTGTAAAATTGACGCGAATCGGCCGATAGGACCATGGTGTTTAAATACTCCGCTAAATCAATACCCAAGGCGGTTTTGCCCACAGCCGTTGGACCAGCAATCACAATTAAATACTTTTCTGTTTTCAAAATCTCTTTAAAATTAAATCTTCAGTCGTAACCCCGCTAATTATTCAAATGAGTTTGTGAACAACTCTTTTTAATAACTTTGGCTGCCTTCGTCACACTTGTGTATTTTTATCTGATGCACAAACCTTTGCATAGTTTTGTTTTTGCCTGTTGTTTGTTTTTTACAATCGGCTTGGTAAGTTTTACTTTTCCCGAAAAAGGCATTCAAATCAGCAACAACTTCCAACTAAATTTTCCAAGTTTAAAAAGTGTTCTCAGTTCCGAATCAAGCAAAAAAGACATTGCTTCGGTTTTAACTAACATCAATGCCATTGATACCAATTTCACCATCAACGATGCAGAGTCTTTAAACGCTAGTGCTACCAATGAATCAACCCGCACCACGGATTCGTTTTCAAACGCGAATAATCCTCCTAAATCAAAAAATCCTTCCAAGCCCGCAACATTAAATCTCGACATTCAAGCAAAAAATGCGCATGTTCTAAAGAATTTTTTTGAGGCACTCAAGGCACTTAAAACAAATCCAAAATCCATTCGTGTGTTACATTATGGCGACAGTCAAATTGAAGGGGATCGCATTACCGATTATTTGCGTTTAAAATTACAAGGTCAGTTTGGTGGACAGGGCGCCGGATTAACGCCTTTTATGCCGATAACGTCTTCACTCATTTACCGCATTACGTGTGCGCCGGGTTGGGATCGGTACAACCTATTTACCATTAAAGACAAACGTGTGAGTCACGGCAACTTCGGTGTTTTGGGCGATTTTAGCCGATTTGTGGGCTACCATAAATTAAGCGATACCAGCTCTGTTTTAAGTTCCAGCGTTTCCATTACCGCCACTAAATTGGGTGGAAGCAATGCTTTAAATTATAAAAAACTAAAATTGTTTTACGGCGGGGCGCAAAAAAAAACCTGGTGTGAATTTTACGATGGTCCTGCTCTAATTAGTGCCGATAGCCTAGAAGCGGGCGATAATTTTCATGTGAAAGAATACAATGTAGGCCGTGGCTCTAACACACACAGTTTTAAGTTTAAAGGCAAAGATAGTCCCGATTTTTATGGACTCTCACTCGAAAGTGATCAAGGTGTAATGGTTGATAATATTGCCATGCGCGGGAGTAGCGGCACTTTTTTCCATCAAATAAATGCCAATCAACTGAAAGCCTTTTACGATTACCTCCATGTAAAACTCATCATCCTACAATTTGGTGGAAACTCATTACCTGCCATTAAGAATTCTGAAATGGCCATAAATTACGGTAATTACATTCGTTACCAACTTTCTGTGGTAAAAAAGATTGCTCCCAATGCCAGCATTTTATTTATCGGTCCATCCGACATGAGTATTAAAGTGGGTACCAATTACGTTACCTATCCTTATTTGGAAGAAATGCGCGACGCTATTAAAAAAGCTGTGTTAGAAAGTGATTGTGCTTTTTTCGACATGTACGATTGTATGGGTGGAAAAAACAGCATGCCCTCGTGGGTTGATCAAAAACTAGCGGCTACCGATTATACCCATTTTAGTCCACAAGGCGCCAGAAAAATAGCCACCCTGCTGTACTCGGCCATTATTAAAGATTATAACGCTTATTTAAAAACCAATTAGTGAATCACCCTCCTTATACCAATCAATCGCTTAAAAGGCTGCTGAGTGCTCTGTTGCTGTGTTTGTTGCTAACAACCGGCAGGGCTCAAGAAACGTATAGCCTTTACCCCTTTATTCATTCCAACCTGAATCGCCTTTATTTTTCTAGTGACAGTTCGGCATTTAAAAATTTTTATTCAAAGCTTGATAAACTAAAAGAAGAAAAAAACGAACGCATAACACTGGTGCACATGGGTGGTTCGCATGTACAGGGCGGCGTGTGGAGCAATACCTTTTTATCCGATTTTCAAAACAACAACCAAACCAGCGGTGGTGGTTATTTTTCTTTTCCATACAAAATTGCCAAAACCAATCAGCAACCTTTTGTCAGTTCTTTTTCAAGTGGCAATTGGAAAAAGTGCCGCGCGGTAGGCAAAGAATTTTGTTTGCCTCTTGGTATGAGTGCCATGAATGTGTCCACCAACGATTCGTCGCTTTATTTCGGACTAAGTCTTACTATTAAAGCGGCCTGCCGTTCGGTGAATCAAATTAAGGTGTACCATAATTTTAATCCAAGTTTCGAATTTAAATTATGTCTCAACGATAGTTTTAAAGTAAGCCGGCAAGACGTGAAAGAAAATGAATACAGTCTTTTTACGTTTAACTATGCCATCGATTCACTTTGTTTTCAATTAATACGAAACGACACGCTTCAAAAAGATTTTGTATTATATGGGTTTAGTCTCGAAAACACGCTCAATTCAGGTTTTTATTTGGCGGCATTGGGTGCTAACGGCGCCACCAGCAGTTCGTTTTTACGCTGCGCCAGTCTTATTCCGCAACTACAATCCTTACAAGGCGATTTGTTTATTATTTCACTTGGCGTTAACGATACCCAATCAAAAAGTTTTGAAAAAGAAGATTACATCGAAAATTACGACAGCCTGATTGGCTTTATAAAAAAATCAAATCCAGAGGCTTGCATTATATTAACCACCACCACCGATAATTTTATTAAACGTAAAACGTCTAACAAACGTACCATTACCGCACGCGAGGCCATGTTTGAATTAATGAACAAACACCAGGTGGCTGTTTGGGATTTGTTTAGCATTATGGGCGGCTATAAATCAATGAACAAGTGGTTTGCAAAAGGTTTGGCTTCTAAAGACAAAGTGCATTTTACCAATAAGGGTTACACCATTGTGGGTAACCTCATGTATGATGCAGTTAACAAGGCTTACGGCAATTATAAATTAAAAAACTAAAACATCAACATTCTAAACAACATAATTGCTTATTCGCAGGATAAACCTTTGTTGTTTACTCAGGTCTTTTTTTGGGCTTTCTTTTTAGTTGTGCTTGTATTTTATTCGCTGGTGTATAAAGTTAACAAATTGCGCACCGGATATTTACTAGCGGTGAGTTTGTTTTTTTATTTTAAAACCAGTGGGGTGTTTGTCCTGCTTTTGCTCTTCACTATTTGCAGTGATTATTTTTGGGGGTCCCGCATCCACCGCTCTAAATCAGCCGCCTGGCGAAAAGTGTTTCTTAGTATTTCGGTTGTCTTAAATCTTAGTTTACTCTGTTATTTTAAATACGCCTACTTTTTTACCGAAACGCTAAATGAACTCAGTGGCACACACACCCTGTTTTTTAATCATTTTGCGCATTTCTCAAACAGCTTTTTCTCAACCCATTTTAGCGTCGATAAATTACTATTACCTGTTGGGGTTTCCTTTTTTACCTTTCAGTCGCTTTCCTACACCATTGATGTTTACCGCAATAAGGTACAACCTGTAAAAAGTATTTTTGATTACGGTTTTTTTGTTTGTTTCTTTCCTCACCTGGTAGCGGGACCCATCGTAAAGGCCCACGATTTTTTAGATCAAATTTACCAACCTTACAAACTTTCTAAATTCGAATTCGGCATGGCTTTTTTTTGGATTCTGAATGGTTTTTGTAAAAAAATTGTGGCCGATTATTTAGCGGTTAATTTTATTGATCGCATTTTTGATAACCCACATTATTATTCGGGAGTCGAAACCATTTTCGGAATCTTTGGGTACTCCCTACAAATTTATATGGATTTTAGCGGCTATACCGACATGGCCATTGGTTTGGCACTCATTATGGGTTATCGCCTGAAAACAAATTTTAATTCCCCCTACAAAGCTACCAGCACCAGCGAATTCTGGAAACGTTGGCACATCTCCCTCTCAAGTTGGTTACAAGAGTATTTGTATATTCCCTTAGGAGGCAATAGAACCGGTACTATCGGGTCGTATCTCGCCCTGTCGGTGATTATTTTTTTCCTGGTCTTGCTCAGCGGAAAACTCTGGCTTTTACTGGTTTTCTTGTTCCTTGCCCTCATCTTAGTGCTGCTCTCTTATTTTTTCAAAAAAGTGCATCAAAGCATCAACACCACTATTAATTTAATGGTTACCATGCTCCTAGGTGGACTCTGGCATGGGAGCAGCTGGCTTTTTATTATTTGGGGTGGCTTAAACGGTATTGGTTTAATCATTCATAAATTTTGGGAAAAAATTTCGCCTTTTAAAAACACCAACAAGCTAGCCGTAAAAATCATGCTCATGCTTGTTACACTGAGCTTTATAAGTTTTACCCGCATTTTTTTCAGAAGCAGTAATCTACAAATTGTAAAAACAATTTTTGATCGTATAAACAATCATTTGGGATTTGACTTAATAGGCAAAGTCATTTATGGATATAAATATGTAATGATGGCTATTCTAATTGGTTATTTAATCCATTGGATACCCGAACGCTTTAAGTTGCGTTACCGCAGCTGGTTTGCCTCGCAGCATTATGTGGTGATGGGAAGTATAGCGGTGCTGGTAATTTTTACCATGTATCAACTCATGAGCGGAGAAATGCAAGCTTTTATTTACTTTCAGTTTTAATAAACAAAGCTTATTAGGTTTTAGTGATTAGTGTTTAGTTTTTAGTATTGGTTCTTGCATCTTGCCTCTTCAATTTACAATCTTTAATCTTTAATCTTTAATCTTTAATCTTTAATCTGCAATCTTTAATCTTTAATCAGTATTGTTTCTTTTTCTTAAACATCGAAGCTAAATTCTCAAGCCCATCCAAAACCTTTTTAAAGATGTCGAAATATAAGGTGATGATCAGAAATAAACTCATGACCCAAATCACCGAAATATTAAACCAATACGTTGAATAATACGAGCCTAGGAAGTTTTTACGCGGAGCAAAGAAATGCGCTCTTCCTAACTTCGAATCCATAGGATCTTGGAACACCGGATCAACTTGCTGAATGAGTCGTCCGTTTTTTTCCAAACTCTTTTCACCACTAATATCGTTGGCGTTTTTAACCAATTGCGTTAAACTCTCGTTTTCACAATCATCTTTAAACTTTACCAAACCATCGTTACCCATTTCTTTAATGAGTTTTTGAGTCAACGAGTCTTCTTTATGGCGCGCGGCGATGTCAACGGTGATATAATGATTTTTTAAAACCGAGTTTAAATACTCATCACGAATGCCTTTGGCAACGGTTTCATCATAATCTCTACTATTAATCTTGGCTAAAACCGCACATTTTTTCTTACTGTATTTCTGTTCTTTTTCTAGTTCATTGTGCAAGAAATCAATTTCATTACTCAACTCACTTAACTTTTTACCGGACTTTAACTCCATCTCAATTTTTGAAACTTTGTTAACGATTTTAGTCATCCAGTAATCCTTTTTATAAGAAGCAATGCTTATGCGTTTATGCTCTTTGTAAAAGGATTTTTCATAAGCGTTTTCTTTAAACTGGTTCACTGCCAATGCCTCAAAAGCCCAACGGCTGGCCATTATTTCACCAGCTACGGGCACACTGCCTTGGGTAGCTAAGGTTGGATTTAATTTATCAAACTTAACAACCACCCCGGCTAATAATAACTGCGGAATAATTAAAAACGGAATTAAAATATAAATGGTCACCGCCGAGTTAAAGGCCGAAGAAATGTTTAAGCCTAAAATATTAGCAAAACACGAGGTGGTAAATAATACCATCCAATAATCCATATACATGCCTTGAATGCCTAAAATAGAATTACCCACAAAAATAAAAGTCATGGTTTGTATGGCCGATAACACAAACATAATCATGATCTTACTCCACAAATAACTGCCCTTGCTTAAATTTAAAAAAGATTCTCTTTTTCTAATTTTCCGATCGCGAATAATCTCTTCGGCACTTACCGTTAAACCTATAAACAACGCTACGACAACCGACATAAACATATAAGCCGGTATGTTCTCATTGTTTTTAAAAATATATCCCTTACTATTTTCTTCATCGGTATTAAAATACCTTACCAAATAGGCCAATATAAAGGCGAGTAGGGGAGCCTCTAAAAAATTAATTAAAAGGTACTGGGTATTGGTGAGTTTACTTTTTACATCACGGGTAATAAATACCTTAAACTGTTTAAAGACATTCGGAATCTTAAAAATACTTTCCGGTATCTCGGTATGCTTCTTCTCGGTATGAATGCCCTTTTCAATCAGTTCTTTGTAATGCTGGTTCCAGGTAACGGGACTCACCTTACGGTTAAAAGTTAAATTACCGTATTCATCCAACACCTTGCTTTCAATAATATTAAAAATCTGTTCGGGGTTTACATTACCACAATACACACATTCCGATTCTTCGGCATTTACGTGATTTACCAAATGTTTAAAATAACTCACCGCATCAACCGGATTGCCATAATAAATCGGATACCCACCCACATCTAAAATCATGAGCTTATCAAACATTTTATAAATATCTGACGAGGGCTGATGAATAACCACAAAAATTAATTTACCCTTTAACGCAAGTTCCTTTAAAAGGTCCATGATGTTTTCTGAATCTCGCGACGATAAACCCGAAGTGGGCTCATCCACAAACAACACACTGGGTTCACGAATCAACTCCAGTGAGATGTTTAAACGCTTACGTTGCCCACCCGATATGGTTTTCTCAAGCGGTGACCCAACTTTTAAATGTTTGGTTTCACTTAAACCTAAATTGGCCAATAAATCATTACAGTTTTTTGTAATCTCATCATCGGGCAAATTACCAAAACACAATTTGGCATTGTAAAATAAATTTTCAAATACGGTGAGCTCTTCAATCAACAAGTCATCCTGACTCACATGGCCAATCACCCCTTTAATTTGATCTTGTTCGGTATGAATGTTTTTACCGTTAATTTTTACCGATCCGCCACTGGGGGTTTCAATGCTGTTTAAGACGTTTAATAAGGTCGATTTTCCGGCCCCGGAACCGCCCATAATACCAATTAATTTACCACTATCTTCATTAATGTTAACGTCTCTTAAGCCAAGTTTGCCACCTTTAAATTTGTATTCCAAATTCGTAACTTCAAAGGTAATGCGGGCTCGCGACTCGTCACTTAAAAAGCGACTAATCACATCGCTGTAATAAATGGGTTTTATTTTACTCGAACGAATGGATGAACCAGGTGTAAAAATGTGAATGCGTTCACGCGAAATACCTTGCCCGTTTAACTGAAGTTCTACCTTACCATAAATACGCAAAGCATACATCGACACACTGCTAATTTGTATAATGCGCACATCTTCCTGCATGGGCTCGCAATACACGTGCTTGCTAACATTGTTATAGCCGTTTTCTTTGTTGTTGATGACCAAAATATTAGGGTTATTCGGAATCACTTCCAAACCATCTTCAATAAAGGATTTTAATAAACGAAATTCTTCATCAGGTATATTAAACGTTTCGGCTACTGTTAAAACAAACTCATGTTCTTGGTGCGAAATTTCGTTGCTCGAATAAATAAACTCCAACAAACGAATCAACACAATTACTTTCTGTGGTTGCTCTAATTCTTGATTAATTTGAGTACAAATCTTTAACACCTTCACCGAGTTCACCGAGGTGCGCTTGGCAGCGCCTTCCTTGCGTTTACTGGCGTTTTGGTGCGACTCCAAATACTCGTCAAATATTTTTAAATAGGTATCAACCTGCTCTAAATTTAATTGCTGTTTCAAAAAAGACTGCACAATCTGTCTCCCTGTATTATTAATGCCGTCAACCTTCGCAATAATTGCGAACATTTGCATTAAGGCTCTTAAAATTCGTTCACTCATAGTATTGACTCTTTATTTTTTTCCGTATATGGTTTCGTAAAAACAGATCGAAATTTTCCTGATCTGGCTCGCATCTTGTTTTGTGAAATCCGATTCTGCAGCATTAAAAACCAGTGACGTTATTCCGTCGTCTTTTAGGGTTACAATGTAGTTTTTAAATACCTCTATAACAAACATTCCCCGTGTTTTGTTAATTTTGTATTGTTTGGCTCCCTTGGCATAATAACTCTTGCTTCCCGACCTTATTTCAAGCACATCCACCTTATCAAAATAGAAGTTTTCGGTCACCACAAATTTGATGAACAATTTATCATCATTCGATTTAAATAATTTAACGGTGCTCAGGTTTTTTAAAACGGTCTCCAACGATTGCCCATGCATTACGATGCCTTTCTCGGGGATACTTAAGGTGTCTTCCACAAAAGTAAAGGCACACTTCGACTGCGCACGACAAAGCAGCATCGATAAAAAAACGCCTGCTATTACACCAATTAGTCGCTTCATGTTTTTGTCACAAGCCTTTTTAATTTTGAATTCCAAGATACAAAAAAAGGATAAAGCTGAGCTCTATCCTTGCTAAAATTTGCTTTAATTTAATGTCTATTGTTGTTTAAAGCCTATTAAAATTACGGCACATCCCGAACCCGGGTTTTTATTGGCATCTAATTGGGCTTCAATAATGGCTTCAACCGATGATTTTACTTTAAAATTCCAAAAAGGGGCATTTTTTTGATCGCGGTTCGAAAATAACAAATGACGGTCTTGATCGTAAATATTAAAAATCAAATTCCCATCCGAACGCCCACTACAAGCAGCTATACGGTAAGTGGTTTCCCCAAAAAAAGTAGTGTGAAACTCAGCATATTCCTCCGAATTTAACAATAATGAGCGGTATTGCTGTCCATCTGAAATAAAACTGGAAATGATGTGTTTTGCGCACATGGTGGCAATCGAATCACATTGAGCCGCCGATTTATTAATACAAGCGCCTACTGTAAAAAAACTCAGGGCTAAAATAAATTTCTTCATTAGGATTGAGTGGTATTAATTATTTTATTTCTAATATCTTTCACCTTATCAGTTATTTGTTGCAACTGATCATCCGACACAATAATCTCGGTGGTGCTGTTAATATAAGTGAGTTTTTTAGTGGTATCGGTTAGCGGTTCAACAAAATTATACTTAAACTGTATGCCTTCGTAAATTTTAAAAAGTTCCGATAAACCGATGGTTAAATCAGCAACTGCGGGATTCGCATTTTTACCCAAAATTTTAATCAAACTGGTTAAGGCTTGTTTTTGCTCAGCAATACGGTAACGAATTTGATCGGTTTTTTTAGTTTTGTAAGCCGTCGTTGAAAAATGCATGCCTTCAATCCAGCCGCCGGCCAATATTAAACTACTCACATCGGTACGTTGATTTTCTTTTAAATAAGCATCGCTGCCACGGTAAGCAATCCCTACCAACACCATCATACTGTCTTTGTTGGTGATGTTCTTTTTTATGCGATCCATGGTCGGACCATCAAAGGCCGCCGAAATACCTAATTTATCGGTGAGTTGTTTTATGGAAGCCAAATAGCCCAAAGCATCTTGCGTTTGATTGTATAAGGACACATAACCCAAATCAGCCCCATATATACCCAAATTTAAAGCTCTTGAATAATCGGTAGAAAAGGTATTTACCTTGTTGGAAACGCTCAACACATTTTTGTCGTAAGCAATCCCACTTTTTTGAATCAATAATGCTGTTTGGATGGGGGATGGTACGCTAAATAACTCGCCGTCTACATTTAAAACCGACGATTTTACAGTATCCGGAGTTTCAATCATATCCTCCTTTTCTTCATCACCCTTCCCGCCAGTACACGAAGTTAATGCCCACACCGAAAAAAATACAAGTATAAAATGTTTAGAAAACATGCCTTTAAAATTAGTCATCTACAAATGGATGGTTAAATAAATTAAATATACTCCAAGTAAACAAAAATTAATGATACTGGCAAAAAAATTTAAGCCTGTTTTTGGTTTAAAAAACAACATAAAATTAAGCCAAAATCCCTCTTCATTTAGGCCTGCGTCTTAGCAGAATTGGCCATGCATGTTGGCTTATTAACCATGTTGAGACTTGATTTTTAGGAGGACAAACAGGCACAGCTCCTAAACCCGCTACTGTTTTTTCACAGCACCCTAAACAATGATCTGAGAAATTCTGCCGCAGGCATTTAGGCACCGAGCTTACACCCAGCTTAGCGAAATTCGCGAAATCTGCGTCAACGTGTATAGTTAACGAGATAGGACAAAATTGATTGACGTTTTTCACAGCACCCTAAATAATGATCTGAGAAATTCTGCCGCAGGCATTTAGGCACCGAGCTTACACCCAGCTTAGCGAAATTCGCGAAATCTGCGTCAACGTGTATAGTTAACGAGATAGGACAAAATTGATTGACGTTTTTCACAGCACCCTGAACACCGATCTGAGAAATTCTGCCGCAGGCATTTAGGCAGCCAGCTTACACCCAGCTCAGCGAAATCGGTGAGACCGGCGTCAACATTCCCAGTTTAAGGAAATTAGACCCCAAGCACCCCAGCTAATTTCTGCAATAAATTAAGTAATTTAGTCGCTCATGAAATTTAATCCAAACGATACCATCGTAGCCCTCGCTACGGCACACGGCTCCGCAGCCATTGCCATTATACGCCTTAGCGGACCCACGGCCATTGCCACCGTTGACGGGTTTTTTCATAACCGATCCCTAAAAAAAACATCACTCCTTAACAAAGCTTCTCACAGCGCTAACTTTGGCTTGCTCATTCACCAAGGTATCCTACTCGACGAAGTACTGGTCACCATTTTTAAAGGATCGAATTCGTATACCGGTCAAGAAAGTGCCGAAGTAGCCTGCCACGGTTCACCCTTCATACAACAACAATTACTCCAACTTTTTTTAAACGCCGGAGCCCGCATGGCACAGCCCGGCGAGTTTACCCTCCGTGCTTTTTTAAACGGTAAATTAGATTTAAGTCAGGCCGAAGCCGTGGCCGATCTCATTGCCAGCAACTCCGCCGTATCGCATCAAGTAGCCATGCAACAAATGCGTGGCGGTTTTAGTTCTAAAATAAAAGTGCTGCGCGATAACCTCATTAATTTTGCTTCCCTGCTCGAACTCGAACTCGATTTTAGTGAAGAGGATGTGGAATTTGCCAACCGTGCCGATCTCACTCATTTAATCAGCTCCATACAAAAGGTCATTCATACTTTAATAAATAGCTTCGATTTGGGCAATGTGATTAAAAACGGTATTCCCGTTGCCATTGTAGGCAAACCCAATGCCGGTAAATCAACCTTACTCAATGCCTTATTAAACGACGACCGGGCCATTGTTAGCGAAATACCGGGCACCACCCGCGATACCATCGAAGATGAAATAAGCATTGAAGGGGTTTTGTTTCGTTTTATTGATACCGCCGGCTTACGTGCCAGTAGCGATGTGATTGAACAAATAGGGGTAGAACGGGCTTATGAAGTCATTCGCAAATCGGCCATTATTATTTATTTATTTGATGCCCACGATTTAAGCTCAGGCGACCTCAAACTCGAACTGACTCAACTCAACGAGCACCTGGGCAGCTCGCAACTTATTTTGGTAGCCAATAAAATAGATACCGAAGAACTCACTTACCTGCAAGACGAGTTTAATGAATTTCCCGAACTGCTTTATATCTCAGCCAAAGAAAAACGCAACCTTCATCACGTAACAAACAAACTCATTAGCATTTTCGACGGCCGCTCCTTAGATACCAGCGATACCATTGTTACCAATGCCCGCCACGTGAGCTCTTTGCGCAATGCCGCCACAGCCTTACAAAATGTGCACGAAGGTTTAATCAATAACATTGCCAGCGATTTTTTAGCCTTAGACATTCGTTATGCCCTCGAAGAACTCGGACACATTACCGGAGAAGTAAACAACGAAGACCTCCTCGAAAATATTTTTATGAAGTTTTGTATCGGGAAATAATCCTATCAATTTAGCCCAAAAAACCGCAATTTAAATCAATCAATTTTCAGTACAATTAACTGCATTTCAACACGTTAAAGCGATGTTCTGTTAGGAACTATATTGTGTGCTTTCCGAAATTTCGGGTCACTTTTGTCCCAGTTTTGTCCCAATTTGATCGACTGGGACAAAATTGGGACAA
>CANKBS010000018.1 GCA_947480015.1 Sphingobacteriaceae bacterium
ATTATTCCTGGCGAGTTGCTCCTCAGCAGAGCTCGTTTCCGCTTCATCCAGTTCGGCAAATGTAAATGGTATTCAGGATTAAATAAAATGTGTAAACTTGTAACAGGATTATTAATCAAAAAGTGTCAACTAAATTCAGGACGAGACACCGTATCATTACTAATTCAGAGAGGTTTACTTAACAAGCTTCATCTCATTTAAGAGATAACCGGCACCGGCGTATTTATCTACCATCCATAAGGTAAAACGCACATCTAAAGTAATATTGCGACAAAAGGCAGGATTGTACATTATATCACTCATGGTGCCTTCCCAGTTACGATCAAAATTGGTACCTATTAATTCACCTTTAGCGTTTAAAACCGGACTACCACTGTTGCCGCCAGTTGTGTGATTACTGCCAATAAAGGCCGTGCGTAAGTGTCCACTTTTGTCGGCATATTGTCCGAAATCTTTTTTAGCATAAAGTTCAAGCAGACGGGGTTTTACATAAAAATCTTCTTCGCCGGTGCTGTTTTTTTCAACTAATCCATCCAGGGTGGTATAATGACGGTATTCGATGCCATCTTTCCCTTTATAATCGGCCACTTTACCATAGGTTACCCGCAAGGTGCCATTCGCATCGGGATATAATTTTTTATCTTTAATGGTTTCTCTTAAGCCCTGCATGTATTCCCTTTGAAGATCTGCAATTTCGTGCTCGTAATAAGTAATTTGCGGAATAACCGCTTTTTGGTAGTGTGCATATATGGCTGAAGTTAACATGTACATAGGGTCATGCTCATATAAGTCTGCATTCTTTTCCAGGTCGGCGTACATCACCTTGGCTTTTTGATTATCAACGATGCTTGAGTTATTATAGAGGAAATCTGTTAATTGGTCAGGACCTTTGTAAATGTCTAATAGTGAATCAAGATATGACGGCATTAAACTTTTGTCCACTTCTTTTACAAAAACATCTAACATGGCCTTGCATAATTTTTTATCGGTTAACTTATTAAAGTTTTTAAAAGGAATATAAGGTGTAGACTCTTTTAAAACTAAAGCAAATTTATTGTCCCTACCTGCTTGTTTCTTTTTTAACTCATTAAACACATTCATTAAATTACCGGCCATTCTAAAGCCATCAACACCAAGTAAACACTCGGTAAAATAGTCATATTGCAAACTTAAAGGGGCATAATCCGCATAAGCTTTTTCAAACTGTTTAAATAAACTGCTATATTTTTCTTTTTTAGCCGGATCATTTTCAAGCTGCTTTAAAAAATCAGCTTCCATTTTTTTCTTCGTTGCAATAGCGTTGGTTTTTTTCAAACCTAACATCTCCCCACTCCATTTCTTATAGGCATTGGCAACACCAGCATAACGATTGGCATACATTAAGTGAAGGGTGTCGTTTTTCTTCATATCTTCCGCCATCAGATTCAAACGAATCTCACGTATTTTCACTCTAACCGGATCTTGCTGATTCATTAAAAGATCTACCGCATATGAAGTCAGGTATTCCTGTGTTCTACCCGGAAAGCCGTAAACCATCGTAAAATCGCCTTTCTCAGCACCTTTTAAAGAAATAGGAAAAGAATATGCCGGCGTATACGGCACATTGTCGGCCGAAAATTCGGAAGGTTCATTTTTTGAATTGGCATAAATTCTAAACATGCTAAAATCAGCATTGTGGCGCGGCCAAACCCAGTTATCGGTCTCACCACCAAATTTACCAATGCTTTCAGGGGGTGCCCCAACCAAACGAATGTCTTTAAACACTTCGGTTACAAATAAATAATAGTCGTTGCCATAATAAAAGGGACGAACAAAAGCATCGTAGTGATTATCCTTTTTTGCTTCCTTCTCAATGTTTTTCATATTTACCTGGGTGGTTGAATCGATCTGCTTTTCAGAGAATGCCGGATTTAGATTCATCATTACCTTGGCTGTGACATCTTCAATGCGTTTAATAAAAGTTACGCTTAAACCTTTGCAGAAAATTTCCTGACTTTGATTCATGGCAAAATAACCATTCTTTAAATAATCATTTTCTACCGTGCTTAAGCCTACAATAGATGAAAACCCACAATGGTGATTGGTTAAAATCAAACCCTTATTTGAGATCACCTCAGCGGTACAACCTCCGCCAAAGATGGCCACTGCATCTTTCATACTGGCTTTGTTAATACTATAAATTTGCTGTGCACTGAGTTTAAAGCCATTCTTTTTCATGTCCTTAAAATTAAGAGCATCGATCAATTGCGGCATCCACATACCTTCATCGGCCTTCACAAAACTTGCACCAAGCACTAACAACAACAGCAATTTATTTTTCATTCGGTTTTATTTTAAATTCTAACAATTTTTATTTTATTTAATCAATCCGGCCATTTTCATGGCGTCGAGTTTAATGGCGCTATCCAAAGGTATCTGAAGGTCGGTACTTTTAGCAGTCGATTTTTTTAGTAAAGCCGGGATCTCGCGGATCTGTTTGGCGTAAGTTTGAATTTGTTTATTCTTCTCTACACGCGTATTAAAGGTTTTTGGAGAGGTATACATTTCGTAAACATCCGGAATAAAATTATTTCCAAATCCGGATAAATTGCCGTCGGAATATAATAACAAGATTACCTTATTACTTTCAATTTCTTTTTTCAGATCGAGCTCCCATACCTCTACCTTTTCGCCCTGGCGTGGCGAAGGAATAACTTTGTTATAATAATACCAGAATTTTCCGCCGGCAAAACTATTTTGACCAATGCCCATGTAAACCGGACCGTACCAGTAACTATCAGAAATGGTTAAAACAGGCGTTGTGTTTTTTAAACTATCATTTTCCCAGAGCACTTGTGGATAAGCCAGTTTCATGTCCTGCTCCGGATTGGTGTAAAGGTTCATGCTGTTTAATACATCCGCATCGCGACTTCTGGCTGTATCAACCACTTCAATGCTCGACCAGGAAATGTTTGGAAGGTCGCAGTGATGCAAATACTCGATGTGTTTGATGAGTGTATCAACGGCAATGCACTCACCATAAAAACTCCAATGATGTCCGAATTTAGGAAACAAAGGATAAGGTGATGTAGTTTTTGACTGATCGAAATAACTGTATAAGTCGAGGTAATTCAAACCCAAGCGTTTACTGTTAGTTGCGTACAAATTATGATTGGTGTTTTTGATCGGATGCACATATTTATCCTCCACAAATTCTTTGCAAGCCTCGCCCTTGCCCGGTGCGTATACCAGCAAGAGATCAATCCCTTTTTTCTTTAAAGTATCCTGAATCACTTTTGCCTTTTCAAGTAAAGAAATTACTTTTTCTTCTTTCAACAGATCATCACCAAAGGCCGAGAAAATATATCCTTCGCTGTAAACATAATCGCTTTTACCAATCACAAAATTATTCACACGTATTTGATTGAAGCATTTATAATACAATTGATTATTTAAACGCACCATGAGTTCTTTAAAAGCCCAGTGGTCGTTGGTATAATCTTCCGACTCGCTCTGGTAGCTGCCATCAAACCAGTTGCTCCAAGTGAATTTTGGTTTTTCATCGCTGATAACCAATCCTACTAAATTAGGTTTGTTATAAGTAAGATCTTCGGGTGATTCGCGTTGCTGGTATTTTAAATAAGTCACCAGCATGGGCAAGAACAAAACAGCCAAGATGATCAGCGAATGAATGGAATATGTTTTAGTTTTTACCGCCATTAAAATCTGAAATAAATAAAGGGGTTAAAATCGAGCGCCGACACAAAACTCAGGGAAATATAAAATAGTACAATGCCTGTAAGCACTGCTAACCAGCGTCCCTTGGCTGTAAAAACCTCGCCATAAATTTTTGATTGAATAACTTGAGTACGCTTTGAAATGGCGAAGAAGGAAAACAATGCCGCTAATACCGCCATAAAAATAAAATCATTGTTCATGGTAAATTTACCATCGAAGAAGTTGAAACTGTACATGCGTTTGATCACCGTCATAGCATAAGAAAGATCATCATTACGGAATAAAACCCATCCGGTGATCACAATTAAAAAGGTAAGGGGCACCGAAATAAATTTACCCAGCTTTTCAAATACCTTGCCTAAGAACAATCGCTCGAGTACCAGAAAGAATCCGTGGTAGGCGCCCCAGAGCACAAAATTCCAGCTAGCCCCATGCCAGAAACCCGAGAGCAAAAACACAATAAATAAATTGCGGTAAAGTTTTGTGGCACTTACTTTATTTCCACCCAAAGGAATGTAGAGGTAATTTTTCATCCAGCTGCTCAGGGTAATATGCCAGCGACGCCAGAACTCGGTGATGCTGCCGGAGGTATAAGGATTATTAAAGTTTTCGGGGAATTTAAAGCCCATTATTTTTCCTAAACCAATGGCCATATCGCTGTAACCACTAAAGTCAAAATAAATCTGAAAGGTATAAGCCAAAGCACCTACCCAGGCAGCGGCAGAATCCAGTTCTTCGGGGGCCAATTTAAAAACCGCGTCAGCCTGTATTCCCAGGGTGTTTGCAAGTATGGTTTTTTTAGCCAGACCAATACAAAACGTTAAGAAACCACTGAGTTTAATATCGGCGGTGTAGTTTTTTTCACGGTTGGTGATCTGATCGGCAATATCGTGGTAACGCACAATAGGACCGGCAATGAGTTTAGGAAATAATAAAATATACGTTTGATAATGCCAGAAATTTTTGAGGGGTTTGTGAATACCTCGGTAAACATCTACTACATAAGTTAAACTTTCGAAAGTGTAAAAGGAGATTCCGATGGGTAAAACCACCTTTAACCAGCTGATATGCGAACCCGCAATGGCATTGATATTCTCAATAAAAAAATTGCAGTATTTAAAATAAAATAAAAGTCCGAGATTTAAACACAAACTCAGTATCAGAAATTTTCGTTTAGCCTTTTGCGTTTTTTGATTTTGCATGGCATTTACCAAAAAGAAATCTAAAAAGGTGGTGCCAAGAATCACGAAAATAAATTTTGGTCCGCCCCAGCTATAAAAATAAATACTAGCAACCAGGATGACCGCATTTTTAAATTTATGCGGCACCAAATGGTATAATAAAATAAATACCGGAAGGAAATAAATCAGATAGCTAATCCCACTAAATACCATAATTTTAAGAGGTACAAAAGTAAGATAATTTAGCAATTTACCTCAGGCAAATTTGGCTTATTTTTTTGATCAGAATGGAAGCATTTCATCTTTGGCTTGAACACCCAAACCTATGCCATCACTCACCTGTATTAAACCCTTCTCATATCTCAGCCCACTAAACGGATCATTCGTATATAACTCCGGTGCATCTAAATCAATAAAATCGGCTGAGGCCATTAAATGCGCCATGGCTGTGGTGGCGCAGGAACTTTCGGCCATACAACCTAACATGATCTGAATGTTTTTTTTCTTTGCAAAGGCTATCATTTTTATCGCCTCATTCAAACCCGTGCATTTCATCAGTTTGATGTTGATGCCTGAAAATGCTTCCTCCAGATTCTCCAGATCTATTAATCGTTTTACACTTTCGTCGGCAATGGTTGGCAATACACTTCTCTCGGTCACCCAGCGCATATCAGCTTTCATGTTAACAGGCATGGCTTGTTCCACCAATAAAACACCATTTTCTTTCATCATGCTTATCAAATCCAATACCTGATATTTATCTGTCCAGGCTTGATTGGCATCTACATATAAAGGTTTAGTAGTGTGTTTTCTAACCAGTTCAATAAGGGCTTTATCATCCTTGGTACCTGCTTTAATTTTAAGTATGCTGAATTTTTCCGCTTCCTGAATTTTCTGAATCAGTTTTTCTTCACTATCAATGCCAATGGTAAAGCTAGTAGCACGGGGCTGTGGCTTTTGAGTTCCTATCCATTCATAAAATGGCTTACCGGCAATTTTTGAGAACAAATCGTTTAAAGCCATGTCCATAGCTGCTTTTGCGGCATTATGTCCTTCATCAAGGAGATCAATTCTATCCAGTAAGTCCTGAACGCAAGGCAGATCAGACAAGTGAGGAAGCACTATTTTTACTTTCTCTAAAAACCTATTAGTTTGCTCAACCGTCTCACCCAAATAAGCAGGTAAACAGGCCTCACCAAATCCACTTAGTCCATCCTTTTCAATTTTCACAAAAACTACCGGGGTATTTTTACGAGTATTGCTCGAAACGCCAAAGGGATGTTTAAATTCATGGAAATAGCTGCAATATGTTAAACGCATGATTTGGCCTAATTGAGGGTAAAAATAAATAAAGAAATAAGCTTTGCCTCATCTATTTAGTGCGATTCTAAATTAAAGCTATTTTTTAGCATTTTTCTCTTATTTTTGTGTCCTTATAATACATGGCCATGGCTAAAACTGCAACTGAAAAAAAATTAAAGTTTACCAAAGAAAATTATTTAAAGTGGTACGAATCGATGCTGCTCATGCGCAAGTTTGAAGAGAAAACCGGACAAGTGTATGTACAGCAAAAAATTAAAGGCTTTTGCCACCTTTATATAGGTCAGGAAGCCATTGTTGCCGGCACTGTAAGTGCTACCAAACTTGGCGACAAACACATTACGGCTTACCGTTGTCATGCGCATCCCATTGGTTTAGGACTTCACCCAAAATACGTCATGGCCGAAATGTATGCTAAAATTACCGGCTGCTCTAAGGGTAAGGGTGGTAGCATGCACATTTTTAGTAAAGAACATGGTTTTTTAGGTGGTCACGGTATTGTAGGTGGACAAGTGCCTTTAGGAGCCGGTGTTGCCTTTGCCGAAAAATATAACGGAACAGATAATGTGTGTGTTTGCTCGATGGGCGATGGTGCTGTTCGTCAGGGTGCTTTGCACGAAGCCTTTAACATGGCTATGAATTGGAAATTACCGGTAATTTTTATCGTTGAAAATAATATGTATGCCATGGGTACTTCGGTTGAACGTACTTCAAATGTAACCGATCTTTGGAAATTAGGTTTAGCCTATGATATGCCAAGTAAGCCCGTTGATGGTTTAACCGTTGAAGCGGTGCATGAAGCCATGGAAGAAGCCGTTGCCAGAGCGAGACGTGGTGATGGTCCCACTTTTTTAGAAATGAAAACCTACCGTTATAAAGGCCATAGTATGAGTGATGCTCAAACCTATCGTACCAAAGACGAAGTGAAAGAATACCAAGCACAGGATCCCATTGAAAAAGTATTAGAAACCTTAAAGAAAAACAATTGGATAGACGATGCCGGCATTGAAGCTGCAGAAGCCCATGTAAAGGCTTTGGTTGAGGAGTCGGTAAAATTTGCCGAAGATAGTCCATACCCCGAACCGGAGGAATTATTTAAAGACGTTTATGCAGAGCCGAATTATCCATACATTATTGAATAATTAAAGATTAAAGATTGGAGACTTAAGATTAAAGACTTAAGATTAAAAAAATGCTGACAGAAAGCACAAAAGGAAAAAACCTGGTTCAGGAAAAAAGTTTTGAATTTGCTGTGAGTATAGTTAAATATTACAGGAACCTTAAAACACAAAATGAATTTGCAATAGCAAATCAATTATTGAGAGCAGGAACCAGTATTGGCGCAAACATAGAAGAAGCCTTGGGTGGTTCCTCAAAAAAAGACTTTACAAATAAAATGACCATTGCTTTAAAAGAAGCACGTGAATCAAAATATTGGTTAAGATTAATACATGAAAGTGAAATAGATAAAAACATTCAACCTCTGCTTACTGAAGCGAATTCATTGGTTAATATTTTATCTAAAATTGTTAAAACATCAAAGGCAGATTCAAAAACATAAAATAATTTATAATTTATAATCTTTAATTTATAATTCCCTACAATGGCTGAAATCGTAAGAATGCCCAAATTAAGTGATACCATGACCGATGGTGTGATTGCAAAATGGCATAAAAAAGTTGGAGACAAAGTAAAGAGCGGCGAATTACTGGCCGATATTGAAACCGACAAAGCTACCATGGAATTTGAATCCTTTCAGGATGGGGTATTATTACACATTGGTGTGCCTGAAAAAGGTACTGTGCCGGTTGATTCAGTGATTGCTATTTTAGGAAAAGAAGGAGAAGATATTTCAGCATTAATTAATGGCGGTGCAGCTACGACGAAAACCGAAGCTGTAAAAAGCGAGCCGATTGCTATGAGCAATGCTTCGGTGGCTGCCAGCAACGGACAAGCGAAAGCCGCGGCGTTACCGGCTGGTGTGGAAGTGGTGCGTATGCCAAAGTTGAGTGATACCATGACCGAAGGTGTGTTAGCCAAGTGGCATAAAAAAGTGGGTGATAAAGTGAAGAGTGGTGAATTATTAGCCGATATAGAAACAGATAAAGCCACCATGGAATTTGAATCTTTTCAAGATGGTGTTTTAATTTATCAGGGAATTGAAGAAGGCAAAGGCACACCGGTAGATAGTGTGATTGCCATATTAGGAAAAGGCGGAGAAGATATTAAAGCCATTTTGGCTTCATTAAGTCAGACTGCAGCGGGAAGTGGACCGGCAGCAGTAAGCAATCAACCAGCACCTGTTGCTAGTCAGCAAACTACGGCGACTCTTGCTAACGCTAAACCCGAAACGCATACAAGTACTTCTTCCGATTCACGCATTAAAGCCTCACCACTTGCAAAGGCTTTGGCTAAAGATAAAGGCATCGACCTCAGCAAAGTGACCGGTACTGCCGAAAACGGACGGATCACCAAATCAGACATTGAAAATTATAAACCGGGTGCAGCTGCAAATTCGGGTAAATCAGCAGCAAGTACGTTAGTTGCAGGCACAGAAGGATTCAGCGACGAACCGGTTTCGCAAATGCGTAAAACCATTGCCCGTCGTTTATTAGAAAGTAAAAACGGTGCGCCGCATTTTTATTTAAATATTGAAGTGGATATGGACAATGCCATTGCCGCACGCAATGCTATTAATGCTATTCCCGATACAAAAATTTCGTTTAACGATATTGTTATTAAAGCTTGTGCCGCTGCATTGCGTCGCCACCCGAAAGTAAATGTAAGTTGGATGGGCGATAAAATCCGTTCATACGCGCATATTCACATTGGCATGGCGGTTGCTGTAGAAGATGGTTTGTTGGTACCGGTAATTCGTTTTGCTGATCAAAAATCATTTTCACAAATTTCGGCAGAGGCTAAAGACCTTGGTAAACGTGCCAAGGATAAAAAACTACAACCGGCCGATTGGGAAGGTAATACCTTTACCGTTTCTAATTTAGGTATGTTTGGTATTGAGTCCTTCACCTCTATTATTAATTCACCGGAGTCGTGTATCTTATCAGTTGGTGCCATTCGTCAGGTGCCAGTGGTAAAAAACAATGCCGTTGTCCCGGGTAATGTGATGAAACTTACCTTGGCCTGCGATCACCGCACCGTTGATGGTGCTACAGGAGCCGCTTTCTTACAAACCTTAAAAGGCTTTATTGAGAATCCTGTAACGATGCTGGTTTAAATTAAACCTGTTGTTCTAGGCATTAAAATTAAACAAACAAATTTTGTTTGCTTGGCGTTCTATTAAGGACATGAGACGTGTCCTCCGTGTTTATTTTTGATTTTTTTCTAGGCTAGATCAGTCTGTCGCATAGCTGTGCGGCTATACTAATCTTTACCGATTTTGTAGTGTTAGGTTTTTTAAAATTAAAAGCTAATTCAATTGACTTAATTAGCGTTTAATTTTTAATCAAATTTGCCAAACAAGTATATTAATTATTGAATCGACTTTCTCACCGAGCAAGCCTCGGTATCAATTTGCTTTTCTCTGTATAATTTTATAACGGTCCCCTCTGTACTAATTTGAAATTAAGTTTGTATGAAATATCCGATCTTATATGCAGTTATTTTTCTGCTTTTCTTTACAGAGAGATTGGTTTGTCAAAGCGAAAACAGTCATCCGGTTACTGCCATCGCATCCTCTAAAACCATTGATTTTACTGCTAATGGCGACATATACGGCACACGTTCATTCGTTGAAAACAAAGGGCAGTTTCATCTTGGTTCACAAACAAGCGACAGCATACTTTTTTTATATGAACATGCCGGTGAGAAAATATTTTTTACGAAACAGGGTTTAATTTATGAATTTGTAAAATCCTATCCACTAAGTGAACGTCAATTAGAAGCCATTGAAGAAGGTAAAAAAGTGAAAACAAAAGACCCGCATTACTACTATGCGTTTATGAACTGGCCAGGTTTTTCGGCCGATAGCGTAAAGATTTCGGGAGCAGAAAAACAGCTTAATTATTTTACATATGGCACCGAAGAACTTAATGCCTACACCTATAAAAAAATAATTTACAAAAATATTTATCCAAACATCGACATCGAATACAGCATCCCGAGTAATAGAACATCCGGCATCGAATACGCGTTTATCCTTCGCCCTGGCGCTAATCCGGCTAACATAAAAATTCTTTATTCAGGTGACGTAAAAAAAATCAGTGAAAACAAACAACAAGAGATTCAGATAAAAACGTCGCTTACTAACATTGTTGAACATGTACCCACTAGTTTTTATGACGATGGTAAATCGATTTTATCTGCATTTAAACTAAACGGTGATACCATTCTGTTTGAACTTGAAAATAATCTTGATAAGAATAGAACGCGTATTATTGATCCTTGGGTAACGAGTATTACAACCCTACCCTTTAATGATTGTGCTTATGATGTAGATTATGATTTCGCCGGAAATGCCTTTATATATGGAGGTTCACCACTCCCAAAAGTTGCAAAATATAATCCAAACGGCACCTTATTGTGGACATTCAGTGGCACACTTATCAGTCCAAGTTGGAGCTCGGTGGGTTCGGGCACTTTTGTTGGAAATTTTGTGGTTCATAAGTTTTCAGGTAAATGTTATATCGGCCAGGGCGTTAATACCAGTGGCACCGGATCAAAAATAATCAGGTTAAGCAGTACTGGTTCCTATGATAATTTTATAACATCCAATAATTACTTGAATCAAGAAGTGTGGGACATGGGTTTCCGATGTACGACAGGTGAAATATTTGTACTGGGAGGTGGGCATAGCTCAAATTCGTCGGCAGGTATTATTAGCGGAAACACGCCAAATATTTTGCTGACAACTTTTCAACCCACAAACACAAACTGGGTACATGATATTGCATCACATGCTGTGGACGACAATGGTAATTTATTCGTTTATTATTCTACTGCGTCCAATGTTGCGTTAAATAATCGCATTTGTTCTGTTAATTCTACCTTCAACGGCAGTAACTGGCTCCAAGCAAGTGGTTTTAATGTTTTGGGTGAGGTCGCAAATAAACTGAATTATATTACACCTTCCAGTCCCTTGTCATCAGGTGGCTACAATTGTTTAGCGGTAAACAATAATTTTGTTTTCTATTATGACGGTATTCATTTGGCAGCATATTCAAAACTATCGGGTGCCTTATTAGCCACCCTCACAACCAGTCTTAATCCAAAACAACAAGGTGGTATTGCTGTGGATGCCTGCAACAGAGTTTATGTCGGTGGAAACGGTTCTATTTTACATTATAGTTTTACCGGAACCGGCTTTATTCTAATAAGTACCATTCCAATTGTCACAAACAGTCCTTTTGCCTTTGTGTATGACCTTCGTTTGAACGAAAACACCCAAACTCTTTTTGCTTGTGGTAGTGGCTTTATAGGGGCATACAATGTGGCTGCGAGTGCAGTTTGCCGAACATATTCAGGCATTTGCAGTATGAGCCAATTAGGGATGTCGATTACTTCTTCTTCTATTGGATGTTTATCGAATGGTTCGGCAACCATTACAATGGCAGGTGGTACCGGACCATTTACATACACTTGGTTACCCAGTGCTCAAACGGGTTCCATTGCAACGGGATTAAATGCTGGCACCTATACTGTATTTATTCTCGACGTTGGGACAAACCTAAGCTATTCCACAACAACCGTTTTTAATTCACCTTATAATTTCACAGGCTACGTGACTAGTCATCTTTGTTACGGTTCAGTTGGAACAGCCACGGTTTTTAATGTTAGCGGAGGTATGACATCACCAAAATATATATGGACTAATGGTGTTTGGACACAAACGACAAGTACAGCCTATCTCAGCGGTTTATCGGCCGGAAATTATACCGTCAATGTGATTGATTCGATTTCAGGTTGTGGTTTTATATCCACTTTTTCGGTTTCAACAAATCCTCAAATTAGTCACACTATAAACCTAACGAGCCCAAGCGTTTGTGTCGGTCAAACAATTTTTTTAAATGTCCTCGTAAATGGCGGCACGCCATATTACTATGCACCTGCCTATACCTATAGTTGGTCCACAGGATCCTTAACGCCCTTTATTTCTGTTAATCAAACCATTCCGGGCAACTATACGTATACCTTCACGAGTTCTGATTCAAAAAATTGTAGTCAAACTTCAATTGTTACCTTAACGTTTTATCCCAATCCATTAATTACTGTTGCCAACGCTACTATTTGCTCTCAGAGTTTAGGAAGCATAACGGCATTCGGCGCAAATTCTTATACCTGGAGTACAAATATCATTGGAAACACACTCGTTCAAATGCCTCTCAGTACAACGGTGTATTCCGTTATTGGCGCATCCTATGGTTGCACCGCTTCTGCCCAAGCCTCATTGGTCGTGAAACCTAGTCCAATAATTTCTTTAACCAACAATAGTCCAATTTGTGAAGGTGATTCATTAAAACTTCATGGTGAAGGTGGTTTAAGTTACAGTTGGCAAGGACCACTTAGTTTTACAAGTACCGGTCAAAATGTTGCCATTCCTTCCACGCATGCAACCAATGCCGGAGTTTATCAATTAACCGTTACAGGAGTTAATGGATGCACCGCAACAACAAGTGATTACTATACGATAAATCCTAGCCCACCACTTACAGCGCATGGCACAACGGTTTGTTTGGGTGATAACATTTATATGAACAGCAATACACTGCCCGGTGCAACCTATAGTTGGAACGGGCCAGCCAGTTTTACTTCATCGCTCCAAAATCCTTTTATCCTAAATTCTGTTCAGGCTAATTCGGGTAATTACCAAGTGATGATACAAAGTACCCAAGGCTGTACAAACACCGCAGTGGCTAACGTTAGTGTTGCTCCCCCGCCTACTTTGTCGGTTTCTTTTTCAAATAACGGCAACCTTTGTGCACAAGCCTTTAACGGTTCTCAAAATAGCATGATATTGACTCCTTTTGGTGCGACCAACTATACCTTACTTTCTGCAGCAAATATCAGTGTTAGTTTTGCAACGAATACCTCCAGTTTAATAAGCATTCTTCCGCCAATCCTTAATCCGGTAGAAACCCTCACTTTGCTGGGTTCTGACGGACTTTGTACCTCTTCCCTAAGTGTTACTTTTTCTGTTGTTAATAATCCACAAATCGTAATTAGTAACGTCAGTCCTAGTATCTGTGCAGGAGAAAGTTTCACCTTTCATATAACCGGTGCATCTACCTATTCGTGGAATTCCAACAGTTCAGGTTTATCAAATTTTACCGGATCACTGACTATCGCTAGCCCTTCAGCCACATCGGTATATTCAGTTTTCGGCTCAAACAACGGCTGTTACAGTCCAACCCAAACTTGTACACTAACGGTTAAGCCATTACCGCAAGCTATTCTAGCACCCGTTCAACCCAGCATTTGTTTCGGAGCGCAAGTCACGCTTAAGGCATTTAGCAGTGCAACTTCATTTACATGGTCGCCCGACTCCTTGCTTTTACCCCTCCATGGCAGTGTTATTATTGTTCATCCCAAACACACACAAACCTACACGGTGAACATGGAACTCAACCAGTGTTTTAATTATACAACCATAACGGTTGTTGTAATACCGCAACCAACGGCTTCGGCAGTAGCCATCACTTCGGTAGTTTGTTTAAATGAACCGGTACAATTGTTTGGTTTGGGCGGCACTTCCTATAGTTGGGAATGTCCCGACCACACATTTATTCAAAGTCAGAACATTATCACACTTGCTGCAAACATAGTAAAATCAGGCATTTACACACTTACTGTTGCTAACCCATTGGGATGTAAGGATAGTGCTACCATTCGCATTAATATCAACGATCTTCCAAAAGGTGAACTTGTTTTATCTTCTCATGTTACCTGCGTACCTTTTTGTACAGCTTTTAATTTTTTAAACCAAGCACCATCAGCATCAAAACTTATCGATTGGAACTTCAACCAACAAACTTACACAAGTAAATCGTTCTCGTACTGTTTTTCAAGTGCCGGAAATTCGGTGGTCACCTGTCGCTTGCTCGATACCTTAACGTCCTGTAAAAACACCATGACCTTTGTTGTTAGTGCCTATGATAGACCCTATGCCGATTTTAGTTTTAGTCCCGAAAAACCGGTGGTGGATTTGGATGAAGTCACATTTACTAACCATTCAAGAGGCGACAATCAGGCCTATTACACCTGGTTCTTTGCTAGCAACGCGTCAGAAAACACTTTCGAACAAAAAATTAACCACAGCTTCTTTGAACAAGGCATGTATGCCATTGCCATGATTGTAACCGATATGAATGGCTGTTCAGATACCGCCATAAAAACCATAACAGTAATACCCGACGACGCCATTTATGTACCCAATGTATTTACACCCAATGGCGATAAAATTAATGATGTATTTAAAGCGGTTTCAACTGGCATAAAAACTTTTAAACTCGAAATTTATGACCGCTGGGGCGAACATATCGTAGAAAGCAGTGACCTCAACAGTGGTTGGGATGGCACTTATAAGGGACTGGATTGCGCCGTTGGTGTGTATATCTGGAAAATTTATGCCGTTGCTGTTAATGGCACAACAAAGAATTTAAGTGGCCACGTCACACTTGCTCGATAAATTTCAAATCAGTTTTATTTTTAAAGCCATCCTCCTTTCCTTTTTTTTTGTCTCGTTTAATTTTAAATTTGCACAAAAACAAGCTCATGCAGGAAGCCTTTGTAAGATCAGAAATACTAAACGGAATTGGAAACATTCATTTTTTTCATCCACAGTCTAATTCAATGCCCGGTGAGCAATTACGTAATCTGGCCGCTGAAATTGAAAAATTAGGGAAAGACGATGCTGCCAAAGTTATTGTATTACAAAGTGAAGGCGATAAGGCTTTTTGTGCTGGTGCCAGTTTTGATGAATTAATCGCCATAAAAGATCTTGAAACAGGCCTGAAATTTTTCTCAGGATTTGCCGCAGTTATTAATGCCATGCGCAAAGCACCCAAATTTATTATTGCCCGCATTCAGGGAAAAGCTGTGGGTGGCGGTGTTGGTATTGCTTCAAGTGCCGATTATACCTTTGCTACTGAAAATGCTTTAGTGAAATTAAGTGAGTTAGCAGTTGGCATTGGCCCCTTTGTGGTTGGTCCGGCTGTTGAACGTAAAATCGGAACTTCTGCTTTTTGTCACATGACCATTAATGCCACTGAATGGCAAAGTGCGCAGTGGGCCAGAGAAAAAGGCCTGTATGCCGAAGTCTGCGCTAGCATTGAAGAAATGGATAAAGGCATTCAATCACTCGCTACAAAATTAGCTTCTTCAAATCCCGAAGCCATGAGCATGCTTAAAAAAGTAATGTGGGAAGGTACCGAAAACTGGGACGAACTTTTGATTGAACGTGCCGGCATGAGCGGTAAATTGGTATTAAGCGAATTCACTATTAATGCGATAAATAAGTTTAAACAGAAAAAATAAAAAATATTTTCAGGCGCATCTGAATAAACCCGTGAGTCACACGCTTATTTTTTTGCTGGTTTTTGATTGGCTGCAAATGTTAAAATTAAACTTTAATGTTTTAGTATACGCGAAACACATCTAATACCGAGTGTACTTAGCTTTTCGTCGAGTGAACAAAAATGAGATTTTTGCTTTTAAGTGTACCTTAATACTTAATTCTAGCTCTTATTCTCGGTACCATGAAGCCAAGTCTTCTGTATTACATTGTTTTTATTTTCCTCTCCAAAGGCTCTGTCTTTTCTCAAGTTGGCATTCAATCAAAAGCCGTATCCGGATCAACCGTTTCACCAAATTTTTTTGTAAAAGGCGGCGATGTTTTTGGAACCCGTGTATTTATAGAAAATAAGGGGCAGTATCATTTAAACAAGGCCATAACCACAGATAGCATTTTATTTAAATTAGATCACGGGCAGGAAAAAATTTATTTTACCAACAGAGGTTTAATTTACGAATTCGTAAAAGAATTTCCGTTAACTGAAAAACAACGTGAAGAAGAAGAGGAAGGCAAATCTGTTGAACATAAAGAAAATGAATACCATTATGTTTTCATGAACTGGGTAGGTTCTGGCTCTAGCTCATTCAACATTGTTTCTTCAAATAAACAAAGCCATTATTTTACTTATGGAACTGAGGAACAAAACGCTTATACCTTCAAAAAGCTGACATTCAAAAATGTTTATGATAAGATTGATATTGAATACATCATCCCTGACGACAAGGAATTTGGGATTAAGTACACCATTATTGTTAACGAGGGTGCTGATGCTAAAAACATTAAACTCTGTTACTCGGGAGATGTAAAAAAAATTAAACAAACTAAAGCAGGTGAGATAATCATTTCAAGTACGTTGAATGATTTAGTTGAACATTTACCAATGAGCTATTATTCCGATAAAACAAAATTAGCCTCCAACTTTAAATTAAACCACGACACTATTGAATTCTCCTTTCCTCAAAGCCTGCAAGCAAACAAAGCTTTTGTTATCGACCCTTGGGTAAGTCCGGTTAATACCCTACCCGCTAATAATTTCGCTTATGACGTAGATTATGATTTTGGCGGCAATGTGTTTGTTTTTGGAGGCATAGGATATACGAAAGTGGCGATGTATAACCTGAATGGTATTTTACAGTGGACTTTTAGTGGCTCCATTACTAGCCCGGTGTCATGGAATTCTCAAATTAGCAGCACGTATGGTTCAGTTGGCAATTTTGTGGTAGATAAATTCGGCAGTAAAACGTATGTAGGACAAGGTGCTAACAACCCCCAAATTATTCGTTTAACAGCAAATGGTAATTACGATAATTACATCACCCCGGTAAACACTTTGTATCAGGAATTATGGGACATGGGATTTCATTGTACTTCAGGCGAAATTTATGTATTGGGCGGAGGACACACGTCAAATACCTCAGCTGCTACTATTAATACACTAACGCCTTCGCTCATTCTCTCAACCTTTCAACCTCTGAATACTTCTTTTGTACACGATATTTCAACGCATACCATTGATGATTTTGGCAATATATTTGTTTACTATGCCTGCTCCAATGCACCATTAAATAATAAAATTTGCCGGGTTAATTCTACTTTTAACGGAAACGTGTGGACGCAACCCAGCGGTTATAATGTGTTAGCAGAGATTAACAACAAAAACAATTATCTAGGCGGAATAGTCAATTCAGCCGGATACAATGGTTTGGCTGCAAACACGAATTATCTGTTTTATTATGATGGCGCCAATTTAGCGGCTTATGCCAAAGCCACCGGAACCTTTGTAGCTTCAACAAATACTGGCTTATTACCAAAAAAACAAGGAGGAATTGTAGTTGACGATTGCAATACTATATATGTAGGTGGTGATGGAACAATTTTAACTTATCATTTTTCAGGTACCAGTTTTAGCACACTTACACCAATTCCACTAAGTTTAACCATAACCACACAAAGGGTTTTTGATATTAAATTAAACAAAAACAATAAAACCCTTTATGTGAGTGGAAGTGGGTTTGTTGGAACTTACTCTGCAGGCCTTAGCTATACTTGCCCCACAGCACCGGGTATTTGTATTTATAATCAAGCGGGGGTTGCCGCCAGTACTTCATCCATAACCTGTGCTACACTTGGTTCTGCAACGGTTACACCGAATGGAGGTATTGGACCTTATTCGTTTACCTGGATCCCATCAGGACAAACAGGCTCGGTAGGAGTTGGCCTTACACCAGGCACTTACACCATAGTTGTTTATGATGCAGGATACAACGCTACCTACTCTACCCTCACTACCTTTTTGTCACCGGTTCCTCTAACTGGTACGCTTCTAAATTCTTTTATTTTAAATTGTTATGGTAATAGTAATGGAACGGCCACACTTACGAATTTATCAGGAGGCTCTGGAAGTCAAACTTATTTATGGACGAATGGTGTTACCAGTTATAGTACGCCTTCCATTTCAGGTTTATCGGCAGGAAATTACAGTTTAACAGTCACCGATGGTTTAACGGGTTGCATTCTTAATCCCACATTTACGATTTATCAACCCCCCGCACTGATCTCCTTTATCATGGCCTCAACACCAACAGCTTGTGTGGGTGAAGAAATTACCTTTAGTGGCATTACTGCCGGAGGTGTGCCCGGTTACACGTATTCATGGAATAATGGGATAACTACCAGTACACTATCTGTTATAAAAAATAGCGGTGGTCCGTATACATTTACATTAACCAGTACCGATGCAAATACTTGTGTAATCAACAGCCAAATTTCTGTCAACTATATAAGTAGTCCGCCTTTAAGTATTAGCAACGTTTCCATATGCCCTAATAAAACCGGCACACTCACGGCAACTGGCGCCACAACCTATACCTGGAGCAATGCACAAACAGGAAACACTTTTACAGCAAGTCCGCTCACCAATACTTCTTACTCTGTGATTGGATCAGCAATGGGTTGTACGGCTGCTGCATCCGGTTTTATTCTCTTGCAAGCTACACCTGCACCAACGCTCAGTAGTAATAGCCCTATCTGTAACACACAATCACTTCAGATAAACGCACTTGGTGCAGCCAATTATATCTGGCAAGGACCTAACAGTTATACTTCCCTCATTCAAAATCCGCTTATCAATCCTGCTAATCCTACCAACAGTGGCGTTTATACAGCTACGCTCACTTCAGCCTTTGGTTGCACGGCAAGCGCTACTCATTCGGTAACCGTGTATCCTTCGCCAACTCTAAGTGTACTCGGTGCCACGGTCTGTACTAGTCAAATAATGTACTTGAATTCCAGTTCAAATCCCGGGGCATCTTTCAGCTGGACAGGTCCGAATAATTTCCAATCCAACTACCAAAATCCAAGTATGAATACTCCGGCAATTAACAATAGTGGAACCTATACTGTGAAGGCCACCAGTGCCCTTGGCTGTACAAATAGTGCTATGGCACAAGTTAGCATCATCTCGCCACCTTCCTTAAGCCTTGCCTTAACAAGTCCTACGCTCTGCGCGCAAGCCATTAATGGATCAGTTAACAACACCACACTAATGAGCGCAGGAGCAGCATCGTATTCAATCTATACTCCAGCTGGTATTAGTAATACCAATCCAAACGGACCATTAAGCGGCTTTAGTACATTAGCCCCATTCCAAAGCGGCATTTTCACTGCAACTGTTATTGGATCAAATGGTGTTTGTAGCTCCTCATCCATCATTAATTTTTCAGTCATCGCTAATCCGGTTATGACTATCAGTTCTGCAACACCCGCAATTTGTGTTGGTCAAAGTTATCCATACACGCTTCAGGGTGCTACAAGTTATACTTGGTCAAATTCAAGTGCCGGATTAAACAATTATTCTAGCCCCTCTCCTATTGCCACACCAAGCATTACCAGCGTATACGCTGTAATGGGTTCAAGTTTAGGCTGTTTGAGTTTAACTAAAACAAGTACTCTAACGGTTTACGCTTTGCCAACACTTACAATTAGTCCGCTAAACCCAACCATTTGTATCGGCAAAAGCATCAACTTAATTGCATCGGGTACAGGCAGTGCGTATAAATGGTCACCCTACTTTGCTATGAATACATTTACCGGTTCAATTGTTACTGTTCACCCCCTGAGTCAGCAAAACTACATGGTAGTAGCAACTGTTAATAATTGTACAAATACAGCAATGGTAACGGTTTCAGTATTGCCGCTTCCAATTCCTCAAATAGTTGTCACCAATTCAAATGTGTGTGTAAAAGAGCTTATCCGTATGATTGGCTCGGGTGGAATTTCTTACAATTGGGAAGGACCAAATGCTTATCTATATTCTGAACCTACCTTTAGTTTTATTGCAAACAGCGTGTCGCGTGCCGGCACATACACCTTGCTCGTAACCGACGAACATGGTTGCCAGAATTATACAACTACTGCCATCGCTATTCAGCCTTTACCATACGGAAGTCTTGTTGCCGGCAATCTCTCAGGCTGTGTGCCTTATTGTTCAGACTTTAATTTTGTTACCTCGGCAACGAATCCAAATAATATTGATGTTACTTGGGTAATTGAAGGAACTAAACTTGCCGCTAAAAAATTTCACCGCTGTTTCACTACTCCCGGCCTAATAAATGTAAACGCAAATTTTAACGACACCATCAGTCATTGTACTAACAGCGCTACCTTTGTAATTAATGCGCATCCGCTACCAACTGCCGATTTTAGTTGGAGTCCCGAAAAACCCATTGAGTCTATGGAAACAGTAGTGTTTAGCGACAAATCCAAAGGTGAACAAATTAACACCTGGTCCTGGTTCTTCAAAACAAATGAAGAGTTTCATAGTAGCGTGCAACATCCCGAATTTCTTTTTAAA
The DNA here is from genome assembly GCA_947480015.1 of Sphingobacteriaceae bacterium. GTDB lineage: Bacteria > Bacteroidota > Bacteroidia > B-17B0 > Aurantibacillaceae > Aurantibacillus. The sequence goes on from CANKBS010000018.1 coordinate 20,597, forward strand.
GATGCCGGAAAATATCCAATTGTGCTTATTGCTAAAAATGCCTGGGGATGCAGCGATACTGCAATCAAAGTAATAACCGTTGAACCTGATTTTACTATTTTTATACCCAATGCCTTTAGTCCAAACGGAGATGGAGTAAATGATGTATTCTTACCGGTACTCCGTGGTGTAAAATCATTTTACATGGCCGTATTTAACCGTTGGGGCGCCAAACTTTTTGAAACCAGTGAGCCCACAATTGGTTGGAATGGTTATTACAATGGCGAAGCTTGTAAAATGGACGTCTATATTTGGAAGGCTACGATTAGTGGCTTAAATGGCGCTATAAAAGAACTAAATGGCCATGTTACCATAAGTAAATAATCAGCCCCGAATGTCATTTTCTAATTATGGTGAACGTCCATTTTTTTTTAAATTTATTTGAAGGAGTGCGTTTCACTTTTTACTTTTAAAAGCAAAACTTAAGATATGCGGGTCATTCTTCAAAGGGTAAAAAATGCGTCAGTTATTATCCATAACAAACTTCACAGTTCTATAAACGAGGGTTTATTGGTATTGTTAGGTATTGAAGAGGAAGATGCCGAAGAAGATGTCTTCTATCTCAGTTCCAAACTAAGTTCCTTGCGGATTTTTTCTGATGCCGACGGAAAAATGAATTTGGACCTGAAACAAATAAAGGGCGAACTTCTAATTGTGAGTCAGTTTACTTTATTCGCTTCCACCAAAAAAGGAAATCGCCCCTCCTTTATTAAAGCTGCCCGTCCCGAAAAAGCCATTCCACTTTACGAAAAATTTATAGCTGAATGTAACCACCTCTGTGAAATTACCAGTAAAACAGGGGTTTTCGGAGCCGATATGCAAATCAGTCTTGTAAATGACGGTCCGGTTACCCTTATTTTGGATAGTAAAAACAGAGAATAAATATCTATATTTATCCCTGCTAAAAGTATAAATTGTGCAACCACGTATTTTATTAGAAAAAACAAAATTCGACGTCACCATAAAGCGTTTATGTTATCAATTAATTGAAGTGCATAACGACTTTAGCGAAAGCGTAATTATAGGACTGCAACCACGCGGCATTTATCTTGCCCGTCGCATTCAGGCCGAACTGCAAAACATTTTAAAAAATAAAAAAATACATTGCGGCGAACTTGATACCACTTTTTACCGCGATGATTTCCGTAAAAAAGAATTAATTCCGAATCGCACCAACATTGATTTTATTATCGAAGAAAAAAATGTGATCCTGGTCGACGATGTGCTCTTCACCGGTCGCACCATCCGCTCAGGGCTCGATGCCATGTTAGCATTTGGTCGTCCTAAAGATGTTGAATTACTGGTTTTGGTTGATCGCCGCTTTTCACGTAACCTCCCTATTCAGGCCAAATACATTGGCATTACCATCGATTCCATTGCCACACAAAATGTAAAAGTAGAATGGAAAGAAAGTGACGGTAAGGATAAGATTACCTTGCTTAATAAATAAGGCATGAAATAGCCCTGTTTGCCGAACACAAACAGGACAACTATTTAGCAAACTTTGAGTGGGAAGCTGCGAAAGAGATAAACAGGCTACACCATATGACCTTTAAAAAACAAATAGTATCCACATATGAAACCTCAGCCTCATGAAATACCCGACTATTTTAAAGACTACCTGGCATTGGTTCATGAAGACAAAGTGCTTGAAGCCTTAACAAATACCTCCACACAGCTGCTTTACTTTATTACGTCTTTACCTGAGGCCACGGGAAATTACGCCTATGCACCCGGTAAATGGACCGTTAAGGAAGTTTTATTGCATTGTATGGATACCGAACGCATTTTTAGCACCAGAGCCTTGGGTTATGCCAGATGTGAAACACAAAAATCATTGGCATACGACGAAAATAGTTATGCGCCCAATGCTGAAGCCGGATTAAGAAGCCTGGCCTCCATTTATGAAGAATATAAGGCCATCAGTAGTTCAACCTATTGTTTGTTCAAATCTTTTTCTTCAAACACATTGACCTCAGTTGGCGAAACACCCCTAGGTAAAAGCACGGTAAACGGCATGGGCTTTATGATCTGTGGCCATAGCCTTCATCACCTGAACATACTAAACAAACGATACCTGAACCAAAAATAAAACGGCTCAAAAAAATAATTCCTCAATTAAAATATAAAAGCTACTTTTAGCTTTTGAAATTCAACTTTCAAAAATAATGAGCAACCTAAGCGTCAATCACCTCCTCGGCATAAAACAACTGAACAAAAACGACATTGAATTAATTTTAAGTACGGCTCAAAATTTTAAAGAGGTCATCAACCGACCCATTAAAAAAGTGCCCTCACTGCGTGACATTACCGTTGCTAATTTATTTTTCGAAAACTCTACCCGCACCCGCTTATCCTTCGAGCTGGCCCAGAAACGCCTGAGTGCCGACGTGATTAACTTTTCAGCATCTAACTCCTCGGTAAAAAAAGGCGAAACCCTAGTAGACACTGTAAACAACATTCTGGCCATGAAAGTAGACATGATCGTGATGCGACATGCAAGTCCGGGTGCTGCCATATTTTTAGCTAAAAAAGTAAAAGCCAAAATTATTAATGCCGGCGACGGGGCTCACGAACATCCCACCCAGGCGCTACTCGACGCCTTCTCGATGCAGGAAAAAATTGGTAATCTGAAAGGTAAAAAAATTGTGATTGTGGGAGACATCCTGCATTCACGTGTAGCCCTCTCCAATATTTTCTGCCTGCAAAAACTGGGCGCACTTGTAAAAGTGTGCGGACCCTTAACCCTCATTCCAAAATACATCACTTCTTTAGGAGTTGAAGTAGAACCCAATTTAATAAAAGCGCTGGAGTGGTGCGACGTGGCTAATATGCTGCGGATTCAGCTCGAACGTCAGGACATTAAATACTTCCCATCACTTCGCGAATACACCATGATGTATGGCTTAAACAAAGAAATTTTAGAAAATCTTTCCAAAAAAATTATCATCATGCATCCCGGACCAATTAACCGCGGAGTTGAAATTACCAGCGACGTTGCCGATAGCAAACAATCCATCATTTTAGAACAGGTTGAAAATGGTGTGGCGGTTCGTATGGCTGCTATGTTCTTATTGGCCGGAAGACAAGGAAGCTGATCCTTCCAATTAAAAACTAAGAATTAAAAACCAATAACTGGTTAAAAATCTCCCAGCATTAGGTTACATCCCCGCACATCGCTGTGGTCGTAGCGTCCCATTAATTCCAATGTATTATCGGGTCTAATTCTACCCAAATCTTTGGTTGCTATAAACGCACATGAATTTATATTCGCCAAATCAATGACGTTAATACCACCGGTTTTGTGATCGGTTCTGATTTTTAAAGGATCATCCACTTCTCGGGTATAAAATCGCATCCAGGGTGGCGCTTCAAATAAGCCCAGTTCTTTGCTGTAAGCCTGACTCAATAATTCGGTCATGCCATACTCACTATGTACTGTATTGATTCCGAAACCTTTTTTTAAATAAAGATGTAACTCTTCTTTCAGTAATTCTTTACGTGTACCTTTCATACCGCCGGTTTCCATCACAATAAAATCTGAATTTAATTCAATACCGCTATCACATAAATCCATTAGCGCATAGGATACACCAATAAGAATGGTTTTTTGTTTGTTTGTTTTAAGAATCTCAATTCTGCTTTTTAATTCGACAATATTATTCAGAAAAAAACCACTCAAAGGCTGTTTTGATTGTTCAATTAAACGATGACACATATATACCAAGGAGGATCCACCTCGTTGGAGATAATTGGGCAATAAGGCTAAAATACAATAGCCGGAAGGCTCGCCATAACTCCGATTAAAACCGGTTAAAAAACTACTTTCATAAACCGAAACATCGTTTACATAATGCGTTGAAAAGCTTTGTCCGCTTGTTCCACTACTGATAAATTTTATAGTGGCCGAACTCATGGGACTCGACACCACTTCAAATTTTTTAAAAAATTCAATAGGCAAAAAAGGGATGTTCTCCGGACTATTAACCTCTTCTGGATTGACTTTCAGCAGGTCAACCCAATGACGGTAAACAGCATTATTTTTGTATTGGAAAACAAAGAGTTTAAGGCACTTTTCTTCAAAGTTAGTGTTGTCACTGGGATCAAAGCTAATATTTTCGTTTTTTAACAAGTAGTCTTATCCTTAAGATTATTTAATTCGTAAATTTAGATATTGATTTTTGATTGATGCGTTTTCTCTTCATTATATTTTTAGCTGCGTTCATCGGGTATTCCTGTGTGAAACCAAAAACAAAAAATCCTATTCCTGCCATCGAATTCGCTGACTTTGCCGATCCTCATAAAACCACAAGGGGCGACACAGCCACCATGGTGCTGAATTACGAAGACGGCGATGGTGATTTGTTTGTAGATAAAACCAGCGAAGGTCCAAACCTCATTTTCACTCCCTATTATTACGACTTTGCTTCTAAAACCTATAAAGCCAATTTTAATGTGATCATTAACGATACCACCCGTATAACCATGAGCATTAAACAACCTGATAACGGTTATTACAAGGGTAGATCAATTAAAGGGCAAATTTATGTGCCAATGCTGGAATTCAGATCAAACGACGCCATTAAAATCATTCGCTTTTCAGGCTTTATGGTAGATTTGGCCGGACATAAGTCCAACGCCGTTACTAGCCCTTCGTACACCCTTAATTTTTAGGTTTTAAACAACCAATTATTTTGTCAGCTATAATTCGGCTCATTTTGTAATTGCTCTCATGGGTCCAGCCCGCAATGTGTGGACTGAGTACAACGTTTTCACGCGTTATAAGATACTGCATGGGTTCAGGCAATTCAGTTACTGCCATGCTTTCAAAACTCACACTTTCATATTCGAGTACATCCAAACAAGCCCCTGCAACCTGACCCGATTGAAGTGCTTCTACCAGATCGCTTGTATTTAAACATTTTCCCCTTGCCGTATTTATAATGTAAACGTGCTTTTTACATTGGTTAAAAAAAGAAGCATCCATTAGGTAGTTTGTTTCGGCGGTTAAGGGCACATGCAGACTTATGACGTCACTTTTTTCTAAAAGTTCGGCCATGCCCACTTCCTTTACCAATTCAGTGCCATAGCCGCTTTTATATTTGTCATATGCGAGTAGCGTACAGTCAAAACCACTTAATTTTTTCGCAAAACTGCTTCCCATATTTCCGTAACCAATAAACCCAACAGTTTTTCCGTTTAATTCATAACCACGATTTTCTGCTCTTAACCAAATGCCTTGTCTAACCTCAGTATCGGCCTTTTTTAAATGATTTAATAACATCAACAACATACCCAGTGCATGCTCGCCAACTGCATCCCTATTGCCTTCCGGCACACACAAACAAGAAATGTTTTTTAATTCCGCATAGGCCACATCAATGTTTTCCATGCCGGCACCCACTCTTGCAACACATTTTAAGTTATGGCAACTATCAATGATATCTTTTGTGAGTTTAAAACGACTCCGTATAACCAAGCCGTCATACTCTGGCAACAAGGCTATCAGAGCATCAACACGTTTATCCCAAAACAAATCGCATTCAAAGCCTGCGGCTAATAAACGTTCGTGTAAAACCGGGTGAATGGAATCAGCAAATAAGATGCGCATACTAAAACTAAAATTTATTACAAATCAAACACTAATTTCCAGCTAATTGTTTAATTAATTGAAAATGAATTAGATTAAACAATTAACATTTACCTAACATAACTATTGTTTAAAATTGACTTTTATTATTATGAACAAGATTAATCCCCTGTGAAGCCCGCTAAACATGGGCTTTGACCTAGAAACAATATTTATACACAACTTATGAATACGGAGCAATGTTTCGTAAATTTATTATCAAGCAATTTAATTGCACATTTGCCTCCCACACAAAATATGAATCAAGACAATCAAAATAAAACCCGTAAACGCATTTTATCTTCACCGGTAACCCAAACCAACGAAATAGGAAAATTACCACCCCAGGCTGTAGAACTGGAGGAAGCCGTTTTAGGAGCCATGTTGCTCGAACGCGAAGCTTTAAGCACCGTTATTGACATTTTAAGTCCGGAAGCTTTTTATAAAGAACAAAACGGTCGCGTATTTGGCGCCATGATTGCTTTGTTTAACCGCTCCGAACCGGTTGATATTTTAACCGTAACTCAGGAATTAAAACGTACCGGTGAACTCGAGATCGTAGGCGGTGCCTATTATGTATCGGCTCTCACTAACCGTATTGCTTCCTCAGCAAACATCGAATTTCACGCCCGTATTGTGGCGCAAAAATATTTACAACGCGAATTAATTCGCTTGAGCACCGAAACCATTAAGGTAGCATACGAAGACAGTACCGACGTGTTTGAGCTGCTCGACGAAACGACCAAAAATATTTTTGAGATTCTCGATTCTAACGTGCGTAAACAGCACGATAAAATGAGCACGCTCATTGCCAAAGCCATTACTGAAATTGAAAGTGCAGCCAATCAAAAAGACGGTTTACTTGGTGTACCAAGTGGCTTTACAGCTATGGACCGTATTACCGGTGGCTGGCAAAAATCCGATCTGCATATTCTTGCAGCTCGGCCTGGTATGGGTAAAACGGCCTTTGTGGTTTCAATGGCCAAAAATGCAGCGGTAGAATTTAATAAACCGGTTGCCATTTTTAGTTTAGAAATGAGCAGTTTACAATTGGTAAAACGTTTGATCTCAAGCGAAACAGAAATTTCACAAGATAAAATTTTAAAAGGTCAACTCGATAACCACGAATTTGTTCAACTCAACGAACGCATCAAAAAACTGGCTGTAGCGCCTTTGTTTATCGACGATACCCCCGCCCTCTCTATTTTTGAATTGCGTGCCAAGGCGCGCCGTTTAAAAGAGAATCAAAAGGTAGAGTTGATTATCATTGACTACCTTCAACTCATGAGCGGTGGTCCCGATGGAAAAGGAAACCGTGAACAGGAGATTTCTCAAATTTCACGTGGTTTAAAAAGTTTAGCCAAAGAACTCGAAATTCCCATCATTGCACTTTCTCAGTTAAGTCGTCAGGTTGAAAACAGACCGGGTGGCAGTAAACGTCCACAATTAAGTGATTTACGTGAATCGGGTGCTATTGAACAAGATGCCGATATGGTAATGTTTATCTACCGTCCGGAGTATTACGGTTTGGAGGTTGACGAAAACAACGAACCTACCCGTGGTCGCGCCGAAGTAATCATTGCCAAAAACAGACATGGTGCCCTCGAAACGGTTAAATTACGTTTCATTGGTCAGTATGCTAAATTTGCCGACCTCGATTATACCGAAGGTCAGGATAATGGTTACAACCAAAATAACCCGGCTTCCTTACAACAAAACGATGAGTTCTTAAATACAGGGACAAAAACAGTAGCCTCTAAAAACTGGGATCGTATTGATGAAGGTAGCAGCGATATTATTAAACGTAACGATATTGAAGATTTTAACGAACCTCCGTTCTAGATCTACGCTTTAATGTGATTTTTTTGTAACGTTTTACGTAAATGTAATTATACTACAAAACAGCGCTATGAAGAAATTATACCTCCTACTTTCTTGCCTTTTACTAATAACCCTCTCGGGACTCGCTCAGGGCCTTCAGCCAACGAGCAACTTAGCTTTACTTAAAGGTAAGGTCACCAATTTTAAAAATAAAGCCCTTAGCAACGAACTCGTTTTACTGGTGAATGATGTCACCAAAGCAAGTTTTAAAATTGCTACCGATGCTAAAGGGAATTTCGAATTACTCGTACCCATTACCGCCACTTACAGTTTGAAGTATAAAAACTTTACCAAGGAAATGGATTACACCAAAATGGTTATTCCATCAGATAAAGATGCGATATATGAAGTCCTCATAAAAATTGATCCGCCCAAAGAATTTGTTTTAGATAATGTTTATTTTGATACCGGTAAATCAACACTTAAACCCAACTCCAACAAAACACTCAACGACCTGGTAGACGTTTTAAAACTCAAAAGTACCATGGTGATCGAGATTCAGGGCCATACCGATAATGTGGGGGATGAAGAAGCGAATGTTAAATTGTCGCAAGCCCGCGCAGAATCTGTGATGAAATACCTTGTTAGCAAAGGAATTGAAGCCACACGCATCACAGCAAAAGGATTCGGGGCTTCTAAACCGGTGGCCGATAATGCGGCAGAAGAAGGACGTTCGAAAAACCGTCGTACGAGTTTAAAAGTCATTAAGGACTAATCCCCTTTTCATAATTTATCCTAATTAACACCTTGAACTTTCACCATTCTGTGGTGTATTAAAAGTTAGACCTTAAATTAGTATCTACTAAAAAGCTAAACCCTTGACAAAAACCCTAAGTTTACTGGCTTTACTATTTTTAGCCCCCGCCCTTCATGCCCAAACCTCTATAAGTGGTGTGGTGCTCGACTCGAACAAAACTGCCATTCTCTTTTGTGCACTGGGTTTGGTAAACGCAAAAGATTCAACCATCATCAAGGGAAATCTTACGGATGAGGATGGTAAATTTTTATTCGAATCTCTTAAACCCGGAAATTACCGTATTAAAATAAATCATGTGGGCTTTAACGGTTTTTGGTCGGCCCCCATTCACTTAGATTCATTGCAGCATTTAAAATTAAACCCCTTCATCATCAACGGCAGCAATGTGCAATTAAAAAATGTGGATGTAATCGCCGTAAAAGACCCCATTGAATTTAAGAACGGTAATATTGTGGTGAATGTGGAAGGCAGTCCACTTGCGGTTGGCAATAGTGCTTACGAGCTCTTATCGCGCTTGCCCGGTGTAATGATAGATAATGAAACCATTTCTTTGCAAGGGAAATCGGGTGTGAAAATCTACATCGATGACCGTCAACAACAAATGTCAGGTGCCCAACTCATCAACTTCCTCAAAAGTTTAAATGCTTCCAACATCGAAAAAATTGAAGTGATCGCCAATCCGGGTTCTAAATATGATGCGGCGGGAAATGCAGGAATCATCAACATTAAAACCAAAAAAATAAAACTTACCGGTTTTAGCGGAAGTACCAATCTCACCTACTCCCAAGGTTACTTTGAAAATAGCAATGGCAGCTTTTCATTAAATTATAAAGGAAAAAAATTCGCAGTGTTTAGCAGTGCTTCAGGTAGTCAAGGACAAAAACACAATATCAGTACCTTCGATAAAACCGTTAATTACGATGGCTTGAGTACTACATTAAATCAACGTGGCATCGACAATTACGATAACCGAAGTGGTGTTATTGAACTTGGGGCAGATTGGTACCTCAACAAAAAAAACACCATTGGCTTTAAAGTACAAGGCATGCCCGGTTATGGTATAAATCGTTATACCGATCAAACTTTATTAAGTAACAGTTCAAGCGGCTACGACCAACTTAATTTTCAGAAATCCTTACCCAACGATTGGTACATGGCCAATTACAACTTCAATGCCGAACACATTTTCGACACTCTTGGAAGCAAACTAAAATTTTCGACGGATTATTATGGTCCTTATTTTGATAATTATGAAGGCAAGCTGCAAAATCAATATTTAACTTCCGGAACCACCAACACACGCAATGCCCTAAATTTAATCAGTAATAACAATCTCGACTTTCGTTTATTATCCTCTAAATTAGATCTTGAAAAAAAATTCAAGTCCGGCTTAGCTATTGACGCCGGTGTGAAAGCCAGTAAAACAGATATATCCAGCGATTACCTCTTACAACGTCAGAATGCTTTCAGTGGCCTCTACACAACAGACAGTAGTTTCACCAATAAATTTATTTATCACGAACAAATTGTCGCCGGCTATGCTACGGTGTCAAAAGAAATTAAAAAAATAAATTTTCAATTAGGCTTAAGAGCTGAAAACACTGCCATTCAAACCGAAAGCAAAACCAATTCCATTCATTATACCCGCAATTATTTTAATATTTTCCCCAATGGTAGTTTAGATTACAACCACTCAAAAAATCACAAATTTTCCATTAACTATAACAAACGCATCGATCGCCCCGATTACAATTCCTATAATCCCTACCGTTCCTTTATCAATATTTTAAGCACAAATGTCGGGAATCCTTATTTGCAGCCGGCATACAGCCATAATGCCGGATTAAACTATGTTTATAAAAGCAGCATTTATCAAAGTCTAACTTACACCTACATTAAAAACCCCATTATGGGTTATACCGCACAAAACGATTCCACCAAAGAAACCATTCGTCATGCCAGTAATTTAAACAGTTTGAATATTTTGCGTTATTCGTTTTTTATGCGCAAGAATTTAACCAAGTGGTGGGTGCTGAGCTGCAACATTGGCGCCTATTACATTGATTACTCCGGAAAAATTAATGGTCTGGATTATTATCTATCCGCCATTCCCCATTATGAATGGTTGAACAACATGTTTATATTACCTAAAAATTACAAAATAGAAGTAACCGGTTTTTATTGGGGACCCTGGCTGGGCATTGCCAGTAAATACAAGGCTCGTGGCGGTGTGAACCTGGGATTAAAAAAATCTTTTCAGGATAATAGATTTAATCTGGCTATTTCATTGAATGATATTTTCTTTACTGAAACATTCAGAAGCACGGCTAATTTTCAGAATCAGAACTGGCAAGCTTTTGAATCGAACGATACCCGGCGTTTAAATATCAGTTTCAGTTATAATTTCGGAAAAATTAAAGTTGAACAACGTCAATTCGAGAGCAGTGAAGACGAAAAAAGAAGAATGAACAAATAGTTTTGTTTCGGGAAGCAAAAATTATTGCACCGGTGCAAAAATCACCACTCTGAAATTTGTGTTCGTTGGCTTTAAGGGAGGACCAGCATGGATCTTTGAACGGGTGAGATGTACCTGACCTTTGGCTATACTCATTTGCGTGAAGAGGTCGCCTACCGAATGTGGTAAACTCCACCATATGCCATTTTCCTGCATATATACCCTTACTTCACCTCTCGATACAACATCCGCAGTAATATCCGAAGCTAAGATCTCAGAGGTCCAAACCGATCCGTCAAAAGTCCATAACGAGCTTGCTTGCGCAAAGGGACCAATATGTGTTTGTTTAAGGTTCCCGCTTTTACCCGGAGTACCGTTTTCACCTTTTGGTCCGGCCACTTGTTTGGTACAGGCATTCAAAATAAGTACCAGGCCCAAAACCAGCATCACGCTTATATAATTCCAATTGTTTTTCATAAACATGAACTGGTTATAGTTTATCTGCTTGTCCAATTAAGCTCCTTTAGCCAATTGCCATATCAGTACCTTGACTTTTTAAGGTTTTAGAAGGCCTGGCACTTTCACTGAGGATAACCATGCGGTAATTAGCAGTAGCAGGTGCTGCAGGAAATCCACCTTCTATATTAATATAATTAAGTGTGAGGCTCCCCTCCTGAAATGCGTACTGCATAAAAAGATCACCCGAATCATAGGGCAATTCAGCCCAGGAGCTACCCATTTGAATATAAACTTTTACCGCCCCTCTCTCAACCACGTTCTTAGTTAACAAGGTTGAATTAACTGAAACCTTTAGTGAAACCGAAGGGGTATCGGCTTTCCATTGTAAACTTGTAATTTGAAATACCGTACTTAAACTGATACTCGCATTTCCTCCACCACCGGGGGTTCCGGGATCACCCTGCGGACCTTTGATTTCTTTTTTGGCACAAGCCGCCATTACAAATGTAAATGCAATGGCTACGACTAACCATTTTGTTGTTGAGGATTTCAGCTTATTCATTAGGTATAAGAATTAATTTTAATCTTTAATAGTTCACGTTACTTAAAATTTAAGTGCCAGTCTCTGTTAATTTGAAATCAATTAATAAATTTAATATTTTCATAAAGATAACCACATCCAAAATTCAAAAAACTCTGGTCAAAATAAGATCAAGACTCAAATCATGCGTTTCAATGGGAACTAGCGCTAATTCTTGAAAGGGGTAAAAAACCCCAACTTTAAAGGCATCCGGATAATTGACTAAAAAATTATCATAATAACCACCGCCATACCCGAGTCGTTTTTTATTCTTGTCAAAAGCAAGTCCGGGAACAATGATCAGATCGAATTTTCCCTCATATAAATTTGGCTGTGCCGGATGTATAGTGCCCATGATTCCAATTTCAAGATCAACTAAAGACGAGAGTACCCTATTTTCTAATTTTCGTTTTGGTAAAGTCTTCGAACAAACCACTGTAATGCCTGTATCTAAAAGCTTTTCAAGCAATGGGGCAATATTTATTTCAGTTAAAAAAGGAATATAGGCATGAACGAGTTTGGCTTTTTTTTCGGTGATTATCTTTAAAAGCTCCGCACAAATCCAAGTATCATAGCTCTGTTTCGTATGCGCATCCAATGCGTTGCGCCTTGCAAACATCTGTTTTCTCAATTCTTTTTTTTGTTCTGAAATCGTCATGCCGATTTTTTATTGTTTTAGGATAATTAAAGCCAAGTTAAGGAATTATTAAATACAAGCTGCCTGGATTTATTTCTACTCATATCTCAAATAAGTATAAGCAGACTTAAGGCCGCATAGTGAAGCGAAAAGCCCCTCCGAAATAAATCGAAAGTGCTTTTCTGATTCATGGGAGGAGACTTAGGGTTTGGGAGCGCAGGTTTCTCGCTACCAAACGAGTCATAATGCTAAAAAAAGGTTAAGACCGACTGAATAACATCAATAAAGAAACAACCTGCAAAATTTTAAAATTTAGTTTAGTGTAATTTTTCAAAGAATATTACGTTATTGATGTATTGAAAATAAATCTTGCTATAATAGCCATTTTTAATTGTGTTTGGCTATGCGCTCAGCATAGCTACCAGTCACCATTTCGCGCCGGGCTTAAGCTGGGATTTTCGTATCATACACTCTCGGGAGATCTTACCAGGAGTCGTCCTTCCGGAGACTTGTTAGGAGGATTCTGGCTCCAGCTAAAACTGAACAAAAAATGGACCGCTCAGACGGAACTTTTATTTTTAGATAAAGGAATCGGTGAACGAGGAAAGACCCCACATTTTGTAACGCTCCGTTATTTTGAAGTTCCCGTCCTTTTTCAATACCATAATAAGAATATTTATTTTGAATTTGGTCCGGGTTTGGGGTATATGATTAATTTAACTGAACATTTAAATGGTAATGCATCGCCCAATCTGGTAAATAAATATCCATTAACTAGAAGCGAACTTTCATTCAACCTTGGTATTGGCTGCAACTTAAATGAGAAGTGGGCACTCGGAGTAAGACTGAGCCATTCTTTATTGCCGGTGAGGAGCGCTGTTCCATTAGTCTCTAAAGAGTCGTATAATCGTTTATTAGCTTTTAGCTTAACTCGCCAGCTAAAGAGAAAGAAAGCTAGTGATCCACAAGAATAATAAGCAAGTAAAACTTGTATTGTTGCTTGTATATACCCTTCACTTGAATGTGATGCGAACCGAAAAATTATTTAATAAAGGTCAAGAAGGCTCAATAACCATTAATAAAGTTCATTTATTTTAAATAAATGAACTTTATTTGCTCCGCGTAGAAGGAGAGATGTGCTGCGCTGATCTCTATTCCCTCCCAGAGTCAGAATACAATAGTAGACCCGTGAAAAACGGATCTAATTTTTGTTTTCACACCCTTCATTGAAAGCAAGCTTTCAACAAGGGCGATGAAAACAAAAAAGGTTTGAGCTTTGCTCAAACCTTTTGTTATTTATCAGCGGAGACCGAGGGATTAGCTGCGCAGATCCCTTGTTACCTGACTGAGTCGCAATGCAAAAACAAAACGCCATTGCGTTTAGTTTTTTTTGTTCGTCCAACCACGAGCGTGAGCTCGCTCCCGCTGTGATTAAACGAACAAAAAAAGGTTTGAGCAGAGCTCAAACCTTTTTGCATTTTTCAGCGGAGACCGAGGGATTCGAACCCTCGATACGGTTACCCGTATACAAACTTTCCAGGCTTGCTCGTTCGACCACTCTGACAGGTCTCCTGTTTTTTTGGAAGGCAAATGTACGGCTAAATAACCGATTCAAAAACTATCTTAATGGCTTTTCTAAATTCAAAGCAAAAAAAAACCACTCCTAAGAGTGGTCTGTTTTAAATTTTATTTTACTAGTGATGTTCGACTGCTGCTGCTTCATGCGCCGCTTCGCCTCCACCCTGATGTCCGTGTTTTAAGGCATCTTGTTGCTCTTTAAAAATCGGGTCAATTTTAGTATGGTGATCAACAGTGCCTGAATAGGTTCCTTCGGTTAACACAATAAATATGGTATAAAACATAAATATAACATAAGGCACAAGTATCATATATTTAAAAAACTTCGCTTCATGTCCTAAGTGCATAAACCATAATACAATGGCAGCAGCTTTAACAATGGTTAATGAAATAAATAATGTTTTTAACCACCAAGTACCACTCCATCCGTTTCCGGGAGCAAGGAAACCAATTACCAATTCAAATACGGTAATGGCTAACATGACCCAAAACACTTTCCATAAAACGCTACGGGTCTTTTTCCCTTCCTCTTCACCGTGATTACTCATCACTTCATATTGAGGGTAGTTATCGTGAAATTCTGACATATGTTTACTTTTTTTTAAATGATTTTTTTGAATGGATTATTTTACAACAGATAGAAAAAGGTAAATACGAATACCCAAACTAAATCTACAAAGTGCCAGTACAAACCAACTTTTTCAACCATTTCATAATGGCCTCTTTTTTGGTAAGTTCCCTTGATGACATTTAAGAAAATAACAAAGTTAATCACCACCCCGCTAAACACGTGAGTTCCGTGGAAACCGGTGATAAAAAAGAAATAATTTGCAAATTGAGGCACGCCATATTCGTTGGTAACCATATTAGCACCATGCCAAATCTGTTTCACATAGGCCCCTGTTGCAGGGTCCCAAACATTACGCAAAGCACCATCATGTGTTCCAATAATAAAATGATACCATTCCCATGCTTGTGAGCCAACGAATGCTAAGCCTCCTACTATGGTCCAAAACATCCAGGTGATCACACCTTTACGATCCATACGATGACCGGCTTCTACCGCCAATACCATGGTTACCGACGACATGATGAGGATAAAGGTCATTAAACCCACATACGCCAAAGGAATATGTTGTTGCACAAATGGAAAGTGGGTAAACACATGTTCTGCCTTAGGCCAAACGTCAGCATACTTGTGACGAATAAAACCATAGGAAATTAATAATCCGCCAAAAGTAAGGGCATCTGAAACGAGGAAAAACCACATAAAAAGTTTTCCGTAAGCCAGTTTAAAGGGTGATTGTCCCCCACCCCATGCTTCTTTTGAATCTATTTCTGCTGTATGAGCCATATAATGTTAAATTTCGAATGCAATATTAACGATAATTATATAAAAACAAAAACAAATATACCCATAAGAGGTCAAGAAAATGCCAATAGATAGCAGTGAGCTCAATACCAAGGTAATCGGCCGATGAATATTTTTTCAACAAGCTCTTTGTTAATGATACCGACAAGGCAATTAAGCCTCCTAACATATGGAATAAATGTACCAAGGCAATAATGTATAAAAAAGATCCTGAGGCATTAGCATACTTTCCTACAAAAAATATTTTTTGAGCAGTCAACTCTTTCCATGCTTCCATTTGCGTGAAGAAAAAAGCTACACCCAAGGCCAGTGTTAAAAACAAACCCAAACTGGTTAAGATGTGATTATCTTTTTTTATAGCAAACTGAGACGTCAACATGGTTAAACTACTGGTAATAATGATGGCAGTGCTTAATATAACCACACTCGGCAATTCAAATACAAGCCAATTGCCATTATCTGCCCGCACCACATAAGCACTTGTTAAGCCGGCAAATAACATTACAATGCTTACAATACCAATATACAACAATGGTTTGGCCACTTTGCGTTCGGCTATTTTTATTTCGCCTTTATGCGACTTTTGTTTTTTCAACTCAATTGTTTCGCTTGTCATAATTTTTTAAGATTTTGTCATTAGTGCTAATTGCACCAAGGGCAGATAAATTAATGTAATTAAAAATAATTTTTTAGCGTGTTCGTTGGTTGGGATGCGGTAAAAATTATAAGCCTGCAGCAACAAGGCAATGCCACAAATCAATATGGCTCCCGTACTTATCAATCCAACAAAATGAAACACAAATGGCATAATACTAACGGTTAATAAAAACACCGAATACAAGAGAATTTGAAATTTCGAAAACTCGTCTTTACCACCTTTAGAAGGCAGCAAGTGGAAATCAGCTTTCGCGTAATCTTCATTATTAAACCAGGCTAGCGACCAAAAATGGGGGAACTGCCACACAAACTGAACCATAAAAAGTAAAAAAGTAAAAAAGCTCACGTCGCCAAAACCTTTACTGGCCGATACGCCACCAATTAATGTTGGCAAGGCGCCCGGGAAAGCTCCTACAAATACCGAAAAAGGGGTGATGCGTTTTAAAGGTGTATAAACAACCGCGTACAAAATAATGGATACGAAGCCTAAAATACCACTTAACGGATTGGTATAAACCCACAATAAAATGGTTCCTAAAACCCCAAATACCGAACAAAAAATTAAAGCTTCTGTACTGTTCAAAACCTCAGTCGGCATTGGTCTGTTCTTGGTCCGGTCCATTAATTTATCAAGATCCTTTTCAATAATTTGATTAAAACCATTGGCAGCCGATGTAATTAAAAAACCACCCAGTCCAATGGCTAAGAACTCTGTCCAAACAAAAGGTTCACAAACAGTGAGGTAAGTAAGCAGTGCCGAAAAAACCACAAGGGCCCCCAAACGAAATTTGGTAAGTTTTAAATAACCTGAAAATTTAGAATACCGAATAGGTTCTGTCAAAATATTGCTTGCTGCCGTTTCCAAAAAATGCAAATTTAGCAGATTATCATCAACATTATTTCTTTTACCATAAATAATTAGATTTTCCATAATTAAGGCTAATTATCCATTCTTATTTACTTAAAACCAGTAACTTGTTAAAAATAACGAAATAAAGGCTTAAATTTTAACATTTTAAGGCTAAAACCCTTTTATGTTAAAAAAATTTTTACTTTTGTCTGCTATAAACTCAACTGTATAATAATGAATTCAAAATTCGTAGGCATCTTAGGAGCTGGCATATCGTTAGCTGTAATTTTAACTAGCTGTGATGGGCTTGGTAAAATGATTAAAAAACAAAAGGACATTAAGTACACAATGACCCCAAATCCTATTGAAATGCACGGTGATAGTGTTCAATTTACCGTTAGCGGGAAATTTAATCCGAAATTATTTGCCAAAAAAGTAACGCTTACACTCACCCCTGTAATTAAATACAGCAGTGGTGGCGAAAAAGCCTTGAAACCTGTCATTTTAGTGGGTGAAAAAGCTACCGGAAGTGGGCAAAAAATCGCTTTCTCTGCTGGCGGAACGTTCAGTTACGCTTCAGAAAAATTTGCTTACGAATCAGGCATGCGTAACGCTAAACTTGAATTACGTGGCGAAGGTCAAGTAAAATCCAAAAAGAAAGTCTTTGCTCCGGTTGAAATTGCCGATGGAACCATGGCTACCTCACTTTTAGTGCGTAACGATGAAAAACCAATGATGGCAAAAGACGCCTTCGTTAAGGTTGTTCCTGCTAACCAAAGCACTCACATTTATTATATCATTAATCAATCGGTTGTTCGTCCTTCTGAATTAAAAACAGAAGAAATGAAAACCATCAATGAATTTATTTCTCAAAACCTAAGTAACCCTTTTTACCAGTTTAAGGGCATTTCAGTTTCGGCTTATGCTTCTCCCGATGGAGAAACCGATAAAAACGAAAATTTGGCTAAAGACCGTGCTAATTCGGGATCTGCAGCTGTAATGAGTGGTTTTCTAAAAAACAAAAACAAAGAAGTAACTTTCGGTAAAACCAAAGATCAATACCAAGTTGGTACTACCAAAGAAGATTGGGATGGTTTCAAAAGTTTAATGGAACAATCGACCATTGCCGACAAAGATTTAATTTTACGTGTGTTAACCATGTATACGGATGCTGATCAACGTAGAAAAGAAATCAAAAATCTTTCTAAAACTTATGTTGAACTAGCTGAGAACATTTTACCGAAATTACGTCGCGCTGAAATAACTTTAAATGTTGATAAAAATTCACGTAACGACGAGCAAATTGCCAAACTGGCTACTTCTCACCCTGATAGTTTATCGGTTGAAGAATTATTATACGCCGGTAACCTCAGCAACGACATCAACACCAAGGGTCAAATCTACGCGGCTGCCGAAAAACAATTTGGTTCAGACTGGAGAACTTCTAATAACCTGGGTTGTGTGTTATTAATGCAAAATAAAGTTACCGAAGCAGGCGATGCCTTTAAACGTGCCGATAAAGTTGCTGCCGGTCAATCAGCCGTTGCTAATAACTTAGGTATCATCGAAGCTAAAAACGGTAACCGTTCTGCTGCTACGGAATTATACAAAAAAGCGGGTACTGGTTCTGAAACCAAATACAACATGGCTATTCTTGAAATACGTAATGGTAAATATGCAGATGCCTTAAACGATTTTGGTGATTTTAAAGGTCATAACAAAGCATTGGCTCAATTAATGAGTGGTAATACCGGTGGTGTTAAGGAAACAATAGACGGAAGCAACGAAAAAGAAATGGCTTATAGCTATTATCTAAAAGCTGTTGCCGCTGCTCGTCAAGCTAACACATCAGAAGTAATTAGCAATTTAAAAACAGCCATCGAAAAAGACAATGCTTTAAAAGCATATGCTAAAGATGATGTTGAATTCTTAAAATTACGCGCTGATGCCGGTTTCACTGGCTTAGTAAACTAATCGAAATTTTATTTATAAAGAAACCCTTCTCCGAATAAGAGAAGGGTTTTTTATTTTAATTAATTAAGAAGGGATTTAAGCAAATGATGAATCAGTAAAAAAGTTGAAGTATTTGGATGAAAAGTTGAAGGTCTGAACAAGAAAACGTGAACCTATAGTATACTCCTTCATGAATAGCTAAATTAATATGATTGGAGCTAACGCAAAAACTTTGGAATAGAAATTAATATTTCTGTACACAAAATATTCATTACTAAATCAGAATGTGCGCCAAGTCCGCAGCGGCATCCGCTGGCCAGAAGGTCCCTAAAGAAAATAACATTTAATTTTGATTTTATATTAAACGGAAAATTGGCGGAATTTAAATTAGACTAAGCGCCATGGGATAGGGCATCAAGGCTGCGCCTTGGGCCCAGAGAAGCCCGGTCCCAATCAGGCTTCCGGAAAAAAAAGAAGAGCCTGATTGGGAGGCGCCCAAAAAAAACATAATCCTATAAACAGAAACCTGAATTCTTTTTACAACCAGCTTTTTCAAATGACCCTAAATGAGTATCTTTATGCTTCAACCAAATCCTATGTCAGGCTTAGCTGAAACCGAATTACTTCTTACTGCCGATCACCGCCTCTATCACATCAATTTAAAAAATGAGGATATAGCCGATGATGTGATTTTAGTCGGTGATCAAGGACGGGTTGAAAAAATATCGGCCTACTTCGATACTATTGATTTTAAAACAGCACACCGCGAATTTATTACGCATACCGGAACCTATAAGGGCAAACGCATTACCGTAATAAGCACCGGCATTGGCACCGATAATATTGATATTGTTTTAAATGAACTAGACGCCGCTGTAAATATCAATCCGCTTACTCGGCACATAAATGCAAACAAACGCCAACTCAATTTATACCGTCTTGGTACCAGTGGCTCCTTACAGGCCGATCTGCCGGTAAACGCTCTGGTATGCAGTTCTCATGGCATTGGCTTGGACGGCATTCTCCCTTATTATGCTAACTGGGAAACGGTTAATGAAAACGAACTTACACAAGCCTTCATTAAGCACTGTCATTGGCCGAAAAATTTTCCTTTTCCCTATTGTGTGTCGGCAGACAATAATCTTTTTGCTAAATTCTCCAAAAAAATGTCCTTTGGAATCACAGCTACTGCTCCCGGTTTTTACGGACCTCAAGGCAGAGAACTGCGCTTAAAAACAACGATTCCTCAGCTAAATGATTTGCTGGCTACTTTTGCATTAAACAACATAAGAATTACTAACTTTGAAATGGAAACCTCTGCGCTTTATGGTCTGGGGAAATTATTAAACCACCGCTGTCTCACCATTTGTGTGATCATAGCGAACAGGGCTCTTAAAAATTTCACCACGGATTATGAAAAAAGTATTGAGATTCTCATAACAGCTTGTCTTGACACATTAACAGAAAAAAATTAAGCTTATATGACACGTGCCGAACTTATTCATCAAATAAAAACCAAACACACGTTTTTGTGTGTGGGTTTAGATCCGGATACTGAAAAAATTCCGAAGCATTTGCTTACTGAAGAAGATCCGATTTACGAATTCAACAAAGCCATTATCGATGCTACGGCCCCATACTGTGTTTCCTTCAAACCAAACACGGCGTTTTATGAAGCTTATGGTTTAAGTGGCTTAACGAGTTTAGAAAAAACCATACGTTACCTCAACGCTAATTATCCCGATCATTTTTTAATTGCTGATGCCAAACGCGGCGACATCGGTAATACCAGCGCCATGTATGCCAGGGCGTTCTTTAAACGTCTCGATTGTGATGCGATTACCATAGCCCCATACATGGGCAGTGATTCGGTAAAACCTTTTTTAGAATTTGAGAACAAATGGGCCATCGTATTGGGATTAACCAGCAACGAAGGCTCCAGCGATTTTCAGCAACAAAAAATGAATGGCAAATTTTTGTATGAATACGTTATCCAAACGTCGGCCGGTTGGGGTACACCAAACAACATGATGTTTGTGATAGGCGCCACCAAAGCCAACATGCTTACCGATATACGTGCCATCATACCTGAGCATTTTTTATTAATTCCGGGTGTAGGTGCACAAGGTGGCAGTTTAGCCGATGTTTGCAAATACGGACTAAACAAGGACATTGGCCTGTTGGTGAACTCCAGTCGCGGTATCATATATGTCTCTAACGGTACCGACTTTGCCGAAAGAGCCGCTGCTGAAGCTAAAAAAATGGCCGATGAAATGAAAACGTATCTTAACCACTAAATTACTCATAACTTA
This sequence comes from Sphingobacteriaceae bacterium, assembly GCA_947480015.1. Classification (GTDB taxonomy): domain Bacteria; phylum Bacteroidota; class Bacteroidia; order B-17B0; family Aurantibacillaceae; genus Aurantibacillus. The sequence continues at coordinate 41,756 of CANKBS010000018.1, forward strand.
ACCAATCAACATGGAAGAGAATCAACCAAACCAACCACATTTAGACATTGAATTAAGCGAAGAAGTTGCTGAAGGAATTTATTCAAACCTGGCAATCATTACCCATTCACAAAGTGAATTTGTGATTGATTTTGTAAAAATAATGCCGGGTATTCCGAAAGCACGTGTAAAATCACGCATCCTGCTTACACCACAGCACGTAAAGCGTTTAGCCAAAGCTCTAGTTGAAAATGTTCAGAAATTTGAACAAACACACGGCAAAATTAAAGATGTGGATACCGGTTTTCCGATGAATTTTGGCGGACCAACTGCACAGGCTTAATAAAATAATACGGACTTTTTTTCGTTCTTAAAGAATGAAAAAAAGTCTTTTTCTTTTCCTGGTAGTTCCAAGTATTCTTTTTTCACAGAAAAAAGTTCATACCCAGTATGGCTTTTATGTAAACAATGGTTTCGCATGCATGGAACCGAGTAGAACCAATCCCGAAATAAAAGGTCTGAGGGCTATCAGTTATGGCTTGTATGCCGGAATGATTGCTCAGCTCGACAGTAATTACCTGCTGCAATGTGGGCTAAGATACACGAATGAAAAAAAGCAGGCTGGAATTATCGTATCAAGATAATTTTTATTTCTACCATTATGCTAACCATGTGCTATCCTTACTTTTTGCACCGGGACTAAAACTTAGCGAACGTCATCGTGTTTTTCTAACACTTAATCTTAGCCGTGTTTTCGAAAACCATTTCGAAGGCAGTGGCAGCAGGAGCAATAATAAAAAAGTTTACAATTATCAAATAGGAGGCAATTTATTACAAACGGCTTGGGATTTTCGTCCGGGTTTAAAATGGGAATACACACTTTTTCCGGCCAAACAAACCACTTTTTGTATTGGCATTGAGCCGTCATTAATCGCAAGAAAAGTAGCTTTAAGGATTCCGAATGCTAACCCAAACCTCAGCGATCAGTTCTATTATGCTAACTATCAGTTCGTTCTTTTCTATACCGGATTTTCGTTTTAATTAATTTCATTTTGTTGAAAAATCGAGCATACAATGCCCGATAAACCTGTTATTTTTAAGCAAAATCGAAAACCATTTATGAACGAAGCACGCCTCCATTTTAAAATTGCAGACCTATTAAATTTAAATTCAAAAGATGTTACCGCCACCGTTAATTTACTGGACGAAGGCGGCACCATTCCCTTTATATCGCGTTACCGTAAAGAATTAACCGGCTCGTTAGACGAAGTTCAAATCATGCAGATTAGAGATGAAATTGAACGTCTGCGCCAACTGGAACAACGCCGTGAATCCATTTTAAAATCAATTGAATCACAAAATAAACTTAGTCCCGAATTAAAAGAACAAATTCTTGCCGCCGATACTTTAAGCAAACTTGAAGATCTTTACCTGCCCTTTAAACCAAGACGCAGAACCAAAGCCACCATTGCCCGTGAAAAAGGTCTGGAGCCATTGGCACAATTTATTCTCGAACAAAAAAGTAATGGCATTCAGGAAGAAGCGGAGAAATTTATTAGTTTAGAAAAAGAAGTGCCTACTGCTGAAGAAGCCCTACAAGGCGCACGCGATATCATTTCTGAGATGGTGAGTGAAAATCCAATCGTGCGTGAAACCATGCGCGATCTGTTCAAAAAAACAGCCATTATTAAAAGCAAATTAATAAAAGGCAAAGAAGAAGCCGGAGAAAAATTTGAAGACTATTTTGAATGGGAAGAAAAATTAATGAATTGTCCTTCGCACCGCTTACTGGCCATGCGCCGTGGCGAGAAGGAAGATATTCTAATGCTGGATATTGTGGTGGATAATGAAGAAGCCATTGGACTGATTGAACGCATCATACTTACCAGCCGAGGTGAAGCCGCTAATCAAATAAAAGAAGCAATTGCAGATGGGTACAAACGTTTGTTGCACCCCGGCATTGAAGCCGAAATGCGTATCCTGACCAAACATCAGGCCGAAGAAAAAGCCATAGTGGTGTTTGCTGATAACTTAAGAGAATTACTATTAGCGCCACCACTTGGACAAAAAGCCATATTAGGATTGGATCCGGGATTCCGCTCAGGATGCAAGGTGGTGGCCTTAAACAAAGAAGGTAAACTATTAGAAGAGACTGTTATTTATCCACATGAACCACAACGTAAAACTGCCGAAGCCGAAATGGTGGTGTTGGCTTTCTGTCAAAAACATAACATCGAAGCCATTGCCATTGGTAATGGAACGGCCTCCCGCGAAACCGAACAGTTTGTTCGTAACATAGATATTTTACCAAAAGAAATTTCGGTTATTGTGGTGAGTGAAGCCGGAGCCTCTGTGTATTCGGCTAGCGAAGTGGCCCGCGAAGAATTTGGCGAATACGATTTAACCGTACGTGGTGCTGTTTCTATTGGCAGAAGATTAGCCGATCCCTTATCGGAACTGGTGAAGATAGACCCTAAAGCTATTGGTGTTGGTCAGTATCAGCATGACGTAGATCAAACGCATTTAAAAAATAAACTCGATGAAGTGGTGGGCAGTTGTGTGAACTCCGTTGGGGTTGAATTAAACACCGCCTCCAAGCAGCTCCTGTCGTATGTTTCAGGCATTGGTCCGAGTTTGGCACAAAATATTATTGATTACCGTAACGAAAAAGGCGCCTTTAAATCGCGCAAAAGTTTAATGGAAGTACCTCGCATGGGCGAAAAAGTATTTGAACAATGTGCCGGATTTTTACGCATTCGTAATGGCATTCATCCACTCGATAAAAGTTCGGTGCATCCCGAAAGTTACCACATCGTTGAAAAAATGGCTTCTGATTTAAATTGCAGCATCGAAGATCTGGTCGGTGATAAAGATCTGCGTAAAAAAATTCAACCAACAAACTACGTCACCGAAATCGTTGGTTTACCAACCTTAAAAGATATTTTATTGGAGTTAGAAAAACCCGGGCGCGATCCCCGTAAAAGTTTTGAGGCCTTCAGTTTTGATGAAAACGTGCATGAAATCAAACATCTGCGCGAAGGCATGCGTTTGCCCGGCATTGTAACCAACGTGACCAATTTTGGAGCCTTTGTGGACATTGGCGTTCATCAGGATGGCCTGGTTCACATTTCTCAATTAGCCGATGAATTTGTAGATGATCCGAACAAGATTGTAAAAGTGGGACAACAAGTTTGGGTGAATGTTACCGAAGTGGATGCAAAAAGAAAACGCATTGCTTTAAGTATGAAAGGCGAAACACAACACGTAAAAGCTTCGAAACCAAAAGCTGTGGTAAAGGAAGATCAGTACGATCCTAACGATATCAACAGTGCCCTGGCTGCCTTAAAGAACAAATTCAAAAAGTAATAAACAAGGTCTAACCTAATCAGACTATTAATTAACCTTACATGCAATACGGACTCCTAGGCAAATCACTCAACCATTCTTTCTCAAAAGCTTATTTTGAGAAAAAATTTCAGGACTTACATTTGACTGATTGCCAGTATTCCAACTTTGAAATTGACAGCATTGATAAAATCAAGTCATTGATAAAAGACACCCCTAACTTAGTAGGTTTAAATGTTACCATCCCATACAAAGAGGCTGTGCTACCTTTTTTGGATGAGCTTAGTTCCGAAGCAAAAGAAATTAGAGCCGTTAATTGTATCCGTATTCAAAACGGAAAATTAATTGGCTACAATACCGATGTGTATGGTTTTGCTCAGAGCATTAAACCCTTTCTGGATGTTAATCATCAAAGAGCCCTCATCCTTGGAACCGGAGGCGCATCCAAGGCAGTGGCTCAGGCATTGAAAAAAGTAGGCGTAGAAATTTATTTTGTCACGTCGTCCCAAACTAAAAAAACAAACAACACCTTCTTCTATTCCGAATTAAATGAACTGGTTTTAAATGCCTTTAAACTCATTGTAAACACCAGTCCTGTTGGCACTTTCCCTCATGTTAAGGAATGTCCCAATATCCCCTATCAATTTATCAGTCCACAACATTTAGCCTACGACCTCATTTATAATCCTGCACAGACCTTGTTTTTACAAAAAGCCAAAGAAAAAGGTGCTATTACTGTAAATGGCTTAAGTATGTTGCAATTGCAGGCTGAAAAAAGCTGGGAGATTTGGAACGCGTAAAATCTTTATGGAATCCCCGTATACGCACGTCTTAAGTTCAAGATGAAGGTTCACCATTACATAGTCATGTGTTTAGTGCTGATGCAAACCCTGCACACGCAGGCACAAATCGAAACCATTGTCATACATGGGGTGGTGAAGGATTGTAAAACCAAACAAAGTATCCAACATGTGGGTATTAAATTATCCAATTACCCGGCAGCAACTATAGTTGATAGCAAAGGAGAATTTAACTTTACTGTTCCAAAAAAGCCTGTTCTAAAACTAATCTTCTTTCATCCCGCTTATCAAAGTTTAATTCGTGAAATAAAAACCGGCGACTCAGATACCATTCATTTAATTATTGAATTAGCCACAAAATCAAATTTGCTCGATACCGTTTCCATCTTTTCAAAACACGAGGCCGAAACCCTTGTTGGAAAACCAAATTTCAGTATTTACGATTTTGATTTTTATGAAGATAAATTACTGCTGCTCTGCGCCGAACGTTCGCTCGATCATGCGCAATTAAAACTTGCCGATTATAGTGGTAAAATTTTCTCATCTATTGAATTACCTAAACAGAGTGGCACTGCAAAAAACTTTTTTCACGATTACGAAGGCTATACCGATGTGGTTTGTGAGGATACCATATTCAGAATTGATGTTTGGGCAAACGAACTTATACTGAATACCATAAACCGCAAAGTTTTTAATAATTCTGTAAAGCCTGTAACTGATACTGCTGCAGGAAACTACTATTTTTCAAATTACTCCGAAAAATATCCATCATTTAATTATTATTATTTACAAGCCAATGATTCGGTAGCTCAACTTCTTAAAACCATTAGTAACAGCGACCTGCTCAAACTTTACAATTTTGAATATTATTACCTGCCTTCGCGCATGCAACTTGAGGCCCGGCGCATTGCCGATTACTACAAAACCGATGTGCATATTGTTGCTGCCATGATGAGCGGTTTTACGCAATCGATGTATTACGATGCCCTGTATGCGCCTTTGTTTGTGTTCAAAGACACCATTTGTATTTTTAACCATTACAACGATCAACTGTATCATTATGATTTGAAAAATAAGTTGATTGACAGTGTCAAGATCAATTACCACCATCCTAAAAACTGGCGGGACTGGAAACATCAACTTTTTGTAGATGAGCCGGAAAATAAAGTGTATGCGTTTTATAGTAAGGACGGGCACCATTACCTCAAACAAATTGATCACCATACAGGAAAAGAAATTTTCACCTACAAATTAAAACAACACAGCGCCGAAAAAATAAAAATAAAAGATGGTTACGTTTACTATGTGTATCGTCCCTTTGGCAGCACACAGGAACGTTTTTTGTACCGAGAAAGAATTGAATGATCAGTGTTTTGGTTTTGAGAATTTATCCGATATAAACTCCTTCGATTTATTTGTTGGAATGGAAAACGAGTTCCCTTCTTACCAGTAAAAATTTATTTCCGTGAATTAAAAATCACTAATCGCCAGTTTCCCTTGGCCTGAGCTTCAATTCCTGTGGTTTGGTGCGGCCTTCTTCTTTATAATGTTTGTAACAATCCATCACCTTTGAGTAGAGTTCCACGCCGTCGTGCGTGAGAATATAATAGTCGTTTACATAATAACAGTATTTTCTGAATGCCATGTAATCAATGTTATCATCTCCTGTTAATCGGGTCAATATTTCGCGACTTAATTTTTTCTGAACCTGTTCTTCGGTGATAATGTCTTCAAATATTTTTGCCAGTTTTCTAACTTGTTTGCCTTCTTTGCTGTAACGCATGTAAAGCGCCGTTACGGGACTCCCCACATAATCAAGCCTTTTGATCTGGCTGCGTTCGATAATGTCATTCATATAATCGCGTTCGTAGGGTTTAAATTTAAAAGTTGTAATGGTGATGCCTCCTAAATTAATCGGCATCTGGGTCATGATGAGCTTTACATCACTACTGCCATTAACCAGTATTTTTTTTACCGGCACGTACAATTTGGCAAATCCAACATACGAACAAATGAGGGTATCCGTTTCGCCGGTATTCAAACTAAAACGCCCCTCATTATCGCTCATGGTACCATTACCATTACTTTTATTTATAATGTAAACAAAGGGCATACCGGTTATGCTATCTCCTTCAAGCACCTTGCCTTTTACTAGTACTTGAGCCTCAATTAGATTGCCGGAAATACAAAAAAACAAGAATATAAGTTTGAGAAAATTCAATAGTATAAATGTAAGTGCCTTCAATATATTTATAAACATACGGTTAATAATTTAACCTTTTTTAGGCACAAGTATTTTTCTTTAAGCTAAGCAATAAACGTATTTTTAAAACTTGTAATGGACAATTATATCGTATCGGCCCGCAAGTACAGACCTCAACACTTTAATACAGTAGTTGGCCAAAGTCACATTACTAATACCCTCAAAAATGCCATCATCAGTAGACAATTGGCCCAAGCCTATTTGTTCTGTGGCCCCAGAGGTGTCGGTAAAACTACCTGTGCCCGTATTTTTGCTAAAACCATTAATTGTACCAATATTTCAAGTGCCGGTGAAGCCTGCGATCAGTGCGAATCTTGCCTTTCATTCAATTCCGGTTCATCCTTAAATGTATACGAACTGGATGCGGCTTCAAACAACTCGGTAGAAGATATCCGTAATCTGGTTGATCAGGTACGTTTTGCGCCACAATTAGGCGAGTATAAAGTGTATATCATCGACGAGGTGCACATGTTAAGCACCTCTGCTTTTAATGCCTTTCTAAAAACATTAGAAGAACCACCCAAACATGCCAAATTTATTTTGGCTACAACCGAAAAACATAAAATAATCCCAACCATCCTTTCACGCTGTCAAGTTTTTAATTTTAACCGCATTAAAACCGAAGATATTTCGAATCACCTGGCATTTATGGCCGGCAAAGAAGGTGTGAGTTTTGAACCCGAAGCTTTACAAGTGATTGCTCAAAAAGCCGATGGTGGTTTACGCGATGCTTGTTCGATGTTTGATCAAATGGTAGCTTTCACAGGCAATCACCTGACCTACAAACAAATTGTCGAAAATTTAAACGTTTTAGATTACGATTATTATTTCAATATTACCGATGCCTGTTTAAATCAGCGTCTGCCAGAAGTGCTGGTGACCTTCGACGACATTTTGCGTAAAGGATTTGATGGGCATAATTTTTTAATTGGTTTAGGGGAGCATCTTCGAAATTTGCTCGTGAGTAAAGATCCCCAGACTATCGTTTTACTTGAAATTAGCGAAAGTTTAAAACAACGGTATGCTCAACAATCGCAAGCCTGTCAATTACCTTTTTTATTAAAGGCACTGTCACTGATTAGTAAAACTGATGTCAATTACAAGAATGCCAAAAATCAACGGCTTCTGGTTGAAATGACACTTATGCAGCTCACCTTTTTAACCGCTTCCAATGAAGCGGAAAAAAAAAAGGATGAATTAATCCCAAACTCTGAAAACACAACAGAATCAAAAACTTTAACAGCTAATCATTCCGCTTCAAAAATAACGGCGTTAAAAGAACCGGAAGTTAAATTTGCAAGCCGCCCCAGCGTCCCATTCGATCAACTCAAAATAAAATCTTCTTTCAGTTTAAACGAAGCCCGTAATTTTCCAAGCACCACACAGGTAGCTGGAACCCCCATAGTGCCGGCTCCGGTTGAAAAAATCGCAAATAAGGAAGTTACACTTGAGGAAGTCAAAGCCTGCATTTTAAACTATGCAGAAGAAAAACAAAATTCGGGTTCGCGACAACTGGCCACGATTTTAAAAACCGCCCATATAAATTTTGCCGATAACACCATTCTGCTTCAAATAAATAACGAAACACAAAACGAACAACTGTTAACCGTTAAACAAAATTTTGTGGATGAAATGCGCGCCACATTGCAAAACAGCGCCATAACACTCGATATTCGTATCTCACAGGCAGAGACACAAACCAAAGCCTATAAACCCATCGACATTTTTAAAGCCATGTCGGAAAAAAATCCGGCATTGCTCGAACTTAAAAAACGTTTCGATTTGGAAATTGAATACTAGTCTAATTCTATATGAATAAATTCATCACTCTCAGTCTCTTGGCCTTATTTGCTCTTAATGTAAAGGCTCAAACAAAAAAAACCGCAAGTCCCTCGGGTAGCGAAAAAAAAACAAGGCTTAATTATGAATATGCGCTCCATGATCCTTTAAAGGCGCGCATTTATACCTTGAAAAATGGCATGAAAGTCTATCTTTCCGTATATAAAAATGCGCCACGTATTCAAACCTATATCGCAGTAAAAGCAGGTTCTAAAAACGATCCGGCCTCTGCAACGGGTTTGGCCCATTACCTCGAACACATGGTTTTTAAAGGCACCGATCAATATGGGACCAAAGATTTTAAAAAAGAAAATAGCGAATTAAAAAAGATTGAAAATCTTTATGAAGTGTACCGTGTTACAATAGACGAGACAGAACGCAAAAAACTGTATCACCAAATCGACAGTGTGAGCGGAGTGGCCGCTAAATACGCCATTGCCAACGAATACGATAAAATGCTAGCCAGTATTGGAGCCGATGGCACCAACGCTTTTACATCTTTTGATCAAACGGTGTATGTAAACGATATCCCAAGTAATCAAATCAGTAATTGGTTAAAAATAGAATCCGAACGTTTTAGGAAACCTATACTCCGTTTATTTCATACTGAACTGGAAGCGGTGTATGAAGAGAAGAACCGTGGGCTAGATAGCGACGATGATAAAGTTTGGGAAGCTTTGTTTGCCGCACTTTTCCAAAAACACACATACGGAACTCAAACCACCATTGGCACCATCGAACACTTAAAAAATCCTTCCATGCTGGAAATAAATAAATATTACAACATGTATTATGTACCTAATAACATGGCTATTATAATGAGTGGTGATTTTGATCCCGATAAAGTAATTGTTGAGATTGAAAAGAACTTTAGTGGCTATTCCACAAAACCTGTTGAGACCTACAAATTCGAACTTGAACTTCCTATCAACCAAAAAATTATCAAAGAAATTAAAGGTCCAAATCCTGCCAATGTTAACTTGGCTTGGCGCTTTGCAGGCGACGGCAGCCGAGAGGCCGACATATGTACCTTATTATCGGGTGTGCTTTTTAATGGCACTGCAGGTTTAATGGATCTCAACTTAAACCAGGCGCAAAAAGTACTCAATAGCACTAATTTTTTCTACCCGCTTAAAGATTACAGTTTTTTTGGTTTTGGCGGCGAACCGAAAGAAGGTCAAACTTTAGAAGAAGTTGAACAACTGATTTTAAGTCAGATCGACCTCGTTAAAAAAGGCGAATTCCCCGATTGGCTGATGGAAGCCGTGGTAACCGACCTCAAACTTAAAAAAACGAAAGAATTGGAAAGTAACGGTTCTCGTGCTGACGCTATGATGAACTCCTTTGTGAATGATTTAAAATGGCAAACTTCTGTCAACCTCATCGAGCGACTTTCTAAAATCACCAAACAGGAATTAATTGATTTTGCCGGCAAAAATTTTACAAACGTCAATTATGCAGTGGCCTATAAAAGAACGGGGGAAGACCTTAGCATTGTAAAAGTTGAAAAGCCTCAAATAACACCGGTTGAAGCAGATAGAGAAAATGCTTCACCATTTTTAAAAGCCATCGAAAAATCAGCGCCAAAAGGCATTGAACCTAAGTTTTTAGATTACAGTAAGGACATAACCATCAAAACCATCCAATCAAACATTCCGGTTCTTTACAATAAAAACGTGGAGAATAAATTATTCGAATTGTATTACAAATTCGACATGGGAAGTAATAACGGTAAACTGTTTCCAATTGCCATTAAATACATTCCTTACTTGGCCACTAAATACATGAGCGCTGCGCAGGTAAAACAAGCCTTGTATCGCTTGGGCTGTTCCTTCAACGTGTTTTGTGACAACGAAAATGTGTGGGTGAGCCTCGTTGGATTAAGTGATAATTTTGAAAAGGCGGTTGAACTATTTGAGAACGTATTAGCTAATCCGGTTGTTGAAGAACCTGTTTTAAAAAACCTCCTCGCCGATTTAATTAAAGAACGTAATGATAATAAACTTCAAAAAAGATTAATTCTTAACCGTGGCTTGTCAAACTATGCGCGTTATGGCGCAAACAACCCATTCTCCTATGTTATAAGTAATGAAGAATTAAGTAATGTTAGTACAGAAGATATTAAGAACACCCTTTTTCAGTTACATAATTTCCAACATCAAATTCTTTATTACGGACCAAAAGAATTAACTGACCTTTGTGCCAATTTAACAGCATTACACAAAGTGCCTGAAGTACTCGGTGCTGTTCCTGAACCGTTTAAATTCGAAGAAAAAACATTGGACAATACTGTTTTTGTTGTGGATTACGATATGAAACAAGTAGAGATTGTGATGCTATCAAATGGCGGCCCTTATGAAGCGAGCAAAGTACCTCTCATTACCTTATACAATAATTATTTCGGAGGTGGCATGAGCAGTATTCTATTTCAAGATTTGCGGGAGTCTAAAGCCCTTGCCTACTCTACCTTTTCGCGTTACAACCAACCCAACAAATTATCCAAACACTACTTCAATTACTCTTACATTGGTTCACAGGCCGATAAATTGGCCGAAGCCATGAAAGGACTAAGCGACTTATTAAACGATATGCCGAAAGCAGAAGGTAGTTTTAATTCAGCCAAAGAATCTATTCTGCAGGAAATGCGAACACAACGCATTACCAAATCGGAAATTCTTTTTAATAACTTAGAAGCCCAAAATCTCGGTAACCAAACAGATATTCGTAAAGATATTTTTGAAAAGGTTCAAAATTACCAGTTCGCCGATATCAAAGGCTTCCACGACCAGAACATGAAAGGGAAACCATTAACGGTTTTAGTTTTGGGTAAAATTGAAGGACTCGATTTGGAAGTTCTTAAAAAATATGGCACTATAAAAGTATTAACCCTCAAAGAAGTTTTTGGTTATTAATAAAGTCATCAAATTAGTTTAAGCATATAGATTTATGGTATCGTTCGACAACACAGAAAATGCATTCAAAGGAAAAACAAACGCGGAATTAAGACGCTCTTACTGGTTATTTAAACTCATCTCCAATCCTTCACTTGTTAAACTTGGCGGGAGCTTCGGACCAATGGCCCTTAACATTGGGTTTAAAGGTTTAATTAAGAGCACCATCTTTAAACAGTTTGTTGGCGGTGAAACCATTCACGATTGCTCCATTGCCATTGCCGAATTGGCGCGTTATAACATTGGTGCCATTTTAGATTACAGTGTAGAAGGCAAAGAAAGTGAAAAAGATTTTGATCACTGCGCCGATGAAACGCTTCAAACCATTATAAAAGCAAAAACAGATCCGAACATTCCATTTTGTGTGTTTAAGGTTACCGGTTTGGCTAGTTTAACCATTCTTGAAAAAGTAAGTTCAGGAAAAAATCTGAACGAAGCTGAAACCAAAGAATGGCAGCGTGTTAAAGACCGTGTAAATAAAATTGCCTCTTCTGCTTTTGAAGCCGATCAACCACTTTTCATCGATGCCGAAGAAAGCTGGATTCAACCAGCCATTGATGTACTGGCCAATGAAAACATGGCACGCTACAACAAAACACGAGCCATCGTTTACAATACCTTTCAACTCTATCGTCACGATCGCCTCGATTACCTCAACCAAACCATTAAAGCCGGTAAAACCAACGGCTATTTTGTCGGCGCTAAATTAGTGCGTGGTGCTTACATGGAAAAAGAACGTGAACGTGCGATAGAAATGAAATATCCTTCACCCATTCACGCTACCAAAGAAGACTGCGACCGTGATTACGATCTGGCCGTAAAATTATGCGTTGAAAACAGTGATGTGATGGGAATTTGCGCCGGTAGCCACAACGAAAAAAGCTCGGCCAATCTGGTAGAACTCATGAAACAAAAAAATATTTCTCCAAACGATAAACGTATTTATTTCTCTCAGCTTTTAGGAATGAGTGATCACATCAGTTATAACCTTTCATTAAATGGTTATAATGTGGTGAAATATGTACCATACGGACCGGTAAAAGAAGTACTCCCCTATTTGATCCGTCGCGCACAAGAGAACACCAGCGTAAAAGGTCAAACAGGTCGCGAGTTAAACCTCATTACCAAAGAAAAAGCCCGCAGAGCAGCCTTAAAATAAAGCCTGACTCAGGAACGTCCTATTTCAACCTTAATAGAAATTTAGACCCGAAATACTATCTAAAATAGTATTTTTACAACCGCATGTATTCATTTCTGAACGATCCTATTTTTAAATTAATTAACCAATGTGCCGGCGAGCTGGAAGTGGATGCTTATGCCATTGGCGGATACGTTAGGGATATTTTTTTAAACCGCCCCAGTAAAGACATTGATGTGGTAACAATTGGTAAAGGCATTGATCTGGCCACCAGTTTACATCATAAGTTAGGTGCAGATGCCCATTTGTCTGTTTTCAAAAATTTTGGTACCGCTCAAGTAAAATTTCACGATCTGGAAATTGAATTTGTAGGTGCCCGCAAAGAAAGCTATAACCGCAATTCACGCAAACCCATGGTAGAAGATGGGAATCTGGAAGACGATCAAAACCGTCGCGATTTCACCATTAATGCATTGGCCATCGGTTTGTCGAAAAACAATTACGGTAAATTATTAGATCCCTTCAACGGCATTTCCGATCTTGAAAACAAAATCATTCGAACCCCGCTTGAACCCGATATTACATACAGCGACGACCCTTTGCGCATGATGCGTGCCATCCGTTTTGCTTCGCAGCTAAATTTCACCATCGAAAAAAATTCCTTTGAAGCCATAGCAAAAAACAAAGATCGCATCAGCATTGTTTCAAAAGAACGCATAGCCGACGAACTCAATAAAATTATTTTGTCGCCGGTTCCTTCGGTAGGCTTTAAACTATTATTTGACAGCGGACTGCTGCATTTCATTTTTCCGGAAATGGTAAAATTGCACGGCACCGAAACCATAAACGGTTTATCGCATAAAGATAATTTTTACCATACCCTCGAAGTACTTGATAACCTTGCGAAAAAAAGCAACGACCTCTGGTTACGCTGGGCAGCCATTCTTCACGACATTGCCAAACCCGCAACCAAACGATTTGAAGAAGGGCATGGCTTTACTTTTCACGGCCATGAAGACAGAGGCGCGCGAATGGTGCCGAAAATTTTTACGAATTTAAAATTGCCGCTCAACGAAAAAATGAAGTACGTTCAAAAACTGGTTGAACTTCATTTAAGACCCATTGTACTCGCAAAAACAGAAGTGACCGACAGTGCCGTTCGACGCTTACTTGTTGAGGCCGGTGACGACATAGATGATTTGATGGCCCTCTGCGAAAGTGATATCACGACAAAAAACCCCAATAAAGTAAAAAGATATTTACAAAACTTTGAAATCGTTCGTCAGAAATTAATTGAACTTGAAGAGAAAGATAAATTACGCAACTGGCAACCTCCCATTGGTGGCGACGAGATCATGAACCTCTATAATTTAAAACCCGGACGTGAAATAGGGATTTTAAAAAACGCCTTGAAAAATGCTATACTCGACGGACTCGTTGAAAATAATTACGACAGCGCCAAAAAGTTTCTCGATTCAAAATCAAAGGAAATAAAAAACTGACATGCGCTTTCATCTTGATTTTATAGTGCCTAAACCCGATTTCAGCATCAGCCATCACCAGCGCTCATTCCTCATTGGTTCCTGCTTTTCAAGCAACATAGCCTTTAAATTAAAGGAACATAAATTTCCAACACTCGAATATCCCGGCGGCATTTTATTTAATCCTATAAGCATTGCCAACAGCCTTTTTAACTGTTTAGCAGAAAGTGAAGCGGATCCAAAATTCATTGTACAACGCGATCAATCCAATTTTAGTTTTCTCCATCACTCCAGTGTTCAGGCTTCTTCCCAAAAAGAATTGATTGAACTCATCTTAACTCAGAATAAAAAAGCCAAAGAATTTCTTAAAGCTGCCGATTTTTTATTCATCACGTTTGGTTCTGCTTATTATTACCAACACCTGCAACTCAAAACAGCCGTTGCCAATTGTCACAAACAAGACGCAACACTTTTCGAGAAAAGACTTTTAAGTGTAAACGAAATTGTGGCTTCCTACAAATTACTTCTGAGTCAACTCAAACAAATAAACCCTCTGATCAAAGTTATTTTCACGGTTTCTCCGGTAAAATATATAAAGGATGGCCTTATCGAAAACAATCGGAGTAAATCAACGCTTGTTCTCGCCATTCATGAACTTGTAGCCTCTCAGCAAAACGTTTATTATTTCCCGGCCTTTGAATTGGTGAACGATGATTTGCGTGATTACCGTTTTTATAAAGAAGACCTTGCACATCCCAACCAACAAGCGATTGATTATGTGTGGCGAAAATTTTCAGACTCTTATTTCAGCTTTCAAACACTTGAATTAAACAGTAAAGTTCTAAAACTTAAACAGGCCTTCAACCATCGTCTTCTGCATAACAACAGCGCCGAAGCCAGCAAACTGAATGAATTTATAGAAAAACAAAAACAAGAACTGAAAAAGATCGATCCCGATTTCCCACTGTAATTCAGACCTTTTTCAAGTCCTCTATCCTGAGCTTAAACAAGCCGGTAATTTTTATCCTCACGCTCGTCAAATGCGGCTTAAATGGCATTATTAGTCAAGAAAATAGCCGTATCTTTGCCCCCTAATTTAAAAAAAACAGCTAATTTTAAGCTAAAATTAAAGTGTATGCTAAGAACGAATACCTGTGGGGAATTGAGAATTGAACACCTTGGACAAACTGTGAGCCTTTGTGGCTGGGTACAAAAAACAAGAAAATTAGGCGGCGCCACTTTTATCGATTTGCGCGACCGTTATGGTATTACACAACTTATTTTTTCTGATAGCGATGAAATTGGAAAATCATTAGGTCAAGAAGGATTCGGTCGCGAAATGGTGCTAAGAGCCACAGGTCTGGTAATTGAAAGAGAAAGCAAAAACAAAAATCTGCCAACCGGCGACATTGAAATAAAACTTCAGAGTATCGAAGTCCTTAATAAATCACTCACACCACCTTTCACCATTGAAGATGAAACCGATGGCGGTGATGAGTTACGCATGAAATACCGTTACCTCGATTTGCGGCGTAACATCGTTCGTAAAAACCTCGAACTGCGTCACCGCATGGCCATCGAAACACGTAATTACCTGGATAAACAAAAATTTCTGGAAGTTGAAACACCGGTACTCATCAAATCAACACCCGAAGGCGCCCGCGATTTTGTGGTACCAAGCCGCATGAACCAAAATCAGTTTTATGCCTTGCCTCAAAGTCCGCAAACCTTTAAACAACTATTAATGGTAAGTGGTTTCGACCGCTATTACCAGATTGTAAAATGTTTTCGTGATGAAGATCTACGTGCCGACCGTCAACCGGAGTTTACTCAAATTGATTGTGAAATGAGTTTTGTTGATCAGGAAGATATTTTACAAACCTTTGAAGGGCTCACCAAACATTTATTTAAAGCCGTGAAAGGCATTGATATTCCTGAGATCCCACGCATGTCCTATGCCGATGCGATGACATACTATGGTAACGATAAACCCGATACCCGTTTCGAAATGAAATTGGTGGAGTTTAACGAAATGGTAAAAGGCAAAAATTTTAAAGTGTTTGATGAGGCTGAACTTGTAATTGCCATTTGTGCAAAAGGTGCAGCCGAATACACCCGTAAACAACTCGACGAATTGACCGAATGGGTGAAACGTCCACAAATTGCCGCAACCGGCCTAATCTATGCCCGCGTGAATTTGGATGGTAGCATTAAATCGAGTGTCGATAAATTTTATAATGAAGAAGATCTCAAAACCTGGGCTACTGCATGTCAGGCTCAGTCCGGTGATCTTATTCTGGTCTTAGCCGGTGGTGCAGATAAAATTCGTAAGGCCATGAGTGAACTGCGTTTAGAAATGGGTAACCGTTTGGGCTTACGTGATAAAAATAAATTTTCTTGTTTATGGGTGATCGATTTTCCTTTGCTTGAATGGAATGATGGGGATCCGAACTTACTGGCTTCTTTAGCGGGCAGATGGCATGCCAAACACCATCCTTTTACTTCGCCAAAACCCGAAGACATTGACCTGCTGAGCAACAATCCGGGAGCCGTTAGAGCCAATGCTTACGACATTGTTATTAATGGAGTGGAAGTAGGCGGCGGTAGTATCCGTATCCACAACCGCGACCTGCAATCTAAAATGTTTGAAATTTTAGGTTTTACCAAAGAAGAAGCGCAAAAACAATTCGGCTTTTTAATGAACGCCTTCGAATACGGTGCCCCGCCTCATGGTGGCATAGCCTTTGGTTTCGACCGTTTATGTTCTTTATTTGGTGGTGCCGAAAGCATCCGCGATTTTATTGCCTTCCCTAAAAACAATTCAGGGCGCGATGTGATGATTGATGCACCTTCCGAAATTAGTGATGAACAATTAAAAGAACTTAGCATCAACACCATTCTTAAAACATCTTGACCCTTTTCGGATTTATAGCGTTTTTACTCATTGGATTAATTCTCGGATTAATTGGTGGCGGCGGTTCTATTTTAGGCGTGCCGGTATTGGTATATATCATGAGTTATAGTGCAGAAGAAGCTACGGCCTATTCCTTGTTCATCGTTGGACTCACCTCGCTCATCGGCGCCATCTCTTATCTTAGAAAAGGTGAAATAAGTGCCGAAGCGCTTTTTCAGTTTGCCACGGCTTCTTTAATCACGGTGTTCTGCATGCGCAAATACGTCATGCCTTCCATCCCCCCTCAGTTTCATATGTTCGGAATAGAATTAAGTAAACAAGCACTCATCATGATTGTTTTTTCTCTGCTTATTTTAAGTTCTTCCATCAGCATGATTCGTAAACGCAAACCTAACAGTACCAGTCAGGTTAAGTGGGATGAATTTGCTAGAAGTCCTATGGGATTACCTTTTGTGATTATTTTGGGCATGCTGGTTGGTGTCATTACCGGCTTTGTAGGAGCTGGCGGTGGTTTTATTATTGTACCGGTGCTGATTTTCTTTTTACGTTTAAAATTCAAAAAAGCCATTGGTACCTCGCTTTGTATCATTGCCATTAACTCCTTGGTGGGTTTCTCAGGCAACATTGGCACTCAGGTTATCGATTGGCTCTTTCTCCTTGAAATATCGGCCATGTCAATTGCCGGCATTTTAATAGGTTCACAATTAGCAATCCAAGTTTCTTCCGCTAAATTAAAACCGGCATTTGGTTGGTTCACCTTAGTTGTTGGAATTTTTGTGTTGGTAAAAGAAACTATTTTTTCTTAGCGGCTTTTTTTTGGTTTGGATCAGATCCAGCACCAATTCAGGCGGACGACCAATAACCGCCTTATCACCATCAATCACAATGGGACGCTCGATTAAAACAGGATTCTTGGAAAGGATCTCGATCCAGGCGGCATTACTTAATTCCTTGCCTTTGTAATTTTCAATGTAAAGGGTTTCTTTCTTACGCACCAGATCAATAGCCTTAATGCCTAATTTTGAAAGTATGTCTTTCAATTCTTTTTTGCTTGGAGGAATCTGCAGATATTCTCTGATCTCAAATTTACACTTATTTTTTTCTAGAATTTCTAAACTGTTGCGACTGGTTCTGCAGCGTGGGTTGTGATAAATGATCATAATTCCATGGCCCTCATTTGCATAAACATGTCATTAAAACGCTTTCGGGTAGCTTCAATAAATGCAGCATCAATTTTTGTTTTTAAGTTTTCTACACTTTTTACATCTTCAACCAAAAACTTGAAGATTTGCTCCATCGGTCCGGCTTCAAAACGCACCTGGTATTTATCATTCATCTGAAAAATACTAATCGTCATGCTTTCGTGGGGAATACTATCAATAATTCTCATTCTTTTTTAAAAGCTTTTTTAAAATTAAGCATGTTCTTTAATGCCCCTATCGGACTCACATTATAATCCCCGTCCTGATGGATTCTGCTTTGTATGGCGTGTGCCAACAAAACATAATTTTCTTTTTTTATTTTTTTCAAGAAATCTTCCGCCTGATCATCGCCATTTATAATATTAGCACAGGCAGCCCATTCAAAAGCTTTTGCCTTCATTAAAAAATGGAAAGCATTCTCATCATCCCAAATGGCATTTACAAAAGCTGCTAAAATAATGTGTTTGTTTTGGATTAGGTATTGAAATGCTTTCTGATCATCCCGCACAGCATCCAGGGCAGCAATAAACTCCCTGTGATTGTGACTCATGATCCAGTTAAAACTAGCCGTATCACCCAATACATAACGGGTAAAATGATCAATGGCAGGTAAGGAGTACTTTTTCATCCAAACAAAATTAAATAAAAAAAACCGCTTAAAATTTAAACGGTTTTAATTTTATGATTATTTAAAACTGGTACTTTTCTTGGCTCTTGCTTCTTGGTTCTTACCTCTTGAACCCTCTGTATGTCACCCTGAGCCTGTCGAAGGGTTGCCTCTTACCTCTTGAACCCTCTGTATGTCACCCTGAGCCCGTCGAAGGGTTGCCTCTTACCTCTTGAGCCCTCTGTATGTCATCCTGAGCCCGTCGAAGGGTTGCCTCTTACCTCTTGAGCCCTCTGTATGTCACCCTGAGCCTGTCGAAGGGTTGCCTCTTACCTCTTGAGCCCTATGTATGCCATCCTGAGCCTGTCGAAGGGTTTCCTCTTACCTCTTGAGCCCTCTGTATGTCACCCTGAGCCTTTCGAAGGGTTGGTTCTTGGCTGTTACTTAAGAATCTCGCGAGCAATCACCAATTTCTGAATCTCGCTGGTTCCCTCACCAATGGTACATAATTTCGAATCACGGTAAAATTTCTCAACCGGAAAATCTTTTGTATAACCATATCCACCAAAGATCTGAACAGCCTCTGTGCTCACTCTTACAGCAACCTCGCTGGCATAATATTTTGCAATGGCGCTTTCCTTGGTCATTTTTAAATGCTTGTTTTTCATGTCAGCTGCCTGAAAGGTCAATAATTCTGCCGCTTCAAATTCAGTTGCCATATCGGCTAATTTAAAGGCAATCCCCTGAAAATTGGCAATTGGTTGTCCGAATTGCTGACGTTCTTTAGCATACTTAATACTGGCGTTTAAAGCACCTTTGGCAATGCCTAAACTTAAGGCAGCAATACTAATACGGCCACCATCCAACACTTTCATAGCTTGTACAAATCCATCTCCTATATTTCCTAAGACCTGTGATTTGTGAACGCGACAATTTTCAAAAATAAGTTCTGCCGTTTCACTGGCACGCATGCCCAGTTTATTTTCTTTTTTACCACCTCTGAATCCGGGGGTTGTACGTTCAACGATAAAAGCGGTAATACCATGACTGTCCAACAATTCGCCTGTACGTGCCAAAACAATAGCTACATTACCGGTTATACCATGAGTGATCCAGTTTTTGGTACCGTTTAATACCCAGTAATCACCATCTTGTTTGGCAACACATTGCATACGCATGGCATCACTGCCTGTATTGGCTTCGGTTAAACCCCAGGCGCCAATCCACTCAGCAGTCGCCAACTTTGGCAAATATTTTTTCTTTTGTTCGTCGTTACCAAATTGCAAAATATGACCGGTGCACAAACTGTTGTGAGCCGCCATGGATAAAGCAATGGATCCGCAAATGCTTCCTAATTCGGTAATGGCTGTTACATACTCGGTATATCCAAAACCCGATCCGCCATATTCTGTCGGCACCAAAACACCCATCAATCCAAGTTCTCCGAGTTTTTTAAATACCTCAATCGGAAATTCTTGTGACTCATCCCACTCCATCATCTTTGGTAAAATATGTTCCTTACCAAACTTACGGATCATATCCGCGATCATTTGTTGGTTTTCATTCATTTGAAAGTTCATTCCAACCTCGTTTACTAATAGTGTACCAGACATGTTATGTTTTTATTATGATTTATTAATTTACTTTTTCCTTCTAAAAAATCGAGACCAACCACAAAATTAAATCCCGAAACAATGCCTCCTGCTTTCTCCACCAGTCTTGCCGCCGCAGCTGCCGTTCCGCCTGTGGCCAAAAGATCGTCGTGTATCAAAACTTTCCAATCTTTTTGTAAAGCATCACTATGCATTTCAATTCTTGCCGAACCGTATTCTAAATCGTATGCAATGCCAATTGTTTTATAAGGCAACTTACCCGACTTACGCACCAACACAAAAGGAACATTTAATTTATTCGCTACCAAAAACCCAAACAAAAACCCCCTACTCTCAATGCCAACAATGGCGTCCGGTTTCTCTTCGATGCCCGAAATAAATCCATCTACAATTTTACTGCAAAGGACCTGATCGTAAAAAATGGGTGTTATGTCTTTAAAATTAATTCCCGGTTTCGGAAAATCAGCAACATCTCGTATAACACTTTTAATCCTGTCTTCTAAAGTCATTTTTTGGTTCACAAACATAAGGTTTTTTTTACTCAAGCCCTATGAGGAGCCCAAAGCTTAGGAAAATAATTTTTGACCTTATTCTGTTACCAAAATCCCATCCGCCAAAAACCTTATTTCCTTTTTGGGAGCTACAATAGCATCAATCTCCTTCTTGGTTTTTTTGGCATCTTGAGCATAATGTTTTTGATCTTCAACCGTGGTTGTCTTTACAAATGAAATCCCACTCAAAACAACGGTCTTACCTTGAATGTCTGTTGGTACAAAAAAAGCATAATCTTTCATCTTAACGAAAGCTTCCGTGGAATCATTCACTTTTAAGGTCATCCAGCAGCCTTTTGAAGCACATGAAGAAATTACCTTCGCTTTAACCTTCACCGGCACGGTGTCCCTGTGACTTAATAAAGCCGGCACCTCACTCGCCGCAATGGCATTTTGTGCATCCGTTGTTGCTCCATAACTACTTCCCGGCTTGGCTTTTCCCGCCGGTGGTTGTGCCAGTGTTATTTTCACCAAACACAGTAATAATATTAAAATAACTTGTTTTTTCATGGTTGTTTTTAATTTCAATGTTATAAATATACTAATAGTTCAATCGTACTCGTTTAGATTTTTTTATTTTGCCGTCAAATAAAAAAGAGAAGACTTTCATCCTCTCTTTTTCGTAAAGATTAAGCTTCGTTTATTAGTAATAACAAGGTCTTCTTACCTCGCTAATGTGCTTGCTAAAGCGGATTACCTGACGGGTGTAACCGTATTCATTATCATACCATACATAAAGAATAATGCTTTTTTTATCAGGAGAAACGATCGTGGCCTGACTGTCGAATACACTCGGACAAGGATTGCCAATAACATCGGTGCTCACTAACTCATTACTAAAAGCATATTGAATTTGCTCTACCAATTTTCCTTCCATGGCGTATTTATGAATGATAGCGTTCACTTCATCACGAGTAACTTCTTTGTTGATATTCAAATTCAAAATAGCCAAACTCACATTCGGGGTGGGGACACGCACCGAGTTAGCTGTAAACTTACCGCTCAAATGTGGCAATACTTTTTTCAATGCACTTTCAGCACCTGTTTCGGTAATTACCATGTTTAAAGCAGCCGAACGACCACGACGGTATTTTTTATGGTAGTTGTCAAGTAAATTCTGGTCATTGGTATAGGAGTGGACGGTTTCAATATGCCCTTTTTGGATGCCTAATTCTTTGTCAATCACATAAAGGATTGGCATAATGGCATTGGTCGTACAACTGGCTGCGGAAAATATTTTTTGAGTTTTAAGATCAACCGTTTCGTGATTTACGCCATGCACTACATTTGGTACATCGCCTTTAGCAGGTGCTGTTAATAATACTTTATCAACGCCTTTAGCCTGTAAGTGACGACTCAATTCCTTGTCATCTCTAAATACACCGGTGTTATCAATCACTAAAGCATTGGTAATGCCATAAGCCGTATAATCCACATCTTCGGGATTTTTAGCATCAATCATGTGAACGGTATGACCGTTAATAATCAAAGCCTTGTTTTCCAAATCTTCAATAACGGTTCCCGGAAATGTACCATGAACGGAATCTGTACGTAATAAATCGGCACGTTTTACGATTTCTTCGCTGCTGTTTCCGCGCGTTACAATAGCACGTAAGCGCAATTGCTCACCTTTACCTGCTAAGGTAATTAATTCGCGAGCTGCCAAACGACCAATACGGCCAAAACCATATAATATCACATCTTTTGGCGTGATAGACGTTTCGCCACCGGCCAAACCTTTTAATTTATCATTAATAAACTCCAATTTCGATTTATAATTGGCACTTTCTTGATGCCATTCAAAAGCCAGTTTCCCAATATCTATGCGGGCTGCACCAACATTCGAATTAAGAATTTCTGTTGCTAATGCTACTGTATCATAAACAGTTATTGGTTTTTTTACAATGTTTTTTGCGTATAAGTGCAGGTTCATAATCTCGCTGGCACTGCGGTCAACCAACTGATTGCGGAATAAGATCAATTCGATCGATTTCTCAAACCATAATTTCCCAACCACATTAATAAGGTCAAGAGCTGCTTTTTCATGCTTGATCCAATCGTTCAGCTGAGATTGATAATCTCCATTTACTTTCTCAAGGGTTTTCATACGTGTTTTTAATTTTTCGCAAAGGTATAAAAAGCCTAAAATATAGCCCGATTTTGTTAATAAAGTAGGCGGATTATGTTTATAAATGCAAAATTTCTGATTTAAATCAGCCCTCCAACTCTTTTCTCTCTTAACAAAGTATAACGCAGGTCAATTCTAAAATCCTTAAATTTACAATCTGTTATGCGCGACGTCATCTGGACCATTATAGGCATCTGGCTTATCTATAAACTAGTAGATATGTTTAAAGGAACTGCCTCCAAAAGATCTTATTCAAACTCTCGGGAGCCTGAACAGCCTGAACACTCCAGCAAAACGCAACACAACGAAAAAGACATTCGCTCGGCTGTGAACAAACACCTCAATAACGAAGGGGAGTATGTTGACTTTGAAGAAATAAAATAAAGCCCGTAAACACATGCTTTAACAGTCTAGAATCTTATTCGAATAAAAATTAATTTTTGGAAACCCGCATGTTCTCAACGAATTCGTCAAATAAATAACGCGCGTCGTACGGACCGGGATTAGCTTCCGGATGATATTGTACAGAGAATACTTTTTTATCTTTTAAGCGAATCCCTTCAATAGTTTTGTCATTCAGATTAACATGTGTAATTTCAATATTAGCATGTGCCGTGATTTCTTTTTCACTAACAGTAAACCCGTGATTTTGAGAGGTAATCTCACTCTTACCACTGATGATGTTTTTTACAGGATGATTTATACCACGGTGGCCGGCATGCATCTTATAGGTACTGATGCCTTGCGATTGCGCCAATAACTGATGTCCTAAACAGATCCCGAAAACAGGTTTACCGGTATTAACGATCTCTTTCACAACTTGACTTTCGGTCGGCATAGCACCCGGATCGCCGGGACCATTGCTCAACATCACACCATCCGGTTTAAATTCCATCACTTCTTTTAAGCCGGTTTTCATTGGGAATACCTTTAAATAACAGCCTCTTTCAATCAAACAACGTAAAATATTTTTCTTAGCACCATAATCCATTACGGCAACACGGTATTTTGCTTTTTCATCACCTAAATGATAGGCTTCCTTACAGGTCACTTTTGATGATAATTCAAGACCCTCCATTTTAGGCACCTTCTCTAATTGGGCCTTTAGAACCTCAATATCCGAAACATCGGATGAAATGATACAGTTCATGGCACCCTTATCTCTAATATATCTCACTAAAGCACGGGTATCAATATCACAAATCGAAACCACATTGGATTCTTCGAAATACGCCTGTAAACTTTTTTGAGCTCTCGGACGCGAAAATCCATTATTGAACTTTTTACAGATCATACCGGCAATTTTAATCGAATCGCTCTCTACCTCACTGTTCTCAATACCATAATTGCCAATGTGTGGATTCGTCATTACAATAATTTGTCCGAAATAAGATGGATCGGTAAATATTTCCTGATAACCACTCATACCGGTATTGAAACAAATTTCTCCGGAGGTGGTGCCGATTTTGCCGGCTGCTTTTCCTGCAAACACTTTTCCGTCTTCTAATAATAGTATGGCTTTTGGAAGGGCAGTATATTTTAATTGCATAGTTTTTTTTAGATTTTTTCTAAAGCCCGAAATTACAGCAATAAAATGGTTTATTAAGCGATGTTAATTTGTTTTTAAAACTCATTTTTTATCAAAAAATTTAATGATTTTGTTGCTCATAAACCCTTTTTTCCAAGCGGACCTGCTTTTTCAACAAATCGCTCTTAAAAAACCTGTTTTCAGGGCTTTTATAAAATTTGTTAATTCAAATTGGAGTATTTATATTTACGAGTTAGTAAAGGCCTCGTTCGAATGAGTGAGGTGTTAACTTATATTAAATTGTAATTTGTAATTTAGCTACATCAAATACCATCCTATGAAAAGAATACTTTATTCTTACCTCTTTTTAGTCACACTGTTCATTTCAACTCAGGTTAATGCTCAAGCATTTAACTTTGCATTTACTCCGAATGTAATTTGTTTTAATCCCATCCCAAATAGTAATGTGGGCCAGGCCGCTATTACGGCAACCAACCCGGGCGCGCAAAGTTATACCTTTGTAATAGTCTCCCCTCCGGGCTGTAATGCGACGCAAACCGTTTCGGCACCACTTGGCTTTACAACTACCATCACCTATCCATGCTGTGGTATTTATACCGTTACTGCTTTTGCTTATAATGGCCCTGCGCCAATTAACAATACCCAACATACTGTCCAAGTTGTTTGTCCTACCGGCGCTACCATTATTCCTAGCCCAACTGTGGTTTGTCTTGGTAACTCCTCTACAGTAACGGCAACCGGTGCAGTCAACTATACCTGGGCTATGCAACCCATTAACTCTGCCACGCCAACTATTATTTTCAATACCAATTCTATTGTTGCGACACCTTCTGTTAATACATCCTTCACGGTTCTTGGTATTACTGCTGCAGGGTGTTCGGTAACGGCTACCTCAAGCATCTCTGTTCAAAGTGCATCTGTTAATGCAGGACCAGCGTCACAAACGCTTTGCCCTGGCGCACAAGTTTGTTTTACTTCTACGGCTGGCGCCATTAATAACGCCAGCGTTTCTCTGGGCACGGCAATCTCTGGTTACCAATGGCTTCCGCCAACAGGCGGACCTCCAATAACAGCCGGACCTAACAAATGTACTCCCGCAACCTTTGGTATTTATACGGTGGTGGCTACGCACACCGGTGCTGCCGGCTCTTGTAGTATCACGGCAACGACACAGGTCTTTACCATTAGTACGATACCAATTACAGTTTCACCAACCTCTCCATCGGTCTGTCCCGGTGCACCAATCACACTTAGCGCAACCTCTTCTCAAACCGCTTCAGCCAGTTATACTTGGACGTCTCCAACATTTCCAACCACTACCGTAAATAAAAATTTAACGGTATCGCCTTTGGTTCCCTCAAATTACACGGTTAATGTCACCTATTTTGGTTGTACTGGAACTGCAACGGTAGATGTCGGAATTAGACAATTAACAGTCACTCTAACTTCCTCAGCTCCCAATACTTGTCCAAATAAATCACTCACACTCACTTCTTCGGGGGGTACCACATATACATTTACAGCTTACCCATCAGTTGGATTCCCAACGTCTTTTACACTTACAAAACCTACAGCCAATACAGCTACACACGCACCTACAAGTGCTCAAATGACTCCATTTGGAATTACCTATGTTGTAACTAGTTTTAGTTCAGGCTGTGTTGGGTCAAACACCATTACCGTTAATATTTTGACTATTAGCCCTACCCTAACCTCAAGTTCTTACTCTGTTTGTGCAGGCACAAATTTTACCTTGTCAACAACAGGGGGTGCTGGCACTACATATACATATAATACCCCAATTCCAACAACTGTCAATACCGGCTCGGTGCGTACTTTGGTTTCATCGTTATCAAACACCATTTTACCAATTGGCGGCACCTATACAGTGCAAGTAGATAGCGCCGGCTGTAAAGGTACTTCTAATGTTACTATTAATGAATTCGCGCTTAACACGGCACTTACAGCGTCTTCTAACTCGGTTTGTCCAAATACAGCATACAGTTTTTCTGCCACAGGCGGCGCAGGCACCAATTATACCTTTACTCCACCTGCAGGCTCTACCCCTCCCCTTTTAACGGTGGTCGGCAATGTTGCTTCGCATTCAGTTCCGAATCCAACAAATTTTCCAATAACCTACACAGTAGTTGCTGATAGTATCGGTTGTAGAAGTATTAAGACCATTACAATTGGTAAATTAACACTTAATCCGCTCTTTACCGCTTCCTCAAAATCTATTTGTACCTGTACACAGTTTACTATGACAGGCTTTGGTGGTGCAGGCACTTCCTACAGTTTTACAGCGCCTTATGGTAATATAAGTAATGTACCTATTACCAACAATATTATTGAACATACCCCGCCTTGTACCACAACTATTTTCCCAATTACTTATACCCTAAATGTAGATAGTGCCGGTTGTAAAGGCACTAGCACAATGTCGATTGGCATATTGGGCATGTCTAATAATCTTAGCTTAACAGCTTCTTCAGCCTCTGCTTGTGTTGGCACACAGTTTACGTTAAATGCGACCGGTGCCGGTGCTAATACTACCTACTCCTTTTATGCACTGGCCGGTTCACCTACACCATCTTTAATCAATGCTTCAACTACCAATACGCTGAGTTATACCTTCACGAACCAACCGGCAACGTATACCGTATCTACCGATAGTGCTGGTTGTGTTGGATCAACAACCTTTACATTATATGAAAAAGTTCTAACAGGTTTAAATCTCTCACCTGTTCCATCATTAATTTGTGCAGGCATGCCAACAACCTTAACGGCTGCGGGTGTAGGTCTAGGCACCATGACCAACTTTACCTTTGCAACCATATCGCCTACTTCACTGCCAATTTTTGCAGGCAATACCCATACACTTGTTTACAATCCTACGGTTACAACGGTATACGCCGTAATTGCCGATAGTGCAGGCTGTAAGAGTCCGATATTCCCGGCAACGGCAACAGTGACTATGAAACCGGGGCTAACCTTAACAACCAGTGTTTCGTCAAGTTCAATTTGTCCGGGTCTTAC
Source organism: Sphingobacteriaceae bacterium (assembly GCA_947480015.1). GTDB lineage: Bacteria > Bacteroidota > Bacteroidia > B-17B0 > Aurantibacillaceae > Aurantibacillus. Next base: position 69,152 of record CANKBS010000018.1, read on the forward strand.
CACGACATTAAGTGTTGGTGGAGGCTCCGCTTCTTCAACTTATTCCTATTCGTGGTATGCTTCAACCAATTCAGTTGTTCCAATACCTGGTGATTCAACAGCCATAACCAATCCAACCACCACTACCACCTACACGGTTAGTGGTATAGATCCATTTGGTTGTGTAGGCAGCGCAACAGCAGCCATAGGCATTGATCCGTTTGCAACCTTACCAATCTTAGTCAGTTCGTCTGAAACAACCTTATGTCCAGGCTTAACGACAACCCTAGCTGCTACGTCTACTGTAAGCACGCTCGGAGGTTTGAGTACCATCACCTATACGTGGAAACCCGTCACTAACGTTTACCTGCCTTCTGCAGTAAATCCTAGTGTAACCACCACGCAATCGGTTAGTACAACGTATACGGTTATTGGCTCAAATCCATATGGATGTGTTGGCTCTAACACAGTTTTCGTTACCTCTTCTTCCTTTCCGATTTTATCGACACCAGCTTCTGCAGCTGCGGTTTGTACAGGCTTTACCTCTACCATTACCGCCTTTGGTGCAAATAGTTATACTTGGACAGGCAATACATTTAGTAATTCCATCGCACAACAATCTATATCGGTTGGCCCGGGTACCTTCGTGGTTACCGGTTCTAACGGTGGTGGATGTATAAGTACAGCAACTACTATTATCTATTCTGCTACGCCTTTAACCATCACCATTGGTCAATCCAGTCAAACCACGTGTATTGCTAATAATTCACCTAAGTATTCTAAACCAATTTCTTTAACGGCTTCGGGTGCTTCGTCATATGTTTGGTTCCCTTATAACCCTAATAACATGACTTATTCTCTAGGGCCATCCACTACGGTTAGACCACCATCTACCACCCAATATACCATTACCGGTTCAACATCTATTTGTTCTGGTCAAACGGTTATAACGGTTCAGGTAATACCGCAATTTACAATGAATGTCATTCCGCCTTTACCGGCTATGTGTTTGGGTGATTCATTAAAACTCAGTATTGTAAATATTCATACCCTTGCTGTTGGTCCGGTTTCAGCCTTTACTTATAGCTGGACAGAAGCTGCCAATGCGCCTCCTATTAGTATCAGTAATAATTTAACCCCTACCGTGATGGTATTCCCGCAAAATACCACTACCTATTCGGTGGAAGTGTTTGATTCAAGACAGTGTGTTTCTTTACCGCGTTTGGTAACCGTAACAGTTTTACCTAAACCAATCACTGCCATTGCAATTCCAACTATTAACAGTGTTGCTACGAATACAGTTTGTTTTGTTGGATTGAACCCCGGGGCACAAGATGTAACCATTAACTTAACAGCTAGTAACATGAATACCGGCTTGCAATTTGGTGTGGTTCCTACATATACTTGGGTTTCACCTTATCCGTCAAAATATCCATCAATTCTAACACCGGTAAATAACAATGCTGTTACGGTAAACGCACCCATTAAATTACTTAACAACTCATCCATTGCAGTGTATACCTTGGTTTCAGGATATAACGGAGTGCCGGGCTGTAAACGTTATGATACGGTGAGTGTGCATGTGGTTGACTGCCGTCCGGTAAGAGATGTGAAATTTACCACTGCGGAAAAAAACGATACAATCTGCGCGAGAAATTGTATCACTTTCTTAAACTTAACTGATACCATGGCGGGTGGACCTCAAACTTATACTTGGAACTTTCAAGGTGGTTCACCTAGTACTTCAACCCTTCAAATTCCAACTGTTTGTTATAACTTGCCCGGTAAATACAATGTTATTTTAAAAGTAAAAAACCCTTATCCGGTTTCAGATGGCGGAAGCGAAAGAGTAGTTGGTGAATTGAACTACATCAAAGTAGTAGACGTTCCGAATGTAACTATTTTCTCACCTGGTCAGCAGCGCAGCGATACAACCATAAGGTTTGGCGAACTGGTCAATTTTAATGGTTCAGGCGCATTAACCTACGGTTGGTTCCCTGCCTATAACATAAGTTCGCTTACTAATCCAAGCGTAACCGTTAAACCATTTAAAACCACACAATACATTTTAACCGGTTATAATAGTAAAAGCTGTTATTCGAGCGATACGGTTAATGTGATTATTATTGAAGATTGTGGCGAAATGTACGTGCCAAATGCCTTTACTCCGAATAACGACGGTACAAATGATGTATTATATGTTAGGGGTATTTGTTTACAATCAATGACCTTCATGATTTTTAACCGTTGGGGTGAAAAAGTTTTCGAAACAGCTGACCAGGCGGTAGGTTGGGATGGAAATTACAAAGGAGAATTAATGAACACCGGTGTTTTTGTATACCGACTCGAAGGCAAGACTTATAACGGAAAATCTTTTAGTTTAAAAGGTAATATAACCCTCATCAGATAATTTTTATGAAGACACGATATATCCTATACACGTTGTTAGCGGCCGCTTTTGTAAACCAAACGGTGGTGGCGCAGGACATACATTTTTCTCAGTATGCAGAAACCCCATCCAGCATTAATCCGGCATTGGCAGGCGTTACCTACAATACACGAGCCATGGTGAATTATAAAACACAATGGTCAAATGTAGGCACACAATACCAAACCATGGGTTTTTCTTTTGATCAAACCATCAAACACAAAAAACTAAAAGGTAATTATTTTGCTGTCGCTACCAATATTTTTAAAGATGTGTCAGGCGATGCTAAACTTAGTACGCTGAATCCAAATTTAGGAATCTGCTACTCACAAAAGATTTCTAAAAAAATGAAGTTGTCCAGTGGCGTTCAAAGTGGTTTCTTTTATCGCACCATTGATGGGTCCAATCTTCATTACGACAGACAGTATAATGGTTATGCTTTTAACCCAAACTTATCATCAGGTGAATCACCAATAAGAAGTGGTGTAACATCTTTTGATTTGGGTGGTGGTATTAATTTAAATTATATCCAAAGCGATAAATTTATCAGTGCTAAAAACGCTGCTAAATTTGACGTAGGCATTGCGGCATACCATTACAGTTTAGGTAAAACTTCATTTATAAACTCCAATGAAAAATTAGATACCCGTTTTTGTGCTTACTTTAATAGTGACTTTAATATTCCAAATTCAGTTAATGCCATCATGCCAAGCATCTTAATTATGCGTCAGGGTCCTAGTACTGAGTTTTTAGCTGGTGCTTTATTTAAATTTATTTTAGGCGATCCATCTACGTATACCCAATTAAAAAAACCTAAAGCCTTATCTGTGGGTGGTTACTATCGCTACAAAGATGCAATTATTCCTACCATGTTACTACAATATAATAAATACGCAATAGGTATTTCATATGACATTAACGTATCGGCTTTAACCCCTGCATCTAAAAGGAATGGGGGATTGGAAGTCATGTTAAGGTATAATCTTTTCCCAGGATATGGAGTTAATTTAGGTCGTACAGATACCAAACCTTCATATTAAATTTTTTAAAAGCGTTAGATTATCTAACGCTTTTTTTTATAACTTCAACTAGTACTTAATGGGAAAAAATTTATGTCTAATGATACCTTTGAATTTAAACAATTTAAAATAAAGCAGGACAAATGTGCCATGCGGGTAAGCACAGATGCGGTATTATTAGGCGCCTGGGTCATTCCAAATGGCAGTGCTCGCATCTTAGATATTGGTACTGGAACGGGAGTAATCGCCCTTATGTTAGCCCAAAAATCGAGCGCAAGCATATTGGCCATCGATATTGATAAAGACAGCACCGAACAAGCCAAATTAAATGTAGCTGAAAGTATATTTCACAAAAGTGTTGAAGTTGTGCATACCTCTTTTCAAGATTTAGTAAAAAACAGCAGTGATAAGTTTAATCTAATTGTTACCAACCCTCCTTATTTTATAGATTCAGAAAAAACAAATAACGAAAACCGAACTACCGCAAGGCATACCGACTCTCTTTCATTTGACGACATATTAAGTGGCGTTAAAAAAATGCTGGATGAAAAAGGAAAGTTTTGTCTCATCCTTCCTAAAAACGAAGCTCAATTATTCAGAAGCATGGCTCAGGCCAAAGGATTGTACCTGTCTAAATTATTACGCATCCGTACCCGTTTTGAAAAAGAAGATTCAGAAAAACGACATCTCATGCAATTTGAATTCAAAGAAAGTGAATTCTCTGAATCTACCTTGGTTATTGAAAAAGATAGTCACCGCAATTATACAGACGAATACAAAGAACTCACAAAAGATTATTATTTGAAGTTTTAATTCTTTTCTTTGCCTGCGCTCACTCGCGTGTGTGTAACATAGGCCTTTTGTTTTAGCTTTAATCTTATCATAAACCTTCACTTGCTTAGCAAACTTTCGTGAAAGAAAATTGTCTTGAATCCATCATTCGCATTTAACTCATTTTAGTATCTTATTGGTCAGTTATACTCTTTACTTACTAAGTAATTGGTTTAACTGAGCAGGAAATTTTAGTTGTAAGAAGTTCTTCCTTAACTTTATCATAAATCCTTAGACCCCAATTCCATGAAAACACTTGCAATTCAATTCATCGGCTTCGTATTCTTATTTATTAATTCCATACAATTATATGCCCAAACGGGGGCACCTGTCACCGACTTTTCAGCTACGCCTATTTACGTGTGTGTTGGAGAAGCAGTGCAGTATACTGATATGTCACAAAACAATCCTACTTCATGGATGTGGACCTTTCAGGGCGGAAATCCATCTTCTTCCACTCTCCAGAATCCTACGATAGTTTACAACCTTCCTGGAAAATATGATGCTATTTTGAAGGCTTCTAATACTTAGGGCACCTATACGAAAGGAGCACTCAACATTATTTCGGTGGTTGAATGCACAGGAATTGTGGGGGAATTTGAAAATTCCACATTACACATTTTCCCAAATCCAACCAATTCGCTCATTAATATTCAGATCAATTTTGACGCAGTATTCACCATATCTGATGCCTTAGGTTCTGTTATCGTTAAAGGTTTTATAAAAAGAGATGAGCTTACAAAAGTAAGTCTAGATAATCTTCCTTTAGGTATTTATTTCTTTCAAGTTCGGCTTAACTCAAGTACAAAATTCATGAAAGTAATCAAGAACTAAGGTACTATTGAACTTAATCATTAATGTTTGTTGTAGTAAATGTATATAGAAACTGTATTATTTTTTCTCACAACAGATCTTGAAAACCTGCTGGTTAAATCCTCACACTGGTTAAGCTTTACGCAGCAAAATCAAACCTTAGAAATTGTGATCTCTTAGTTTTAGAGAACACTCATTGATTACCCGATCTTATTTTTTGTTTATTTAAAGGTAACAAGCTGATGTAAATGTGTTAAAGTGGGATGTTCCAATGCATTTTCCACATTTCATATAAATTAAGTACCTTGGTATGTGTTTTATAAAATGAAGAAGCGCAAATTTGTTTTTTCCATAGTCTTCTTTTTTTTTGTTTTGTTTTGTACCGCGCAGAACGAAGCCAGGATCTGGTATTTCGGAAACGGCCTTGGTCTTGATTTTTCCACTCCTACCCCCAGCTTGCTCACTAACGGTTCTATCGCAACAAGTGTGGGATGTTCAGCGATCTGCAGTAGTTCGGGCACGCTTTTATTTTATACCGACGGAGTCACTGTGTGGAACCAAAGCCACGCGGTAATGGCTAATGGGACAGGACTTATGGGAAATCCGGGTGCACAGAACTGTGTGATCGTGAAACGTCCCTCCTCCACGACCCTTTATTATGTTTTTACCGTTCAAGGTTCCGGTGGTCCTGCAGGACTTTGCTACTCCATTGTGGATGTCAGTCTGGCTGCCGGTATGGGCTCTGTAACAGTAAAAAACGCCACGGTGTTTCCCTTCCCTTGCGAAGAAAAAATAAGTGCTACCCGTCATTGCAATCAAACCGACGCATGGGTAATGGTGCATGAGATGAATTCGCAGAGTTTTCGTGCGTTTCAACTCACGGCAACAGGAATTGCAACAATGGTAACTTCTACATTTTCGCCACCGCCGCTAATGCCAAGTATTGGAACGCATACCGGATATAGCCCAAGAGGGACTTTGAAATTTTCTCCAAATGGGCGTCGGTTTGCGGAAGTATTCACGGTTTCTAATCCCACCGTTCCTATTGCAAACGGGGGTTGCATGAGTGGTATACATGAGTATGGAGAATTTGATAATAGTACGGGAGCTATCACTTCCTTTTCCTGGGTTACGGGCTTTTCAGCACCATTAAGCAACAGTTGGGCATATGGCACCGAATTTTCCCCCGACGGCACAAAGTTTTACTATACGTATTTCGGTGCATTGATGCAGATAGATTTTTGCAATTATCCTCCCACTTCAAATGGTGGAATTATCGGCAGTGGTGACAATTTGTTATCTCTGCCCTGGAGAGCTTCTCTGCAGTTGGGTCCTAATGGTAAAATTTATGTTACTAATGTTGGATCCCCCTTTTTAGGTGTTATTAACAGCCCGAACAATCCAGGTTCAACATGCAACTATTCCGCCAGCGCAATCCCTCTTGGCACCACCGTTTGTCAATTTGGACTTCCGAATTACTATACCACTTATTTTGAAAAGACTTCGCAAACCTTTACTGCTTTTTCAACGCCAGGCCCCAACTGTCAAACCTTAAGTTTTTTTTCCCCACCAACGTGTGTTACACTACCTAATACAACAGGCCCGGTGAGTGGTTATGTGATCAGTAATTACCAATGGAATTTCGGAGATCCGCTTTCCGGCTCAGCTAACACAAGCACACTCGCCACACCCACACATAGTTTTTCAGCACCCGGCGCTTATACTGTGCAACTCCTGGCCACTTATTTATGCGGTCGAACTGATACCATACGAAAGACAGTAACCGTTAATCCTTCGGCTCTGATTTCAATTAGCTCTCCTTCCTTGAGTTGCGGAATTACATCGGCTACCGTGTTTGTTAGTGGGGCTGTGGGGACACTCTCCTATTCCTGGCTTCCCACCATGGCGAGTACTTCCGTGGCCTCAAATTTAGGTCCGGGTACTCATAGCGCCTATGTATACGATGCGGGCACAGGGTGCACTTATGTTTCTTCATACAGCACCGGTTCTACGGTGATCAGCAGCACAGTTAACGCTAGTACTGTTTGTCCGGGCGTTACAACCGGAAGTGCCGTTGTATTGGTTTCAGGAGGTTCGGGCACATATTCTTATTCTTGGGTCGGATCCATTAATACCACTTCATTTTCTGCTGCTATGTCTCTGGGGTCGCACACAGTGATTGTTACTGACGCAACAAATAATTGCACCCTCAATAACGTGTTTCAGATCAATCAGGTACCACCATTGGTTTTAAGTCTTGCTCCGAACATAAACGGATCTATGTGCACAGGAAACAGTCTCACGGTTACGGGGGTGTGTTCGGGCGGCAATCCACCCTACAACTATTTGTGGTCGAATGGCCCTACAACCAATTCTATTACAATCACACAAAACACATCTGGAAGTTACCATTACACTTGCAATATCGTCGATTCAAAAAACTGTCCTACCTCTCAAACATTTTCGGTACTTTATTTTGCTACACCAACCTTAGCGGTTTCAAATGCAACTAGTTGTCCTGGAAATACGGTTAATTTAATAGCCAGCGGAGCCCTAACTTATATGTGGCTACCTCTGAACACCACCTCTAACCCTTGTGTTGTGAGTCCCACAATCACTGCTACTTACACGCTCATCGGTCAGGACGGAATATGCGGTAGTATGGAAACCGTTACCGTTACGGTAAAAGCCAAACCCATTCTAACCCTATTGAGCAATGCGCCTTTGTGTGTCGGAAATGCACTTAACCTTTCAGCATCCGGTGCCAATTCAATCCAATGGACCGGCCCATCTGGTTTTGTTTCAAACCTTCCTAATCCCACACTTAATCCGGTTTCATATGCCGCTTCAGGCTTATATACGCTAACGGGTACTGGCTCCAACTCCTGTACTACGGTTTCAACACTTGCCGTTGTTATTTACAGTTTACCGTCAGCTTCAATTACCGCTAATAATCCTTTGTGTGTGGGGCAAACGCTCAGTCTAAGTGTTGTACCAGGAAATGCATATCAATGGAATGGTCCCGGAAGCTTTTCGAGTAGTTTGCCTAATCCTGTTTTGTTCGGCATGTCTGCCAATCAATCCGGTATTTATACCCTTTCGGTTGTAACAGCCGATTCGTGTAAGGCAACTAACTCCATATACGTAAGTGTTAATCCTATACCTGCTATTACGGTGAGTGGTCCGACCCTTATCTGTCTTGGTGAAACCATCACCTTACTAGCATCAGGCGGAACTACCTATTTATGGAGTAATAGTAGTAACACTTATTCGATTGTTGTATCTCCTTTAACAAATGTTGTATACACAGCAACCGGCACGGCACTAGGTTGTTCGAATCAGGCACAGATCAAAATTAAAGTTTCTGAATGCACCTCCATTGAAGAATCGGATCTAGAATTTGGCTTGCGCTGTTTTCCGAATCCCGCAAATACTGAACTAAAGATTTTTACAGAAGAAGCTATTGAAGTGAAATTATTTGATCAAAACGGAATTCTTCTTTCTGAATTTAATTTTCAAGCAGGCACACATCTGATTTCAATTGAAAAATTACCTACCGGAATCTGCTACCTGCAAGCACTTAAACAATCTAAACAGGTTAGAATGGTTAAGGTGGTGAAAGTGGATTAAGGTTTTTACAATTAATCGCTTGTCATTTTATTGAATTGCATACTAATTTAGAGTATCATTCAACTGTAAAAAAATCCCCACATTGCTGTGAGGATTTTTTTAAATTTTTTTTTAATCTCGGGCTGTGCTCGGGAGGCATCTTAAATAGCTCTTAGGCTTTGCGAAGCGAAGACTTAGAGCTATTTAAGATGCCTCCCGAGCTTAGCGCAGCGGAGTCTCGGGAGGCCTCTTAGATTTTCTCTTAGAGTTTGCGAGTGCCTTTCACGATGCCACTTTCTGATCAAATAAAAGTGAATCCTCTTAGTGTTTCTCTGTGTACTTAGTGCCTAAGTGGTTTAGGAACTTCCATAAACGCAAAAAGCCCCAGATTTCTCTGAGGCTTTGCTTCCCGATATTTATCGGGATTTTAAAATTGGCATCGACATACTCTCCCGGGCTTTAGACCAAGTACCATCTGCGCTGGTGGGCTTAACTTCTCTGTTCGGAATGGGAAGAGGTGATCCCCACCGCAATAGACGCCATAAAGGGATTAAAAAAGATTAAAGATTGAGG
>CANKBS010000019.1 GCA_947480015.1 Sphingobacteriaceae bacterium
CATATAAACCGCTTCGTGCGCCCCGTTGCTAGAAACTCCTTAATAATGTGATGTTTTTCTGTTTCGGTAAACAAGTAACCCGATTTTTGAATGATTTTTACTTCCATTTTTTTACACTTTTTAGTGTAAACCTATTTCAGGACAAGACACCTGCTCTAAGCCCCGACTGCACGGGGATGCCGCTGCGGTCAGTGGCGCTGTGCTCAGGATTTACAGGTGAAAATAGCGTCATACATAATTTAATTTTATTACTACAATTTTTTCAGAGTAGTCCAAAATATAAATAAAATTCAGGTTGTTTTTCTTTCCCCTATATTTCGATGAATTTTTAAATTAATCCCATAAAAAAAGCCCGATGAATTTCAGCGGGCCTTCTTATTTATTTTAAATCTTTCTTAGTGCTCCTAAGTGACCTTAGTGTCTCAGTGGTATCAGTATTGGGTTTTCATCTCCACATACCTCAAAAACTCCTGTTTGGTAGTTTCGTTGGCGAACTTGCCTCCGTAAAAAGAAGTTAAGGTAGCTGCGCTGTTATCTTGTATGCCGCGTGAGGATACACACAAATGCTTGGCGTCAATAATCACCGCAACATCTTCGGTTTGTAAAACGTTTTGTAATTCCTTTGCAATTTGCATGGTAAAACGTTCCTGCACCTGTGGTCGTTTAGCATAATACTGTACAAGGCGATTTAATTTGGATAAACCAATTACCTTACCATTTGAAATGTAGGCCACATGCGCTTTTCCGAAAATAGGCACAAAATGATGTTCGCAATTACTGTAAAACGTAATTTCTTTTTCAACCAGCATTTGATTGTACTGGTAACGGTTTTCAAATAAGGCAATTTTTGGTTTGTTAGCCGGATCGAGCCCGCTGAAAATTTCTTTCACGTACATTTTAGCCACGCGTTCAGGTGTTCCTTTTAAACTATCGTCAGTAAGATCTAAGCCCAGCGTTTCCATAATCTCTCTGAAATGAAATTCAATTTTATTCATTTTCTCATCGTCACTTAGTTTAAAGGCATCGGCCTTCATAGGCGTGTCAATGCTAGTCATAATATGGTTCTTGCCAATTTCCTCGCTACTTAGTTCGCTTAAGGTAATTTTTTTACCATTAACAAGGGAATTCAACATAATTTCTTTCTGTTTCATATAAAGTAATTTTTAGGTCATAACGGTTATCAAGTTGTTGCTTCAGAATAGTGTATATAACCATGGCAATATTCTCGGCTGTTGGGTTCAGGTCTTTAAATTCTTTAACATCTAAATTCAGGTTCTTGTGATCAAAACGTTCAATAATATGCACGCGCATGAGTTCACTGAGCACCTTGGTGTCAATCACAAATCCGGTAATGGGATCTATTTCGCCAATTACCCTTACAATGAGGTCGTAATTGTGCCCGTGATAATTAGCATAATTACACTTACCAAAGGTTGCAGCATTTTCAGCATCACTCAGTTTATCACTGTGTAAACGATGGGCGGCATTAAAATGCTCTTTTCTGAATACGGCAACTTTATTGCTCATAATTTAAGTTTTATCAAAAAATAGATGGTGAAGCTATCACTTGATTTTTTTTAATTTTTAAAGCACTGTGTCAAAAGTTTGCTGACCAAGTGGCTTATGATTGAGAAACAAAACCAAACAAATTTTGTTTAAATTATTTTATTTCGTTTTGTAAAAATAGCTAATTTCCGAAGTATTCTACACAAATACGGGGTGTTTCATATAATTTAACACAGTGTAATTTAACATTTGTCGGCAAATGCGGTGTTATTTGTTGCCAGATGGCAATGGCCAGATTCTCAGTGCTGGCGAGCACTCCGGCCATAAAGGGGACATCCATATTTAAATTGCGGTGATCGAGTGGTTCGCAAACATAAGTCTGTAAGATCTCACTTAATTTTTTTGCATCCATTAAAAATCCGGTCTCTTTTTCTATCTCTCCTTTAATGGTTACAATCAATTCATAATTATGACCATGCCAGTTCGCATTGGCACATTTACCAAATACCTCCTGATTTTTTTCCTCGCTCCAACCGGTATTATACAATTTATGGGCAGCGTTAAAATGTTCGTGGCGGGTTAAGAATATCATGTGACGAAGTTAAGCAAATTATTAAATTTGTGATATGCAAAAGCTTATTTTGGTTTCAGCCACAGCCGCTGAAATTGAACCGACTCTCAACTATTTAGAAGGACAAAACTCCTTTAAGTGGAATACTTTTTTATTGGAAAAAGTGCAAATTACGGTTTGCATTTGCGGTGTTGGTATGTACCATACGGCTTTTGAATTAGGTAAGTTTAAAGGTGAACACTACGACCTGGCCATTAATGCAGGCTTGGCAGGTAGTTTTGGTCTGTTTGCGAAAGGTGAAGTGGTCAATGTCATCAGCGATTGTTTTAGTGAACTGGGTGCAGAAGATGGGTCTGATTTTTTAAGTATGGATGATCTGGGTTTTGGTAAACAACATACCAAGATAGTTAAACCTGCCGATTTGAGAGCCCTGCGCGACTTACCTGAAACTACCGGAATAACCGTGAATACCGTGCATGGGAATGAACGAAGCATTGAAAAAGTTAAAAAACGGTATGCTGCCGGTGTTGAAACCATGGAAGGCGCAGCCTTTACAGAAGCAACCAACACCTTAGGTTGGAAGGCCATTCAACTCAGAGCCATTAGTAATTTGGTTGAAAAACGAAACAGATCGAACTGGAATATCCCCCTGGCTGTAAAAAATCTCAATGAGGTCCTCATCACCATCATCAACGAATTAAACGCTTAACCCGCTTGAAAGCAATTTCCCTATGATACTTAGTTTAGCCTATTCGCCATGCCCTAACGATTGTTTTATTTTTGACGCCCTCATTCATAAAAAAATTGACACCGAAGGTCTCGATTTTGAGATACACCTGGAAGATGTGGAAACCCTCAACAGAAAGGCATTAAAAGGCGAACTGGATATTACCAAACTGAGCTTTCACGCATACGGTCATGTGATTTCAAACTACATCTTATTAAGAGCCGGATCGGCCCTGGGTTTTAATTGCGGACCGCTTTTAGTACAAAAGGACGCGTTTAATTTCAATGATTTAGAGACGATGAAAGTGGCCATTCCAGGTAAACTTACGACAGCCAATTTTTTATTGTCATTAGCCTTTCCTAAAATTAAAAATAAAATCGAATATGTGTTTTCAGATATTGAAGATGCGGTGTTGCGTGCTGAGGTAAATGCCGGACTCATTATTCACGAAAACCGATTTACCTACGAGCAAAAAGGGCTAAAAAAAGTCATGGATTTGGGTGAATTCTGGGATTCTCACATTCATGCGCCCATTCCCTTAGGAGGTATTGTGATCAAACGAAATCGTGATACTCAACTCCAGCAAAAAGTAAATCGGGTCATCAAACGATCGGTGCAATTTGCATTTGCAAATCCCGAAAGTGCTATGCCTTATGTGCGCGCACATGCACAAAGCATGAGTGAAGAAGTGATGAAAAAACACATTGCGCTTTATGTAAATGAATTTTCAATCGATCTGGCCGAAACAGGTTCTAAAGCCATTGAACTTTTGTTTGCTAAAGCAAAAGAATTAAATCTGTTTGAGGTGAAGGATGAAAAAATTATGATTGATTAGGAACTCTGATCAATTGAAAAAGGACCAGGTCTAATCTTCTACCCAATCTCCAATCTTCTACCCAATCTCTAATCTCTAATCTTTAATTTATAATCTTTAATCTGTAATCTGCAATCTGCAATCTGCAATCTTAGCCTTGTTTTCTCGACCATTTTTGAAAACAATAATCAAAGGCATTTTTTAAATCGGCCTTATGACACATTTCCCAATCCATCTCAAATTCAGAAGTTTTTATTTCCGGAAAAAACGTGTCGGCTACAAATTTATGTTGAATTACCGTACGATACAGTTCAACTACTAAGGGCATAGCCTGATGAAAGATCTCGGCCCCTCCAATAATAAAAATCTTTTCTTCCGCACAACTTTTAATGGCCGAATCCAATGAATGAAAAATCTCAGCACCCTCAATGCGGTGATCTGAACTGCGGGTGATCACCATGTTTTTTCGCCCGGGTAATAATCGCCCAATACTCTCATAGGTTTTGCGTCCCATAACAACCGGACAGCCCATGGTTGTTTCTTTAAAAAATTTCAGGTCGGCCGGCAAATGACACAACAACTGATTATTATTGCCAATGGCATTCGTTAAATCGGTGACTACTATAGCTGAAATAATCATGGTGAGGAGGGATTAATTGACCTTACAAACCTATTCAAATTAGCCTGTCGAAACAATTAAATTTTCTAAATTCAGTCAACAAAAGTACCGAGTGAAATTATTTTTATTTAGATTTACCCGCATGCAAGGGCAGTTACTCATAGCACATCCACTTCTCAACGATGGTTTTTTTAACCGTTCGGTGGTATACCTTACCAATCACAGCGAAGAAGGGGCTGTTGGTTTTAGCTTAAATTTTAAGACCCAGTTTTTATTACGCGATTTGCGCCCACAGGTTAAAAACGGAAATTTTCCTATTTACGAAGGTGGTCCCGTAGCCAAAAGTCAATTGTTTTTTTTACACACCCTGGGCAACGATTTGGCCGATTCGGTTGAAGTAAGTAAAAATATTTTTGTGGGTGGTGATTTTAATGAGTTAATCCATATGATCGAACATGGTAAAGTAAAGCAGTATCAGGTGCGGTTTTTTGCCGGATACAGTGGTTGGAGTGATTATCAGTTGGAAGGTGAAATTGCGAAAGGTCATTGGCTCATTCAAAATCCGATTAACTCCGACTTTTTCGGCCATGCTCCCGAAAACCTGTGGGGACTTAAACTCAGCGAAGTAAAAGAAACTTACCGCATCTTCTCCGACTTTGGTTCCGATCCTTCGATGAATTAGTTTTTAATCTTAAGTAATATTACCCCTTACATTCATTGCAAATAGCGATCACGTTAGGCTGATTCTAGGGATTGGCCTTAAGCCTGAAATTTCTATTAGAAATAGTATTTATTTCTCAGATTATTAAGGCATTCATGAAAGTTCCCACATACAGATCAGCGAAATTAAGCCGAAGGCTTTATTAAATTATTTCATTTCTGTAAAATCCGTGAAATCTGCGTCAACAAAGTGAGATGAGATGGAACCAGAACTTAACTATGTATCCATAATGTCTGAAGGACCAACCGGATAAAAAATCAAATCAATTCAAATTAATTTTTTCCTGCACACTCACCGGAAATTTTTTCTTATAATAAAACTTACCCACTTTTAATTCGCCTTTTACTTCAATCAATCCTTTATTTACAGCACCATTTAAGAGCTTCATCACATCCAGCAGATTAATATCTTTAAAATCTTTTTTTAAATGAAAACTATAGTTTCCTTCTTCATTTCCATTAATTCGCACCACTTTACTCAGTTTGGCTTTTCCTAAATAAATGCCCGAAAAGGTAATGTCGAACTCACTGGGGTAAATATTAAAACTAAAGGCATTGGGGTTTTTTAATCCTAACATCACCTCACTATCCATCCCTTTTGTATCAATGCTGTTCACCTTAAAGCCTTTTACACCGCTGCATTCCACTTCTTTGATGGTTTTGCAACTGCCAAAAAATAACACGATGCTGAGCAAACACAGTGTGTGAATAAAACGAAATTGAAAGGTCATTTTTTAATGGATCTAAGTAACATAATAAATGAAGAAATGGTCCAAACGCCTTCGAGTACCACAAAGGGCCAAAATTTAATGAGGTAACTGGAAACACAAGCCAAGCCTGCGCCCAGGATATTTAAAGCCAGATACGTAAATGATGAAGCCGATAATTTATTAGCCAGGTTTAAGGCAAAAGCAATTAACAGCAAAGTTACACCCAGCGTACCCAGCAATTCGCCGCTACTCATTATTTTTTGTTTAATTGGGTGAAGTACTTGTAAAATAACGGAATGGTTTCAATGCCTTTGTAATAATTAAACAAACCGTAATGTTCGTTAGGCGAATGCAAAGCATCGGAGTCTAAACCGAAACCAAATAGAATACTATCTAAACCCAATTCTTTTTTGAAAAGTGCAACAATGGGAATACTTCCACCACTGCGTGTTGGAATGGGTTTTTTACCATAGGTTTCTTCCATAGCCCGACTGGCTGCTTTGTAGCCAATGCTATCAATACTTACCATTACCGGTTCGCCACCATGATGGGCCGTTACTTTTACTTTTACAGATGCCGGAGCAACTTTTTCAAAATGTTTCTGAAATAATTCGGAAATTTTTTTTGATCCCTGATCAGGAACCAAACGCATACTTATTTTCGCAAATGCTTTAGAAGGTAAAACTGTTTTTGCCCCTTCACCGGTATAGCCGCCCCAAATGCCGTTCACATCTAAAGTCGGACGAATGCCGGTGCGTTCAATACTGCTGTAACCTTTTTCTCCGAGCACATCCGCCACATCCAAATCTTTGTTATAAGCCGCCACATCAAAAGGGGCTTTAGCTAACTCCATGCGCTCGTTGGCACTGAGTTCAAGCACATCGTCATAAAATCCGGGAATGGTAATGTGTCGGTTTTCATCGTGACAATCGGCAATGAGTTGACATAATATATTAATGGGATTAGCCACGGCTCCACCATAAACACCACTGTGTAAGTCGCGGTTCGGGCCGGTAACTTCCACTTCCATATAGGCTAGTCCACGTAAACCACTGTCTATACTCGGAATGTCATTGGCAATAATGGAGGTGTCAGAGATCAGAATCACATCACCCTTTAGTTTTTCTTTGTTGGCAATAATCCATGGACCCAAATTCGGCGAACCCACTTCTTCCTCGCCTTCAATCATAAATTTTACGTTGCAGGGCAGGGTGTTGGTTTTCATCATCAATTCAAAAGCCTTCACATGCATGTACATCTGCCCCTTGTCGTCGCAGGCCCCACGGGCATAAATAGCCCCATCGGGATGCTCTTCTGTTTTTTTAATTACCGGTTCAAAAGGGGGCGAATGCCATAAATTTATAGGGTCGGCCGGTTGCACATCATAGTGCCCGTATACCACCACCGTTGGTTTTGAAGGATCAATTATTTTTTCAGCATAAACTACCGGAAAACCGTTGGTAGCAGAAATTTCCGCCTTATCGGCACCGGCTTCAATGAGGCGCTGCTTCACAGCCTCAGCGGTTTTTAGCATATCGGGCTTGTATTTACTGTCGGCACTAATGGAAGGGATTCTCAACAGATCCATTAATTCATTCAACAAGCGTTCTTTGTTTTGGTCTACATAGCTGGTAATAACTGACTTTTCCATAGTAAATTTTAAAAACTTAAAGGTAGGCTTTTGTGAAGAATTACAAAATGATTAGATCTTGCCGGGTGTTATTAATTTCTAATTTCACTAAATTTGTATATCATGAATTTAAAATGGGCATTGTTAAGGCTGTTTGTGTTGGGTGTGTTTACGCAGGGCATGCAGGCACAGTTGCGTGCTAAATTAGTAGCCGGTGATTTCGCGCCTCTCGATACCAAAAAGACACCGGACGAAAAAAATACCAAACATAAAGATGCCCCACATTCGGTATACGATGAAAACCGAAATTTTTGGCATGCCAGCTGGACGCAATTTGACCGATATAAAAGCAAGAAAAAAGAAGACCAATCGGTTATCTATTATGCGCGCTCGGAGGAGGGTAAAACCTGGACCGAACCCAAACAAATTAATTGTGTATCGGGTAATTGTTTAGATGGCGATAGCACGGTAAAGGGACCTATGCCTTGTGTTGGACCAAATGGTGAAGTCTATATTGCCTGGGCTGCGCTGAAAGGTTTAGCCTTTCAACGTTCGCTCGATAGTGGAAGAACCTGGTTAAAGGAAGAACAGATGATTAATCCAATTCGTGGTGGTTGGTCGAATAAGGTAGATGGCATTAAAACTAACGGTTTGCCACATGCCGCATGTGATGTGGGTTATTCGGCCTTCAGAGGACGCGTTTACATTTGCTGGAGCGATGAAAAGAACGGGGCTACTAATAAGGATGTGTTTTTAATATACAGCGATGATAAAGGCGACCACTGGACAGAGCCCATTTTAGTCACTTACCGCCCAAATCACAAAGAACAGTTTAAACCCATTTTGAAAGTTGATCCGGTTACGGGTTATGTGTACCTGATGTATTTTGACAAACAAAATTTTACCGATGGAAAAGAAACCGATATTTATTTGGCCATTAGTAAAAACGGCGGATTAAAATTTGACACCTATAAGGTGAATGAACGTCCCTTTTTATTTAACGCTAATTTTATGGAATTGCGATTAGATAGCGCTGTAAAAGTACGGTGGTTGCAGCCCGACGAAAAAAACAGATTTTGTTTGTACGAAGTGGCTTTGTCGGAAGAGGCCTTGAACGACTGCCTGTTGCGTGAAGCCGCCGAAGAAATGGACGTAGAACGGACCTTGAATTGGGCCGACAACATGGATTTGAATTTTACTTTAAAAAAGAACAGTACGCTCACGGCAGTCATTACCAAGCCACTGTTGCCGGGTTTTGAACAACCGGTCATAAAAAACAAGCGACTTCAAGCCGGCAACAATACATTACGTATCGATACCAAGGCTTTGAAATTGAAAAAAGGGAATTATGTCATCACGCTCTATTACCAAAACAGAAACACCTATGTGTGGATCTCGGCAGAGTAATTAGTTCTATTAAATTGAAAGTAAATCACATCAAATATCTATTATCTTTGTTAGTAATCAAATTAGCTTTTTAAAACAGACTCTCACATGCGTTACTTTTTTGGCAACCTATTTTTTCTGTTTTCCCACTTGGCCTTTTCGCAACTCATTACCAATTTTAATGCCTTTCAGGTAAGTAAAACGGTGGTGTTAAAATTAACCTGGAATGTAGGGGCTAGTTGCAGCGGTTACTCGGTTTATAGAAGTACCGATTCACTTAATTTTACAAGCATCTACGACTATGCAGGTATTTGCGGCTCCAGTCCGGGTAATTCTGTTTTAACCTATATCGATCAGTATCCTCTAATGGGTTATACCAATTATTATAAAATTCAGTTATCCACACTCGAATCTAGCGACATAAAAAAAGTGTTGGTAAGCGCTAACCCAAACTCAAAATTACAAGTCTTTCCCGATCCGGTTTTCCAAAATGTGGAGACCCTAAACCTCCGCCTTTTAAACATTAATGGTAATTCTATTGTTGGCAATATTTTTGATCGGTATGGTACACCTTTAAAACCCTTAAGTTTTTACACCACCACAGGCGAAACCAGCATTAATGTGAATGGTTTACATAATGGCTTGTATTTGATTTGGCTCACCGACGGCACACAGTTGTTTGCTTCTAAATTTGTAATTGCCCGCTAATGGAAGTTCGCACGGATACGTATTTATGGGCCATTCGCATGTACAAATCGCGTACACTGGCTTCTGAGGCCATAAAGAACGGCAAGGTGAAACTTGATGGTGAAAATTTTAAACCGGCGCATGTGGTTAAAATAGGCGAGCGGTATAGCATGACCATAAGCACCCTAAAAAAAATCATTGAAGTAACTGCTTTAATAGATAAACGCCAGGGTTTTGAGGTGGCCAAACAACATTATACCGATCATTCACCCGAACCCGAAAAAAAAGATATTCAGCCTTCTGCCTTCTTTGTAACGGTTCGTCGTGATAGAGGTACCGGACGACCGACAAAAAAAGATCGCCGCGACCAGGAAGATTTTGGTGCTGCTTAAGTAAAATGTTTTTTGAATAGGATTATTTTGAACGATTAGATTAGAGAAATCGTTTCTTTATTTAGTGGTTTTTCTAAAACTAAAATTTCTTTCGATATGGCTGAAATTCTGGTGATATCTTTTGGCGATAACATTGAACTCATTAATACCGCTTTTGGTCGGCGTGTTTCGTCTGGAAAAACCGCGTGAAATTCTTCTAAAAACCGAAAGCCGCCCCTTTTTAACATATTAAAATCAATAATTACGACATCCGGTAAAACGCCGGCGCCACGGGCATGCAATTTTACTTGTTTTTTTAGTTGCTCAATCGACGTCACGGCACAAATTTGGGTTTGGATCTTGTTTGCTAATTTGAATAAATGTAAAAGCGTACTACTGACAAAAAGGTCTAGTTCGTTGTCATCAATTAACATCACTCTTTTATATTTAAAGTCAATTATCTCCTCAGTCATGTGTCCTAATACTGAACTTATTCAATTATTATGCCAGAACGCATCAGTTTGTTTGACAGCTATTTAAAAAAAAACGGGTAAAAAAAACTCCAGTTATTGGACAGATTAACAGAGTTCGGAAATAACAATGCCTATTCACGATTCGTAAATGAAAAGAAAAATGCGTAAAAGAACCTAGAGTTTCTCTAGAATTTCTTTTGTTAATGGTTTATTTAAAAAAACAATGTTCTCCGATATTTCAAGGGTTTTTTGCCTGTCATTCTGAAATATCGAAGAGGTAAGCACAATTAGTTTCGGGTCTATAATTTTCGGATCAAAAAGTCGTTTGAATTCTTTAATAAACTGAAAGCCATCCATCATTGGCATATTAATATCTACAAAAATTACGTCAGGGTACATCTTGCTTTCTTGACGGGAAATCGTTACAAGGTTTTTTAAAAATTCCAGAGCTGCTGTGGCACTTGTGTTCACATAAATATTTTTTGAAAAACCATTGATCTCCAATAATTTTTTATTGATAAAATTATCTAGTTCCATGTCATCAATTAATAACACGTTTTCGTATCTGAATTTAGTATTGGGTTCTTTCATGATTAGAGTTTTAGTATTTTTTAAATTGTAAAATAAATTCGGTGCCTTTGTTTACAGTACTTTCAACATTAATTGCGCCACCCAAAGTTTCCAATTGCGATTTGATCAAAAACAAACCAAGTCCTTTTCCTTCACCAATACTATGAAATCGCTGATAAAGTTTAAATAGTTTTTCTTTGTGTAAATTAACGTCCATGCCAATGCCATTATCATGAAATTTAAAAACAATCCAATTTTCGGTTATTTGACTGGTAATTTTTATGATGAGCGGCCTTTCCTTAGCCCTGTATTTAATCGCATTGGATAATAAATTAGTAATAATGCTTTCAAAATAAGCCCGGTTAAAAACTACTGTATCCGTCATACTAAAATCAACCATAATTTTAGCATTTAATTCCTTTAGCAAGGGAGCGCTCTGAGTTTTGGCCTGTTCAATGGCTTTTGAAAATTGTAACTCTTCAACTTGAGCCGACGGATTATCTTTTATGGTAAGAATGTTAGAAAGGTCTCGGATGGTCTCGTCAAATCGCAGCGCTGAGCTTTTAATCCCATCTAAAATCTGAATAAGAGTTTGGTCTTCTAAATCGTAATTATCTAACAAATTTGCAAGACCTAATAAATTGGCTACAGGGCCTCGTAAATTATGTGAGGTGATATAGGCAAACTGCTGTAAATCCTTAACATTATGCGTTAAAATTTGAAAGAGTTTTTCTTTCTCTTCATTGTTTTTGTTAATCAGTCGCTCGTTTTCTATTCGCTCGGTTATGTTTCTTATAAAACAAGCCGTACCTATCACATCGTCATTTTGAACAATTGGAAAAAAGGAAGCTTCTGACCAACCGTATTGATGACCTGCGTTTTTGATTACCTGTGTAAATGTTTCGCCGTCAAATGCACGTTTTAAAAGGGGTAGGTGGGTATCAAATAAATGCTTAGTCAAACCACCTTGTGCCATGCTTTCACCTATAATATTTGGCCGACCAATTTCTAACTGATTAAAATCGGCAAAGGCTTTATTATAAGAAATTAATTTAAAATCCCTGTCGATACTAAAAATCAAATCGTTGGTATTATTTATTAGCGACTCCAGATTTTTTCGGTCAAATTCCTTTTCCTGCTCGTTAATTACCTTTTCGGTAACGTCAATTGCTGAAATACAACTACCTATGACTTTATTCTCGGAGTATACAGGACGAATTACCACTTCAACCCAAATGCATGTTAAACTCTCTAGTACAAATTCACGTCGGTATTCAATTGTTTCTCCCTGTGATGCCTTAAGCAGCGCGTAATTAAGAAAAGCAATCCTGCTGGGCGCAACAAAATCAAAAAGCGGGCTGCCTATTTGCATTTTAGTGCCAAACAATGTTAACCCTAAATGAAGAGTTTCCTGATTAAAGGCTTTGATTTTACCTTCCGCGTCAAGTAGCACAAACCCCTGTGAGGAATTTTCAAAAATGGCTCTTAAATTTCCTTCCGATTCTTTCAGCTTGGCTTCAGCTAATCTATTTTTGGTAATATCCAATAGACTTAAGAAAACAGCTTCAACCACTTCATTTTTTAAAACCGGTTTAAAACTACAACGCAACCAATATGGATTTTCATCGGCGCTGCTGCAATCGGCTTCATGTTCAATGGTTTCTCCTGCCAAAGCCCGCTCAAGCAGTCTTAGGAAGCCCTCGCGGCGCCCCAGAGCTATACAATCGATGAGATAAACTCCTTTGTGAAGTTTCTTGGACCCTTGATTTAATAGCGCATTATTTTGAGCTTTTGTATTATATTCCTGTAAAATAAAATTACGGTCAATTAGAACAAAAGCCTCGCTTGAGTTTTCAAATATGGCTTTGTGGTTTGATACTGATTTGTTAATCCCGCTTTCGGTAATTTTGGTTTCTGTACTATTTCTGCCGGTAATGGATGCCCCTATCCTTTCGCCTTCTTTGTTAGTAAGTGGCGAAACCGACAATGCTACTGAAATTAATTGTCCACTTTTCGTCAATCGTTTTGTTTCAACAAACGTGATGTTTTCTCCTTGCTTTATTTTTGATTCCTCTAGTTCCAGTTCATGTTTTAAGTTTTCGGGAACGAGACGTTTAACTGGCATCCCCAAAGCTTCTTCTTGAGTATATTCAAATAATTTTTCTGCAGCCGGATTCCAGCTAGTAATTAGGCCATTCACATCCTTACTAAATATGGCATCCTTAGAGGTGTTTATGATGGCAGCCAATAGGGCCCCTTGCTCACTGAGTTTTTCTGAAACAAGGGCATCTTCCATTTGAAAGCAAAAATAACCGGGCCCGGGTGAATAAAGTGTTACACCAAACCATCGATCAACGTTCGGCGATTTGTATTCTAGTTTTATAACCTGCGCGGTTTTTTCAAGTTCTTGGATACTATCAAAAACACATCCTAAATAACTTTTATGATCGGAAAACAGTTCACTTGCCTTTTTCCCTTCTGCACCCTGTATACTAAGTATGGCATTGAGCACTTTGTTAATATGGATAAATTTAAAATCATTCACCACATCTCCTTCCTTAATGAACCGACAATAAGCAAAACCCTGATCAAAGTTTCCTTCTTTATTTTGAGTTTCAACTGAAGCTTTAGAATTGAGTTCTCTTCGAAGTTTCGCAATAAAAAGGATCTTAAAAAAATAATGACTTAAAATGGTTGCCAGAGTAGAGGTAAGTATACTTATGCCGATTCCCATAAGCAAGGAATTACCTTCCTTTTCAAATAGAACCGGAAATTGTTTTAAGAGGTTAGGGCGCAGCAAAATTAAAATGGCCAAGCAGGCTGCCAAACATGTAAAACCCAGTACAATTGATTTTTGCTTTACTGAATGCATACTTAAACCTACTCTATACTTTAGAACTGAATCCTTTGTCCTTACCCTACGATAAACTGGGAAGAAAGCATTCCATGCACCTAAATTTAAGAAACCACTAAAAGATTTTAAACTCAATCTTGGCATAATATGACGCATGTATGATTTTTATTTTTCTATAAAGTAGATCGGGGCCAAAAAAACAGCTCTT
The DNA here is from genome assembly GCA_947480015.1 of Sphingobacteriaceae bacterium. Lineage (GTDB taxonomy): Bacteria > Bacteroidota > Bacteroidia > B-17B0 > Aurantibacillaceae > Aurantibacillus. The sequence goes on from CANKBS010000019.1 coordinate 13,847, forward strand.
AAAACAGAATGCAGAACAAAGAACCAAGTTTACTGGGTAAGACTTAAACACGCTGCATTACATATTAAAGTAGATCTTTTTTAATTGAACTCCCCTCACATTCCAGTCGTAGCTCGATTCAAAACGCTCACGGGCATTTAAACTCATACTTAATAAAGTTTTTTTGTTCGAATGCAATACCTTAATGGCTTGCGAAAGTTTGGCAATGGTTGAACTGTAATCGCCCGAACTAATCGTAAATCCACATTTATCTGTGATAAGGTTGGTATTTCCTGAATTATCAAGTCGAATAATCGGTATTCCAGCCGATAAGGCTTCGGCAACCTCCATGCCACTTCCATAATGAGAGGGAAAAATAAAGGCAGAGGAGTTTCGAAGCATCAGGTTAAATTCTTCAGCCTTCAGCGATTCAATAAATTCGACATTCTTTTCGATTTTATTTTCAGAAACCATGTTTTTAAAGAGGGCCAACTCAGGACCATTGCCAACTATGAGTAATTTGGTTTTGGCTTTTTCTTCGGTATTTAAACCCGATAAAAAATCGGCAAATGCCAATATACTCAAATCAAAGCCTTTTTCAGGTACGAGTTTTCCGGCCGAAATAAGGGTAAAAGATTCAGGCGCAAAATTAATCGTATAACCTTTGTCATGCGCTGCAATGGTTGGAAGAATGCTGAATCTGGTATTTTTATCTTTTAATAAAGTGGCTGCATTTTGATTCATGCATAAAATATGATCAGCTCTGCTTATGGTTTGACGCAGGTTAGGTGAAAATTTCCAAATCATTTTTTTAATCAGCCAGTTAAACCGATCTTTTATAAGCCTGGTTTTTTTATACACACGTAAATACTGATTCGGAATTAAAGGCATGTGTCCAATTGGCCCCCACACAAATGGTTTATTTAGTTTCCAAAGATAACCTAGGCCATAAGCACTGCCATCGGTAAATTGGTGTACAATATCGAACTTTAGCTGTTGTTTATTAACGAACTCCGGCACAGCTCTGTGCCATAGTATTTCATAAAAGCCGTCTAGAAAACTTGATTTTTTATATTTTCTTTTACTGTTTTTATGGTCGAAATATTCAAATTGAATGTTTTCATAAAGCGGATCCGGGAATTCCAACATGTAAATGTTCATCACCTCTTCATTATAACTAGGCGTAATAACTATTACTTTTTGATAACGGGCAATTTGGTATATAAAGTGCCAACTGGCACCGACTTCAAGATTGGCGAAAGGATTTAATGTGTAAACGCTAGTTAAAATTTTTTTCAATGGCATAGTTACCTATAAAAAGTGGTCTGGTTGATTAACATTAAAAAGCATAAACTGAACTTTCATCTAATTCAGATTGGTTTATATTGAGCGTTTCGGTTAGCGCTTCTTTCCATGTTCTAAGCGAGTGATTTGTTTCTAGTGGATTCACGCTGTATTCAACGTAAAATTTTAAATAATTTATACACGTATAAACTAAGTACAACTGAAGGTGTTGCTCGATAGTACCTTTTTGAAATCGCGATAAAGCCTCAAAAGTGTCGCTAGTGATTTTTTTGTTAATCTCTTTTCGGATGGTCTTCCAGTTACTCTTGTCTACCAATAAGCCTTGTTGAATGATGAAATGGAAAGCATCGAACCCAACCGGCTTTATTACATTCGATAGCTCCCAATCGAAGATATAAAGCTTCAGATCTTTTTCAAACATGTTTTCAGAACTAAAATCACCATGACTTAAACACATTTCTACGGGTTTGTTTTCATTGGTGTTTTCAATGATCTGATTTAACATGTATAACAAATTCTTAGGTAAGCGCGAGTCGTCGCGTTTCATCAGTTCGAGCAGATCTTCTTTTAATTCCCGCCAGCTTTTCAATTCATTTAAAGGCGTTAAAAAAGCAGTGAGTTCATTTAACTCGGATAAAGCCATGGTGTGTAAATTACAATACTCATGTAATATAGTTCCATCATGAGAAATATCATCGAGTTCAACTGCGTTAGGGCTAACGTTAATCGTGTTTGGGATAGCAAAAGAACGAATACGGCTCTCATTTAAGCGATCAAGCACCATCGTTTCATTATGAATTAATGCTATACTGAGCGGGTGGGTAGCTATTTTTGTAAAACTCCCCTTGCCATTAATAACTTTGTATAACATAGCTTTTTCAAGCTGAATGCTTTTGCGAACAAAAAGTGTCCACTGCGCATAACGACTTGACAATTCAGCTTCTTTGCTTTTATCTTTTACGTATAATGATTTTGACGTAAAAAACAGTTTTTGCAAACGCAATAAAAAGATAAGCTTGCAGCCAAAAGAAAGTAAAATATTTATGAATGATTTACTGCCACGAAACTTCAAAAATAAAGCTTTGTTTAAATTAGCCGGCCAAGCATAACGAATACTCTTATCCCAGTTGCGAACAACCAGTAATTTTATTTCCGAATTAAAAACAGAACTTCTGGTTTCTGAAACCGTGTAGCCTAATTTTTCAAAAATAGTTATCATAATGCCATATTTACGTTACGTGCATTACAAAATAATCGCCAAACTTATAATACACTGATTATCATAGTGTTAAAAGCGTTCAGAAAGTGTAAAATTCCAGTAATTGGAAACAATTTCCACAAATGGAAATAGCTAATATTCTGATGTTCAGGGGGGGGGCTATTAGAGTAACCAGATTAAGAAAGATTTTCTTTTTCAAGATTATCGATCACTTTGCGAAGTACCTTTTGGGTATAATGTAGTGAGGTGATTAAATTTTCAGAGTAAAGCCCTGCTTTCGCTGAACGTTCAAGTTCGAGAATCTCATTTTTTAAACTCACAATGCCTAGTCCATCAATGCTGGGTTTGATGCGATGCGCAATCTGATATATTTGCTGTGTGTTTTTTGATTCAATTGCTGTATTAAAATCGGTTATCGCATCTTTGGATTGCTTAATGAAGATAAAAATCATTTTAGCGAATTGCTCCGAGTCGCCCTGACATAGGCCGCGCAGCATGGTAAGATCATATAGCCCCTTAGTAGTTTTAGCTGCAATATTCATAGGTTGTGGTTTTTCAGAGACAATGTTTTTATATACGGTATCGATTAATAGTTTTTCTTCATAGGGTTTGGTTACATAACCATTCATGCCAATTTTCATACACAAATCAATTTCATTTTTGAAGGCATTGGCTGTTAAGGCAATTATTGGCGTGGTATTATGTAACACATTTCTAATAATTCGAGTTGCTTCAAGCCCATCCATTACGGGCATTTGAAGGTCCATTAAAATCACATCAAAATTTTCTTTTTTCACTAAGTCAACGGCATCAGCACCATTAACAGCTTCTGAAACAATACAGTCGTGGCGGTTAAGTGTTTTAATGGCGACCAATCGGTTAAATTCGTTGTCTTCGGCCAGTAAAATTTTTATTTTTTTGCCCGTCGGGTTCATCCGAATCACTTCCTGTGCTTTAATTCCTTTTTCATCGCCAATAGGTAGCGTAATATTAAATTTAATGGTAGTGCCTTTGTTTTTGCTACTTTCTACATCAATACTTCCTTGCATCAGGTGTATTAATTCTTGTGAAATGGCCATACCTAAACCGGTACCACCGTATTTACGCGAGGTGGAAATGTCCTCCTGTGAAAATTTATTGAAGATGTTTTTTACATAAGTTTGGTCCATGCCAATTCCCGTATCCACAATACTTATTTGTAATTTTTGTTCTGTTTTCGATTCGTTGAGCAAATCACATTTAATGGTAATGCCGCCGGTGTTGGTAAATTTGATGGAGTTGCCTATGAGGTTTATCAGAATTTGTTTTAACCTAACTGGGTCGCCGGCAAACATTTTTTTAACACCAGGCGCCACCGATAATTTTAAATATAAATTTTTCTCCGAAGCTTTGTTTCCCATGATGGAAATCACCTCTTTTAAAATAGCATTCAGATTAAAATTCTGCAAATCCAATTGAAATTCGCCAGCTTCAATTTTTGAAATATCCAGAATGTTATTTAAAACAGAATATAAATGTTGCGAGGCAGTAGAGGTATTATCCAAATAGACGCGTTGATTGGAAGTTAAATTTTCGAGCGATAATTCTCTAATCATACCAATGATGGCATTTAATGGGGTTCTGATTTCGTGACTCATATTGGCCAAAAAGGCTTCTTTGGCTTTGGACGATTCTTCAGCTTTTTGTTTCGAAATCTCCAGTTCATGCTCAAGGGTTTTTCTTTCCGTTACATCTAGGTGAATACCAATGGACCCGATTAATTTACCGGCTTCATCATAATTTGGCGCCCCACTTATCATCCACCATTTTAATTCACCTTTTTTGTTTTTAACCTGAATTTCATAAATATCAGAAATGCCGTTTAAACGTTGAGGTGTTTTATGGCCGATAGTATTCTTCAGGGTTTCAGGAACTATTAATTCTATAATGTTTTTACCTAAGAGTTCTTCTTTTGTATAACCCGATAATTCACAAAAGCCCTGATTGCAGAATTTAATAAGTTCTTGTTTATCCACTTCTACCAAACCAAGGTTCATGTTGTCGATAATGTTGCGGTATTTTTTTTCCTGCAAAAAGATGCTGCGTTCGTGAATTTTCCGTTCGGTAATATCAATGGCTAACACCGTTAATTCAAAGTCGTTGTCAGGAAGCGGCGTGTATTGTACACTCTGACCAATCCATTTTTCTTGAGCTGACTTGGTTACAATAGGGAATTCAAAATATGTTGTTGGTTTTTTTGTTTCAACCTGATCGCGGTAAAATACAATTGCTCTTTTTCTATAGTCCTCATGAATTAAATCACTATAATGCTTGTGGTAAAGTTCGCGCGCTGAAAAACCAGTAATACGCACGCCAACCGGATTTACAAATGTAAAAAAGCCGTGTTTGTTGATTTTATAAATAATGTCGGTCGACTTTTCAATGATGTTTTTGTACTTTTCTTCACTTATTTTTAAGGCTTCCTGCGCTTGTTTTTGTTCTGAAATGTCACGTGCAATACCTAAAAAGCCTGTAATCTCACCCACCGAGTTTTTAATAGAACAAATAGTAAGTGATACCGGAAATCTCTGTCCGTTACTTCTAATATATGTCCATTCGCGGCGTTCAGCTATATCGCGGCGAGGATACGTTACAAAAACTTCAAAACCGGGTTCAACTTTTTCAACTAACTCTCCCGACAATTCTTCTGCACGAATACGAATTTCATCAGAAAGGTGAAATAATGAAGGGTTTTGTTTATCAATCATTTCCTCGGCTTTATACCCGAGCATTTTTTCTGCGCCTTTATTAAAGGTTTTAATGGTTCCTACTGCATCGGTAAAAATAATAGCATAATTGGTGCCGTTTAAAATAGCTTCCTGCATGTTATTGAGGTAACGCAGATTGTTTTCATTTTGTTTTCGATCGGTTATGTTTTTATAATGCCATAAATGACCTTTGTAATTATTGTGAATGAAAATCGGAATAAAATCACGCTCCAGATATCGGCCATCGGCCAAGGCCAGCTCTTCCGATATCACCGGCTTACGTTCCTGTAAGGCTTTATTCACGCCGGTTAAAAAACCATGAGGATCTTTAAAGAGGATTTTACTTTGTTCGGCCGATTGTGAGCAATCCGCTCCGCGTAAACTTTCGGGATCAACCGGTATGTTAAATAAGGCACAAAATTGATCGTTGGTATAAAGTATTTTTCTATTCTCATCTTCAACCAAAATACCCGAATGTAAATTGGTTAATAAGGTTTCGAGTAAATTTACGGTGCGACTTAATTCGCGTTCTATGCCTTTTCTGCCTATAATCTGTTCATTGAGATAATCAGCTATTACCAGTAAATCATCATCTTTTTCACCAACTTTTATATCAATTGATAAATCTATTTTTTTAACCGCCTGTTTTAATTTTTCAACCGAACGTTTTTTAAGTTCATATTCTTTAAGCAGGTTATTGTTTACTTCCTGATATTCTGATTCGCTTATTTTAAAGGCGTGATTAATCAATTCACGATCGCGTTCGTTTGCCTGATAACTTTCATTGACGGAATTTAAAAAATCTAGAATACCAGGATCGTTTTTACAATCTTTAGGAAGATGTTTTTTAATCTGTTTTTCAAGTAATTTATGATAGCGTTTCATGCTAAAGTTCGTCGAAAGTGGTTATGGTCATCGTTTGATTGTGTAACTCACATTTTCCTTGATGAAAAACCGGAGAAATTTCACCATACGAATAAAATCCGGTTAATGCCACATCATTTCCGAAAACATCGGCAACGGCTTCTATTTCCTCTTCCACACGTTTACCTAAAATTAATTTTCGTCCCACACAACTTATTAAAATTGCTAATTTAGGTAATTGATGTTCATCTCGCTGAATGCTTTGTTGCGCGGCAATACTTGCTGCATCAACCAACTGATCGATGTTTGATTTCATAAATCGCACTTTCGATCCAACTGGCACATCACCGGCAAAAATCATGCTTTTGTTTTCCTTATTTATGCCAAGAATCGTTCTAACAACCGGTTCTACATCTTCACTTTGTTTAACCGAAAGGGGGAAAAATAAAGCTGAGCCCGGTAAATCGTCGGCATAAACGCCCAAGTATTTTTTGTAAAGGTCTAATGCGTTTTTATGGTCAATTTCAAAAAGTAGATTGTCTTTCGAATGGGTGACTGTTTTTTCCATGCCAAAGTTTTCCCAGCCTGCCATAGTGCCATGAGCTATTTTAATGGAGGGGCCATAAAAACCAATGGCTAAAACATTACCTTCTTCAGCTGGAGCATTTAAACCTACGCGGGTTGATTTGAATGCAACACCATTACCTGCCAAACCACCGGTTACAGGAATGTTGCTTAAAACTAAACTGTTTATTCCATTCACTAACTGACTGCCGTTAACCTTTTCACCATCCGATAAAACAAATACATAACGTAAATCTTCTTTTTTAAGCTGACTGATTAATGCAACCCCCGCATCAAAACTCGAACTAAAGTTGTTGATAGTTAGCTCAGCACATTGTATCTCTGTTTTTTCAAACTCAATAGCTGTTAACGACACACAATCTTCCATCACCTCATTTCCAAAAATTTCCCCTGCCGTGGAGCACAAGGCAATATTTGCATTTGGAAAACGATTTTTAATTTGTTCGTAAAATAAAGAACCGCCGAGTGTGGCCGTATTTCCAAAACCTAATACAAGTTGTGATTTTTCTTCGGAGAAGTTAGGACTTAAATGACTTTTATCAAGAAGTTCTTCACGGTATAGGTAGGTAGCGGTTTTCATAACTCGTAACGTACAGTCTTGCTTAATTAATGAGCAATTCTTTTTTCTTAATCATGTTGTAAATGGTTGATTTGCCTACATCTAATTTATGCGCCACTTCCATCACATCATTGTTGTATTTTTTCATAAACAAGGCTATTATGTCGAGCGTATATTCTCTTAGTGTTTTTTCAACGGACGTCAGTCGTTCTTCGTTTTGTAATGAATTGTAAGTGATGTCTTCAGCTTTAATTTCTTCACCATTACACATTACGCAAGCCAAATCAACTATAGATTTTAGTTCACGCACATTACCTGGGTAATTATACTTGAGCAGTTTTTCTTTGGCATTATTTGAAATGTGTAAATGCTTAATGCCGTTTTCTTTGGTAAACTCTTCCATAAAATGCTTCGCCAAAATCAACACATCATTTCCTCTTTGACATAAAGGCGCTAAGTCTATTGGTAAACCAATGATCCTATAAAATAAATCTTCACGAAATGCTTTCTTTTTAACTTCTTCAGATAAATTTTTATTTGTTGCAGTAATTAAACGGGCATTAAATTTTATTTTTTCGCGGCCGCCTAAGCGCACCACTTCACGTTCTTGCAGCGCTCTTAAAATTTTACTTTGTAAGTTTAAATCCAACTCAGCAATCTCATCTAAAAACAAGGTGCCACCATTAGCTTCTTCAAACTTTCCTATCTTCCTACCTGTGGCCCCTGTAAAGGCACCCTTCTCGTAACCAAACAATTCACTTTCCATTAATTCGCCGGGAATTGCAGCCATATTAACGGCAATAAAAGGTTTCTTTTTACGATCGCTGTTATAATGAATGGCCTTAGCTATTACTTCTTTACCTGTTCCAGTTGCCCCGGTAATTGATACGTTGATACTCGCTTTCACTGCTTTTTCAATAAGCACAAAGGTTTTTTTAATGGCATGGCTCTGCCCTAATATAGTTTTTTCAAAACTATATTTTTGTTCGAGTTTTTCCTTGAGTTCTTCTACCTCTTCCTTTAGTTGCGTGTTTTCTTTTATTTTTAAAATAGCATTCCACAATAGTTCCTTGGTATTGTCATTTTTTATAAAGTAATCACTGGCCCCGGCTTTTAAAAGGTTTAAAGCAACCGAAATTTCTTCTTGCCCACTAATTATAATAACAGGCAGGTTTTTATTCACCGCAAGAATTTTCGCTAACAACTTATCACCCGTCATGTCCGGTAATTCATAATCAATACTCACCACATGGGGTTTTTTGTATAAATTATCGAGGCACTCTTTAGCGCTCATGTACAAAAAAACTTCATACTCGGGGTTTAAAGAGAGATGGTGCTTAAGGAGATTGCCAAACCAAGGATCATCTTCAACCAAAAAAATTTTTAATGCGTTCATTTTAGACATAATTAACAGTTAATAATCAAATACAGAATAAGTTCCGGTCAAAGATAATTTGGAAAAGTAGTCTTTTGTTTCCAATAATTGGAAAAGCAAACATGTGTAAGATTTGTTGACTTTTTGTAAAATTTGAAATTCATCAGGTAGCAAGAAATAGTATTTAAGATTTACTAAATTATTTCTTTAGAAAATGCCGGGTTTTAGCAGTTCAATTGTTTTTTCTAAGCGCGATAAGATCAGAAAAAAATAAGAAGTCTAAGTTTTAGTTAAATAGAGGTTAGGTTGAAAGGATAAAGTTAGAAAAAAAGGACTAAAGTTGTGAATAAAAAAAGGCTGCGTAAGTAGTGCTTGGTTTTTAGTGAAAGTCGTCACCTCAGCATTCTCTATTTATTAATCTACCTAGGCATCATAATCCACAATTACAATATCGGTAAGCGGATGAGCCTGACAGGTTAAAATAAAGCCTTCTTCTACTTCGGTATCTGTGAGTGCAAAATTAGCAGCCATTTTTACTTTACCTTCTAATACCTTGGCACGGCAGGTGCAACAAACGGCTCCTTTACAACTGAAGGGTGCATCCACACCGGCTTCAATGGCGGCTTCCAGAATACTGATACTGCCAGTTTCTAATTGAAATTCGGTTTCAACACCGTATTGTATCACTTTTATTTTTGCGTTAACATTGGCACCCGACAAATCTTCGGCCTTACTAACAGCTTCAATGACCGATGAAAAATATTCAATGTGAATCTTTCCTTTGGCAATCTTTAACGTTTCTAAGCTAACTTTTACATTCTCCATCATGGGTCCCGGACCACAGATAAAGTACTCATCTGCAGTTACACCACCAAAATTTTCTATTAAAGCCTGAGCCTTATCGGTACTTATTATTCCGGTTTGTAATTCAGAAATTTGAGCCAAGGGTTTATCAAACACATAAACCAATTTTAAATTCGAATTGCCGGCGGCTATTTTATCGAGTTCAGTTTTGAAAATGGTACTTTCTTCATTTTTGTTGGCATAAATTAACGTGATTTTACTTTGCTTTTCAACATACAACACGCTTTTTAAGATACTCATCATGGGCGTAATACCGCTTCCACCGGCAAACAACACATAATTTTTTGATTTGGATCCTGAAAGTACGGTATGAAAACTTCCCATCGGGGTCATCACTTCCATGCTATCCCCAACTTTTAATTCACGGTTCATGTATGTAGAAACCAAACCACCGGCTACTTCTTTAATGGCAACACGTAATTCTTTTTCACTAAACGGACTTGAACATAAACTGTATGAACGACGAACTTCTTCACCTTTGATTTTTAATTTTAAGGTTACGTACTGCCCTTGTTTAAATTGATACTCGGGTTGTTGTTGTGCCGGAATTTCGAATGCGATAGAAACCGCATCGGAAGTTTCGCGTCGGATATCTTTAACTTTTAGGGTGTGAAAACGTGCCATATGCTATGAAATAGAGCGCAAAAATAGCCGTTTTCAAGCTATAAAAAAATTTATTTCCCTTAAACAAAGTTACCTGCCAACTGTTATGCTCTTGGAAAGGATATTTTTGGTTTAAAACCGCATAAATCCTATCTTTGTTAGAATAACCATAATTAAAATTACAGCATGGGTCGTGTTAATGTTGAAGAAGTTTTTGAAGCCAAATTGGCTAAAAATGATTTTATTGAACCAAAGGATTGGATGCCCGAAAATTACCGTAAGCATTTAATTCGCCAAATTTCACAACATGCTCACAGCGAAATTTTGGGAATGCTTCCTGAAGGCAACTGGATTTCACGCGCTCCTAGTTTGCGCGCTAAATTGGTTTTATTAGCCAAGGTGCAAGATGAAGGTGGACATGGTTTATATTTGTATACAGCTGCCGAATCGCTTGGCATTAGCCGCGATGAAATGCTCAACGCCTTATTAACCGGCAAAGCTAAATACTCCTCAATTTTTAATTACCCTACACTCAGTTGGGCCGACGTTGGCGCAGTGGGCTGGTTAGTTGATGGCGCAGCTATCATGAATCAGGTAATGTTACAACGGTCATCATACGGGCCATACAGTCGCGCCATGGTGCGTATCTGTAAGGAAGAAAGTTTTCATCAACGCCAAGGTTATGAAATTATGACGCATTTGTCTTTTGGTACACCCGAACAAAAAGCCATGGCACAAGATGCACTCAACCGTTGGTGGTTCCCAACCTTGATGATGTTTGGTCCACCCGACAGAGAAAGTCCGAACAGCGAAAACGCCCTTAAATGGCGCATTAAACGCGAAACCAACGATCAGTTACGCCAGCGTTTTGTAAATCAAACGGTAATTCAAGCCGAATACCTAGGCTTAACTATTCCCGATAAAGGTTTAGTTTGGAACGAAGCGAAAAAGGCTTACGATTTTAGTGAACCCGATTGGGCCGAATTTAAAAACGTCATTAAAGGAAACGGTCCTTGTAATAAAGAACGTCTTGTTTCGCGTAATAAATCACACAAAGATGGCGAGTGGGTGAGAGCCGCTGCAGCCGCTTACGGTAAAAAACAAATGGAGGCTTCATTAGCCGCTTAATTTTTAATATTTTTTCAAGTTCAATATGAGTGATAGTCAAGGCCCGTTATGGGAAGTATTTGTACAAAAAAAAGCAGGCCAACCTTTTGTGCACTGCGGTAATCTGCATGCCTACGATAAAGAAATGGCTCTGCAAAATGCACGCGATTTGTATACCCGTCGTGGAGAAGGCATGGCCTTATGGGTCGTATTAAGCGATGCCATCGTGTCGAGTAGTCCCGAAGACATGGGTTCGTTTTTTGAACCATCAAACGATAAAATTTTTCGGCACCCCACTTTTTATCAAATCCCCGATGGTGTGGGACACATGTAATTGAATTTTAATTTTGAATCTTAATGACTAAGCAGGAAGCCTTATTTAATTATACATTACGACTGGGTGATACCAGTTTGATACTTGCACAACGCTTAAGCGAGTGGACAGGTCATGGCCCTTTTCTGGAAGAAGATTTGGCCCTTACAAATATTGCCTTGGATATTTTTGGTCGCGCAAAAAGTTTACTCGAATATGCCGCAAAAGTTGAAAATAAAGGAAAAACAGAAGATGACTTGGCTTTTTTTAGAAATGACCGAGAGTATTTTAACGCTTTAATTACCGAACAACCAAATGGTGATTATGCCAAGACTATTTTACGGCAGGCTTTTATTGATTGTTTTGATTTGATGTTTTATACAGAATTAAGCAACACAAAAGATGCAACACTAGTTGGGATCTCACAAAAATCGATTAAAGAAATTACTTATCACAAACGTCATAGCTTTAGCTGGGTAAAACGTTTTGGAAACGGCACCGAGGAAAGTTTAACGCGCCTTCAACAAGGCTTTGATGAATTATGGCCCTTTACCGGTGAGCTTTTTGAAATGAATGAAGTGGATGAAGTGTTATTGAAAGATGGTTTGGCCGTTGATCTCAGTAGATTAAAAGCTGTTTGGGAAAAGGAAATTGGCGATTTATTAAACGAATCACATGTTCAAATTCCTGAAAGCACTTACATTCAAACCGGCAGTCGTAAAGGCCTGCACAGCGAACACTTAGGTTATATACTGGCCGAAATGCAATCTTTACCAAGAATGCATCCAACAGCTAAGTGGTAATTTTATGAGACTGAAAGAAAAATGGAATAAATACGCGCCTTATTTTGTAGATGTTTGGCAGTATCTGATCATCATTGTGATCATGGTAATAGCAGCTATATTCATACTTTAAACGAAACTGAGTTAACGGATACTTGCGCTTAGTTTTGTTTTATAAACAAATAACAACCTGCAAAAATCTTAGTGAGCCTAAGTGTCATCAGTGCCTTAGTGGTTAAATGGAAAACAAAGAAACAATACGCAACTTACTCCACCAAATTCCCGATCCGGAAATTCCGGTTATTTCTATTGTCGAATTAGGCGTAATCCGGGATGTTTTGCTCGATTCAAAAAACATTGAAGTCATCATAACGCCTACCTATAGTGGTTGCCCCGCTATGAAACAAATGGAAGATGATATTCGTAAAAAATTAATCGAAGCCGGCTTTGAGACCATAAAAATCACAACGGTTTATGCACCCGCCTGGACCACTGACTGGCTCAGCGAAGCTGCCAAAGAAAAACTACGAAAATACGGCATTGCTCCACCAGAAGAAAGCACAACCGATAAATCGTTTTTAAGTCATCAACCTAAAAACATCACTTGCCCGCGCTGCAAAAGCAAAAACACGGCTATGGTTTCTCAGTTTGGCAGCACCGCCTGCAAGGCATTGTATAAGTGCAACGATTGTTTAGAAGCCTTCGATTATTTTAAATGTATTTAATCGTATTAAATTTTTTCTTTAATCTTTAATCTTTAATCTTTAATCTGCAATCTTTAATATGCAATCTGCAATCCCTTGCCTCAAAGCACTCTGTAATTCCTATTCTCCCCAACGCGCCAGCCGCTTAATTTTTCCACCCAAAACAAAAAACGGTATTTAAAATTGGTTTTTACTCTGGAGCGATCGTATGTAAAGATCCATGTAGCTTGTTGAATGCGATTAGCAACCACCTTAGGATGCGATCCCTTATAAATTTCAAGCAGATCAATATTACTGTAATCAAATTCTTCCACTTCAAGAATGTTTTTTTTCATCCATTCATCATCATGCCACATTTTGTGAAAGGAGCTTTGTTTGGCTTGCTGCGCCTGTGGCGATTTCACCCAGCCATAATGATAAATAAACGCGCCGGTAGATTTTACCCGTAATTTTTTATCATCACCGGTTCTAAAACCCTGAGCATCTTTATAAGATCGGATGGCTTTGTTGTTTTTAATAATCCGAATTTCGTGTTTGTACCAACGTCTGCCAATACCTATGTATGAATAATGTCCGTAAAAATGTTTGTATTCAAATAATAAGCCATCCACGGCTGCATCATCCTTATAAGTAAGCATGGCTTGTTTTAATGTTGGCAAATCTTCTTCATGAACACATTCATCGCTCTGAATGTAAAAACACCAATCGAAGTCGTTTGGAATCTGATCAAAGACCACATTGGTTTCGATGGATAAAATTTCCCCACCTTTCCGCATTTTATCATCCCAAATGGTATCAATAATTATTAGTTTATCCGACTTTATACTTTCAATGAGTTGGCGGGTCCCGTCATCACTCTTTCCTACACCCACATAAAAAGCATCGCAAAGGGGTAAAATGGAAGTGATGGCTTCCACCACAGGGTAGTCAAATTTTAATGCGTTTCTTATAATTGTAAATCCTGCTATGCGCATACTATCATTTTAAAAGGGATAACCAATACCAAAGTTAGCAACGGTGTATTGCCAAGGTTTTTTGTCAATTGTCCATCGGTTACCTTGTGCAAATTTAGGATCTTTAAGCGGAGCAGCGAGATCTAATCGTAAAACAAAAAAGGTCAAATCCCAACGTAAACCAAAGCCGCCACCAATGGCAATCTGATCTAAAAATTTATTGGCTAAAAATTCAGCGCCGGGTTTATTTTCATCGGGCTGCAAGCGCCAAATATTGCCGGCATCCACAAAAAACGCGCCATGAAATGTTTTTATGATGTGAAAACGGTATTCAATATTTCCTTCCAATAAAATATCTCCTATTTTATCGTAACGCGTTGTACTCTTACTCGGATCGTATGCCCCTGGGCCCAAGGTACGGGCACGCCAAGCGCGCACACCATTTGGACCGCCGCTAAAAAAACTTTGTTCATAAGGTAATACACCTAAATTGGTGAGCGGTTTGCCAATGCCGGCTGCCACACGGTATACCATGCGGCTTTTTTTATGTATGGGGACATAAATCCTGAAATCAATATCGGTTTTTACAAACTGAGCAAAGGGGATCTTGAATAATTCATAGTGACCGGCAGAGTCAGCTTTTTGTCCGCTTACAATATAAAGCTGACGTAATAAGTTGCCCGAAGATTGTAAATTAAATTTTACAAAGTAGGCAGTGCGTTGTCCTGTTGTGGAGTTTTCGCGTGAGGTGTAGGTGAGTCCGTATTTGCTTAGAGTAGTAATGTGATCTTGAAACGAATTCAGAATAAAGGCATCGTGTAATTTTTCTAAGGTATCCTGATACGATTTAACCAGTTTAGCATTTACCAAATACGCTTCAATAGGAATGATGTCATGTTTTAATCTTCCACCAAGTGTTCTGAAACTTAAACCATAGTTAATATTTGTAATGATACGTGAGAACAAAGGACTGGACTGGTAATTAAGCGATGATTTAATATAAGTACGAGGCAATTGATCTTTATGAAAAGGGAGTAATGAGAAAGGGAAAAGGGCACGGGGCACCGAAAAACTTAACTGTGGTCCGAATTGAATGGTGCTAAAGGTTTGTTGCAGGTTTTTAAAGTCAGTAATATCATTTACCGAATTAATGTAGCTGGTATCTTTCGATAATTGTTTTTGCGCGGCTACTGCCCCCTGAATTTTTATTTCAAGTAATTCGCCTCCTTTAAAGGTACTACGATTTTGGTATACTAAGCTACCATCAATACCTAGGTTTCCTGATGTATTTGTGCCTTCAGTTTCAGCCGTGAGCGATTGTTTGATAAGTGGATTACACATGATGTAACAATCTAAACGGTTGGTATAATCATCGTTAACATAAAACTTAACCGTTACGTTTTTAAATAAGCCCAATCCCAATAGTTGTTTATAGGTTTGTTGTGCCGTGTCTTTACTGTAAAGCTGCCCCTTATAAATATCGGCATTGGTAGTAATTAAACTTTGGCGGTAAGCAAGCGGTTTGTTAACTAAAAAAAGAAGACCATGTTTTTTTGCATGGATGGTGTCTTTAAAAACCGCATCGTGCATATTACCTAGTACCTGATCGGTAATAATATACACATTTTCAATTATAAATTGTGGGTGATTTACGTAAACCATAGAATCGTTCGCTGAATTATTGGGCTTCATGAATTTTTTTAAACGTATAGCTAAAGCTACGGTATGGTTGGCATGGGCAGTATCGGCATAAAAATTAAGATAGGCGTTCTCAAAATAATAATAGCCTTTATTTAGAGCAAAATCAGTAATGCGTTGTTGTTCTAATTTAAAGGTCTCTTCATCGTACTGCATACCTCTTTTGAGAAGACTGTTTACGGTGTCGCGTAAAATCATTTCGCCCAATTGTTTATCCTCCAGGTCGTATTTGATGACATTTACGGTATAAGCATGTTCGGGATGCAGGATATAATGAATGGCAACACGTTTTGAATTTCTTCCAACAAGGATACTATCACTCACATGATTATTAAAATAACCTTTGCTGAATAAGTACTTGCTTAATTGAAAACGGGTTTGGCCGGTTAAGGTGGAATCAAATATTACGGCGGGCTCACCAATCTCGCGCACGCTTTCAATCATCATCGGACTTTCCTTATCCTTTAATTTAGGCACTCTTGGTTTTTTACCTTTTTTAATCCGAGCCTCATTTTTCTTTTCAAAACGACGCACCTTATCCGAATTTTTTTTATCGTAACTTAAATTACGCTTTATTCTTCTTTCTGAAATAGTTTGTTCATCAAATAAATTATACCACCAAACAAAAAAATCTACTTTTCGAGCTAATTTTCTATTTGGTTTTTGACGAAAAAAGGCTTCTAAATTTTCGGAGGGGATATTGGTTTCTTTGGCGTTTTTTACTTCCACCCTATCAACAATGTATTCGTTGGGTAGTAATTTTTTAGTAGGATTACACGCGCCGAATATAAAAAGAGATAATATACCCAATAACAAGCTAACTTGTTTTGAACAGGCCCAAAGCCTGATTATTTTTGCTTGTAAGTTCAAGTGGGCTTAATAAAATATGCTAATTTAGGAGAAATTATGCTTAGTAAAAATCAAATCAAGGAAATACAATCGTTACGCTTGAAAAAATTCAGGGATGAACAAAATACCTTCATTGCTGAAGGAATAAAAACGGTTGCTGAAATCATTGAACAGGCGCCAATTCTATTGCAAGAAATTTTCGCCACTAAAGATTTTATTTACCAATATAAAACCAAACTCCGTCAATTAAACATCCATTTTACCGAAGTGTCGGAAGATGAGTTAAAAAAAATAAGCCTGCAAAGCACCCCTAACCATGCTTTAGCACTCTGTAATTATTTTAAAGAGAAGAAAGATAAGTTTGATTTTACGACTAATTTTTCTTTTTACCTCGATGACGTGCGTGATCCGGGAAATTTTGGCACGATTGTTCGATTGGCTAACTGGTTTGGAGTTTCAACCATTTATGCGTCGGAGACTAGCTGTGATTTTTATAACCCTAAGGTCATTCAATCTACCATGGGTGCTTTTTTACGGGTAGCAGTGAAGTATGCCGAATTAGAACAACTCATTGCTTCCGAAAAAATTAAAACCGTTTATGGCGCAGTACTTACCGGCAAAAATTTGTATCAGCAAAAACTACAACAGGGCTTAATTGTGATAGGTAATGAAGCTAACGGCATCAGCGAATTGAATTTAAAGCAAATCACACATCCACTCACTATTCCCTCGCATCAAAACAATGGTACCGAGTCGCTCAATGCGGCTATGGCCACCTCCATCATTGCCTCCGAATTTTTCAGGCAATTAAAAGTACAGTCTTAAGGGTTTACCATTACTTTTTTGACACTACACCTTTGTACCGAAGTTGTTGATCACCACGAGGGTCGTTGCTTTTTAAGTAAACGCTTCGATCTTGGCGACCATATACACTGGCTGTATTAAAAATAACCGTAACCGTCATACTTTGTCCGGGCAATAAGGGTTGTCTCGAAAATTCGACGCTGGTGCAGGAGCAAGATACTTCCGCTTCGGTAATGACTAAGGGTGCCT
Source organism: Sphingobacteriaceae bacterium (assembly GCA_947480015.1). Taxonomy (GTDB): domain Bacteria; phylum Bacteroidota; class Bacteroidia; order B-17B0; family Aurantibacillaceae; genus Aurantibacillus. The sequence continues at coordinate 31,406 of CANKBS010000019.1, forward strand.
TGCCGGTATTGCACACGTGGTAGTTGTTACGAATAACATCGCCCCGTTTTGCGAAACCAAAATTTACTTTGGCGTTCTTTACCTGCAGTTTGGCTTGCGAGAAAGCAAATGAAGTCATAACTAGGCAGCATAGGAGTATAACCGACTTGAAACAAAAAATCCCGCACGTGGCGGGATTTTTTAACGGTTGTGGTTGACTATCCACCAGTACTAACTTTTGGTTTAATTTCACCTTTGATACGAACTTTTTTTGTTGCGAATTTAGCATTGGACGTTACGGTTACGTTTTTTTCAAAACGACCTTCACGCTTGGTGTCATATTTTACTTTAATAACACCACTTTTACCCGGTAAAATTGGTTCTTGTGGCCAACCCGGCTTACCATCAATGGTAGTAGCGGTACAACCACATTCACCAGATACTGAAGTAATGGTTAAGGGTGTTCTGCCGGTATTCGTAAATTTAAATTCACGTAAACCATTGGCATCGTAATCAATAACGCCATAATCCAACACTTCATTCTCAAATTTAATATCCGGTGCATTTGGATCCATATTTGGAATAACCGATTCCTGAGCCTTCACACCGAAGTTCAAACCTAACATAAGAACGAGTAACGAAAAAATCTTTTTCATAGCTTCAATAAATATTTAAATATTAACCTTTCTTTTCAACAGGAGCCCCTGCAGGAGTTGGGTTTTGAGGAAATGCCTCTTCAACCGGTTTTACTTCAACAGTTCCTTTAATGGTTAACACAATGTTTCCGCTTTTTGCGTTTGAATTAACAGTAACTGTTTTGTAGATGCCACCCGGACGGTTGGTATCGTATTTTACTTTGATAATTCCGTTTTTACCTGGAAGGATCGGTTCTTTTGGACACTCAGGAACAGTACAACCGCAACTGCCTTGGCAATTGGTGATTACCAATGGTTCTTTACCGTTGTTGGTAAATTTAAACTCACACACACCATTTCCGCCTTGAGGAATAGTTCCATAATCGTGTACCATTTTGTCCATTTTAATATCTGCAAGACTCGTTGGTACAGCGGCATCAGTAGCGCCAGCAGCAGCAGCATGTCCGTCTTGTGCAAATGTTAAAGCAGATAGCCCTGCTACTAAACCCAGAGTAAAAATTAGTTTTTTCATGTTTGGTTTTTTTTATTTAATTAGAATTAATGCTAAAATCGTGCCATAAAGATATTATAAACACGGGTTTGTTTGCGTAATTTTACGAAATTTAACAAAATATTTTTTAATAGTTTAACATGGACATTGCCAAAACCTATAATCCCGGCGAAGCAGAAAGCAAGTGGTATCCGTATTGGATAAAACAGCAATTTTTTAAATCTACTCCCGATCACCGAACGCCATATACCATCGTTATTCCACCACCTAACGTAACCGGGGTTTTACACATGGGGCATATGCTCAACAATACCATACAAGATGTACTTATTCGCCGTGCACGCATGTTAGGCTTTAATGCTTGCTGGGTGCCCGGTACCGACCATGCCAGTATTGCAACAGAAGCCAAAGTGGTGAAATTATTGGCCGATAAAGGAATAAAAAAAGCAGAGCTAAGTCGCGATGAATTTTTAACGCATGCTTGGGATTGGAAAGAAAAGTATGGCGGCATCATTTTAGAACAACTTAAAAAACTTGGTGCCAGTTGCGACTGGGATCGTACACGTTTTACCATGCAGGATGACATGAGTGATGCGGTGTTAGATGTGTTTGTTGATTTATTCAACAAAGGTCAAATCTACCGCGGCGTGCGCATGGTTAACTGGGATCCGCAAGGCTTAACCGCTGTAAGTGATGAAGAAGTTATTCACAAAGAAACCAACTCGAAGCTGGTTTATGTGAAATATAAAATAGAACATTCAAACGAATTCATTACCGTTGCAACAACTCGTCCCGAAACCATTATGGGCGATACCGCAGTATGTGTGAATCCCAAGGATGAACGTTATGCTTCGCTTAAAGGGAAGAATGTGCTGGTGCCCATTGTTAACCGCGTCGTACCTGTCATCTTTGACTCTTATGTGGACGCCTCTTTTGGAACAGGGGCATTAAAGGTAACACCGGCACATGATATCAATGACTTTAACCTCGGGCAGAAATATAAATTACCCACCATTGATGCTTTAACGCCCGATGGCAAGATTAGCGAAGCTGCCGGTGCATATATAGGCATGGATCGTTTTGCCTGTCGAAAACAAATTATCAAAGATTTGCAAGAACAAGGTTTGGTTGAAAAAATTGAAGAGATCAAAAATAAGGTAGGATATAGTGAGCGCACCGATGCGGTTATTGAACCTAAATTATCGATGCAGTGGTTTTTAAAAATGCAAGACATCAGTCAACCTGCCTTGGATGCAGTGTTGAACGGAGAGGTAAAATTAATTCCCGAAAAATACATCAATACCTATAAACACTGGATGGAGAATGTGCACGACTGGTGTATCTCACGTCAGTTATGGTGGGGACAACGCATTCCGGCTTGGTACGACAATAAAGGCAATACCGTTGTTTGCAAAACCAAAGAAGAAGCATTTGAAAAATTAAAAGCACAAAACGCCGACATTAAAATAACCGATCTCAACCAAGATGAAGATGTATTGGATACCTGGTTTTCATCCTGGTTATGGCCTCTTACCGTTTTTGATCCAAAGGTGATTACAAACGGTTGGGATAATGCCAATGCCGACCTTAAATATTATTATCCAACCAATGATCTGGTGACTGCTCCCGAAATTTTATTTTTCTGGGTGGCCCGTATGATTATTGCAGGAAAAGAATACACCGGCTTAAAACCCTTTAACAACGTGTATCTCACCGGCATTGTACGCGACAAACAAGGTCGCAAAATGAGTAAGTCTTTAGGGAATAGTCCTGACCCACTAGACCTTATTAAACTATACGGTGCCGACGGTGTGCGTGTGGGCATGTTATTAAGTTCGCCGGCAGGTAACGACTTGCTCTTTGACGAAAGTTATTGCGAGCAGGGAAGAAATTTTGCCAATAAAGTATGGAATGCCTCGCGTTTAATTTTAGGATTTGAGGTTGATAGCACCGGTAATATTACCCAACCTCAGTCATCAAAGGCGGCTATCAGCTGGTTCGAAAATAAATTGTCTGAACAATTGGAGATGATTAACGATCATTATACAAAATACCGCATGAGCGATGCACTCATGTCGACCTACAAACTGGTATGGGATGATTTTTGTGCCTGGTATTTGGAAATGATTAAACCCGAATTTATAGATGGTAAAGCACAAGCCATTGATGCGGCTACGCATGCGGCTACCATTCATTTTTTAGAGGAATTAATCAAAATCATGCATCCTTGGATGCCTTTTATTACCGAAGAAATTTGGCACCTCATTACTGAACGAAAAGAAAAAGACTGTATTATCGTTGCTACATGGCCTCAAGTAAAATCAGAACGCAACACCAAACAATTGACTCAATTTGAAATTTGTAAAGAACTCGTAACCATGATTCGTAATGTAAGAGCGCAAAAACAAATTTCCCCAAAAGAAAAATTGGAAGTGATTGAACGCTCCCAACACGCACCTAGTTTCTTCAACTCCACCGTGATAAAACTTGGCAACTTATCGGCCTTTAATTACAGTAACAACAAGGTAGAAGGAGCATTTAGCTTTGTAATTGCCAACACCGAATTTTACATTCCGCTGGCAAATAATCTTAACAAGGACGAAGAAATACAGCGCTTGAAAAAAGAATTGGACTACAACAAAGGATTTTTAAAATCGGTGCAGATTAAACTTTCCAATGAAAAATTTGTAGCCAACGCCAAACCCGAAATTATTGATGTGGAACGCAAAAAAGAGAGTGACGCTTTAAATAAAATAAAATCAATTGAAGAGCAACTAGCCGTTTTATAGTCAGGTTACCGACTTGGTTTGAGTTGTGGAGGACGATGCCATTTGCTGTCTAAACCAAAAAGGAAGATGAGATCTTTGTTACTTGCCTTCATGACCTTATTCGTTTCATTGGCTGTTTCACAAAACATCCGAGGCGTCTTGCTGGATAAAAAAACCGGCACGGCTATTCCGAATGCTTTGGTGTTAGTTAAAGGAAAGCTTTTGAACACGGTAAGCGATCAAGCTGGGCGATTTCACCTCAAGGTACCTTATACCCAGCCTACACATACACTGGTAATCACGCTTTTAGGTTATTACAGCGCCGAGTTTCCGGTTGATGCCATTCAGAGTGATACTTTTTTTCTGGTTCAAAAAAGCATCGAATTGCGCGAAATTGTTATTTCAGCGACCAAAAAGAACATCGTGAATAAAAAAAGTGATGAGGCCATCTTGGATTTTGATTTGCTGAACGACCAGTTTATTTATTTGAGTGCTTATCCCGGGCATAACATTTTAAAAATGATTAATGAATCGGGCGACATACAAAGCCGTTTAAACGTTAATCCAAACACCGATAAATTAAATTACGATTGTGTGGGCAATCTGCAATTATTCAGTAAAGACAGTACCTGGCAGATCTATTACGATTTTGTGAAACTTAATAATCTGAATGCCTATCACATAAACACTTATAATAGTGTTTTGGGTAATTGCGTATGCAGCGACTCCCATAATTATTATTTTCAAACGCACACGTATAAAAATTTAAGAACGGAGTTTTTTTATTATAATGTAAATGAAAAAGGAAGGCCTCGGCCATTGGTGAAATTTGAGAATGAGGCGAAGGTAAAGGTCTTTCAAAAAGATTACGACATCAATTATTTTTTAAAAGCCCGTCGCGCCTCTGGTTACACCATGTATGCCGAGCCACTTGATGTGATGAAACAAAAGCTGGAAATTTACCGTGAACAAGTTAAGCTCAGTTGGGAATACAGTAAATTATTGGGAAGTGTTGAGACACAGCTGTTGAAAGTTGACACAAATTTGTACCTGGTAAATTTTACCGACACCGTTGTTTTTGCTTTAGGAGCAAAGGCTGAGGCGATCCCTTTATGTAAACTGCAGGTGTTTAAAGAACCCGGTTTGGAGACAAAAGTATATGTGGATGCAGATTTTAGGGAAACTTATTTGGTAAAATACGCCGATAAACAGCTGCAATTTTACAAATTTGATATCCGCAGTGGGAAATTTATTTCAAAAAGCAGTGTTGAACACGTGCCCTTTCTGCCAAAAAAAATTCTTATAAAGAGCGGTGCGGCCTACTTTATGCAAAAAAATTTGGCCGACGAACAAGTATATAAACTGGTAAAGTATAATCTCGATTAAAAAATTATCAGGGATTAAGGCTTGAAAGTTCATTAAACAGGGCCTTACGGCGCATTTACAACAATTCGAAAAAATACACGCCTCTTAAAATCAAAAAACCCCCTCAGTAAACTGAGAGGGTTTTGTTGTTGCCCGAGCAGGATTCGAACCTACATAGTCGGTACCAAAAACCGAAGTCCTGCCATTAGACGATCGGGCATTTTATTTTTGGAGACTGCAAAAATACTAAAATTTTAATTTAATCAAATACTTTTTAATAAAATTACTTGTTATTCTCTTTTTGGGCCAAAAAATAAACCAAGTAAAATAGTATCTTCGCAGACATTCTATTTTTTATGATGACAAAAGAATTCAAAACACTTAATAATCTTATTGCTTGGCTGGTTTTTGCCATCGCTACCTTTACTTATTGCTTTACCATTGAGCCAACAGCCAGTTTTTGGGATTGCGGTGAATACATCGCCTGTGCTTACAAATTAGAAGTGGGTCACCCCCCGGGAGCGCCTTTCTTTTTGATTATTGGACGGTTTTTCACTTTATTTGGCGGTACCGACCCGGCCCATGCGGCCATGATGATTAACGTGATGAGTGCTTTATCGAGTTCGTTCAGTATTTTATTCTTATTCTGGACCATTACCCGTTTAGGCATTAAAATGTATGGGAACAAAGTAGCTGAACTTTCTAAAGCACAACAATGGGCCATTTTAGGTGCCGGTATTGTGGGTAGTTTAGCGTATACCTTTTCCGATTCCTTTTGGTTTAGTGCCGTTGAAGGTGAGGTATATGCAATGTCATCGTTCTTTACAGCAGTGGTGTTTTGGGCGATCTTAAAATGGGATGAAGAAGACACGGTTAATCCAACTTCTGCCTTACGTTGGTTGGTGCTCATTTCTTATCTCATGGGACTTTCAATCGGTGTCCATTTATTAAACTTGCTGGTTATTCCGGCAATTGGCTTTATTATTTATTTCAAAAAATATAAATTCACCTGGAAGGGTTTTTTCACGGCGGGTATTTCATCGGTATTGATTCTGGGTCTGGTTCAAAACCTTATTATCCCTAAAGTGGTGAAGTTTGTAAGTGATTATGAGGTATTCTTTACCAATCGTTTTCACTTAGGTTATAGCACGGGTACTCTTGTTTACTTTATTTTATTAGTGAGTACTTTAACCTATTTTATCCTCTACACCGTTAGCAAAAAAGAGAAGTATTATAAATTCGGTTTTTATCTAGCCTGTGTGTTTTCAGGCTTAGCAGTAATCGTGGCGCCAAGTGGAGATGGTATGTTTTTCCGTTTGCTGATGTTAGGTGGGATGTTGTATGCCATTCATAAATTCAAAACAAAAACCATTACACTTAATGTAATCTTTTTAAGTTTTGCTACCCTACTCATTGGTTATTCTTCCTTTTTTGTTTTAGTTATTCGTTCACAGGCAAATCCGCCAATGGATGAAAATGATCCTGAAAATGCCCCTAACATGTTGTCTTATTTGTTGCGTGAGCAATATGGTGATTGGCCGGTATTATACGGACAGTATTATAACGCCCCACAACGTCCGCATAACGAATTTGGCAGTGGCGATCCTATTTATGCTAAGGATACGGCTAATCACAACTACAAAGTATTGGATGCGCGTAAAAACTCCATTCCTAAATACGAGAAAGATTTTTGTACGCCATTTCCACGTATGTGGAGCAGTCAGCAACATCACGAAACCGGTTATAAATACTGGGGTAATGTGGCCGAACATCATAAAACGAAACAAGTTGAAACCGGCGAAGTCGAGTCCGAAACGGTTGAAATTCCAACCATGGGTGCCAATCTTACTTATTTTTTTCGTTATCAGGTGAATTATATGTACCTGCGTTATTTCTATTGGAATTTTGTAGGCCGTCAGAATGATGTACAGGGTTCTACCGGAAATAATATGGATGGTAACTGGGTAAGTGGTATTAAACCTTTGGATGATTTTAAATTAGACACCGATACCTCAAAAGTTATTTACCGCGATCAACGTAATTTCGCAAGCAATCATTTTTATGCTTTGCCATTCATACTGGGTTTATTGGGCATGTTCTTCCATTTTAAACGAAGTAAACCCGATGCATGGGTGGTGTTATCTTTTTTCTTACTAACCGGCCTGGCCATTGTTATTTATTTAAATCAATCGCCTTATCAGCCACGTGAGCGTGACTATGCCTATACGGGAAGTTTTTATGCCTTTGCCATTTGGATAGGTTTTGGGGTCTTGTACCTCTTCGATTTATTCAGCAAAAAAGCAGCCACCATGGGTATCGCCATTGGTTCAACGGCGTTAAGTATGGTTGTGCCTGCTATTATGGCTAAAGAAGGTTGGAACGATCACGATCGTTCGCTTCGCAGCTTATCACGTGATTGTGCCATTAATTATTTGCAAAGTTGTGCACCCAATGCGATTTTATTTACCAACGGAGATAACGATACCTTCCCGCTTTGGTATGCACAGGAAGTAGAAAACATTAGAACCGATGTGCGTGTGGTGAACTTAAGTTTATTGCAAACGGATTGGTACATTCGTCAAATGCGTCGTGCAGCATACGATAGCAAGCCAGTTCCATTTACCATACCGGAATCGCGACTAGAAGCTGAAAAAATGTCTTATGTTATTGTGAACCGTCAGAATACCGAAGCCATGAATTTGAAGGAAGCCATTAAAATTGCGATGAGTGATGATCCAAGCACCAAATACGATAACGGTGGTGATTTGCTTGACATTATTCCAACCGGTAAGTTTTTTGTAAATGTAGATAGCATGAGCGTTATGAAACACAAGGTGATAACGGTTAAAGATACGGCTCGTTTAACAAAACGTATAAACTGGGATCTTAGTGGCAGAGGGTATATACTTAAAAACGACATGCTTGTGTTAGATTTAATTGCTCATAATAATTGGGAACGTCCGATTTACTTTGCTGTTACAACCGGTGATGAAGCTTATGTAGGATTAAAACGTTATTTCCAATTAGAAGGTTTAGCTTATCGTTTTGTGCCGATTAGACAAACTGAAACGGAGGAAGCCCAAGGTGGCCGTGTAAATACGGATGTCATGTACGATAACATTATGAATAAATTTTTATGGGGTGGTATGGATAAGGCCGGTGTGAATTTAGATGAGAATTGTGTGCGTATGACCGGAAATTTAAGAATGCAAATGAGTATTTTGGCAGGAGCCCTTGTAAATGAAGGTAAAAAAGGGAAAGCTAAAAAGGTACTTGATAAGTGTTTGGAAGTAATGCCGGATGCTAACATTCCATACGACGCGACTGTATTTACTATTTGTGGCATATATTATGAGCTCGGCGATATGAAAAAAGCGAACGAACTGGCTAAAAAATTATTTGATATTTATGAAGGCGATTTGAGAGTTTACAGCGCACAAAAACAATTTCGCCGCAATGCTTACGGTCGCGATGTGAATCAGGCAAAAGAAATATTACGTCGTTTAACAGGTATGGCGCAGCAAAACAAACAAACTGAACTGTTTAATGAATTTTCAAAACGAATCCAATCGGTATTGAGTCCCGAAGATCTTGCTCCGCCAAAAGCTGAGCCGGCTATTCCATAAATACGAAAGGATAGGGAGGGTGATTTACTAAACATTTAGTTATTTACGGGGTTATGTATTTATACCGGATTGTTTTTAATTGAAAAATTTTTTACTCATACAACCGCGTCATTTGCTAAAACGGATTTATCCCAAAGCAATTTGGAATTTTAGCAGGCAACAAGCAGTTATTTACTTGACATTTGATGACGGCCCTGTTGAGGGGCTCACCGAATGGGTATTGGATGAATTGCAAAAATATAAGGCCAAGGCTACATTTTTTTGTGTTGGAGCGAATGTTCTTAAAAATGACGCAATTTTCCAACGTATTAAAAACGAAGGACATCAGGTGGGAAATCACACCATGTCACACATTAAAGGTTCTAAGGTTTCTGTAAAAACCTATTTAGATGAGGCTCATGAGTGTAAAAAACTTGCCGCAAACAATTTGTTCCGCCCACCTTATGGACAAATGAAACGCGCACAATATAAGGCCCTTTTATCTCAAGGATTTAAGCTTGTATTATGGGATGTGATTAGTTATGATTACGAAAAAATTTCGACTGCGGCCTGTGCCGAGAATGTTTTGAAACACACCAGAAACGGGAGCATCGTATTATTTCACGACAATGTAAAGGCTGAAGTAAATCTGAAACATGCTTTACCACTTTTTCTGAAAGAATTTTCTGACAAAGGTTTTCGATTTGAGAAGATCACTTAAAAAAGAATCTAAACTTCATGCAGATTTAGCTTTATAAAGAGGCACCGTACTGCATGGTTCGCCGTACATCAGACTTTTTGCATAAGGCTTTAAAATGGCAGAGAGCTGAACAAAGGCATTGGTAGGTATGGCTTTATCGCCACAACCTTTTATCACGACACGGGCATCTTTGTAATGTGTTGGATCAATACCGGCTAGTTTTTCGGCAAAAAGCAAAGCTTCCATTTCTTGTAAATTTCCAAAAATCACACGTTTGGCAAAAGGCTGAAGTGCCAAAGCAAGTAACATAAAGGCCCATGTGGGTACAATGGCATCTGCTGTGCATATGATCCCAACTAGTTTGTCCTGATAAACCGTCCAATTATTCATTTTAATGAATTCACGAAAATCTTTTTCCTTCAAAATTAATTCTTGAAATAAATGGGGTTTGATGTCAAAAAGCACACGTTCTCCGGCAAGGTAAAACTCCTCTAGGTCAATACTTACTATACCGCTGGAGGCAACTTTATTTATTATTTGGTCCATTTAAAGAAAGTAAAATCAAGAAATTGTCATCTTAATTATAAAATTACGTAATATTTTAATAAGATTAAGTTTAACTAAAACCTAAAAAAACATAATTCCTTAAAAACACCTCGGCTATAGCATTTGAGTCAAATTATTGTTGAGTAAATAGAAAAATAATTATAACTTCGTATCACGAATATCAAATCCCAAAAAACCGATTGAATAAATTTGTTGTCATAGCTCTTTTTTTAATTTTCAATGTATTTTGTATCGCACAAAGTAACGATACACTCTATGTGAATTATTATATACAAACACCTTTTGCTTATATCGAAAGTGGAATAACAAAGGGTATTGAAGTTGAAATCGTTAATGAGTACGCCAATTGGCTGCGATCCAAAAAGAAAGTGAATGTGACCACCAAGTTTACCGCTTTTAGCACTTTTGATAGCTTTTTTGCTGCCGCAAAAAAAAACGATAAAAATAATTTCGGATTGGGTTCAGTCACTATTAATACAGACCGGTCAAAAGAAATTGATTTTACCACGGCCTATCTTAAAAACGTTGCTTTTTGTGTTACAAACGGACATGCGCCAGACGTGAAGACAAAAAATCCGGATGAGATTATGCGCTCTCTTGGAAGTATGAGCGCCTTAACTATCAATAATACGTCTTTAAACAAGTATGTGAACGAACTCAAAAAACAATATTTGCAGGATTTGAAAATAATTTACCAAACCGATGAAATAAAAATTTTGGATGAAATCGCAAAAAACGTGTTATCATTTGGTTATGTGGATGCTGTGGGATTTTGGTTCTATCTTAAAAACAATCCGGGTAAATTTTTAAAAATGCAAAAAATTCTTAACCAATCGAAAGAGGAATTAGGATTTATCATACCCAAAGGTTCTCAGCACAAAGCCCTTTTCAATGAATTTTTTAATGGACCGGGCGGATTTAAAGTCTCACAAGCTTACCGTGGCATTCTCGAAAAATACCTGGGAGCCTATATGACTCAAAATATGGCAATTAATTAAAGTGTTTTATATTATTACTTATCTAATTGAAATTGCCCCGCCTGTATGATCGCTATTGATAAAACCTTAATTTCCGAGGATCTCTTTGATAAAAAATTTGTGTGTGACCTCAATGCCTGTAAAGGCGCCTGCTGCGTGGCCGGTGATAGTGGCGCACCGTTAGACAAAGACGAATTGCCTTTGTTGGATGGCGTACTAGAACACGTAAAACCCTACATGGTGCCTAAAGGTATAAGAGCCGTTAAGAAACATGGCACGTATGTGATTGACAGCGATGGCGATTATACCACCACCTTGGTAAGCGAAGGAGCCGAATGTGCCTTTGTATATTTTGACGAACAAAAAATTGCCAAGTGCGCCATTGAGAAGGCTTATTTGGAGGGAAAAATAGACTGGAAAAAACCCATGTCCTGCCATCTTTACCCGGTGCGAATCACCAAAAGTAAAACTTACGACGCCGTTAATTATAGCAAATGGGATATTTGTAAGCCTGCCTGCGAATGCGGTAAAAAGTTGGACGTGCCGGTTTATAAATTTCTAAAAGAGCCATTGATTCGTAAATACGGCAAGGATTGGTTTAAACAATTAGAAAAAAGCGCCGCTCTATTTTTGAAAAAAGAAGCAGAATAATTTTAATTTAGTTCATTCGTTTATCACTACATCATGAAAATTCTTATCACGGGTTCAAACGGTCTTCTAGGACAGAAATTAGTATATAAATTACGTAATCAAACGGGTATTGAGCTTATTGCTACTGCCCGGGGCGCAAATCGTTTGGTGAAACAAGATGCGTATACCTACGAATCGCTTGACATCACTAATAAACAAAATATTGAAACCGTATTTGCAAAGTATTTACCCGATGCAATCATTAATACGGCGGCTATGACCAATGTGGATGCCTGCGAAACCGATCGCGAAGGTAGTTGGCTCATGAATGCTACGGCGGTTGATTATCAAGTAAAAGCACTAGAGGCCTTGCAAAACAAAAACAGGCACTACAAACCGCATTTTATTCACTTGAGTACCGATTTTATTTTTGATGGCACCCATGGTCCGCTTGATGAAGAAGAAAAACCAAATCCGTTGAGTTATTATGCTGAAGGAAAATTGGAAGCAGAGAAAATCGTGAAAGCTTCTAAACTCGACTGGGCCATTGCCAGAACTGTGCTGGTTTATGGGATTGTTGATAATATGAGCCGCAGTAACATTGTACTCTGGGTGAAATCAAATTTAGAACAAGGCAAGGTTATTAATGTGGTGGACGATCAGTTCCGAACACCTACATTGGCCGAAGATTTGGCCGATGGCTGTATTTTAATAGCACAGAAAAGAGCCAAAGGAATATATAATATTTCGGGTAAAGATTTTTACAGCATCCTTGAGTTGGCCAATGTGGTGGCCGATTATTATGGATTGGATAAAGGCTTAATTAAACCGAGTAAGAGTGCCGATATTAAGCAACCTGCCAAACGTCCGCCGATTACAGGTTTTATCATCGATAAGGCTAAGAATGATCTCGGTTACAATCCTCATAGTTTTACTGAAGGCATAAAAATTCTGGAAGATCAGATAAAAGCCATGCAGACTAATTCCTAGTTTGTTTTTTTCCACTTCCACTTCCACTTCCACTGTCTACACTATCCGGTTAATATCTTAAAACAAGGAGCTATGGCAAAACATAGGATAATTCCTACTTTTATTAGTTATTAGTAGACTGTGTCAAATCCTTTAAAAAAGCTAGCTGGGCAAACAGTCGTTTACGGCTTAGGAACCATTTTGCCGAGGTTTTTGAATTATTTTTTGACGCCAATTTTAACCCGGGCCTTTTTACCGGCTGAATACGGCATCAATTCGGAGCTTTATGCTTATATCTCTTTTCTAAATGTGATATTCACTTATGGCATGGAGACTACCTTTTTTAATTTTAATGCCAAGCTCGAGAACAAACAGGACGTATACAATACAGCCTTTGTTTCGCTCATCGCTTCCTCCATTGTATTTAGTCTTATCCTTTTAATTTTTGCCAGCACCATTGGTAATGTCTTATCCACACCAAATGCTGTATATCCAACACAATTTATCACATGGTGTATCTTTATCATGGCTAGCGACGCGATGATGAGCATTCCTTTTGCCAAACTTAGGGCCGATAGTAAACCCCTGCAATTCTCGATGCTGAAACTTTTTAACGTGGTGGTTAATTTCGGCCTCACGGTTTTCTTTATATCGTTTTGCAAAAAGGCATACGACCAGTGTGATGATAATTTTATGGCAAGCTTGTATGATCCTCAAATTGGGATTGGCTACTGTTTTCTTTCCAGTCTCATTGCTAATATTTTCACCCTCTTACTTTTGAGTAAACAAATTTTTTCGGTGCAATTGGCAATTAATACCGAGCTCTTAAAGAAAATGCTGCGGTATACCTGGCCATTAATTATATTGGGCTTAGCCGGCATGGTGAATGAAACACTCGATCGGATCATTTTGAAAAAGTTGATGATCGATAAGTCGGCAGCTCAGGAAGCACAGGGCATTTACGGGGCATGCTACAAAATCGCCATTCTCATGACCATTTTCATTCAGGCCTTTCGTTTTGCTGCCGAGCCTTTCTTTTTTGGGAAAGCAAAAGAGAAAGATTCTAAAAAAACCTATGCCTTTGTAATGAAGTACTTTGTTATTTTTTGTTTGCTTTTATTTTTAGGAACGCTCATGAATCTCGACTGGATCAAATACATCATTGATAAACCTTATTGGGAAGGATTAAAAGTGGTACCGATTTTACTTCTGGCTAATCTTTGTTTGGGTGTGGTATACAATTTATCCATTTGGTATAAGTTAAGTGGACAAACCAAATACGGCGCCTTTATTTCAGTGGCTGGTGCTGTAATCACCATTGTGATCAATGTTATTTTTGTTCCGGCTTATTCTTATATGGCCTGTGCCTGGGCCACGCTGGCTGCTTACGGAGGCATGATGATTCTGTCTTATTTCTGGGGACAAAAATATTTCCCTATCAACTACAATGTTAGGGCTATGACCGTTTATGCTGCCCTTAGTTTAGGTTTATATCTGGTTTCGCTCACTTATGCTGATATGGAAAGTTTGCCTGTTAAAATACTATTGAATAATTTGTTGATAGGAATATTTGTTTGGATAATTTATAAGCTAGAAATTAGTAATCTAAAAAAACTAAATTCCGATGTCGATCCTGCATTTAAAAGTAATCAATAAGTCCAATCACCCATTACCGGAATATGCCACTGAGCATGCTGCTGGTTTGGACCTTAAAGCCAATTTAAAAGAACCCATTACCTTGAAGCCCATGGAACGCCAATTGGTATCAACGGGTTTGTTTATGCAATTGCCGGTGGGCTTTGAAGCTCAGATAAGACCGAGAAGTGGCTTGGCTTATAAGAGTGGCATAACCGTACTTAATTCGCCCGGCACCATTGATGCCGATTACCGAGGCGAAATAAAAGTGTTGCTAATTAATTTATCGGATGTAAATTTTGTGATTCACGATGGTGAACGCATTGCTCAAATGGTGGTGGCTAAACACGAGCAAATTGAATGGTACATTGTATCGGAGCTGGAAGCCTCGGGTAGGGGTGCCGGTGGCTTTGGAAGTACCGGGGAAAAGTAAATTAAAAGACTCCAAAAATTAGTGTGTTAAGCAGATTTAATGGTTCATTAACTTACACACCAATTTCTAAATGAGATTTGTACTTGTTGTTGTAATCTTTCATGCTTCTTAAAATCACTTCGTGCGCTTCAGCGGCACCGTAGGTCTGCGTAATTTCAACGGCTTTGTTAGCATGACTGGGGATGTTTTTATAGGTTAAAAAATAATGTTTTAAGCGGTCAATTAAAGTGGCCGGACATTCGGAAACATCTTTTAAATTCCCGTAAATCTCATCTTGTTTTAATACGGCTATAATTTTGTCGTCGGCCTCATTTTTGTCAATCATTCTGAAACCGCCAATAGGTATAGCTTCCAGAATAATGTCGCCACTGGTAATGTTTCGTTCGGTGAGCACGCAAATATCGAGTGGGTCGCCATCGCCTTTGCTTACTTTTTTACCGGACATTAATTCGGAATAAGCACGAACCTCTTCATCACAAAACGTTTGGGGTACAAAACCATAAAGTGCCGGTAAGTAATTTGAAAATTTTTGTGGACGATCAACTTTTCGATATCCCGATAATTTATCTATTTCATATTTAACCGTATCGTTGGGTACCATTTCAATATAGGCGGTTACTATTTTGGGACAATCCTCACCAATGGCGATACCATGCCAGGGATGAGGTTTATATAATTGCACTTTCATTTGCCTTTTGTTTGATTCAAAATTAAAATTTTTAAATGGCAGCAGCCGAAAAAAGATAGCACGTTTTTCCTGATCCAAAAAACGTCTTCTTCACGTTTGCCACTAATAGGCGCCATGAGAAATGCAGGCTCGATCTCGCGGGCCAAAAAAAGTGATCCTATGCCAACTATAAGTAATCCGCTCATGATTTTACCACGACGGTGATGTCTGTCTAAGTCTTTAAATCTTTCTTCGTTAAGTGAATTTTGCTCTTCCATGATGTTTTTAATTTTTAGGAAAAGTACAGCGCCTATAAAGCCCACACAAGGGGCATTAGGTTAAATCACGCAGGCAGGCGGTGAATGGTTTGGCTTTGTCGGTGAACGGTAATTTTTGTTTAAATTAACCCGAGTTTTAGTAAAAAACTGTCAGAATTTATACCTTAGTATGGTGCAAACCGAGATTTATTTTTAAAATGTAATAGTGTTGAAACCTTTCGTTTACATAGCATTTGGCCTTTTTGCAATCCTTTCGTTGCGATGTAATTCTCAAACACAGAGTTTTAAGGAAAATTTAAAATGGGGTATGAAGGAAAACGAATCGGTGATTATTCCGGCCATATACGATACCATTTTTAATTTTGACTCAACCGGACAGGTCTGCATGGCTTGCTACAAGGTTAAATCGGCCTCTGCCAGTAAGTTCATTAAAGTAATGACTACTACTTATGTTTGTCGTTATTTGAATAAAAAAAATGAAAAGTTGGTGATCAAAAATTTAAACAACGATACCAGTTCGGTGTTTGCCTATACCAAACATGCTTTAAAACAATATATGGGGAATAGTCCGTTTTTTGTGGTGAGTACAAAAGACAAGAAGAAGAATTTGCTCAGCAAGTCATTTAAACAACTTACCTTTAATGGCTACTACGACATCAATCCTTCACCTGAACCAGGATTTTATTTGACACATTTTATGAATGATGGTGATATTATTTTGGCAGGACTGATTAATGAAAAAGAAGAGGAGATTATTTCAAATAATTATTCAACCATCAAAATGAATATTAGCGACTCACTTATAATAGCTTGTAGCGCGGGGGTCAGAATAAATGCTGATGATGAGGTTTTTAATTACAAAGGAAAAAAGCTACTGGGGACTTTCAGGCATTTAGACTTCGCCACCAAAAATTATTTGATCCATAAAATTTTTGAACCTAAAGAATATTATGTTTTTTACAATATTGCCACACGTGAAGAAAAAACAATCACTGCAGATGAACTGAAATTATTGGAACACGATACTATATTGATCCGGCAGAAAAGCGACTGGTATGTTTATGATCTGAAGACGAATCAAAAAACTAACAAAGAAAATTAAAATGAAAAAAGTAAATATTGCTATCAATGGATTTGGCCGAATTGGAAGAATGTACTTACGTAATGCTATTCTGAATGGAGGATTAGAGGTAAAAGTGATTAATGATATTGCCGATATTAAAACACTGGCCTATTTATTTAAATACGATTCGGTGCATCGGGCATTTAAAGGAAGTGTTGAGGTGCAAGGAGATTATTTGATTGTGAATGGCAATCCCATTAAAGTGGTGAGCCATAAAGATCCGGCGCAATTGCCTTGGAAGGAAAATGATATTGATAGTGTGATTGAAAGTACCGGCCACTTTTTAGATAAGGCAAGTGCGCAGTTGCATATAAATGCCGGCGCTAAAAAAGTTATTTTGTCAGCCCCACCAAAAGACGATAGTATTAAAACCATCGTACTGGGTGTAAATGATGAGATCTTGAGCCCGGATGATGTCATCATATCCAATGCCAGTTGTACGACCAATTGCGCAGCACCCATGTTAAAAGTATTGATGCAATTTGGTATAGAAGAAGCCTATATTACAACGGTTCACTCATACACGAACGATCAACGTATTCATGATGCGCCGCATAAAGATTTACGAAGAGCAAGAGCAGCAGCGGTTAGTATTATTCCAACTTCAACAGGTGCGGCCAAAGCCATTACCAAAATATTTCCGCATCTTGAAGGTAAGATAGGAGGCTGTGGCATGCGGGTTCCTGTGCCCGATGGTTCTTTAACCGACATTACCTGTGTTCTTAAAAAAACGCCAACTGTCAAAGAAATTAATGATGCCTTTTTGAAATCATCGCAAGGTGATTTGAAAGGGATTTTAGAATACACCGAAGATCCCATTGTTAGTGTAGATGTTATTGGTAATGCCCACTCGGTATTATATGACTCGGAGTTTACCAGCATTGTGGGTAATCTCGTAAAAATTATTGGCTGGTACGATAACGAATGGGGTTATAGTAACCGCTTGGTAGACTTAAGTATGCGCGTTGGATAAACCTTATTTAATTTTTAGTTAACTGTTTTTGTTCCAATCTTTGCGTGCTCACAGTATAAGTGCCGGGACTAATAACTTGTATTCTATCTGAAATAGTTTCCTCAAAAAGACAGGAAAGGTTTTTATTCATGAATGCGCATCATCTGTCTATTATACAGCCAAAAAAAACCATCCTAAAATCAAACTAACCTGTAGGGTTATTTATTTGAATTGGTTTAAATCACCAAAACAGAACTATTTTATAAGCTTGCCTCAAAACACTAAAACTCAAAAGTAATTTGCCCGTCGCCGTCTAAAAAATCTTTTGCATTATCCTTATCCAGTTTCTCCATGGCTCTGCGGTGCAGTTCCATGGGTGATAAACCTGTTTTTTCATCTTCGGCCTTTGCTAAAAATTTGCGGGCAAGTTTTATTTCTTCGGGTTCGCGTAAATTAATTTCCTTCACCTTGTAAGAAGTTAATTTTTTTCCTTTGGCTTTCATGTTAACCAGTGGACTAAACTCAACCATCTTTAAATTTTCGTCAGGAAGATCCATGCCTTTTTCTTTTCCGAACTTTACTTCAACCACCGGATTAATTTGTGTGGTCACGAGTTCTATACGCGATAGTTCGTGCTCGGTAATGATAAGGGTTTTATTGGTCGTTTGTTCGGGTTCAAAACGTTTGGTGAAATACGATTTACTTAACCCGTCAAAATAAATGCAGGTTACAGGTTGTTGGGGATAATATTTTTCAATTAAAATAATATCCTCATCAAAATGATTTAACACATCATAGGTGTGTAAGCGGTAAAAGCCTTTGTTGGTAATGGTAAGAATTTTTTCATCCCCCGAAAATTTGCCTAAGTAACTACCACGCTCATCTTTGTTTAAACGGTGTGTGGCTTCGTCAAACCAGTAATCTTCACCTTCGAGGGTAGAAACGCCTTTTTCTTTTAAGCTCACCTTATTTACCGTGTATTTGGTCACGATATTGCCTACAGCACTTCTGGCTTTAATTTCCATTTCACCAAAATCAACGGGAATCTCGAGTTTGCGTAAGCCCGGTACCGCGCGTAAATGAACGGTTACCTTTTCGCTTTCTCCATTTGGATTTACTGTAAACCAAAACACATTGGAGTTTGGTGTTCCTTTGGTAAGATCGTATTCTTTATCGCGTGTTACACCGGTAACATTAAAACGTTTCATAAAGGTGATCCCCTTTGGTCCGTCGCGGTAGATCATGTTATAGGTCGTGCGTTCGTCGTTCTTTTTGAAAATGGCAACGTGCACAATGTCTTTACCCACAAAGGTTTTGTCAGCCACTTTAAATATTTTCATTTTACCCTCTTTGGTAAAGGCAATAATGTCGTCAATATCCGAGCAATCACAAATAAACTCATCCTTTTTCAAACTTGTACCAATAAAACCTTCGGCCTTATTCATGTAAAGTTTTTCGTTGGCCATCACTACTTCGGTAGCAATAATGGTTTCCAATTGTTTGGTTTCTGTTTTGCGTTCTCTGCCCGTACCGTATTTCTTTTTAAGATTTTTAAAATACTCAACGGCATAATCCGTTAAATTGGCCAAGTAATTTTTTACAGTAGCAATTTTTGCGTCCAGTTCCTTCATCTGCTCTTCGGCCTTAATACTGTCGAAACGGGTGATACGGATCATCGGAATTTGAGTAAGGCGATGCAGATCTTCATCGTTCACGTCACGAAGGAGTTTCTTTTTATGCGGTTTAAAACGTTCGTAGAGGTATTCGTATAACGTTTCCTTGTTTGAATATTTTTTAAAGTCGATGTACATTTCTTCTTTAATGAATATTTTTTCAAGAGAAGCAAAATGCCATTTTTCCTCTAGTTCTTTTTGTTCAATTTCTAATTCGCGGCGTAATAACTCTAAAGTTTGATGCGTTGAAATCTTCAGAATTTCGCTTACGCCAACAAATCGTGGTTTATCACTTTCAATGATGCAGGCATTGGGAGAGATGCTCATTTCACAGTTGGTGAAAGCATACAGGGCATCAATGGTTTTATCGGTTGAAATACCCGGCTGTAAATGAATGAGAATCTCTACATTTTCAGCCGTATTATCTTCTACTTTTTTTACTTTTATTTTTCCTTTATCATTGGCTGCAATAATCGAATCAATTAAAGATCCGGTAGTGGTTCCGAAAGGAATTTCGGTAATAATGAGGGTTTTTGAATTGAGTTCTTTAACACGTGCGCGGATTTTTATTTTTCCACCACGTAACCCATCTTTATAATCACTAAAATCGGCAATACCACCGGTAATAAAATCGGGAAAAATGGTGGCTTTTTTGCCTCTTAAGATTTGTATAGAGGCATCGATGAGTTCATTAAAATTATGAGGGAGAATTTTAGTGGCCAAACCAACTGCGATACCTTCAACGCCTTGAGCAAGAACCAAGGGAAATTTAACCGGTAGAGTAAGCGGCTCTTTATTTCGACCATCGTAACTGAGGCCCCAATTGGTGGTTTTTGGATTAAATACCACTTCCTGACCAAACTTTGATAAACGCGCTTCAATATAACGAGGAGCAGCAGCCGAATCGCCGGTGAGAATATTCCCCCAGTTTCCTTGGCAATCAATGAGAAGATCTTTTTGTCCGAGTGCCACCAAAGCATCACCAATACTGGCATCGCCGTGAGGGTGGTATTTCATGGTGTTCCCAATTAAATTGGCCACCTTGTTATAACGGCCATCTTCGAGCTCCCACATACTGTGTAAAATACGGCGTTGCACGGGTTTTAGACCGTCTTCCATAGCCGGCACAGCACGTTCTAGAATAACATAGGAGGCATACTCAATGAACCAATTTTTAAACATCCCACTTACGTGGGTAATGTTATCTACTTCATTATGATTCTCATTATCCGTTCCTTCAAAAATGTCGCTCATGCTCGGTACTAAATTTTAAGATGCAAATATAAGATTCGAAAAACAAAAGTAATGGGTATTCATGGCCGTAAAAGGCTAAAATCTGCATGAAATATTCACAAATTTGGCTTAATAAACCAAAATTTTCCTTTTCAGAAAGAAAAGAGCCTCTGCCAGTTTAGCATTTAGCTTGGTATTGGAGTAAGCGTTAATTCCAGCTTTTTCGGCACTATTGGCGTATCCGTATACATCAGAGACCTGCGTTTTATAGAGAATTTCGTTCGATTGGCGGTTCTTTAATTGTAAATTAATAATGAGCGATGCCAGTTTAATAGTATAATTGGCCTCTAAAATGTCGCTGCTAATGTCTTCTTGCGTATCGGCTGATGATTCGATAATATAGTCGGCATCCTCTGGTTTATCAACCAAACGAACCTCCTGACCATTGAATTTTTGTTTGATGAACTGATCAATAAAATTTAAACCGGTTGGTTTACCAAAATTTTTCTCAGATGAATTAACGTATATGGTTATAGTGGTTACGTTGGCTTGCACCTTGAGTGATGAAGTTTGAATAAATTGTTTTAATAAGGTGATGCCGGCCCTGCTCACCGAATCGGTACCCATGAGACTAGTGATATCAGGATTAAGGGAAAAAGACACGTATTGATTTAATGGTTCAACAGAAGTGATCTTTACTTGCACTTCCCCTTTTTCATTGGTGCTTGTTTTGTCATTCACGCTTATCTTTTCCTCATCGCTGCTCACCAACATTGGAAAATTTTGAAGCGGTGTTTTGTTTTTTATTTCGAGTGTATATAAAAGGGCGGCATAACTTTGTTGATAGGGTTTAATAACCGGAATGGTTTTTTGTTGGGCAACAGTTATGGATTGTAATTGCTGTTGAATTAGATTGGTAAGGTCAAATACATTTTTTACGCCATTGGTTTGCGCGGCATCAAAATTAATTTCTTCGCTGAGGTAGGGGGTTAATACACCAAAAGCTTGAATGCGTTTTTTAAGGGAAGAAGAAAAATCTTTGTTTTTTTCGTCGTTGGCAGCTGAGGCAATGAGGTTAGACGCTTTTGTGATGATTTGTAATTTTTTTTTGGCTTTTAAATCGGCGTATTCCTGTTTATCTAATTGATAATATACCCAGTATTGTTTGTCGTTTTCATAAGAATCAACCAAGGTATACCCTTCAATGTTATCGCTGCTTGATAATTTGATGAGGGAATTAAAATTCTCGTTAAAATTAGTATTGTTTTGAACCGTGTATAATACCGAGTTGCTTGATATATCTACTTTAATTTCGGAAGACAGATCGTAAAGCGCGTTTTTTTTCGCTTCCATTTGGTAATTACTCCCCGATTTTTTTTCCGAAAAACCAATGCCAACATATTTAAAGCCATTGTTTGGGCGGCTGCTAACCCACACCGGAGCATTTGCTGCAGCCACTACCTCTGTTGAAACAGCAGGCACCTGTTTTTTACTTTTACAAGAAAGTAAAACAAAGAGGCAAATGATTATGTAGCTTAAATTTTTCAGTTTGTTTAATTTTATTTCATGCCGGAGGCCGAATTAATAAATACGTTAAGGGCCTGATTATAGGCATTGGTTCGTAATTCACTCATGTCTTTGAGGGTGCTGCGGGCACTGAATAACCCACGCCAGTTGCGTGCATTGTATTGCGCTAAAACAGCTGTTTGTGCCGGGTTGTATGGGTAAAGGTTGTTGATGTTTCCGCTAAATTGATGGTGAAATTCTTGATATTCGATGGCATCTGTTCCACGCACATTTTGCGTTTGAGCCGCCACGATTTGATTGGTATAGGCATTAATAAGCTTGTACTTATAATCGAATGAAAAGGAACGCTGAGCTCTTACCACATTGTAATCAAAAGGCTGGTACGTAGTGGTTACAAGTGTATTATTGCTAACGGTTTTAAACTCCTGAAACCCGCGGTTAACCGTTTTGTTAAGACCTGAATTTGTTTCCTGTTTATTTTGCACATCGTAAACGTAAAAATAATCGGCTGAAGTGGCCTTGCGAATGGCTTGAATGAGATCGATGTTGGTGCTATTATTAAAATCGGCCTTGGTAGCAGCACTTTGAAAAGGTGTATTATTAATGATGCGCAGGCTACTTAATTTTTGCCCGGCTATTTGCGAAAAATTTTCATACAAATAGTCTTCAATTTCTTTTTCGGCAGGATTACCGGATGGTTTGGGTTCAAACAAAATAAAACTTTTTGTTTGTTGAGCCGTAGAGAGTTCCAAAAGATCTTTAGCGTCTTTATAGTTTTCGCTTTTTGTATTTATGGTTGAAAGCAAACTCAGGGCTGCTGCATAATTTTTATTTTCAAGGTTGTTAATAGCGCTCTGGTAAAGCGGTTCACAAAAGGCCAGCACATCTATTTGCTGAATGTTTTTATAAGAAGCATTATACTTTTTTACACGTTCAATATAAGGAACGGCCTCCTTGTATTTTTTCTGAACCACCAATTGCTGGGCCTGGAATTGATTTTTTGAACAGTAGGTTTCAATGCCTTTCTGATAATCTTCGTCATAGGTTTTTGGGTAGTCCAGATCCACACTTAAGGCCTTAGCCTTTGAATTAAAATCCTGTAGTTTTTCAAAAGAAGATAATGAGGCTTCGAGTTGTTGGGTATTATAATTTCTAAAAAATTCGGAAGCCATGTTTGAAACATGTTTTTGCCCCACTTCTTT
This sequence comes from Sphingobacteriaceae bacterium, assembly GCA_947480015.1. Taxonomy (GTDB): domain Bacteria; phylum Bacteroidota; class Bacteroidia; order B-17B0; family Aurantibacillaceae; genus Aurantibacillus. Next base: position 54,835 of record CANKBS010000019.1, read on the forward strand.
TAATTTTATCCTGGCATTCACATTGGTGGGTTTGCGCTGCAGCGATTCGAGGTAATACTCGGCCGCTTCGTTAACCAGACCTTGCTTTTCGAGTTTTTCGGCCGCTTTAAAATACTTGCGCGAACCTGAGCAGGCAGTTAGGATAAGGATAGAAAAGATAAGTATGTGAATGTTCTGTTTCAAATTATGGGGTAAAAAAAGAGCATCTTTTTTAAGGAGATGCTCTTTATTTGGTTGAACTTATTTTTGTTCGTCGCCTAATTTTTTCATTTCCGAATCAAAAATTTGTTGAAATTTTTGTTTGTCGTAATCCAGTTTTAATTTGGCATCACTTGAAATTCTTGCATCAATTTTATCGAATACCGATTTTTTATCCGCTTCAATAGCAATCCAATAGGTGTATTTACCATCCGGTTCTTTAAAGATTTTTTCGCCAATCTCTTTTACATTCGACATTTCAAGATTCACCACTTCACGTGATAATTCTTCAAATTTATTTTCGAATTCCTGCGTGTTTCCAACGGTACGTTGGTTGGTGTATTGATCAGTCACACGTTTTACGGTAGCATTAATGTTTCCGGCCATCTCACCTCGTGCATTTTGAAAAGCAATTTTTTTAGCAGCAGCTAAATCAGTTGAGGTTCCAACTTGTTTTGCGCGGAAATTATTTTCATCGCTACGGAATTCTTTTGTACTGAATGGTACGGTGATTTCTACGGCACCGGTTTCTTTTTGTACCGAAGTGGTTTTTTTCGATTTACAACCGGCCAGCATTATAGCAGCTAAGGCAGGTATTAAAACTAACTGTGTTACTTTAGTCATGATTTCTTGTTTTTAATTAAACGTTTTTAAATTTTGAGTTATTTTGTTGATAGACATAGTCTCATCTATTGTGCCAAAGATATTCATTTTATTCAAATTAACTTGCTTTAACAAAATTGCCCAATTTCTGTGATTTAAATCGGTTTAGAACGTTAAAACAGATTAACAATTAGACAACCAATTCTTTTTCCACATCTTTTTCAACGCGCAGATTCTCGATAATAAAATCCTGACGACCCTGTGTGTTCTTACCCATATAATAGTTGAGTAATTCATTGATACTTGACTTTTGATCGATCAACACCGGCTCCAATCGAATATCCTTACCAATGAAGTGTTTAAATTCATCGGGTGAAATCTCTCCTAATCCTTTAAAGCGCGTAATTTCAGGTTTTGGTCCGAGTTTAGCCACCGCGGCTTTACGTTCTTCGTCGCTATAACAATAAGCCGTTTCTTTTTTATTGCGTACCCGGAATAAAGGCGTCTGCAAAATTTTAACGTGATTGTTTTTTACCAAATCGGGGAAGAACTGTAAAAAGAAAGTAAGTAATAACAATCGGATGTGCATGCCGTCTACATCGGCATCGGTAGCTATGACCACGTTATTATAACGCAGGTCATCCAATCCGTCTTCGATGTTTAAAGCCGATTGCAATAAATTAAATTCTTCATTTTCATAAACCACTTTTTTACCCAAAGCAAAACAGTTAAGGGGTTTTCCCTTTAAACTAAATACAGCTTGGGTATTCACATCGCGGGTTTTAGTTATGGAACCGCTGGCCGAATCACCCTCACAAATAAACAAGGTGGTTTCTAAACGACGCAGATCTTTGGTATCATCTAAATGGGTTCGGCAATCGCGTAATTTTTTATTGTGAAGCGAAGATTTTTTAGCGCGTTCTCTGGCTAATTTCTGAATACCTGATAATTCTTTTCTTTCTCTTTCGTTGGCTAATATTTTGGCTTCAATGGCTCGTGCCGTCTCCGGATTTTTATGTAGGTAATTATCGAGTTGCTCTTTAATAAAATCACCAATAAAACTTCTGATGCTTTGGCCGCCGGGAGCAATTTCACTTGAACCCAATTTGGTTTTGGTTTGTGATTCAAAAACCGGTTCCTGAACTTTAATGGAAATGGCCGCCACAATGGATTTACGCACATCGGATGGTTCAAATTCTTTTTTGTAAAACTCACGCATGGTTTTCACAATGGCTTCTCTGAAAGCCGCCAGATGGGTTCCGCCTTGAGTGGTATACTGACCATTCACATAACTGTAGTATTCCTCACTGTAGTGCTCGTTGCTATGTGTAACAGCTAACTCAATGTCTTCGCCTCTTAAATGAATAATAGGATATAAGGTTTCGCCGGTAATGTTTTTTTCGAGCAGATCTTTTAAACCATTGTCTGATTTATACGATTGACCATTTAAGGTTAAGGTTAAACCGGTATTTAAAAAAGCGTAATTCCAAACCATGCGATCGATGTACTCGTGCACAAAATGGTATTTTTTAAAAATGCTGTCATCAGGGCGAAACTCAACGTAGGTGCCGTTTTTTTCTCCCGGCGCCGCAACTAATTTATGTTCTTTTACTAATTCACCTTTGCTAAACTCGGCAGTTTTAGCTTGTCCATCGCGGTAAGCCGTGACTTTAAAATTCATGGAAAGGGCATTTACTGCTTTCGTACCTACACCATTTAATCCAATTGATTTTTTAAAGGCTTCACTATCGTATTTACCGCCGGTGTTCATTTTAGAAACCACCTCTACCACTTTACCTAAAGGAATTCCGCGGCCAAAATCGCGAATGGAAACAACACCTTCTTTCACCACGATGTCAATGCGGTGACCTTCGCCCATCATAAACTCATCAATGGAATTATCCATAACCTCTTTCAAGAGCACATAAATACCATCATCGAAAGCACTGCCATCGCCGAGTTTACCAATGTACATACCGGGGCGGGTACGAATGTGTTCTTTCCAGTCTAAGGATCGTATGTTGTCTTCTGTATAATTCGACTTAGCCATATATTAAATTTTTTTACTGTTGTTTTTGATTTGTTCTGATTCTAAAAGCATTTTGAACGGCTTTAACATAAGAACGTATTTGAAGGAAGCTTATAGTCCGTCACCATCGAGTAAATTCCCGAGTCCGCCAAGGATACTGCCTTCTTCTTTTCTGCCACCATGACCATAGGATAAAATTCTTCCGGCCAAACGGCTTATTGGTAAGGATTGAATCCACACTTTTCCGGGACCGCGCAGGGTTGCATAAAATAAACCTTCGCCGCCAAAAATGGCATTCTTCACGCCTTTTACAAATTGAATATCATAATCCACATCGCTGGTAAAACCAACTAAGCAGCCGGTATCAATTTTAAGCATTTCGCCCGGAGCCAATGTTTTTTCAAGCACATAACCACCCGAGTGTACAAATGCCATGCCATCGCCTTCGAGTTTTTGCATGATAAATCCTTCGCCGCCAAACAATCCGGTTCCTAATTTGCGTTGAAACTCAATACCAATGGACACGCCTTTAGCCGCGCAAAGAAAACTATCTTTCTGACAAATAATTTTTCCGCCCATGGCTTGTAAATTGATGGGAATTATTTTTCCGGTATATGGTCCGGCAAAAGTAATTTGTCTTTTTTGTGCCGATACGTTGGTGTACACCGTCATGAATAAGCTTTCACCGGTAAGCATACGACGACCGGCTGTAACGAGTTTACCCATGAAGCCCTGGTTGGTGCCATCACCAAACATGGTTTGCATGTCGATGCCATCGGTCATCATCATAAAACTTCCGGGTTCGGCAATAACAGCCTCCTGAGGATCCAGTTCAATTTCTACGCATTGGAGTTCTTCACCAAAAATTTTGTAGTCAATTTCGTGATTGTTCATGATATCCGGTTTTTAAGATTTATAATTTTAACCTACACTTAAACATTAAATCTGAAGTGCATGATGTCACCGTCATTCACCACGTATTCTTTTCCTTCGATGCGTAATTTACCAACTTCACGGCAAGCCGCTTCAGACCCTAAGGTCACAAAGTCATTATAGGCCATAACCTCGGCTTTGATAAACCCTTTTTCAAAATCGGTATGAATAACGCCTGCTGCCTGTGGGGCTTTCATGCCATGTTCAATGGTCCATGCTCTCACCTCTTTTACACCACAGGTAAAATAAGTTTCTAATTTTAATAATTTGTAGGCCGATTTAATCAATTTGTTCACACCCGGTTCATCCAATCCCATTTCGCCTAAGAACAGTTGTTTTTCTTCATAGGTTTCAAGAGAGGCAATTTCACTTTCCATTTGCGCGGTGATTACAAGAATCTCGGCATCTTCACCTTGTACGGCCGCTCTTAGGGCGTCCACGTGTTTGTTACCGCTTTTGGCCGAAGCTTCATCCACATTACACACGTACATCACCGGTTTAATGGTTAATAAATGTAAATCGGCCACAAATGGCAATTCAGTGTCTTCCAAATTGGCCGTTCTGGCTGAGTGTCCGCTTTCTAGAGCCGTTTTTACTTTCGTAAGTACCGCAAATGTTTTTACGGCTTCTTTATCGGTGCCGGTTTTAGCCAGTTTTTCAAACTTTTTCATTTTGGCTTCCACACTTTCAAGATCTTTGAGTTGTAATTCGGTATCAATAATTTCTTTATCAGCCACCGGATTTACTTTACCATCCACGTGGATTACATTATCATCATCGAAACAACGCAGTACATGCAAAATAGCATTACACTCGCGAATGTTTCCTAAAAATTTATTTCCTAAACCCTCTCCCTTGCTGGCTCCTTTTACCAAACCCGCAATGTCAACAATTTCAACGGTAGTTGGGAGAATGTTTTGAGGATTCACCAGTTCCGCTAATTTCGTTAATCGTTCATCGGGAACCGTAATTGTGCCAACATTCGGATCAATCGTACAAAAAGGAAAGTTTGCAGCCTGCGCTTTCGCATTACTCAAACAATTAAACAAGGTCGATTTTCCAACATTCGGCAAACCCACAATCCCACATTTTAAAGCCATACTTCTTACAAAAAAATTATTAATAAAACGTGCAAATATACTAATATGAAAGGCCAAATGCCAAGCCCCACCTGAACAAAAACGATAGTTTTTAACATCCTATATTTATTATTAACATTAAGCCGCTGAAGCCGTTCTCAAATGCTATTTTTGCCGCTTATACAGCTACATTCAGAATTATACAACCATGAAAAATACAGCCGAGTTAAAAAGTTTGTGCACGCAGGTTCGCCGGGATATCTTAAGAATGGTGCACGCCGTAAGTTCGGGACACCCAGGCGGTTCGCTGGGTTGTGTGGAATATCTGGTAGCGCTGTATGGTAAAGTGATGCAACACGATCCGGCACATTTTACAATGGACGGACGCAACGAAGATCTTTTCTTTTTAAGTAACGGCCATATCTCTCCTGTGTTTTACAGTGTTTTAGCGCATTCCGGGTATTTTCCGGTTTCTGAGTTAAACACCTTTCGTAAACTCAATACCCGATTACAAGGACACCCCACAACACATGACGGCTTGCCGGGTGTTCGCATTGCCAGCGGTTCATTGGGACAAGGTATGAGCGTGGCCATTGGTGCGGCTTTAGCCAAAAAATTAAATCACGATGCCGGTATTATTTATAGTTTGCATGGTGACGGTGAGTTACAGGAAGGGCAAATTTGGGAAGCAGCCATGTATGCCGCCGCGCATAAAATTGATAATTACATTGCTACCGTTGATTATAACGGTCGCCAGATAGATGGGGATACCGATCAGGTATTGCCTTTAGGAAATTTAAAAGCTAAGTTTGAAGCCTTTGGCTGGACAGTACTTGAGAACAATGCAGGTAATGCGCTCGATCACGTCATTGCGTCGTTTGAAGAGGCTAAAAAACATTTAGGAAAAGGCAAGCCCGTAATTGTTTTGATGAAAACCGAAATGGGAGCAGGTGTTGATTTTATGATGGGAACCCACAAATGGCACGGTTCGGCGCCTAATGACGAACAATTACAAAAGGCCTTAAGTCAGCTACCGGTTACTTTAGGCGATTACTAATGGCACGTCGTAAAATTTAATTACAAATGACAGGTATGAACGCGATCGCTTTGAGGTCAGGAAAGTTTAGCGCCGTTAGTTTGTTTTTTATTCTGAGTATTTTTTTACGTCCACTTCAAGCACAGGTAACCAACCGCATTCTCTTTATTTTTGATGATTCCTACAGCATGTATGCGCCTTGGAACAGCAACATTAAGATAGAAGTGGCTAAAAAAGTGATGGGTGATTTTTTAGACAGTCTGAAAAATGAACCCAATTTGCAACTCGCTTTGCGGTGTTATGGTCACACCACTTTTTTTAAACCCGATAGAAACTGCAAAGACAGCAAGTTGGAGGTGCCTTTTGCAGAAGCTAAGGCCAATGCCCAAAAAATTAAACAACGCATTCAAAAGCTCGAACCCCTTGGTACAACGCCTATTGCCTACTCATTGGGCGAATCGGTGAATGATTTTACACCTTGTGGTAATTGTCGAAACATTGTGATTTTAATTACCGATGGCATTGAAGAGTGTAACGGCAATCCATGCGAAGTGAGTGCGATGCTTCAGAAAAAAGGCATCTTTCTTCGTCCTTTTGTGATAGGTGTTGGTTTAGATGTGAAGTTTGCCGATGTGTTTGCCTGTATGGGGAAATTTTATGATGTGAGTAATGAGGCCAATTTTAAGGATGTATTAAAGTTGGTGATTACGGAAGCACTTTCACAAACCACGGTGGAGGTTGATTTATTGGATATAAGCAAAAAGCCCACCGAAACCGATGTGGACATGACCTTTTACGAAGCCGGCACCGAAAAAGTAAAATATAATTACCTGCATACTATTAACCATCGCGGAAATCCCGATACCCTGGTTCTTGATCCGGATTTGAAATACGACCTAACGGTTCACACCTTACCGCCGGTTGAAAAAAAGGACATCAGCATTACCCGTGGTAAACACAATGTTATTTCACTCGATGCGCCACAGGGCTATTTAAAGCTCGATCTCGATGGCGCTTTCAATAAATACTATCCCAGCACCATTGTACGAAAAAGTAACGACATGAAAACGCTCAATGTGCAGGACTTCGGAAAAAGTGAAAAATACATTTGCGGAAAATATGACCTCGAAGTATTAACCTTGCCTCGCATTTATATAAAGGGTGTAGAGATTAAACAAAGCAGTACTAACTCCATCCTAATACCTACCAGTGGTTCTGTTTTTTTTAATAAAGCAGGAACCGGTTATGGTAGCGTATACACCGATGATGGCAAAACAGTAACTTGGGTCTGTAATTTTAACCCCGGTTTACAAAATGAAATTATTTACCTGCAACCGGGGCGGTATAAATTGGTATTTAGACTCGAATTTTCAAAAGAAACCATTAAAACTGTAGAAAAGAATTTTGAAGTAAAATCGGGCACACCCTTAACCGTTAAATTATTTTAAGTGGCTTATGATTTTATACTTAACCAAGACACTTAATTGTCCAATTGTTTGAAAGTAGGCGGTTTTTTTGAATAATTCGTGCCTGTAAAAAATTAAAACAAAAAGGCTTTTTGTAGATTAGCGGACTGAAAAAACACTCTCTTACAAGTAACCATACGCAATGAAAAAATACACATATACCGAAAAAAAAGACACGCGCTCAGGATTTGGTGCAGGCTTATCGGAACTCGGAAAAACAACAACCGAAGTGGTGGCCTTATGTGCCGATCTTACGGGCTCATTAAAAATGGATGCTTTTCAAAAGGATCATCCTGATCGTTTTTTTCAAATAGGTATTGCCGAAGCTAACATGATGGGCATTGCAGCGGGCTTAACCATTGGCGGTAAAATTCCTTTCACCGGAACCTTTGCTAACTTTAGTACCGGCCGTGTGTACGATCAAATTCGTCAAAGCATTGCTTACTCAGGCAAAAATGTAAAAATTTGCGCATCTCACGCAGGCCTCACCTTAGGCGAAGACGGAGCCACCCACCAAATTCTAGAAGACCTTGGTTTGATGAAAATGCTACCGCACATGGTGGTTATCAATCCTTGTGATTACAATCAAACCAAAGCGGCTACCATTGCTATTGCAAAATATTATGGTCCGGTTTATTTACGTTTTGGCCGCCCGGCCGTACCTAATTTTACACCTGCGGATCAGAATTTCGAAATTGGAAAAGCAGTGATGTTAAACGAAGGTGCTGATGTCACAATTATTGCAACCGGGCATTTAGTTTGGAAAGCCATTGAAGCAGGAGAAAAATTAGCCGAAAAAGGCATCTCAGCCGAGATTATCAATATTCATACCATTAAACCGTTGGATGATGCCGCCATTCTGAAATCATTAAGCAAAACCAAATGTGTGGTTACTGCCGAAGAACATCAAATGAATGGTGGTTTGGGTGACAGCGTTGCACAGTTGCTAGCGCGCAACTTACCTTGCCCACAAGAGTATGTAGCTGTGAACGATTCATTCGGAGAAAGTGGCACGCCCGATCAACTCATGACCAAATACGGATTAGATACCATTGATATCTTAAACGCTGTTGAACGCGTGATGAAACGCAAGTAATTTTTAAAGAATTTTTTTTGCAACCTGTGTTCGAACAACACAGGTTGTTTTATGAAGGACCGTTCACACACATTAATCCCAACAAATTAACCATTTATTAATTTTCAGACTTCATTCCTTTTTTTACCTTAGATGTCTTATTGTAAGCACGCTATTATGAAAAAATTTAACAGGACCAAAATTGTGGCCACCATGGGTCCCGCAACAGCCGATATAAATGTTTTAGAAGAAATGTTTAATGAAGGTTTGGATATTTGCAGGATCAATTTTTCGCACGGCGATTATGAAGCCGTATTAAACAATGTGGCCAATATTCGCGCATTAAATAAAAAATTAAATAAACACGTTGGCATACTTGCCGATTTACAAGGACCAAAATTGCGTATAGGTTTGGTGAAAAATAACAGCGCCACTTTAGTTACCGGTCAAGAAATAAACATTACCACCAAAGAGTGTGAAGGTGATGCAGACGTTATTTATATCACTTATCCGCAATTTCCACTGGATGTTAAGGTGGGTGAAACGGTTTTAATTGATGATGGAAAAATTCATTTAAAAGTAATGGATACCAATAAAAAAGATAATGTTCGCTGTATGATTACCGTTGGCGGAATCTTATCGTCTAAAAAAGGGGTGAATCTTCCCAACACAAAAATATCTTTGCCTTGTTTAACGATTAAAGATTTGCGTGATCTGGATTTTGCCTTGGAACAAGACTTTGACTGGATTGGCCTATCATTTGTAAGAAGTGTGACGGATATTGTAGAGTTAAAAGACATTATCAAACAAAAAGGCAAACGCGCCCGTGTTATTGCAAAAATTGAAAAGCCGGAAGCCATCAAAGAAATTGACAACATTATTGATGTTACCGATGGTATCATGGTAGCCCGTGGTGATCTGGGTGTGGAGTTACCAATGGAACGTGTACCGCTTTTACAAAAAATGATCGTGAACAAATGCATTCAAATTGGGAAGCCGGTGATTATTGCCACTCAAATGATGGAGAGCATGATCACCAGTTATACACCAACCCGTGCTGAGGTGAATGATGTTGCGAATGCTGTCATGGATGGTGCCGATGCGGTGATGTTAAGTGCTGAAACATCGGTAGGGAAATTTCCGGTGAAGGTTATTGAAATGATGCGTAAAATAATTACGGAAGTGGAAGAATTGGATTCGATCTATTACAAAGAGCATACCCCTTACATTAAAACCATTACCTATATAACCGATAGTATTTGTTACAATGCCTGTGCCTTGGCGCATCATGCCGGAGCACAAGCACTTATCAGCATGACCAACAGTGGTTACACAGCTTTTAAACTTTCGAGTCACCGCCCAAAAGCACCTATTTTTATTTTTACCGATAACCGTTCGCTGCTTACCACCTTGAGTTTGGTTTGGGGTGTGAGGGGTTATTATTACGATAAGTATGAGAGCACCGATCAAACCATTGAGGACTTAAAAGACGTTATCAAAACGGCAGGTCTCCTTAAAAATGATGATTTAGTAATTAATATTGCCAGTATGCCTATGAAAGAAAAAGGCAGAACCAATATGATGAAACTTAGCTATATTCATTAATGTGGTTGCGAGCACCTAACATAGGCTGCAGGCACGGTTTTTCTAATCGCCACGGCGGCGTTTCATCAGAACCATTTGATTCGTTGAATTTAGGTGGTTCGGAAGATGAAACAACGCACATGGAGACAAACCGTAAAAGGGCTTTAGAAGAGTTAAAGCTCTCCCATCACGATTTATGTATCCTTAAACAAGTGCATGGCACAGACGTTTGTTTGGCTAAGCGGGGTATGCAACAAGGGGATGCCTTGGTAACAAATCAAAAAAACTTGGTGCTGGCCATAAGTATTGCCGATTGTTATCCCATTTTATTTCACGATCCGGTGAATGACGTCATTGGTGCTTCCCATGCCGGCTGGCGCGGCACGCAGGCTAAAATTGCGGAACAAACATTACAAGCCATGTTTAAGTTGGGTGCAAATGCAGAGCATATTCAGGTGGCAATCGGACAAGGAATTTGTCAAAGCAATTTTGAAGTGGGAGTAGAAGTGATTGAAAAATTTAAACAGAGCGGTTTTGAGGAGCATTGCTGGAAACAAAACAAAATTGATCTGATTCGTTGTAATGTTGATGTTTTAGTTAAAAACAATATTTCTCCGCGAAATATTTGGAGCATGAATCGTTGTACCTTTGAACCAGACTTTTTTAGTTATCGCCGCGATAAGGGTAAAACAGGTCGCATGTGGGGACTAATAAGTTTAGCTTAATTATGAAAAAATTATTGATTCTGGTTTTTGTGCTGATTGCTCTTTACACAAGAGCCCAGCAAACCACTATGTACAACCAGTATACGTTTAATAAAGCTGGCATGAACCCCGCCGCTTCGGGAAGCGATATTAATCAGATCTATTATTTTGCCGGTGGTCTAAATAAACAGTGGGTCGGTATGGACAATGCGCCCCGGCAGTATTTTTTTAATTATTCCTATACCATTCGTCCTCCCAGAAGTTACCGCCAATGGCAAAACATTAGTTTTTATACCGATAACGATGAAAGCGGACTGATGGGTAATTCAGGGGTTTATTTGGGTTATACCTATCACATGCTTTTGAAGAAAAAAACGGTGATGTCTTTTGGTGTGTATGCAGGAGCTAAGAAATACATCAGATCCATCGGTTATTTCGACATCAATGATCCGGCAGTTCAAAAAAACAAAACAGCCTTGTATCTGTATCCCGATATTATTCCGGGTTTTCGGATTTCCGACAAAAATTATTTTTTAGGTGTTTCAATCCGTCAACTTAGCATTACCAAGTTACAGGATTTTAAAGGGCGTAAAATTGGCAGTCCTTCAAAACTGCAGCCTTCCATTTATTTTGATTATGGAAAATTTATTACCATAACCGACCATCTTTTAATGATGCCTTCTATGGCATTGAATTTACCTATAATTGCCCCACCAATAGTTGATCTGAATGTGATGTTTTATTATTTACATCGGATAGGCGGCGGAGTAGGAATTCGCAACGCCAGTTTTGTAAGTGCTACTTTTCAGATTCGTTTTTTAGGAAATATGACGGCCGGTTTTGCGTACTCTTATCCCATTAATCAAACCCGCTTTGGTGCAGGTAACAGTTACGAATTGATGATAGGGCTTGTACCTTTGGGTATGGCCAGCAGTATAACGAGTAAACTTTCGGTTGCCCGTTGTCCGGGTTTAAATTATTAAGTATGCGACAATTTATTTTAAGCTGTTTTTTATTACTTGGCATGTTGGTGCAGGCCCAGTCGCCCTTTTTCAGGGTACGCGAAACCATTTTAAACGATAATCTGCTCATAGCTCACCAATTGGTGGACTCCAGTATTGAAAAAGGTTATCAAAAAGATTCCGCGATTTATTACAAAGGACTCATTCACCTTAAAACCATGGAGATTAAAGCTGCTAGAAAAAGTTACGCGACCTTAATTAAAAACTATCCTGGTTTTTACCAAGCACATTATTTAAATGCCCTTATTTATTTTTTGGATAATAACTTTGGAAGAAGCATAGATGAGTTTAATTTGGTGCTTGCAAAAAACCCGAACGATACCAAAGCCTTGTATAACCGGTCGGTAGCTTTTGGAATGCTTGAATTAAATAAAGAAGCTATAAACGATCTTACAGCTTGTATTGCTATTGAACCAATCAATTCGTTGTTTTATTATTCACGCGCTTATTGGTTTGAAATAACCTTGAAATACGACGAGGCTATTAAAGATTATGAGCAGTGCCTGGAACTTGATACAAAAAACTACGATGCATATTTGGGCCTGGCTTATATTTATGAAAATAAAAAAGATCCGGTAAAAGCATGCGCCATCATCTCTAAGGCTATTGCAGCCGGTTCGCAAATTGCTGAAGACCTGAAAGAAAATTTCTGTAAATAGATTCTTTGGGGTCTGAATTAACGTTTGCAAAATAAAAGGTAAGCTGGTTTTTCTTATCTTTAATAGACCTAAAACAAATCCATATGAAAACTTTAACTTTAATTCTCTGCAGTTTTTTTGCCGGAACTAAATTAATCTCACAGGTAGTGTTTTGTCCGCCCGGCGCCGAGTGGCATTATTTGTTTGGCGATAACAATCTATCTCTTCATCCTAGTTATTCAAATGAAACAATCAAGTATATTGGCGATTCAGTAATCGCAAACGAAACGGTTAAAGTTTTGAAACACAAAAGGTTTTTTAATGAATCTAATGATTTTACTATTAGTAAAACCTTTCTAAAACAAAATGGGGATACCATTTTTATGAAAAATATCTACACAAACAATCAATGGCAAATCCTTTATAATTTTGCGGTTAGCGCAGGCCAGGGCTGGACTAATAGTTTTGCCGGATTCAATTTGATAGATTCCGTTAAGTATATTAATGTGAATGGTTTTAATTTGAAACATTTGTATTACGGCACTAAAGTAATTGCTGAGCGATTTGGTAATTACGAATTCTTATTCGACTACAAAGGGCTTTCATCTGATGGTGATTATATTTTTCAATTTTTGTGTTATCAGGATAATAGTTTTGGACTAAAGCAATTCAGTAACAAGTCCTGCACTTATGATAACCCTTCCGGAATCGCTGAAACCGAAAACACGGATGGTTCTGTGATTTTGTATCCAAACCCTGCTCCGTCGCAAGTCACATTGGAGTTTAACAGTCCACTTAAAGAAGGAAGCTATAAATTGATGGATGTGAGTGGAAAGGAGCTTGAGATAAACGTCTCAGCCATTCATGACAGCAAGTCGAGCCTTGATCTCAGTCAACTTCAATCGGGCATTTATTTTTTACAGGTATATGAAAAAGGAAAACTGCAAAGTGTTTCCAAGCTGATAAAAGATTGAACAATCTTACTTGTTCTTTTCGAGATTAAGTTGCCATTTCCAGGCGCTCAGCATCATGTCATCCAATGAATACTGCGGAACCCAATGTAATTCACTTTTTGCTAAGGTATTATTCGCATACACCGCTATCACATCGCCATCGCGTCTTGGACCCACGGTATAAATTAATTTTTTACCACTTACTTTTTCAAAGGACTGAATAGCTTCCAGAACACTCACGCCATTGCCTGTACCAAGATTATACAAAGAAATATTTTTCTTGTTTTTTCCTTCGATCACATAATTGAGGGCTTTGACATGCGCATCGGCCACATCACTTACATGCACGTAATCACGAATGCAGTAACCATCGCGGGTATCGTAATCATTGCCAAAAACGGTGAGTGAATTTATTCCAAGGGCAGTTTGTGTAATAATAGGCAAAAGGTTATTGGGTTTGGTGATCGGAAACTCACCGATCTCACCACTCATATGAGCGCCAACGGGATTGAAATATCGTAATAACACCGCATTAAAATTCGGATTTGCCTTGCAAAAAAAAGCAATCATATCTTCACCAATTTGTTTGGTATGACCATAGGGACTCTCGGCTTTTTTTAAAGGGGTTTCTTCTGTCACCGGCAATTCATTGGCGTTGCCATATACCGAGCAGGACGAAGAAAAAATAAAATTACGTATCTGATTATTTTTTGCAAAACGCAGCATGTTAAGCAGCGAGGCATTGTTGTTATGGTAATACATTAAAGGGTCGGCTACTGAATCGGGTACTGATTTAAAAGCTGCAAAATGGATAATGCCTGCACTGTTTTTAAAGGCTGCTAATTTTTCGTTAAGAAGTGCTTCATTGCAAATATCCACTTCAAGAGTGTCGAATTTTTTTTTGGTAATGCTTCTTATTTTTTCGTAGGCCTGTGGATTTGAATTGGAAAAATTATCTACCGAAACCACATGATAATTGGTTTTATTCAGCAATTCAATAATGGTGTGTGAACCAATGTATCCGGCGCCACCTGTAACAATAATGGTTTGCATAGGCATTAAAGGTAAATAAAAATTAGCTGTGATTTAAATACGGTCATAATTTATTGGCTTATTTTATTCACAAAAAAAACTTTAATTCCAAGCTGTAAGTTTTTCGTAAATGCCAGTGTAGCGTTCAACGGCCATTTTCAGATCAAAATGTTCTAGCGCTATACTTCGGTAATTGTTGGGTTTTTTTAATAGCTCGAGGTATGTTTGGCAAGACAGGAGGTATTCTTTTTCTGAAAATTCCGACAATAATATGCCACCCAGATCATTTTTAAAATAGATGTCGTTATCGCCAATACCGGCGTTGGTAATGATAGGCAGATCCATGGCCCAGCACTCTGCCATTTTGGTTGGGGAGGAGGCAATTTTAGAATAGGCAGGTTTAATGAAAAAGATGGCGGCTTTAGCCAAGGCTAAGTAGGCCGGTACTTCGGCATAGGAAGCTTGTTCGTAGTGGATCAATTCACGCTGTTCTACGCTGTAATTCTTAAGGACTTCTACCAAAACTTCAGTGTCGCGTGTTACAATCAGTAATTTTAAATTCGGAATCTTTTGTTTCCAAACTATCATACAATCAATCATTTCGCGGGTAAAATACCAGGTGCCAATGGAACCGGTGTATATGATAAGGTGATCGTTGGGCTGAGGTTGATACCTGAGTGGAGTCTGAAGATGCTCACGATTAAACAAATCAGTATTGGTACAACAAGGTATGATTTTTGTTTTTTGTTGAAGCGGAATATCCGGATAGACCTCTATTAACTCCTTTAAACCAGAATGCGTAAGGGATATAACAGCGTCGGCATTTTTCAAAAACTGTTTTTCTTTGTTTTTAAAATACCTGTAAAATATATTCTGAAGCAGATTTTTTTTGTTCTAGATATTACCGTCTAAACGTTCATCGGCCCAAAAACCACGCATGTCAAATACAAAGGGAATGTTATGGTTGATTTTTAAATTTAATCCAACTAAGGAAGCAATATAACTTCGACAATGAATTAAACAGATGTTTTTTTCAGCAATCATGGCCTTGGCCAATGCTTGTAAGCGTTGCACATACAAAAAACGGCTGTAAGCACTGCCTTCTTCAAGATACATGATGCATTGCCAGTGAATGGGTAGTTCGCTAATTTTTTTCAGAATCCCCTCTTTTTCTTTTTCGAGACGATCTGTTTTTTCACAAGATAGAATGTTAATATGATAACCTTTTGAAGCCAGGCCGCACACATATGGGAGGATTTGTGATTGTCCGAGGGGGTCACTTAAACCGTCAAAGGTGATATAAAGAGTATTTTTGCCCAATGGCTTTAATTAATTAATTTTATATAATTACATGGATATTTTTGATCTTTTGATAGCACCTCTTTATGCAGCAATTATCCTCATATTTGCGCATAAATTTACTATAAAACGAAGAATAAAGGAGCGCTTTTATAATTATTTTTTACCGGGCTTACTTGTGAAAATGTTTGGTGCCGTGGCGCTTGGACTTATTTATTCTTATTATTATGGTGGGGGTGACACGTATAATTATCATTATACAGCCAATACCCTAGTTGATTTGTTATTAGAAAATCCTAAGGATTTTATGTACATCTATTTGGGTAACCCAAAATATTCCGATTATTATCTCTTTACTTCCAGTTATTCCTTTACGTATTGGGTAAATGATGAATATGCTTTTTTTGTGAGTAAGTGTTTTATGCCCATTGAACTCATTTGTTTTAAAAGTTATATAGCAACTTCTCTTGTTGTGGCCAGCTTGTGTTATTTAGGCGTATGGCGTTTGTTTTTAGTGTTTACTAAAGAGTTTCCTAAGCTCGTGCGCCAGTTCAGATGGTCAATTTTATATGTGCCTTCAGTTGTGTTTTGGGGAAGTGGAATTATGAAAGACAGCATCACCTTTTCTGCAGTCTGTTTTTTCGTTCATGGTTTTTATTGGTTTTTTACTCAAAAAAGAAGACAAGTCAAATACATTGCGGCCCTACTTTTTGGAACCTTTATACTATTATCGATCAAACCCTATATTTTATTCGCACTTTTACCCGGTTCAATTCTCTGGTTCGTTGCCCTTCGCGTGAGCCGCATAAAGAACACATTTTTAAAAGTGATGTTTGCTCCAACATTATTAATGGTAGGTATTGCCATTTCACTATTTGTGTTGCAACAGTTGGGCGATTCACTTGGAAATTATTCGGTTGAAAAAGTAATTAAGACTGCCTCGGGGGCTCAACAGGATTTAAAACAAAGTTACTATGGCGGTAATACTTTTGATATTGGAGATTATGAGCCAACCATAACAGGTCTTTTGTCAGTATCTCACAAAGCAATATTTGCTGCACTTTTTAGGCCAACCATATTTGATGTGAAAAATGTTGTCATGGCTTTGAGTGCCATTGAAAACACCTTTATTTTGTTGTTTACGATATACCTCTTATTTAAACTGCGCTTCTTTAAATTTTTTGGTTTAATTACAACACACCCTTTGCTGATGTTCTCGTTTGTGTTTTCTGTTTTCTTTGCCTTTTCGGTTGGTGTTTCCATTTCCAATTTTGGCGCCTTGGTCCGCTTAAAGATACCCTGTATTCCTTTCTTCTTGTCGAGTTTGGTGATTTTAAATTATATGCTTAACGAATCAAGCTATCAAAGGCGCTTAAAACAAAGAGTCAGTCTTGTTGAAGGTGAAGTACTGGTTTCGGGTTGATTTTTACTTCATCCACTTTTCGTACCACATCTGAAACATCAGTAAATACCAAATTTTAATGGCCAGTTCTTTTTTACCGCCAAAAAATTGTGTCGTTAACTGATTTGTTTTTTGTGAATTAAAAATCCCCTGCGATTGAATTAACTGTTGGTTTAAATAATGCTCCACCTGTTCTTTTAAATCAGTCATTAACCAGGTTTCAATGGGGATTGCAAAACCCATCTTCGGCCGGTCCATCATGCTTTTGGGAATGTATTGATGCACGATTTCTTTTAAAATGTATTTTTTATTGCCTTTAAAGTATTTGTAGGCATCGGGTAATTTTGCTGCCCATTCAATCACCGCCTGATCCAAATATGGCTCGCGGGCTTCTAAGCTAAAACGCATGGAGGCCCTGTCTACCTTTTGTAAAATATCATCGGGTAAATAGGTTTGATAATCAATGGCCATCATAAAACTCAGTGGCGAATAAAATTTGTGCTTAAGTTCCTTTGATGTATAGGCGGTTGGTGGACTTTGTGTGTTTTGAATAAAAAGTTCTTCAAACTCTTTGTCGTTAAACTGCTGGGTAAGGCTTAACATCATGTTTTCAGGAGAGGGGTCCTGCAAAAGTGAACCTAATTTATTATAACGGTTAGCGAAATTATACTGTTTATTAAAAAATGGAAGTTTATTGGCAGGCACCATGGTCATAGCCTTTGCAGCAGCTAAACGGAAGGGTTTAGGAATCTGATTCAGCAGCTTACCGTGTTTCATTAAATAATCATAACGGTTGTAACCCGCAAATACTTCATCCCCCGCGTCGGCACTTAAAGCAACGGTAACCTGTTTACGCGCCAGTTTACAAACCAATGACGTAGGAATGGCACTGCTGTCGCCGAAAGGTTCGTCGTAATAATAAGGAAGTTCAGGTAAAAGATCCAGTACTTCCTTTTGCGTGCAAGTAAATTCAGTATGTTGGGTACCTAAATGATTTGCAATTTTTTTTGCATACGGCGCTTCATTTAAGCCAATATCAGGAACGCCAATGGTGAAGGTTTTAAGTTTTTCGCTTCGGTTTTTTTGCAACAAGGCTGTTAAACAAGCTGAATCGTAACCGCCACTTAAAAAAACGCCAACGGGTACATCAGCAATCATACGGTAATTAAAGGCTTTACTTAGAACGCTTTCAGTATTCGTTTTTGCTTCCTCAAAAGAAAGATCTTGTTTTTCTACATTATAGGCATCATAAACATTCCAATATTGGGTAATTTTGGAATATTTATCCTTTATTGAAAACTGCAGAAAATGTCCCGGCGCAAGTTTGTGACAGTGTTTAAAGATGCAATATGATCCCGGCACATTACCAAACTGCATAAAGGCCGATACGGCCTTTAATTCAATCTCTTTTTTAAAAGCAGGATGTTTGTGAAAGGCCTTTAATTCTGAAGCAAATAAAAACAAATTTTCGTGCCAGTAATAATAAAATGGTTTGACACCGGCACGATCGCGCGCGCAAAACAATTGCTGCGACTGTTCATTGTAGATAACAAAGGCAAACATGCCGGTAAAATGGTTTAAACAATCGTTACCCCATTGCGCATAGGCATGTAAAATTACTTCCGTATCCGATTCACTTATAAACTGATGCCCTTCTATTAGGAGTCTTTGTTTTATTTCGGCATAATTATAAATCTCCCCATTAAAAACGACACTATAGTGTTGGAACCGCATGGGTTGCTGCCCGACTTCACTTAAATCGATGATAGAAAGACGTCGATGACCCAAACCAATTTGAGCTTCTGACGATTCAAGGAGTTTGTATCCGGCAGCATCGGGACCACGATGAATAAGACTATCGGTCATTTGCTGCAATACATAAACCGATGAGTTTTTATTAAAATCTAAAAAACCAGAAATGCCGCACATGTGAACTCAGAATAGATTGCACGAATTTAAAAAGATAATTCAGAATTAAGCTTTTTTGACCAAGGTCTTTAAACTAAGAATCGCATAAAGCACTAAAAAGAATAACCATAGCCAACGGGAGAGCATAGCACTGATTACTTGAAAATAGTACATGTTTCCTTTTCTAAAGGGTGTTTGGGTAACGCTGGCAAAGTTTTTTCTTTTAAAGAAATCCTGAAATGCCATATTCGAAGGCTTTGAATACATTTTTACATAGAGTTTTTTATCCACAATGGTTTCAATACTTGGCATCGTTGAATCAACAATAGTGGGCTCTTTATTGGGATCGAAAAAGTGATAGGAATTACCATAAAGTACGGAAATAGCATAATGTCCAGCACTGTATCTGGATAAAGGATAAAATTTAATAACAGCGCATTGGATTTTTAGTTTATCTAATTCGTTTTGAAATAAAATGCCCTGTTGACTGCAGGCAGCACTTGGGTGTAAAAGAATATCGTCTGGTATCACCGGAAACTGAAAATGTGACCATACTAATTTGCCCAAACAAAGTGCAATCCAATTTTGTTCTTTGTTGAGCACCGAATAGCCATTATAAAAACGCTTGCGTAAAAAGACATCTAAAAAAAGAACCGTTGCAGCTGTATCGTGTTTGGTTTTTCTAAATCTCTTAAATAGGAGTGTATCGAGTTTGGCTTCGCTGTTAATCGATAAAAAAGTGGAATCGTATTTTTCTTCATTTGAAACCGGGCAAGAAAACAGACAATTGATTTTTAAGAAATAGGCGTAGAAGGTAATTAAACCAAAAACGACGAAGAGCCAAAAAAATACGTAACGATGTTTAACTGGTTTTTTCATTGCAGGACTAACAATCTCTCATTATTTAGTGCAAAACTAGTGTATTTATTTCACCAATTGAACAATAGATACTTTATTATGGCTAAGCTTCTTTTTGAGAAAAGGCTTGCAGGTTGCAAGTAAATACTTTTTATAAATAATTTTAACGGCAGTCGCTTTTCCTTGATAAGAGTGGAATGCAGAGCGATGTATGAAATCATGTGAGCATTTATTTTGCTTAAAGACGCCTTATTTTTTTCAAAAAAAACAGAATCCTTTTTTAAAAATTCGACGAAAAGGTTTTTTTGTTCGATTAAATCCTGAGCATTAAAATTTCTGACACTTCTTTCGCCATGATCGATATAATAACTGGTGCTTTTATGAGTCAGATGAAATTGATGCCTGACTGAATTTTTTAACCAAAATTCCCAATCTTCTGAAATGCGTAAGGCTTCATTAAATTTTAAGTGATTAAAAACACTTGCATGAATAATTACCGAATTGGTGGAGGCGAAATTTGAACGCAGCATGGCCAAGTTTGGATCCTTAAATCGGAGTTTCACTTCATGTTTCTGGTTCATACCAACGTCACCCCAATCGTAATCAAAAAACACAAATTTCGCTTCGGGATGATTACTTATAAAACGATGGGCTTCTTCCAAATGATTGGGATATGCCAGATCATCTGAATCAAAAAAATTAAAATAAGTGCCGGCACTTTGACTAACTCCAAAATTACGTGCCGCCGATACCCCGGATGTAGCGTTTCAAACCAAAGTGTACTGATTTAATATAAAAACAAAGAGACATTTTCTTAAGTTTAACCAATGTAAAACAATAAGAAAATGGAAACGAATCCAAACAAGAAAACAGCTCAGAGTTTAATCAAGGATATTAAACGTAAGA